>NZ_JBEYEU010000003.1:0-34802 GCF_040634035.1 Micromonospora sp. NPDC007220 | reverse complement strand
GTCGCGAACAAGGGTGGCCCCGTGAGCCGGGGTGGGGACATGACCGGGCCGTGGCGCGGGCCGGTGCTGGTGACCGGCACCGACACCGACGTCGGCAAGACGGTGGTCACCGCGGCGATCGCGGCCGCCGCGCAGGCGGCCGGCCTGCGGGTCGCGGTGGTCAAGCCCGCCCAGACGGGTACGGCCGGCGGCGAGCCGGGCGACGTCGACGCGGTCAACCGGCTGGCCGCCCCGCTGACCGGCCGGACCCTGGCCAGCTTCCCCGACCCGCTCGCCCCGCTGGCGGCGGCCCGGGTCGCCCAGTTGGCGCCGCTGGAGCTGGACACCGCCGTCGACGCGGTCCGCGAGGAGGCCGACAAGCACGACCTGGTGCTCGTCGAGGGCGCGGGCGGCCTGCTCGTGCCGATGGGGCTGTGGCCGGAGGGGAAGCCCTGGACGGTGGCGGACCTGGCGGTGGCGCTGGGCTGCCCGGCCGTGGTGGTGACCCGGGCCGGCCTGGGCACCCTGAACCACACCGCGTTGACGCTGGAGGCCCTGGAACGTCGGGGGGTGCCGGCGGGCGTGGTGGTCGGCGCCTGGCCGGCGGCGCCGGAGCTGGTGCACTGGGCCAACCTGACCGACCTGGTGCCGAGGCTGATGGGCGCCCTTCCGGCCGGGACCGGGGCGATGGATCCGGGGGTCTTCCGCCGGTCCGCGTCCGGCTGGCTCACCCCCGCCCTGTACGGGGTGCTCGACGACTGGCGCGCGTGGGCCGAGGAGATCAGCTGAGCACCTGACTTTCGTCGGTGCCGGCGCAGGTCGGGCGTGGGTAGCCTGACCGCCGTGGGGAACTGGTGGTCCGTCCGGGTGGGCGGCGCGGTGCGGTCCCGGGAGGTCGTCCGACGGCGGCTCGGCGACCTGCTCCTGTGGGCGACGACCGCTGCCCCGATCGCGTACGCGCTTGTCACCCCGCCGCACGCGGGGCCGGCCACCGCCCGGCTGGCCGGCGCGCTGCTGCTGCTCGCGGTGGCGGTCGCGGTGAGCCGGCGCTGGCCGGTGGTCGCCCTGGTCGGGGTGGTGCTCGGGTCGTTGCTGGACGGCAACTTCCTCTTCGCGATCCCGGTGTTCAGTTATCTGACCGGTCGCCGCAGCGCCACCGCCCGCCCGGCCGCCGTCGCCTTCGCCGCGCTCGCGGCCGGCGGCACCGCGCTCAACCTGGGGCTGCTCGGCACCGGCGCGGCCACCTGGTTCCTGCTCGCCTCGGTGCTGCTCTTCGCCGGGGTGTTCCCGTGGCTCGTCGGGCGGTACCGGCGGCAGCAGGCCGCCCTGACCGAGGCCGGCCGCCGGCACGCCGAGGCGCGGGAGCGCGAGCGGCGGGGCACCGCGGAGCGGGTCCGACTGCGGGAACGGGCCCGCATCGCCCAGGAGATGCACGACTCGCTCGGGCACGACCTGAGTCTGATCGCCCTGCGCGCCGCCGCCCTGGAGGTCGCCGACGACCTCGCGCCCCGGCACCGGGCCGCCGCCGGGGAGCTGCGGGCCAGTGTCGCCGCCGCCACCGAGCGGCTGCACGGGATCATCGGGGTGCTCCGGGAGCCGGACGGGGCGGCGACCACCCGGCCGGCCGACGAGAGCGTCACCGAGCTGGTCGACGGGGCCCGGGAGGCGGGCATGGCGGTGCGCCTGGACGGCGTGGACGCCCTGGCGCAGCTGCCGCCGATGGCCGCGTACGCCGCGCACCGGGTGGTCCGGGAGGCGCTGACCAACGCCGCCCGGTACGCCCCCGGCGCGGCGGTCACCGTCGTCCTGCACGGCGACGGCGACCGGGTCGAGGTGGCCGTCGTCAACGCGGCGCCACCGGCCGGGCCGCTGCCGGGCCCGCCGTCCACCGGTTCCGGCCTGCTCGCCCTCGCCGAGCGGGTCCGGCTCGCCGGCGGCGCCCTGACGACCGGTCACCAGGACGGTGGCGGCTTCGCCGTCCGTGCCCGCCTGCCGGCGGCGGCCCGGGCGGGCGCCGACGCCCTCCCGTCGGGCGGAGGCGACTCCGGCCCCGGCAGCGGCCGGTGGCCGGCGGGCGGCTGGTCGGCGGGCGAGGCGGGCGAGGCGGGCGAGGCGGACGGGCCGGGGTTTCCGGTCGCCCCGGGTGCGGGCGTCGACGCGTCGGACGGCGGGGCGCCGGGGGAGTGGCCGGGCGAGGCCGAGCGGCGGCTGCGCGACGCCCGTCGGCGGGTCCGGCTCAGCCTGCTGACGGCGCTCGGCGCCCCGGCGGGCCTCGCGCTGGTCCTCTCCCTCGTCTACTACCCGGTCGCCACCGCCGGTACGGTCCTCGACGACGGGGCCTTCGCGCGGATGCCCGTGGGCGCGCAGCGCGCCGAGCTGACCGGGCTGCCCCGACGGCAGTCGGCTCCGCCCGCCGGGACGGCGCGTCCCGGCTGCGAGCACTACACCGACGGCAACTTCCCCCTGGCCCAGCCGACGTGGCGGCTCTGCTTCGTCGAGGGCCGGCTGGTCAGCAAGGAGCGGATCGACGGATGAACGCCGACACGGCCGGCCCGGTGCGGGTCGTCCTCGCCGACGACGAGGCGATGATCCGGGCCGGGGTCCGGGCCATCCTGGCCACCGATCCGGGCATCGAGGTGGTGGCCGAGGCGGGTGACGGCCGGGCCGCGGTGGAACTCGTCCGGGCGCACCGGCCCCGGGTGGCGCTGCTGGACATCCGGATGCCGAGGCTGGACGGGCTCTCCGCCGCCGCCGAGATCCGCCGGCTCGTGCCGGAGACGGCGACGCTCATGCTGACGACGTTCGGCGAGGACGACCACGTCGCCCGGGCGCTCGGGCACGGGGCGAGCGGATTCCTGCTCAAGGCCGGCGACCCACGCGAGTTGATCGCCGGGGTGCACGCCGTCGCCGACGGCGGCGCGTACCTGTCACCGCGGGTGGCCCGCCGGGTCATCGAGCTGGGCGGTGACCGGCTGGCCCGCCGGCCGGTGGCCCGGGACCGGCTCGCGGGGCTGACCGAGCGGGAGCGGGAGGTGCTCGCGCTGGTCGGGGCGGGCCTGTCCAACGCCGAGATCGCCCGCCGGCTGCACCTGGTCGAGGGCACCGTGAAGAGCTACCTGACGAGCGTCTTCACCCGGCTCGAGGTGCGCAACCGGGTGCAGGCGGCGATCCTCGCCTACGAGGCGGGGCTGGTCGAGCCGACCGGCTGACCCGCCCCGCCCCGGCGCCTCGCACGTCCCGGCGGTCTCGCGCGTTCGCCCGGCTTACGCGTCGCGGCGGCGCAGCGCGGCGCGGCCCAGCAGCAGCGCGGCGCCGGCCCAGCCGGCGAGCAGGAGCAACCCGACCGGTGCCGGGTACGGGTCGGTGTCCCCGGCCAGGAAGTGCCCGCCGGCGACCCCCGGGAAGGCGTCGGCGATCCGGTTGAGCACGGCGATGTCCGGTTCCTGCAACGACAGCGGGACGATCATCAGCGTGGCGACGAGCACGGTCAGGGTGAGCACCGCGCTGCGCAGGGCCGCGCCGAGCCCGAGGGCCAGCACGCCGACCAGCGCCAGGTAGGTCGCCACCGCCAGGACGTCGCCGACGGTGCCGCCCGCCGGCGCGGCGCCCCAGCGGCCGAGCACCGGCCGCGCCACCAGCGCGCCGACCGCGCCGAGCAGCAGCCCGAGCGCGAACGTCACCGCCCCGGTCACCACGGCCTTGGCCAGCAGCACCCGGCCGCGCGACGGCGTGCACTGCAGGGTGGTACGGATCGTGCCGCTGGTGAACTCGCTGGTGATCACGAGCAGGCCCAGCGCCAGCACGGCGTACTGGGTCAGCTCGACCGAGCCGATCACGACGCTGCCGACGGTGACGATCCCGGCGTCGTCGGCCGGGTCGTCGTTGGTGTTCGCGTTGGCGGCGTAGATGGCCAGCTGACCGGCGGTGGCGGCCATCAGCAGCACCCCGGCCAGCAAGGACCACCAGGTGGAACGCACGGACCACACCTTGGTCCACTCGGCGGAGATCGTGTTCATCGTGCCTCGCTCACGGTCGGGGTGCCGGCGTACTCGACGCTGTCGGCGGTCAGTTCCATGAAGGCCTGTTCCAGGGAGGCCCCGTGTGGGCTGAGCTCGTGCAGCCGCACTCCCAGCTCGTACGCCACGTCGCCGATCCGCTCGACGGTGGCGCCGGTGACGGTCAGCTCGTCGGGGCCGGCCGGCTCGACGGCGGCCCCGGCGGCGGTGAGACGCCCGGCGAGGGCGGCGAGGCCGGCCGGCTGCGGGCTGCGTACGCGCACGGCCACCGCGCTGCCGGCGATGACCTCGTCGATCGGGGCGTCGGCGAGCAGGCGACCCCGGCCGATCACCACCAGCCGGTCGGCGGTGAGCTGCATCTCGGTCATCAGATGGCTGGAGACGAAGACCGTCCGGCCCTCGTCGGCCAGGGAGCGCATCAGCTGCCGGACCCAGCGCACCCCGTCCGGGTCGAGGCCGTTGACCGGCTCGTCGAACATCAGCACCGGCGGGTCGCCGAGCAGCGCCCCGGCGATGCCGAGCCGCTGGCCCATGCCGAGGGAGAGGGTGCGGCCGGGCTTGGCGGCGGCACGGGCGTCCAGCCCCACGGTGGCGAGCACCTCGTCCACCCGGCGGTCCGGTATGCCGTTGCTGCGGGCCATCGCGAGCAGGTGCGCCCGACCCGAGCGGGCGGGATGGACGGCCCGGGCGTCGAGCAGCGCGCCGACCTCACGCAGCGGGCGCCGCAGCTCCCGGTACGCCCGCCCGCGCACGAGCGCCTGCCCGGCGGTGGGCCGGTCCAGCCCGAGGATCATCCGCATGGTGGTGGACTTGCCGGCGCCGTTCGGGCCGAGGAAGCCGGTGACCCGGCCGGGCCCGATGTCGACGGTCAGGGCGTCGACGGCGGTCGTGCCCCCGAACCGCTTCGTCAACCCACGTAATGTGATCATGCGCCGACGCTAGGTCCGGAACCCCCGCCCCGACCGCGCCCGAACGGCACCACCGTCCCCTGACTTTCGTCGAGTCCCGCCGCCACCTCTCCCACACGGGGCCGTCACCTCTCCCACGCGGGGCCGCCACCTCTCCCACGAGGGCCGCCACCTCTCCCACGCGGGCCGCCGCCGCGACCTGCTCACCGCCCGCCGACACAGCCCTCCGGTGCCGCCTCGCCGGTGGTGATCAGGACGCCATGGACCTTAAAACCGCCGGCAAAGGTCCATGGCGTCCTGATCACCGGGCCGCGTGCCGCTCGGCGAGCCGGGTGTCCGTTGGCGGGCCACCGGGGCCACCCCGGAGAGCACGGCACCCCCGGGCCGGTGCGGTACGGCGTCCGTGGGCCGGTCAGCGGCGGCGGACGACGAACGCGTCGGGCATCCGGAAGGTCAGGTTGTCCGGGCACCACGGCTCGCGGAGCACGCTGACGCCGTCCAGCAGCGGGGCGGTCTCCGCTACCACCACGGCCGCCTCCATCCGGGCCAACTGGTCGCCGACGCAGCGGTGCGCGCCGGCCCCGAAGGCCAGGTGCCGGCGGGAGCCCCGCTGCCCGGGCCGGAACTCGTCCGGCGCGTCGACGGTGGCCGGGTCGCGGCCGGCGCGGGCCAGCCAGAGCACGATGCTGGTGCCCGCCGGCACCGCCGTCCCGCCCAGCGTGGTGTCCACCGACGCCACCCGCCGCCAGGTGACGATCGGCGGCTCCAGCCGCAGCCCCTCCTCGACGACGTCGGCGACCGCGACGGTGCCGTCGCGCAGGCTGGCCAGCACGGCCGGCTCGCCGGCCAGCCGGTGCAGCAGCAGGGTGAGGAACTGCGAGGTGGTCTCCTGGCCGGCCACCAGCAGGAAGAACAGCGCGCCCACCACCACGTCGGGCGGGTGCCCGGCGGCCCGCAGCGACCCGGCCAGCCCGCCCCCGGTCGCGGCGAACTCGCGCAGCACCCGGTGGAAGCGGCCCACCTCGGCGGCGAGGGCCTGCTGCCGTTCGGCGTCCAGCGGCGCCCAGAACAGTTCCAGCGCGGCGCGGGCGAACTCCTTCACCGCGCCGACCGGCGCGTCCGGCAGCTCGACCAGCCGGGCCAGCACCAGCAGCGGCAGGTCGGCGGCGAGCCGGGCGTACAGGTCCACCGCCCCGCCGGCGTCCAGGGTGGCGGCGATCCCGCCGACGCGCTCCCGGACCAGGTCGATCAGCCAGGGCCGCTGCGCGGCGACCCGCGTCGGGTGCAGGGCGTCGGCGACGATCGCCCGGATCGCCGGGTGGCTGGCGCCACCGTTGTTCGCCAGGGTCGGCGGCAGCCGGAACCGGTGCCCGGCCAGCACCCGCAGCGCGGCCACCGGGATCGGGGTCACCGCGTCCAGCGCGTTGTCCGGCCGGTACGTCGCCGGATCGGTGAGCACCTCACGGACCAGGGCGTGCCGGGTCACGACCAGGTGCGCGACCCCCACGTGGTCGCGTACCCGGGCCACGTCCGGCCAGTGCGCGTCGGCGGTCTGCGCCCAGCTCCGGAACAGCACGCCGACACGCTAGCGGCCCGCCCCCGGCAGCCCCGCCCGCAACTGCCACACCGTGGTGCGCTTCACCCGTACGCTCTCCAGCGTCTCGGGCACCGGCACGTCGTAGACGGCCAGCTCGTCGAAGCGGTCGTGGGGCAGGAAGGCCCGGCCGGGGTCGCCGACCAGCACCCGGGCCCCGGCGCGGGCGGCCCGGAGCAGGAAGCGCAGCACCCGGTTGGCCATCGCCTGGCTGTAGAACACGTCCCCGGCGAGCACCACCTCGGCCCCACCGGCGTCGCCGTCGAGGACGTCGCCGAGTTCGGCGTCGACGCGTACCCCGTTGGCCTCGGCGTTGACCGCGACGGCCGCGACGGCCAGCTCGTCGATCTCCACGGCGCGCACGGCGGCGGCGCCGGCCCGCGCGGCGGCGATGGCGACCAGGCCGGAGCCCGCGGCGAGGTCCAGCACCCGGCGGCCGGCGACCAGTTCCGGGTGGTCGGTGACGTACCGGGCCAGCGCCTGCCCGCCGGCCCAGGCGAAGGCCCAGAACGGCGGCGGCTGCGCGCTGCGGAACTCGCCCTCCGTCAGCTCCCACAGGCCGATGGCGTCGTCCGCCTGGTGCAGCCGCACCTCGGGAACGAAGGCGACCGGGGAGAGACTGGCGTGCAGGCGGACGAAGGCGGCGGAGAGGTCGGACACGCCGGCGATTGTCCCCCGCCACCCGGACCCGCCGACCGGCGCCACCCCGGATCGCCCCCGATCGGCGGCTAATCGAGGGCCGCCCCGACCGGCCGCCGCAAGCCGGTCGCCGCCGCCGGTCGCCCCTCGGCCGGTCGCCGCCGCGCGGTCGTCGGGGCCGGGCGTGTCGCGGGGAGGGGGTGACCGGTTCACCACCGTCGGTGAAATCGGCCCCCGCGCTTGGCGATCGGTGCGAACACGCCCGTCTACCGGCCGGCCGGCGGCGCTGGCAGCGTTGCGGGTTGGCGGCGACCGACGGGAGGTGGGAACGGTGGCGACCAGGTGGCGGTACGCGCTACGGGCCGGGGTGGTGCTCGGCTGCCTGACCGGGGCGGGTCTGCCCGCGCCCGCGCAGGCGGCCTTCGCCACCGAGCTGAGCGGCCTGCCGGACGAGTTCACCGCCGGGGGCCGGGTGGAGACCGTCTCCGCCGTGGTCTCCCGCGACGACGGCGGCTGCGTCAAGGTCCGCTGGTCGATGGTGCTGCGGGTGCGCGGGATGCGGCTCGACCAGGTCAGGATGGACCGGGTCGAGGAGACCGGCTCGTTCCCGCTGGACATCCGCGCCGACGGGGAGGTGGCCCGGCTGACCGACCGCCGGCTCGACCCGGGCACGCTCTGCCCCGGGCGGACGGTCACCGCCCGCTACCGGTTGGCCTTTGCCGGTGACGTCACCCGGGGGCGGATCACTCTCGCGGCGGAGGCGTACGACGCGAACCTGCGGCTGCTGTCCCGACAGACGGCGACGCGGTCGGTGGTCGGGGCGACCACCCGGACGGCCGCGCCCGAGGAGCCGGAGCCTCGCTCCGCCCCGACGGACGCGACCGGACCGGCCGGGGAGTCCGGGGGAGCGGCGGAGCCGGGGGCTGCGTCCACCACCGACGAGCCGGCGGCTGACGAGCCGGTGACCGACGACTTGGCGACCGACGAGCCGGTGACCGACGGGGCGCTGCCGGCGGCCGGCACGGGGCGGCCGGTGGCGGGGGCCAGCGGTTTCGGGGCCGTGCAGGCCGCGTTCCTGCTCGGTGGGCTGCTGCTCTCGCTCGGCCTCGGCCTGCTGCTGCGGCTGCGTCACCTGACCCGGGCGGCCGGCGCGGACGACGACGTCGGGCCGGACCGGCGCTGGGAACGGCCCGTCGCGCCCGGACGGTGGCGGGCCGCCCGCCGCTGACCGAGGGCCACCGGTACGACTGTCCGGCGGTGGTCCGGCGGAGTCACGGGTACGCGTGCCCGGCGGCGGTCCGCCCGGGTCGACGGCCGGCGGTGGTCCGTCGGGGCCGGCCGGCACGCCGACCGGCCCCGACGGGCGGTCACTTCGAGAACGCCTGGAACTCGGCGATGCGCACCTGCGTACGGGCCGGGCTGGCCGTCGCGCAGTCGGTGGTGGTCGCCGGGTCGTCGTCCTGCTCACCGGCGTAGGCCGGGCCGCCGGTGCACTGGCTGGCGAGCACCTCCAACCGCAGGTGCGTGGCCAGCGTGGTCGGCACCGCGAACTCGCGCAGGTTGATGTCCGGCACGTACGCCCGGTACGCCCCGCCCGGGAACGCGTCGGGCGCGCTGGTGTGGATCCGCCGCCAGTTCGCCGGATCCGCGCAGTCGGTCGTCTTCGCGTTGCACGCCGACACCGCGAACGAGCGCAGCGCGCTGAGCGCGTTCTGGCCGCCCGCGTCGGCGTCGCCGGCGATCGCCGGGCGCAGCATGGCGCTGACGTTCACCCGCTTCACGACCTGCGGCGCGTCCCCGGGCAGCGCCACGGTCACCTGCCGCCCGGCGACCCCGTCCAGGGAGGCCCAGTTGGTGGCCTCGGTGTCGTCGGCGATGCGGTCCAGGTTGACCCCGTCACCGGTGACCGTCGCGCCGGACGCCGTGGACGCCAGGTTCCGGCTCATCCGCAGGTCGACGTACCCCTCCTTGCCGGCCTTGGCGACCACGGTCAGCCGCTGGTGGCCGAAGCCGGGCGCGACGGCGAGCAACTGGTACGTGCCGGGCACCAGCTCGAGGGTGTCCGGCAGGGCGGTGGCCGGGTCGGTGTCGGCCACGGGCACCGCCCGCGCCTCGTACGCCCCGACGTACACCCGGATCGGCGCGTCGGCGCTGTCGCCCTTCGGCCGCAGGGTGAGCACGGCGTTGTCGGCGCCCGGAGCGGCGAAGCTCGGCGTCGGGTCCGTGTCGGCAGCGCCGTTGGTGGCGGCGTCGCGGCCCATCCCGGAGCGGGCGAACTCCGCCCAGAGCAGGTCCTGGTTGGCGCCGCCGAAGCGCAACAGGTCGGCGGTGAGCATGTTGTCCCGCATGTCGAGCATGCTCACCTGGCTGGCGGCCTGGAGCAGGAACGAGTCGAAGACCAGCTGCGACCAGCGCCGGTTGCCCGGGCACTGCTCCACCGCCACCTCGCCGCGCGCGCAGTCGAGCTGCCGCTGCGGGGTGCCGACGCCGTAGCGCTTCATCATCGCGGCGCGCACCCGGAAGTTGGTGGCGCTCCAGATCTCGCCGTCGGCGTGCACGGCGGGACCGCCGGTGTTGTAGCCGACGTCGGAGTAGTTCAGCGGGCTGCGGCTGAAGTCGTGGTTGCGGATGCCGCTGACCAGGTTGCCGGTGACGTAGCCGCCGGTGACGTAGGGCGTCTCGCCGGGGGCGCGCAGCCCGTGCTGGAACAGGTACTCGGCGGCGAGCAGGTCGCTCCACGACTCGCCCATCGAGCCGCCCTGGTGCCCGCTGATGCCGCTGTCCGGGCCGGCGATCATGCGGTTGGTGATGGCGTGGGTGTACTCGTGCCCGATCACCGTCATGTCGTAGTCGCCGTCCACGCAGGGCGGGTACGGCCCGCCGGCCTGCGGCTGCCACAGGTACATGTTGGTGGTCGGCGGCAGGCCGTCACGCGGCGTGCCCTGGTTGGCGTTGTTCCGGTTGCCGCTGAGCGCACCCTGCTGGGCGCGGCCCTGCTCGGCGTCGCCGCCCAGGCCCTGCGGGGTCAGGTTCACCGCCTGGAGGTTCCAGGTGGCCTCGGTGAAGCCGAGGTGCCAGGCCCAGTCGTGCATCCGGTTGTGCATGGCGAACAGGTTGGCGATCGCGGCGTCGCCGTCGTTGCGCTGCGCCGAGGTGAACACCTCCGGGTTGCAGCGGGCCTGGTGCCACTGGTCGGTGAACGGGTACTCGTAGCGGCGCTCCGGGCTGGGCGTGGCCGGTACGGCCGGCGTGCCGCCGCCCCAGGACAGCACGGTGTTGGCGGAGTTGCCGCGGGCGGTGCCGGTCGGCGTGCCGGTGGCCGCGTCGACGTCCCACGGCTGGCCGGTCGCCGGATCGCGGAAGGCCGCCTGGCAGCCCGGCGCGGGGTCGCCGCACCAGCGCACCCGGGGATCCTGCCCGGGGCCGAGGTCGCGCGGCGGGGTGGCCGGGAAGACCGCCCAGCTCGGGTTGTCCGAGTCGAAGTCGACGAGGTCCTCGCGGACCAGCACCTGCCCGGTGATCCCGTCGACGTAGGTGGTGAACGCCGCCGGGTGGTCGGTGTCGGCGCCGATCAGGGTCACCTCGTAGGCGGCGCGGGGCCCGTCGAGCGGGGTGGGCACGGCGACGGCGCGGACGCTGTGGCTGCGTACCGCCTCGGCGGTCAGGCCGGCGTCGGCGCGCGCCGCCGCGTACGCCTGCTCGTCGGTGAGGGTGGCCGGCGCCGGCGCGTCGGTGTCCCGGGACAGCGAGGAGCTGACCGCGAGGACCTTGCCGCTGGCGACCGCGACGGTGACCAGGCCGTCGTGCCCGGCCGGCAGGTCGCCGAAGCGCTGCCGGAGGGTGACGACCGCGCCGGCGCCGACCGGGCGGACCAGCACCCGGTCCATCGCGTCGACCGCCGCGGCGTCCAGCCCGAAGAGGTCCTGGTGCCCGGTGAGGTACGCGCGGGCGGCCGCCTCCGGCTCGGCGGGCAGGCCGGTGGCGAGGGGCGCGCTGCCGGGGCCGAGCGCGTGCGGGGTGCCGAGCCGGTTCCAGCGGGCGTCCGGGTCGGCCCTGCGCGCCAGGCCCCGCTGCCGCGCGTCGGGGGCGGCGGTACCGGGGCGGTTGTCGACGTCGGCGTGCTGGTGCTGCCCCTCGGCGAACGGGCCGGAGCGCCGCTCGGCGGAGGCGCCGCCGGCGGGGGCGGCTGCGGTGGGTCCGGTGGGCAGCAGCGCGGCCGCCACCGCGGTCGCCGCCAGGACGGGGATGAGTCGGCGTCGACGCCGACTCATCCAGGGTGTCCACTCCGGTTGTGCCACGGGACCTCCTCGTGGGAGCGGGGTGGCCGGCCCTCCGCCGGCCCGCGCAGCGCGGTTACGCATGCGCATCTGTGGATATCAGCCTGCCTGGGTGGGGACAAGGGCCGCGCCTACTCAAGGCGGCCCGGCGCGTCGCGGGAGCCCTCGCGGATGCCGGAGCGGCGCGCCCCTCCCCGCGCTGGTTTCGACAAAAACAGTCCCTTGTACACGGACATGACGGCTGTCACAGTCGAGGGAGGACCGCGACAGAGCGGAGGCCGGCCATGGCCCTCGACCCCACAGCGCCCGCCAACGCCGCCGGCTGGCGGGACACCCGCCGGCCCTGGTGGCCGCTGGCGCTGCTCGTCCCGACGCTGCCGTTCGTCGGCTGGGCGACCTGGCGGGCCACCGGCGACGCCTGGGCCTGGTGGCTCACCCCCGCCGCCGTGTTCGTCCTGATCCCGGTGGTCGACCTGCTGGTCGGCGAGGACCGGCGCAACCCGCCCGACGAGGCGGTGGCCCGGCTGGCCGCCGACGGCTACTACCGCTGGTTGACCTACCTCTACCTGCCCGCCCAGTACGCCGGCCTGGTGCTCTGCTGCGCGGTCTGGGCCCGGGGCGACCTGACGGTGGCCGGGGCGGCCGGCCTGGTCGCCACGATGGGTGTGGTCGACGGCATCGCCATCAACACCGCCCACGAGCTGGGCCACAAGCGGGAGACGGTGGAGCGCTGGCTGTCCAAGGTGGCCCTCGCGCCGGCCGCGTACGGGCACTTCCACGTCGAGCACAACCGGGGCCACCACACCCGCGTCGCCACACCGGAGGACCCGGCCAGCGCCCGGCTGGGGGAGAGCTTCTGGGCGTTCTGGCCGCGTACCGTCTCAGGCAGCCTGCGCTCGGCGTGGCGGCTGGAGGCCGCCCGGTTCCGCCTGCGGGGCCGCAGCCCGTGGACGTGGCGCAACGACGTGCTGAACGCGTTCGCGATGACCCTCGCGCTCTACGCGGCGCTGACCGTCGCCCTCGGCCCGGGCGTACTGCCGTTCCTGGTGCTCCAGGCGGTGGTCGGGTTCTCCCTGCTCGAGGTGGTCAACTACCTGGAGCACTACGGGCTTGCCCGGCAGCGCACCCCCGCCGGGCGCTACGAGAAGGTCGACCCCCGGCACAGCTGGAACAGCGACCGCAGCGTGACCAACATCTTCCTCTTCCAGCTCCAGCGGCACAGCGACCACCACGCCAACCCGCTGCGCCGCTACCAGACGCTGCGCACCTTCGAGTCCTCCCCGCAGCTGCCCGCCGGCTACGCCACGATGGTGCTGGCCGCGCTGGCGCCGCCGGTGTGGCGCCGGCTGATGGACCACCGGGTGCTCGCCCACTATGGCGGGGACCTGACGCTGGCCAACGTCCACCCGCCGGCCCTGCGCCGGCTGCAGAAGCGCCGTCGACGTGGCCCGGCGGCCGCCTGACGACCGGGATTCGCGTCCCGGCCCGCTGCGCAACTCCCGGGGCGTCCGGTCGGGTCCCTCACGGCGCCCAGTCGGGGTCGCGGCCGAAGGCGGCGACGAGGCGGTCCTGCTCGTCCGCCCGCGCCGGCACGTCGACCTCCGGCCGGACCAGTCGGCCCCGCTGGTAGTCGCCGATCCGCTGAGCGAACCACTGCGCGCACGCGGCGACCGCGTCGGCGTCCAGCCGGGGGTCCGCGCCGATCGCCACGGCGAGGTCCCAGCCGTGGATCAGGTGCTCCGCGGTCAGTTGGTGCAGGTACTCGTCGGCGGGGGTCTCGCCGGTGGAGAGCCCGACGGTGCGCTCCAGCGCCCCCGGGTGGGTGAAGGCCAACTCGGCCTGCCCCGCCGCCTCCCGGGCCGTGCCGGCCGGGTCCGGGCCGAGCACGTCGCCGTCGTAGCGGTCGCCGACCTGCTCGATCGTCCGCCCCGCGAGCAGCGCGACGCTCCACCGGTCTTCGCCCACCACGTGGTTGACCAGCGTCCGGACGTCCCAGTCGGGGCACGGGGTCGGGTCCGACCACTGGTCGGGGCCGACCTGCGCCACCCGGTCGGTGAACTCGGCCAGGCTGCGGCGGTACGTCTCCAGCGGGTCCATGCCGACGATTGTTCCGGCTGCCTCGGGGAGCCGAGCCGTTTTGCCGGCTTCGCGGGCGGACGGAGCGCCGGTCGCGCCCGGCCGGTCCCGGTCGGGACCCCGGCCGCCGACGCGTCCACCACGGCGCTCACCCCGCACCCCGCTGCACGAGGCGGTCCTGGACGCGCTGGGGCGGCGCCGGCTCAGTCCAGCTGCGCCGGGTCCAGCCCCAGCTCGCGGGCGGTGAGCAGGCGCACCCACTCGGTGAACTGCCGGCGGGAGATCACCCGGTCGTGCACCGCGAGCTGCACCGCCAGCCCGTCCACCACCGCGCTGATCCGCCACGCCGCCCCGGACGGGTCGGCGCACTCGAAGGTGCCGTCGCGGACCCCGTCCGAGATGACCGTCGCCAGGTCCTCGCGCCAGCGCAGGTCGAGCCGGCGGGAGACCTTCTCCAACTCCGGGGTACGCAGCGACTCCGCCCAGCCGTCGATCCACATGGCCCAGGAGGTCGCCCGGCCCGCCGGCGTGTAGAGCCGGACGATCCGGCGGAGCTTGGT
This sequence comes from Micromonospora sp. NPDC007220, assembly GCF_040634035.1. Lineage (NCBI taxonomy): Bacteria > Bacillati > Actinomycetota > Actinomycetes > Micromonosporales > Micromonosporaceae > Micromonospora > Micromonospora sp. NPDC007220. The sequence continues at coordinate 20,753 of NZ_JBEYEU010000003.1, read as the reverse complement.
CAGGGGCGGGGCGCTGGAACGCATCACCGCGTCCAGGCGGGCCAGATCCTGCTCCACCGCGTACGCGAACGCCTGCGCGAGCAGCCGGTCCTTCGTGGCGAAGTGGTAGAAGACCAGCGCCTGGCTCACCCCGGCGGCCTGTGCCACGTCGGCCGTGCGGGTGTTGGCCAGACCGCGTTCCACGATCACGTCACAGGCCGTGCGCAGCAGGGCATCCAGGCGGATCTCCGCCGCACGTCTCGTCACGCCGTTACCGTAGCCCATCCAATCGAACACGGGCAGTTACGGATCACGGTCCGTTCTGCCCGCCAGAGTCGGAATCCAGACAGTTTCCGGGGCGGATCCCGGCCGCAGGCCGCCATGGGCTGCGGACGGCCGGACGAGTCCGGCCCATCCTCCTAGGAAGCCTAGGCAGTGGGCGGGACGTCACCCCTCCGCCGCAGGTGCATGGCGGGCCGGTCCCACCCGACTCGCCGGGAGCCACCCCGATTTGGCAACCGCTCACCCGCTCGGCTAAAGTTCTCACCCGTCACCGGTTAACGCCGGAGACGTGCGGACGTAGCGCAGCTGGTAGCGCATCACCTTGCCAAGGTGAGGGTCGCGGGTTCGAATCCCGTCGTCCGCTCGGAGCTGCCGCCACGCATGACGGGGGCAACCTCGGTGGGGTGGCCGAGAGGCGAGGCAACGGCCTGCAAAGCCGTGTACGCGGGTTCAAATCCCGTCCCCACCTCGGTAACAAACGAGGGCGATTGGCGCAGTGGGAGCGCGCTTCCTTGACACGGAAGAGGTCACTGGTTCAAACCCAGTATCGCCCACCAACACGAAGGCCCGTCACCGAATGGTGACGGGCCTTCGTCGGTTCCCACCTGGGCCGAGCTGTCATGACTGCGACCAACGCCGACGGCCATGGCGGGGTGGGCCCGCGGCCACCGGCGGCGGACCGGCGGGTCAGTTCGCCGGGGACGGGCGGTGCCTCGTGGCCCTGGCTTGAGAGTGAACCCGGGTGAGTCGGGTGAGCCAGGTCCTCGGGTCACCGGTGGCCGGGCGATGCCTCGTCAGTGTGCCTGTCGAGGTGAGTCGTCTACGACATCATCGCCCGGGCGATCACGGCGGCGAGCAGGGTCCATGCGCACCACCTGCGACATCACCGCCGGCGCTGGCAGGCGACTGCTTCGGCCCGGGGACGGGGGCGGCTCTGCGGAGGTGACCCGTCGCGGTTGACTCGTCTGTGACATCAGCTCGACAGCGTCGATACGGCGGCATGCATCGGCGCTCGCCGTGCCCGCCGCTCGCCGTGCCCGCCGTCCGCCGTCCGTCTGTCGGGCGCCGGGGCTGGTCGTATGGCCGGCGGACGCGACGTGCCGGCCACCCTGCTCCGGGTGACCGGCACGTCGGCGGTGCGTTGCGCGACCGTTCAGCTCCGGCGGCCGCGTGGACCGGCGTCAGAGCGGCGGGGCGACGTCCCGGCGCTCCTCGACCCGCCGGTACTCGACCGGCTCGGTCGTGCTGACCACCTGGCGGCGACGTCCCCAGATGAGCGTGGTCATGATGAGGCCGAGCACGCCGGCGGCCATCAGGATCCACCCGACGACGTCGAGGTTGATGCCACCGAGGCTCGCGTCGAGCGCGAAGGTGAGGATCGCGCCGAGCGCGATCAGGAAGATGCTGGTGCCGATACCCACGACAGCCTCCTTGGTCAGGGGATGTGGTGTGCTGTCGATGGCCCCAGTACCCCGTGGTTTACCAGCGCAATCATCGCCCGGTCCGGCCGTCGGCGGGGCGGCGTGCCAGGCGATCTTGGCGTCGGGTAGAGTTTCCCCCGTCGCCGACGAACACCGGCGGCACGCGGACGTAGCGCAGCTGGTAGCGCATCACCTTGCCAAGGTGAGGGTCGCGGGTTCGAATCCCGTCGTCCGCTCGCGATCCGCCCCTTGTGATCCGGCCTGCCGGATCGGGCGGTCACCCCCGGGCGATTGGCGCAGTGGGAGCGCGCTTCCTTGACACGGAAGAGGTCACTGGTTCAAACCCAGTATCGCCCACCAGCTTGTCTTCCCTGCTGAACGGCGATGGCGCGGAAATCTGTACCGGCGTATCCGGGTGCCCTGCCTGGCGGCGAAGTGGAACGGTGATCAGGCGTCGCCCTTGCGCGTGCCTCCCTCGACTGCGTCGCGCAGTTCCTGCACCACCCGTTCCGGTTCGGCGAGACAGCGCCAGGCCGGTACCCGCCTGACCTCCGCGGCCGCGGCAATGATGTCGAGCCTGCTCAGGATCCGCCGTAGCGGCTTTCCGTCCGGATCGCCCTCGGGATCGTCGACCAGCACCGCCAGGCTCTTGTCGCGAAGGCTGAGCGTGAGGTCGACCGGGTAACCCGGCAGTGGCGTACCCCAACGCACCGTCAGCCCGGCGTCACGTAGGCCGGCGATCAGTTGGTCGACCGGTCGCCCGTCGACGCCGGCGCCCGTGGCCGCCGGCGCGGGCGGGCTGGCGAGATCGGCCAGCAGTCCGCGTTGCCCGGACCACCACGAACGGTCGCCCACGACGATCAGCTGGGACCTGGCGCGGGTGATCGCCACGTTCCACAGGTTCGTCTGCTCGACGAGCCAACCACGGGTGCGCTCGCTGATGCCGTGCGCGCCGACGGGCGAGACGACCATGATGTCCTTCTCGCTGCCCTGAAACTTGTGGATGGTCGCGCACCGCAGGTCGTCGGCGAGGCCGGCGTCCCGGAGCGCCCGGTCCAGGATCCGCTGCTGCTCGGCCAGTGGCGTCACCACGCCGATCGTGACGCCTGGGTACTCCTTGCGTAGCCGCTGGACCTCGCCCACCACCGCGTCAACCTCGTCGGCGTTGCGGCCGGAACCTGTGGCGCCTCGGGTGAAGCGGCCGGACACGTCCACCCAACGGGTGGCGGACTCGGCCGGTGCGGCCAGCCGAGCCGGGTCGGTGAGAACCGTCAGCCGGTTCTGGTAGACGACCCGGTTCGGTGCGTCGATGATCTCCGGGTGGCAGCGGTAGTGCTCGTCGAGCAGGATGGTGCTTCCCGCCGCGGTCGCGAAGGCTTCGTACGCCGAGTGGTTCCGGTGGGTGAGCCGCCGGCTGGTCAGCCACTCGTGTCCGAGCCCGGCGCGGGCCTGCTCGCCCCGGTCGTCTGTGTCGGAGAGCTCGACGACCGGTGTGAGCTGCCGCGGGTCGCCGATGATCAGGGCGCGTTTCGCCCGGTAGAGCATCGGCAGGACGGCAGCGACGGTGCACTGGGCGGCTTCGTCGATGATCACCAGGTCGAACAGCCCCGCTCTGGGCAGCAGCCGGCGGGCCGACATCGCGGTGACCGCCCAGCCCGGTAGCGCGGCGAGAAGCTCGCTCATGTAGGCCCAGCTTCTTGCTTCCGGCTTGGCCATCTCGTCGGCGCGGTTGCGGAGCAGGGTCGTGTTGCCGGCCACCCGGGCGGCGATCTGCGCACGCAGTAGCTGGTCGCTGTGCTCGGGTCTGGTGTCGTGTTGCAGAGTCCGTAGCCGCTTCCAGACTTCTTCGGCGGTGCCCGGCCGGGACTGGAGTCGTTGGCGTCGCTCGCGCCAGCACTGCTCGATGACCGCCTGTTCACCGAGGGCGGTGATCGCATCCCGGTCGAACACGCCTCGCGACCGCAGTCGCCTGCGATACCACCACCCGAACCATCGACTTGTCAGTGCTCGATCGGTGAGGTCGACCAGCTTGGCCAGGAAGGCGTCGTCGGCGTCGGCGAGTGAGCGGTCCCGTTCGAAGGCGAGGTCGGCGAGATCCCGTTCAAGCCGGCGACGCTCGTCGAGATCCTCGCGTAACCGCTTGATCTCCTGCGCCACGAGTCGTAACTCGTTGAACGGCCCGTCGGCCTCCGGCACCGGCGGTGGCCATGCCTGCATCACCTCGGCGAGGTACTGCGGCTCCTGCTGCCGGTACTCCTTGTTCCCGGTACGCAGCACCAGTCCCGGGCCGACCATGCCGGTGACCCGCTCGACGACCTCATCGACAGCCCGGTTGTTGGTCGAGCCGATCAGCACGCTCTGCCCGGCGGCCGTGGCGGTCGCCAGCAATGCGGTCACCAGTTGGCTCTTGCCGGTTCCGGGTGGCCCCTGCGCGACAGTCAGGGGTCGGCTCATCGCCGCCCGGATGATGTCCTCCTGAGTCTCGTTGACCGAACTCAACGCCACCGTCAGGACGTCGGCATCCTGCGCATCCGTCCCGGCCACGACATCGCTCGACAACGTACCGAGGGCGGTCGATGCGATCTTCCCCGCGTTCTTGACGATGTCCTGCAGGTCCTCGATCAGCTGTCGCTCGGGGGACTCCGCGCTGCCCGCGGCGAACAGCATTCCGGCGTTCTGCACCCGATTGACGGGCCCGCGGTTGACCATCCCGACCAGATTCTCCGGGTCGAGGGCGGACACCGGCTTCAGCCCGAACGTGTTCGCCACCAGATCGGCTACCTCGGCGAGGGACTTGTGCTCGCCGGGGACGAGTCGTTCGGCCACTGCCTGCCGCAGTTCGTCCGCCTCGACCGCAGCCAGCTGGAAATGGTCGATCAGGGCTGGACTGGGCTGCGGCGGCGCCGGGTGCGCCAACCCGTCGTCTCCCACGGTCAGGTCCGAGACGAGCAGGGGCGCCAGTCGTACCTGCTGGGTGCCCTTCTGCGGCAACGCCACGATCGGGTAGCCGTACTGCAGGGAGCGGCCACCAGCCTCGGCCAACCCGGCCAGCCGCTGGCCGCGCTCCTTGAGTGGCACCGGCTCGGTGGCCGAGAGCATGACCTCCCGGCCCGCGGGCGCAGCGAGGTAAGAGTCCTTGTTCGCCGGGTTGACGAAGAACTGCAGGACGGCGGAGCGTTGCAGGCAGGCGACGTGGTAGTTGAGCAGACGACGCCACCGCTCGGCGTCGAAGGATGCGTCGTCCGGCTCGTCTCTCCGTACGCCCGGGCTCCGCTGTGGCCGTTCGTCCGACCCCGCGACCAGCGGGATCGGGTCGGTGACACCTTCGCTCGACTCGACCGGCTTCTCCTCCCGGCGACGCGACATCTCGGTCATCGCGTACCGGGAGAGGTCGCTCGCGGTGAGCCAGCCGTCCTCCGCGGTCGCCCGAGCCGCACCGCGGAGACCGGTGAGCAGGACCTCGGTGAAGACCGAGGGCCGGTCCGGGCCCTGCGCCTTCGACGCCTTCAGATGGCTGCTCGACTGGAGCATGAACGTGCCACGCTCGCGCTTGAGACGCCGGGGCTCCTGCCGTACGCCGCCGCTGAACCGGTGCCGGGCGGTGAACGAGCCCGAGAAGCAGCAGTCCAGCAGGACCACCTTCTGGCTGGCCTTGGTGTGGTTGAGCATGTGCCGGAGGACGCCCTCGACATCGAACGCCGTGGTGTGCAGGAGAGTTGTCTCGGTGTCGATGGTGCCGAAGAAGAGGGACTGCCGGTCGTCGTGCTGGATGCCGTGGCCGGAGTAGTAGAAGAGAGCGAGATCACCGGTGCGCCGAGCGCCGTAGAACTCCTCGACGACCTGCTTCATGCGCGCTGCGGGCAGGTCGACGTGGGCGTCGACGCTGTCGAAGTCGCCGTCGCTGTCCAGCACGGTCCTCAACTGTTCGACGTCCTGCCGGACGCCGGGCAGCGCGGTGAGCTTCGAGGCGGCGTCATAGGTCGCCGTGCCGAGCACCAGGGCATGCCGACCCATCAGCGGGAATGCTCGATCGCGTCACGGACGAGGTCGATCAGCTGGGTGGTCTCCGCCTTGGTCGCCTGGTCGATGGTCAGCTCGACGGCACCGATCCTCAGGTGTGCCCGGCGACCCTGGTTGCGGTTGAGGAAGCCCACCACCAGGTCCACGAGTGCCTGCGCGTAGCCAGGGTCGGCGCCGGCGACCACGGCCACGGTGGCCAGCACCACCTCACCGACGCCCTTGCTGTCAGGATCGGCGGGCGACTCGAGCCGCCGCACCTCGCCGATGTCGCCCAGGTCCTCCACGAGCTCGTCAGTCAGCTGGTCGAGGACGAAATCGTCGTCCTCCGGCAGCGGCGTGAAACTGACCTCAACGACGACCTCGGACACCCGTGCCTCCCCCAGACCCAATCCGAAAGCACCCGGAACGCTACGGAATGACGGCGCGGCGAGGGAGGACGTGTCGGGTTCCCGACGGGACGCCGTGGGCGGTCCTGCCCTGTCGTCCGCCGTCCACTTCGGATCGGTGTTGTCCGGCCGGGGTTCTGCCGTGGGCAGATCCGCTGACCGTGAACACGGGACCGGGGCGCTGCCCGGAACGGGCACAGTGGAGCGCATGAGGCTGCTGGTGCTGGGCGGAACGGGATTCGTGGGCGGCGCGACGGTCGCCGAGGGCGTACGGCGGGGTTGGGCGGTGACCGTGTTCAACCGGGGGCTGCACGGCGCGACGCCGGAGGGCGTACACCGGTTGCGGGGTGACCGGACCGCGCCCGGCGGCCTGGCGGCGCTCGCGGACGGCGAGTGGGACCTGGTGGTCGACACCTGGGACGGCGCGCCCCGCGCGGCGCGCGACGCCGCCCGCGCGCTGGTCGACCGGGTCGGCCGGTACGTCTACGTCTCCAGCGGCTCCGTCTACGCGCGGCCCGTCGCAACCGGGGTGGGCGAGGACGCTCCGGTGGTGGACGCGGAGCCGGACGCCGACGAGGGCGGCTACCCGGCCAACAAGGCCGGCGCCGAGCGGGCTGTGCGGGAGACGTTCGGCGAGCGGGCGCTGATCGCCCGGGCCGGGTTGATCCTCGGGCCAGGGGAGGACATCGGCCGGCTGCCCTGGTGGCTGACGCGCATCGCGCGGGGCGGGGACGTGCTGGCGCCGGGCCCGGTCGACCTGCCGGTGCAGTACGTCGACGTGCGGGACCTGGCGGGCTGGATGCTGGACCTGGGCGCGGCGGGCCCGGGCGGGACGTTCAACGCGGTGAGCCGCCCCGGGCACGCGACGATGGGGGAGCTGCTCGACGCCTGCGTCGCGGCCACCGGCGCCGACGCCCGGCTGCGCTGGACCGACCCGGGGCCGATTCTGGCCGCCGGCGTGGAGCCGTGGAACGACCTGCCGATCTGGGTCCCGGCCGGGCACGAGTACCGCTGGGTGCAGGAGCGCGGCGTCGAGCGCGCGTACGCGGCCGGGCTGACCTGCCGCCCGGTGGCCGAGACGGTCGCCGACACCTGGGCTTGGCTGCGGGAGGTGGGCACTGTCCCGCCTCGGGCGGGCCGACCGCAGCGCGCCCCCGTCGGGCTCGACCCCGACCGGGAGGCGGCGCTGCTCTCTGCGGCGGACTGCTGAAGCGGCCTCAACACGGGAGGAAAGCCCGGTCCTCCAACGCCCGTCGCCCATCCGACGCAACCACTGCCAGCTCGTTACCGAACGCATATGTTCGAACACCATGAGTCGTTGGGTGCGGGCCGGTATTCCGTCGGCCGCACCCGTCAACGCCCCCCGACGGGCTCGTCAAAGGGAAGGGTGCATGGCGATGATGCGATCTACAGACAGGACGCGACGGCGGTGGCGCGCGATCGGCGCAACCCTCGGCGCGGCGACGGTGGGCATGGCGGGAGTGCTGGTCGCGCCGACCGGCGCACAGGCTGCCAGCGACCGGGTCGCGGTGGTCGACCAGCGGTACGGGGTCAGGATCTTCAGCGCCGGCGTCAGTCGGTGGACGGCGGGTTCGGCCCAGTGGTCGTGGAAGCGACCCGCCGGTAGTGGCTGGAAGAACCTTTCCGACGTCAAGTTCCGCAAGCAGGGCTCGCGGTACGTGGTCCTGGTGGCCGCTTCGGGCGGCCGGGCCGGGATCGTCGACTACGCCACCCGCAAGGTGCGCTACCAGGTCACGCCGGGCGGCAACCCGCACGCCATCGAGTTGCTGCCCAACGGCGCTGTCGTGGTCGCCTCCTCCGACCCCGGCAAGCTCACCCTCTACGGCAAGGGCCGGACCAGCCCGGCCGCCACGAAGGCGTTCGCCAAGGCCCACGCCGTCTACTGGGACAGCGCCATCAAGCGCCTCTGGGCCGCCGGCGGCACCCGGCTGTGCAGCTACAAGGTGAGCGGCGCGGCCACCGCTCCCAAACTCACCAACGCCGCCTGCCGGAAGGTCACCGGGAACGTGCATGACCTGTCACCGGTCTACGGCACCTCCGCCAACCTGTGGATGAGCAACACCAGCCACGTCTACCGGTACGACATCAACCGCAACCGATTCCAACGGGCACCCGGGTATATCGACACAAGCAAGATTAAGAGTGTCGGTAACCACTCAGGCGGACTGGTCGTCACCACCAAGGTCAGCGGCGCGAACGGCGACGGCACCTACGGCAACGGCAACGTCTGGCTGTATCGGCTGAACGGTTCCTACGTCGGCAACCGCTACCTCTCCGGGGCGGCGATCTACAAGGCCCGGCCGGTGGTCTGGAGCTACCGGTAGTCACGCCCCCGGGGCTGGTGGCGGGTGCGCCCGCCTCCGGCCCCGGTGTGCCCCCTCACAGATCAACTGCCTCCCGGCGCGGGCAGTACTGCGCCTCCGGTCGCTCGGTATGCACGGCATGCTCGCAGGCGGGCGTTACCGAATCCGCGCGGCCTTGCCCGTTCCGCGTCCCGAATGCCAGCGGCCGGATGGAGCCACTGACGTTGCGGCAGACCCGGTCGACCACCGCACATGCCAGCTTGAACAGGCGTCTACGAGCCCTGTCGGTCAGCCCGGCGGGGACTTGTGGACACCGGCGCACAGAAGCGTGCTGTCGAGCCGGCGTCCGGCACCGTGTGTTGTTCAGACTTGGGAAACAGGCAGGTCGAGCACCTCGCCCACGTCGCGGCGTGGGGTCGGCCAGCCCGGCTGGCCGTAGCCGACGCGCAGCACCATCTGCGGCGTGCCGAAGCGCCCCAGCGACAGCCGCAGCTGCTCGCGCGCCGACGGCACCTCGATCGGCTGGGACAACATCGACGCCGCCAGCCCCGAGTCCGTAGCGGTCAGCAGTACCCGCTGCAACGCCTGCCCGGCGACGACCTGGTCGACGGCCGTGTTGCCGGGCGAGCCGAGCACCGCCACCAGCGGCTCGGGTTCGAAGTCCCGCCCGGGCGCCCGGTCGAGGCCGCCGAAGCCCCGCGACGGCAGCAGGTCCTGCGGCTCGCCCTGCGGGCCGCCGGACGCGGCCGGAATGCCGTCCGGGGCGGGCGCGGAGCGTACCCACTCCTGGCGTTCGGCCCGGTACTGCGGGCTCCGCTCCAGCACCCGGTGGGAGCTGCGGGCGAGTTCGCCGAACGCGTTCACTGCGCTGACGCCGACCACCAGTTCCAGCCAGCACTGCTCGGCGCGGGCCGCCTCCGTGAGGCGCCAGCGGGCGTCGGCGGGCACCGGGTCGGGCCAGAACGGCGCGCGGTTGCTGAACCGGCGGGGGATGGCGGCGTGCAGGGCCTGCTCGCCGGGGGTGGGGCGGCGTGGCACGTCCGGCACCAGCCGGGCCACCACGTCCGGCTCGGCCGGGTAGGGGCGCAGCCGTACCGTCGCCGGGGTGCCGGCAACGGCCAGGGCGAGCCGCAGGTTGAACAGCGCCGCCCCGCAGGCGATCCGCACGCCCCAGCCGGTGGGGTCGGTGGCCGGCAGCCGCCGGTCCGGGTCGACCAGCACCTCGATGCCGCCGTCGCGCAGCCGGAACCGCCACGGCTGGGTGTTGTGCAGCGACGGGGCGCGTACGGCGTCGGTGGCGGCGGCCCGTAGCTGCTCGACGGTGAAGCGGGTGTCCATGGTCGTGCTCCTTCCGTGGCAGATCGTGCGCCGGCGGGTGGTACGTCTCCACGGTGCGTCACCGGGGCGTAGCCCGGGCAGGGCCGGACGTCCCGTCCCGCCGGGCCCGACCGGCCCGCCGCACGTGCGGGACTTCGGCCGTGTCGCGGGCCGGTGACTCGGCTCGACCGCCCCGCCGCTGGTCGGAGGGTCCGTTCGGGCCGCCGGTGGCGCGGGCGTTGCCGGTTCGGGACCTTCGGCCCGTGCGGGAAGCGGTGGGAAGCGGGTAGAAACGAGGGATGATCCGCGTGTTCCTGCTCGACGACCACGAGGTCGTCCGCCGTGGCCTGGCCGACCTGCTGGAAAGCAGCGGGGACATCGAGGTGGTCGGCGAGTCCGGCCTCGCCCAGGAGGCGGCCCGGCGTATCCCGGCGCTGCGGCCGGACGTGGCGATCCTCGACGCGCGGCTGCCCGACGGCAACGGCATCGACGTGTGCCGGGACGTCCGGGCCGTGGACTCCTCGATCAAGGGCCTGATCCTCACCTCGTACGAGGACGACGAGGCGCTCTTCGCGGCGATCATGGCCGGCGCGTCCGGCTACGTGCTGAAGCAGATCCGCGGCACCGACCTGGTCGACGCGGTCCGGCGGGTGGCGGCCGGGCAGTCGCTGCTCGACCCGGCGATCACCACCCGGGTGCTGGAGCGCATCCGCAGCGGCGTCGAGCAGCCGCGCGAGCTGAAGTCACTCACCGAGCAGGAGCGGCGGATCCTGGAGTACGTGGCCGAGGGCCTCACCAACCGGGAGATCGCCGGGAAGATGTTCCTGGCCGAGAAGACCGTGAAGAACTACGTCTCCAGCGTGCTGGCCAAGCTGGGCCTGGAGCGCCGAACCCAGGCGGCCGTCCTCGCCACCCGCCTCCTCGGCAAGTCCCACTGACGCCTGCGGGCCAGACGCGCAGCCGCACCGCCTGCGGGCCCAGCTGCCCAGCGGCACCGCCTGCGGGCTCAGTCGCGCAGCGGCACCGACCAGCACACCTCGGTGCCCCGGGGCACCGCCCGGCGTACCACGAACTCGCCGTCGTGGCGCTCGGCGCGCTCGCGCAGGTTGACCAGGCCGCCCCGCGCGGCGGCCGGGTCGCAGCCCACCCCGTCGTCGGTGACGGTCACGGTCACCCGGCCGGCGTCGACCCGCACCGCCACGGTCACGCGGTCGGCCTGCGCGTGCCGTACGGCGTTGGAGAGCGCCTCCCGCAGCACGGCGGTGAGGTCGGGGCGGACCGCGTCGGGGACGGCGCTGTCGATCGGCCCGCTCAGCTCAAGGCGGGGCCGGTGGCCCAGCGACTCGGCGGCCACCTCGATCGCCTCCCGGATCTCGGTGCGCAGCGCCGCGCTCATCGGGGTGCGCAGCTCGAAGATGGTGCGGCGGATGTCCTTGATCGTGGCGTCCAGGTCGTCGACCGCCGCGTTGATCCGCCGGGCGACCTCCGGCTTCGTCGTCATCGGGGCGGCGCTCTGCAACTGCAGGCCGGTGGCGAAGAGGCGCTGGATGACGACGTCGTGCAGGTCGCGGGCGATGCGCTCGCGGTCCTCCAGGACCACCAGCAGCTCCCGTTCCTCCTGCCCGCGGGCCCGCTCCAGGGCCAGCGCGGCCTGCCCGGCGAAGCTGCCCAGCAGGGCCATGTCGTCGTCGTTGGCGACGGGCGCCCGGTCGGGCCGGTGCGCGATCACCAGCACCCCGTGCAGGGTGTCGGCGGTGGCCAGCGGCGCGATCATCGCCGGGCCGGTGCGCAGCAGCGCCGGCCAGGGCGCGGCGTGGGCCAGGTCCGCCACCTGGTCGTGCCGGCCCTCGATGACGGCGGCGGCGAAACTCGTCTCGGCCGCCGGCAGCGCGGTGCCGACCAGGGCGCCGGCCTGCTCGTCGGCCCCGTCGACCACCTCGACGGTGAACTTCTCGCCGTCGGGGTCGTAGAGCAGCACGAGGGCGACCTCCGCCTCGGCGACCTCGCGGGCGCGCCGCGCCACCAGCGTCAACGCGTCGGTACGGCGCACCTCGCCCAGCAGCACGGTGGTGATCTCGGCGGTCGCCGCGAGCCAGCGTTCCCGGCGGTGGGCCAGCGCGTAGAGGCGGGCGTTCTCGATCGCCACGCCGGCGGCGGCGGCGAGCGCGACGACGATCTCCTCGTCGTCCTCGGTGAACTGCGCGCCGCCCTGCTTCTCGGCCAGGTAGAGGTTGCCGAAGACATGGTCGCGGATGCGCACGGGAACGCCGAGGAAGCTGTGCATCGGCGGGTGGTGCGGCGGGAACCCGTAGGACTTCGGGTGCCGGGTGATGTCGGGCATCCGCAGCGGGCGGGGGTCGTCGATGAGCAGGCCGAGCACGCCCCGCCCGTGGGGCAGGTCACCGATCCTGGCGTGCAGCTCCGCGTCGATGCCGTAGGTGATGAAGTCGTGCAGCAGGCGGTCGTGGCCGATCACGCCGAGCGCGCCGTAGCGGGCGCCGACCAGCTCGCAGGCCGACTCCACGATCCGTTGCAGGGTGCTGCGCAGGTCCAGGTCGGTGCCGATGCCGACCACCGCGTCGAGCAGGGCGCGCAGCCGCTCCCGGCTGGTCACCACCTCGCCGACCCGGTCCAGCATCTCCTGGAGCAGCTCGTCGAGCCGTACCCGGGACAGCGGGCTGAGCCCCAGCGAGGGGGTCACGTGCGGTTCGGGGCGGGGACTCGGTTCGCTGGCGGCCACCGGGCGATGGTAGCCGCCCGGTGGCCGTGGTCCTGCCGCGCTACGCGTCGGGGGAGCGGACCGCCGAGGTGTCGACCACCTGCGCGGCCTCCATGCGCGGGGTGTGCGGCGGGCCCGCGTGCGCCGGGTCCGCGAGCCCCAGCCGGATCACGAGGTACGGGTAGCCGAGGCCGGCCAGCAGCCCGCGCAGCGTCTGCCGGGTGCCCGCGACCTCCACGACCCCGCTCAGCGGCACCACGGAGATCCCGAGCCGGGTCGCGGTCAGCCAGGCGGCCGAGAGCGCCTCGCCGGCGCGCAGCCAGCTGTCCGGCTCGTCCTCGTCGCCGTAGAGCAGCCCGTACACGGCGGCCCGGTCGTGCCCGGGACCGACCGGCAGGGTGCCGGGGCGGCCGAAGTCGCGCGCCGGCACGGTGGTCTGCGGCGCCTCCGCGGGCAGCACCTCCGGCGGCAGGCCGGTGCCGGTGCCGGCCCGGCTGGTCCAGTACTCCAACTCCTCGCGCAGCTGCGAATCCTCCGCCTCGACCGAGGCGGCGCGGCTGGCGACCGCGGCCAGCTCCAGGACGTTGTCGCGGTCGAGGAACTGGAGCTGGCAGCCCTCGGCGGCGACCGCCGAGGCGATCTCCCCGAGAGCGGCGGTCGGCACCGGCTCCTCGCTGACCGGGCGCCGGTCGGTGTGCCGCACCTGCATGCACTGCACCAGGCGCATGGCCTCCGGGTCGGCCTCCGCGCGGGCCATTCCGGTCAGCCGGGCCAGCAGGTCCTCGTCGGCCGGGTCGGGCATCCGCTCCACGACGGCGGTCCAGCCCTCCGCGGTCAGCGCGACCCGCGCGTGGTGCAGCGCCGCCCCGCAGCTGTACGCCAGCAGGCGGCCCTCCGGGTCGGTCGCCGTCAGCTTCGGATCGCGGACCACCCGCAGCTCCAGCGCGTCCGGCAGCACCCGCCACCGCCACGGTTGGCTGTTGTGCACCGACGGGGCGTGCCCGGCCGTCGCGGCGGCCTCCGCGAGTGCGGTGGTCAGCGGACGCTCCGCCGCCGGTGTCTCGTGGCTCATGGTCACGACCTTTCCGTTTCTCCCCATCGTGCCCCAGCCCGAAGGTGCCCCGGGCGGGGTTGCCGCTCCATCCTGCGCCATCCCCTTTGCCGACGCACGGTACGCAGGTCCCCGCGTGGCAGGGCAGCTAGCCCCTGCCGGTTCGCGCGGATGCCCTCCCGGGCGCGGTGGGCGCTGAGACGATCCGCAGGTGGGAACGGAACCGCGGGAGTGCGTGCCGGAGCAGCCGGTACGGCGGGACCGCTCGCGCCTGCTGCTCTGGGCGCCCCTGGCCGGGGTGACAGTGCTGGTGCTGGCCGGGGCGGTGCTGTGGCTCGCCGGCCGCCGGGGCGCGGCCGAGGTGGTGTGGGCGTCCGCCACCGTGGCCGCCCTGCTGCCCGCCGCCTGGTCGGTGCTGCGGCAGCTGTGGCGCCGGCAGTTCGGGGTGGACGTGATCGCCGTGCTGGCCCTGGTCGGCGCGCTGGTGGTGCGGGAGTACCTGGCCGGGGCGGTGATCGCGGTGATGCTGGCCACGGGACGGGCGCTGGAGGCGTACGCCCAGGGGCGGGCGACCCGGGACCTGCGGTCGCTGCTCGCCCGCGCCCCCCGCACCGCCCGGCGGCGCGGCCCGGGCGGCAGCGTCGAGGAGGTGCCGCTGGACCGGGTTGCAGCGGGGGACCGGCTGCTGGTCGGGCCGGGCGACGTGGTGCCGGTCGACGGGCAGGTCGACGAGCCGGTGACCCTCGACGAGTCGGTGGTGACGGGCGAGTCGCGGCTGGTGCGGCGCGCGGCCGGCGAGCAGGTCGCCAGCGGCGTGGTCAACGCCGGCGCCGGCTTCGGCATGCGCGCGACACGCGACGCGGCGGGAAGCACGTACGCGGGGATCGTCCGGCTCGCCGAGGAGGCGACCGCCCACAAGGCGCCGATGGTGCGCCTCGCCGACCGGTACGCCGCCGCGTTCGTGCCGTTCACCCTGGTCCTGGCGGGGCTGGGCTGGCTGCTCTCCGGGGAGTTCGTCCGGGCGGTGGCCGTGCTGGTGGTCGCCACCCCGTGCCCGCTGCTGCTGGCCCCCCCCATCGCGATCGTGTCCGGGCTGTCGCGTACCGCCCGCCGTGGGGTGCTGGTCCGCGACGGCGGTTCGCTGGAGCTGCTCGGCCGGGCCCGCACCCTGCTGGTCGACAAGACCGGCACGCTGACGGCCGGCCGTCCCCGCGCCGCCGAGGTCGTGGCCGCCCCCGGCGGCGACCGCGACGACGTGCTGCGTCTCGCCGCCTCGGTCGAGCAGCTCTCCCCGCACGTGCTGGCCCGCGCGCTGGTGGCGCAGGCGCGCGAGCGGGGCCTGTCGCTGACCGAGCCGGCGGGGGTGACCGAGGAACCGGGCCGGGGCGTACGCGGGTCGGTCGACGGGCGGCAGGTGCGGGTCGGCCAGCTCGACGGTGACCTGCCCGACTGGGCGGGGAGCGCCCGGTCCCGGGCCGAGCTGGCCGGCCGCTCGGTGGTCTGGGTCAGCGGCGAGCGGGACCCGCTCGGGGCGATCCTGCTGGAGGACCCGGTACGCCCCGACGCGCGCCGCACCGTGCGCCGGCTGCGCGAGGCGGGGCTGCGGCGCATCGTGATGGTCACCGGGGACCGGCCCGACGTCGCCGCCCAGGTGGCGGGGGTGGTGGGCGTGGACGACGTGGTGGCCCGGTGCGCGCCCGCGGAGAAGGCGACCCGCGTACGCGAGGAGGCGCGCCAGGCCGTCACCGTGATGGTCGGCGACGGGGTGAACGACGCCCCCGCCCTCGCCGAGGCGCACGTCGGCGTGGCCATGGGCGCCACCGGGGCGACCGCCTCGGCCGACGTCGCCGACGCGGTGCTCACCGTCGACCGGCTGGACCGGCTCGCCGACGCGGTGGAGATCGCCCGGTACGCCCGCAGGATCGCGGTGCAGAGCGCCAGCGTGGGGATGGGCCTGGCGGTGCTGGCGATGCTGGCCGCGTCCCTGGGCTGGCTCCCGCCGGTCGCCGGGGCGTTCCTCCAGGAGGGCATCGACGTGCTGGTGATCCTCAACGCGCTGCGCGCCCTCGGGGGCGGGCTGCGCCGCCGCGACGTGCCGCCGGGCACCCGGGAGCTGCTCGACCGGTACGCGGCCGAACACGGCGGGATCCGCGACGTGCTCGCCGCGCTGGGGGACACCGCCGACCTGGTCGCCACCGCGCCGGACGCGCCGCAGTGCCTGCCGACGCTGCGCGAGACACACCGCCGGCTGGTCGGCCAGGTGCTGCCGCACGAGGCGGCCGAGGAGCACCAGCTCTATCCGGCGCTGGCCGACCCGCTGGGCAGCGCCGAGGCGACGTCGACGATGAGCCGCGCCCACGTGGAGATCCGGCGGCTGGTGGACCGGATCGGCGCCCACCTCGCGCAGGCCGGCGACGGCCCGCTGCGCCGGGACCAGCTCACCGACCTGCTCGCCGCCCTCTACGGCCTGGCGGCCATCCTGCGGTTGCACCTCGCCCAGGAGGAGGAGGACTACTTCTCGCTCAGCCCGGCGGAACCGGCCGAGAGCCGGTGAACGCGCCCGCCGGCCGCTCAGCGTTCCCGGACCACCGCCACCGGGCAGTGCGCGTGCTGGATGAGCTGCTGGCTGACCGAGCCGAGCAGCATCCCCTTCAGGCCGCCCCGGCCCCGGGTGCCCACCACCACCAGGCACGCGTTGCGGCTCGCGTCCACCATCAGGGACGCCGGCCGGTCCTCCGCCACCTCGACGGTCACCGGTACGTCGGGAAACGTCGTGCTCCACCGCGCAACCGACTCGTCCAGCTCGGCCCGGTCGGCCGCCGTGGCCTCCCGCGCATCGGGGCCCGACGGCGGACGCTGGCCGGTGGGCGGTTGCCAGGCCCGCACCACGTGCAGGGGCGCCCGCCGGGCCTCGGCCTGCTCGAACGCGAAGCCCAGCGCCAGCAGCGAAGACTCGGACCCGTCGACGCCGACCGCCACGTGCCCGGTGCGCCCACCGGCGGCCGACTCGCCGCGGATCACCACGACCGGACAGTGCGCGTGGGCGGTGACGGCCACCGCGGTCGAGCCGACGAGCAGCCCGCCGAAGCCGCCGTGTCCCCGGGTGCCCAGCACCAGCAGGTCCGCCTGCGCCGAACGTTCCTGGAGCACCAGCGCGGGCGGCCCGTCGAACACCTCACCCGTGACGGTCAGTTCCGGGTGCGCGGCGGACGCGTCCGCGGCCGCCTTGCGAACCAGCTCCTCGACCTGCCGGCGGGCCGTCTCGTCCGGCCAGACGCCGGGAGCGACGCCGGGACCGATCCAGCCGGCCACGGTGAGCCATTCGAAGACGTACGCCAACCGCACCGGCCGTCCGCTGCGGCCGGCCTCCTCCAGCGCCCACTCCAGCGCGGCGGAGGCGTCGGCGGAGCCGTCGTAGCCGACCAGGATCTCGTTGCCGCTCATCGGGTCCACCTCTCGTTCACGACTGCGGGGGTCACCAGGTGACTCCTCGCGCCCGCTGGTGCCGGCCATTCGTTCGCGACTGCGGGGCTCGCAAGCTCACTCCTCGCGCTCACTGGGCTTGCCTTTCGTTCGCGACTGCGGGGCTCGCAAGCTCACTCCTCGCGCTCACTGGTGCCGGCCTTTCGTTCGCGACTGCGGGGCTCGCAAGCTCACTCCTCGCGCTCACTGGTCCCCCCGGAGTCCCGGGTCCGTCTCGCGGACCCAGCGCCATTCCGCGACCCGGGGGTCGTCCTCGCCGTGTTCGCGGGTGTAGTCCCGGCAGGACTGGCGCGCATCAACCATTTCCTGCCGCAGGTGGGCGGCCCGGTCGGCCAGCCCCGGCACCCGGTCGATGACGTCGATGACCAGGTGGAAGCGGTCCAGGTCGTTGAGCATCACCATGTCGAACGGCGTGGTGGTGGTGCCCTCCTCCTTGTAACCGCGTACGTGCAGGTTCTCGTGGTTGGTCCGCCGGTAGGTCAGCCGGTGGATGAGCCACGGATAGCCGTGGTACGCGAAGATGACCTGCCTGTCCCGCGTGAAGATCGTGTCGAACTCCTTGTCCGACAGCCCGTGCGGGTGCTCTGTCGGGGGTTGCAGGCGCATCAGGTCGACCACGTTGACGACCCGTACCTTCAGCTCCGGCAGGTGCCGGTGCAGCAGGTCCGCGGCGGCCAGCGTCTCCAGCGTCGGCACGTCCCCGGCGCAGGCGAGCACCACGTCCGGCTCGCTGCCGGCGTCCGTGCTGGCCCAGTCCCAGATCCCGATGCCGCGCCGGCAGTGCTGCACGGCCTCGTCCATCGACAGCCAGTTCGGGGCGGGCTGCTTGCCGGCCACCACCACGTTGACGTAGTGCCGGCTGCGCAGGCAGTGGTCCATCGTGGAAAGCAGGGTGTTGGCGTCCGGCGGCAGGTAGACGCGTACCACCTCGGCCTTCTTGTTCATCACGTGGTCGATGAAGCCCGGGTCCTGGTGGGAGAAGCCGTTGTGGTCCTGGCGCCACACGTGGCTGGAGAGCAGGTAGTTCAGCGAGGCCACCGGACTGCGCCACGGGATGCCCCGGGTCACCTTCAACCACTTGGCGTGCTGGTTGACCATGGAGTCGACGATGTGGATGAACGCCTCGTAGCTGGTGAAGATGCCGTGCCGGCCGGTCAGCAGGTAGCCCTCCAGCCAGCCCTGGCAGAGATGCTCGGAGAGGACCTCCATCACCCGCCCGTCGGCGGAGAGGTGGTCGTCGCCGGGCACGGTGCCGGCCATCCAGGCCCGGCCGGTGACCTCGAACGCCGCGCCGAGCCGGTTCGAGGCCACCTCGTCCGGGCCGAAGAGGCGGAACGTCTGCGGGTTGGCGGTGATCACGTCGCGTACCCACGGGCCGAGGGCCCCGGTCGCGCCGGCCACGGTCTCGCCGGGCCGCTGCACGTCGACGGCGTACTCGCGGAAGTCCGGCAACGCCAGGTCACGCAGCACCGCCCCGCCGTTGGTGACCGGGTTCGCGCTCATCCGCCGCTCGCCCCGGGGCGGCAGCGCGGCCAACTCGGCGACCGGTGCGCCGGTGGCGTCGAAGAGCTCCTCCGGCCGGTAGCTGCGCAGCCAGCGCTCCAGCGCGGCCAGGTGCTCCGGGTTCTTGCGCACCTCGGACAGCGGCACCTGGTGCGCGCGGTAGGTGCCCTCGACCTGCTTGCCGTCGACGTCCCGCGGACCGGTCCAGCCCTTCGGCGTACGCAGGACGATCATCGGCCAGCGGGGGCGCTCGACGGCGCCGCCCGAGCGGGCCCGCCGCTGGATGGCGGCGATCTCGTCCAGCGCCCGGTCCAGCGTGCCGGCGAGCGCCTGGTGCACCGTCGCCGGGTCGTCGCCGGCGACCACGTACGGCTGGTAGCCGAAGCCGCGCATCATGGCGAGGAGGTCGTCCTCGTCGATCCGGTCCAGCACCGTCGGATTGGCGATCTTGTAGCCGTTGAGATGCAGGATCGGCAGCACCGCGCCGTCGCGCGCCGGGTTGAGGAAGACGTTGGAGAGCCAGCTTCCCGCCAGCGGGCCGGTCTCCGCCTCCCCGTCGCCGATGACGCAGGCCACCAGCAGATCCGGGTTGTCGAACGCCGCGCCGTAGGCGTGGCTGAGCGCGTACCCCAGCTCGCCGCCCTCGTGGATCGAACCCGGCACCTCCGCCGCCACATGGCTGGGGATGCCGCCGGGGAACGAGAACTGACGGAACAGACCGGCCATGCCGGCCTCGTCGCGGCCGATGTGGTGGTACAGCTCGCTGTAGGTGCCCTCCAGCCAGGTGTTCGCGACGATCGCCGGTCCGCCGTGACCGGGGCCGGTGACGAACAGGGCGGACAGGTCACGGGCGACGATGACCCGGTTGAGGTGGGCGTAGAGCAGGTTCAGGCCGGGACTGGTGCCCCAGTGGCCGAGCAGGCGCGGCTTGACGTGCTCGGGCGCCAGCGGCTCGCGCAGCAGCGGATTGTCCAGCAGGTAGATCTGCCCGACGGTCAGGTAGTTCGCCGCCCGCCAGTAGGCGTCCAGCCGGCGCAGCTCGTCATCGGTCAGGGGGCTGTGCAGGTCGAGAGCGGTGTCCATACTGCATGAGCCTCTCGCGGGTAGGGGAATCCTGCATCCTCGGAGCGCGGATTCGTCCGGGCCGGCCCCAGCATCGCCGGTCGACGCCGGTGTGGATCAGGGCCGTTGGTCCCGTGGGCGCTGGGCATCGCGCCCGTCCCCCGAAATCCCCGTCAGCCCGCGCACGACGATCACCGGCGCGGGGGAGTGGTAGAGCAGCGCCTGACTCACCGCACCGAGCATGCCCCGCCACGGCTCGTCGCCCCGGGCGGCGACCAGCACCACCTGCGCCGAACGGGACTGCTCCACCAGCACACCGCCGGGATCGCCGCGGATCGTGTGGCACTCCACGGCCACCGACGGAAACCGGCGCGCCGACCGCGCCACCAACCCGACGAGCAGCTCGGCATCCTCCGCGCCCTGCTCCGACTCGACGACGCGGACCGCCGACAGCCGCGCCTTCCGTCGGGCCGCGCACTCGAACGCCCACTCCAACGCGGCCTGCGAGCTGTCGGAGCCGTCCACCCCGACCAGCACCGGCCCCTGCGGGGGCGGCTCCCGGCGGACCACCAGCACCGGGCAGCCGGCGCGGGCGGCGAGCTGCACCGTGGGCGTTTCCACCGACACGCACTCGCCGCTGGTCGCCATGCCGCCGTCCCCGACGGCGAGCAGGAACGCCGTCTCCGACCGGCGGACCAGGGTGTCGACGAGGGCACCTTCGACGATCTCGCCGCTCACCGGCAGCCCCGGCTCGACCTCGGCGACGATCTCCGAGGCCCGGGACATCAGCTCCTCGGCGTCCGCGCGTGGTCCCGCGACCGACGGCGCTTGCAGCGCGGCCGCCCAGTTGAACGCGTGCAGCAGGCACAGC
This sequence comes from Micromonospora sp. NPDC007220, assembly GCF_040634035.1. NCBI lineage: Bacteria > Bacillati > Actinomycetota > Actinomycetes > Micromonosporales > Micromonosporaceae > Micromonospora > Micromonospora sp. NPDC007220. Next base: position 335 of record NZ_JBEYEU010000003.1, on the reverse strand, counting down.
GGGCGGTTGTGCGCGGCGGCCTCCTGCGCGGCCAGCCTGACCACGGGCAGGTTGCGCTCCGTGCCGAGCCCGACCAGCACCGCCGCGTCGGTGGGTGCGGCCATCCGAATCACCTCCGCAGGCGTCGCGCCCGGCCCTCCTGTCGAGGCTAGTCGCGCCGGTACCACGGTGGGGCGGGATCGCGGGCGACGGTGGGCGGGGGTTCGGAGCTGGGGTGTCCGCGGGATCGGGCCCGTGCTCGGGATGTGCGTCGGGTGGGTGTGGTGCGTCGTGGTGGGGGTGTGGCCCGCCGTGCCCGGCTCCGGGCGGTCAGGCTTGATCCCTGCGCCGGGCAC
>NZ_JBEYEU010000002.1:482239-494183 GCF_040634035.1 Micromonospora sp. NPDC007220 | reverse complement strand
TGGCGGGTCGTGTTTTTGCCCCCTCTGTTGTTTATCTGTTCGTCTTTTTTAACTTTTGGCCCGCCCTTTCTGGGTTGGGTTTTAACTGTGGGGCGCGGCCGGGAGCACAGCTCCCGGCCGCGCCCGCGATCACCACTCAATCGCCGTTGCAGCGACCGACGTCAGGACTTGGGGATCTCCTGGTCCGGAACGACCTTGCCGTCCTTGACCTTGAAGGCCCAGACCTTGACCTGCGCCGGGTCGAGCTCGCCGCCCTCGACGAACTTGTAGCTCGCCGCGACGCCCTCGCCGCTGTAGCCCTTCACGAACTCCAGCAGGCCCTCACGGCTGGTCTTGCCCGCCTTGATGCCGGCCAGCAGGATGTTCGCCGCGTCGTAGGCCGTGTCGCTGTAGGTGCCCGGGTCGGTGCCGTTGAGCGCCTTGTACTCCTCGATGAAGGTGCCACGCGCCTCAGCGGCCGGCTGGCACGGGCAGGTGAGGATGGTGCCCTCGGCCGCCGCCGCACCCGCGGAGGTGATGTACGCGGCGTCGTTCACGCCGTCGCCGGCGATCAGCGGAGCGGTGACCCCGGCAGCGGTGAGCTGCTTGCGGATCAGGCCGGCCTCCTGGTAGTAGCCGCCGTAGAAGACCGCCTTGACGTTGGCGGCCTTGACCTTGGTGACCACGGCCGAGAACTCGACCTGCTTGCCGTCGCCCTGGACCTTGTCCGAGCCGACGACCGCGGGGCCGAGCAGCTTCTTGACCTCGTCGGCCAGGCCGGCGCCGTACGCGGACTGGTCGTCGATGACGTAGACCTTGTCGGCCTTCAGCACGTTCTTGATGTAGTTGCCGGCACCCGGGCCCTGGCTCAGGTCGTTGCCGACCGCGCGGAAGAAGGTCTTCCAGTTCTGCTTCGCGAGCGTCGGGTTGGTGGCCGACGGGGTGATGGTCACCAGACCGGCCTCGTTGAAGAGCGGACCGGCGGCCTCCGACTCACCCGAGTAGGCCGGGCCGACGATGCCGAGGATCTTGGTGTCGTCGATGGCCTTCTGGGCCAGCTGCGGGGCCTGGTCCGGGCTGCCCTGCGAGTCCAGGGGAACCAGCTCGACCTTGCAGTCGGCGTTCTCCTTGTTGTACTTGTCGACCGCCAGCTTGACGCCGTTGTTCTCGTTGATGCCGAGCGCCGCCGACGGGCCGGTCAGCGCGCCGAAGAACGCGATCTTGTTGCCGCAGGCGTCGCCACCGGACGCCGCGTCGTCGCTACTGGAGCATGCCGTGCCGCCGGCGACGAGCGCCAGCATGGCGACCCCACCGATAACGCGCGCGAGCTTCTGCCTCAAGGCCCGAACCCTCCTCCGTCCAATGGTCCGAACCACCCGCTGCCGATTGGCCCTTGCGGGGGCGGACGAACCAGACCGTCGTCGCCGGTCTGGGGCCGGACGCTATCCCACCTTTGAGCTGTGACGAAAGCCCCAGGGGAGCGGGTTGACCGAACCGTTACACGGCGTGGCGGGTTCGAAACGATCGCTGTAAGAACCGTCGGCGGCAAAAGGCCTTCGCCTTCGTTTCATCGGTAACGGGTCGAACTTCGTCCACCCTTTACCGATCGATGGCCGGTAACCCGACTGACCAGGCACGGGACGCCTTCCCGTCGTCAGACACCAACACCAGTCGATCACCCTGCGACGCGACCGCCACAGCCGTGTTCCCACCATCCGGCACCGGGGCCGGCATGGTCATCAGTCGCCACGAATCCCCCGCATCGGCGGAAAGCCACAGTCCGTGACCACCGCCGTCCCCCGTCACCGCGACCAACTCCCGCCCGGCCGGCACCAGGGCGTCGACCGCGGACACCCCCGGACCGGCCGCGCCGAACCCGCCGGCCCGCCGCCACTCGTCGCCCACCAGCCGCCAGGTCGCGAACCCGTCGCGCACCGGGCCGACGGCCACCACCGCACCGTCGACCGAGGCCACCCGCTGCGCCTGGCCCCGCCCGTCCGGCACCGGCAGCGCCATCCGCCGCCAGGACCGCCCGTCGGCCGAACTCCAGGCCAGGGGCGTCAGCGCCGTCGCGCCGGGCGGCAGCACCGCGCCCACCACCCACCAGCCCGCCGGCACGGCCACCGCGTCGTACGCGACCGTCCGGCCCCGCCCGTCACCGGCGAGTTCCGCGACGCCCTCCCGGATCGCGAACCGCTCGCCGTCCGACGACGTCCAGACCGCCGCCCCGTCGACCCGCGCCCCCGCGATCAGCCACCCGGCCGGGCCCGCCGCCAGCCGCGCCACGCTCACCGCGCGCGGGCCGGCGTACAGCTCGAAGGGCGCCGACGCCTCCCGGAGCTGCCCGCCCGGCGACTGCGACCAGGTGCCCGTGCGCGGGTTGCCGTGCGCGCCGCCGTTCTTCGCCCCGAGCGCCGCCAGCCGGCCGCCGCGGCACGCGGCCGCGTAGAGCACGTGCTGACGGCCGTAGTGGCTCGACGGCGACATCGGCAGCGCCGTCCACGACACGCCGTCGGTGCTGCGCCAGGCCGCCGGCCGGGTCTCCCCCGCCGCGTCGGCCAGCCCGCCGACCACGTACCACGTGCCGGCGCAGGCCACGGCGTCGCGCAGCAGCGGCCGGCCGGGGGCGCCCGGCGGCGCCGGCAGGGTCAGCGGCTGCCACCGCGGGCGCAGCGGCTCTTCGGCGGGCTCCGCCGGGGCCCGGTCGCAGCCGGCCGGCAGCACCGCGAGGACACCGAGCACCGCCACCAGCCGCCGGGTCCGCATGGATCAGATGCTATCGATCAACCGGCCCCGCGAGGAGTCCCCGGAGCGCTCCCCGGCGTGTCGCGTCGCCCCGGCGGCACCTCAGGACGCGGGCTGGGCGACCTCGCCGCCGGCGGTCTCGGCGAGGATCCGCTCGGCGACCTCCTTCATGGTCATCCGGTGGTCCATCGCCGTGCGCTGGATCCACTTGAACGCCTGCGGCTCGGTCATCCCGTACGTCGTCATCAGCGCGCCCTTGGCGCGCTCGACCGTCTTGCGGATCTCCAGCCGGTCGGTCAGCCCCGCGACCTCCGCCTCCAGGGCGGCGATCTCCGAGTAGCGCGACAGCGCGATCTCCACCGCCGGCACCAGGTCGCTCTTCTGGAAGGGCTTCACGAGGTACGCCATCGCGCCGGCCGCCCGGGCCCGCTCCACCAGGTCACGCTGGCTGAACGCGGTCAGGATGATCACCGGGGCGATCCGGGCGCCCGCGATCCGCTCGGCGGCGGCCAGCCCGTCCATGATCGGCATCTTGATGTCGAGAATGACCAGATCCGGCTTGAGCTCCTCGGCGAGCCGGACGGCCGTCTCGCCGTCACCGGCCTCCCCGACGACCTCGTAGCCCTCCTCGACGAGCATCTCGGCCAGGTCCAGCCGGATCAGCGCCTCGTCCTCGGCGATCAGAACGCGCCTGCGCTCGACGTCCGTCTGCATCTCGGCCACGAGCCACTCCCACCAGTCTGTGCTCGACACCCGCGATGCCGGGTGTCGCCGCCCTTAGCGTAGTGGGTAACCTATGTGGCGCCGCCACAGCGTTGGGCGACGACGTCCCCGTATTCCAATGGCAGAGAAGCGGAGCTCAAACCTCCGACAGTGTGGGTTCGAATCCCACCGGGGACACCGGAACTGTCGTACGGGCGTACGAGACTCGTCCTGTGCACGCACCGGAGATACGCGCCCGAGCCCTCAGAGTCCACCTGGGCGGCGCAACCATCGCCGAGGCTGCCCGGGCCGTCGGTCTTTCCTACCGGACTGTCTGGGAGTGGTGCCGCGAGCGGCCGCAACCGCTGGTTCGAAGCACGGCAGAGCGCTGTTTCCGCTGCCGTCGCGACGACGGATATCCGACAAACCCATCGGCCTACAGCTACCTGCTGGGCCTCTACCTGGGTGACGGGCACCTGGTCACTAGCTCGCGGGTGCCGGTCTTGAGGATTTCCTGCGGCGACGCGTGGCCCGGGTTGATCGACGCCTGCGACTCCGCTATGCGGGCGGTGCTGGCCAACAAGGTCCAGCGGGTTCCACAACAGGGCTGCGTGAGCGTGCAGAGTTACGGCAAGCACTGGCCGTGCCTGTTCCCGCAGCACGGTCCCGGCAAGAAGCACGAGCGTCAGATCACCCTCGCCGACTGGCAGAAGAGGATCGTCACCGCCCATCCCGGGCCTTTCCTGCGGGGTTTGTTCCACTCCGACGGCTGCCGGTTCAGCAACCGGGTGACGACGCGCGGCAGGAGCTACGTCTACCCGCGCTACATGTTCGTCAACGAGTCGGCCGACATCATGGGGCTCTGCCAGTGGGCACTGGACCTGCTCGGCATCGCCTGGCGGATGAACCGCCGCAACTCCCTCTCCGTGGCGCGCCGGGACGCCGTCGCCGCCCTCGATCGCCACGTCGGCCCGAAGTCCTGACCGTGCCGCCCGGTCGACTCCCACGAGTGGAACGCCACGGGTGTCACCGGGGCCCGTTGACACCCGTGGCGTTCCACTCCCGTGTGCGTCACGCCGCCCGCGGCGGGGCGGCTCGCGGCAACGGGGCGACCGACTCGCGGCAGCGAAGGCGGGCGACGACGTCGGTTCGGGTCAGCCGAGTTCGGCGAGGGCCTGGGCCAGGTCCGCGCGCAGGTCCTCGGCGTCCTCCAGGCCCACCGAGACGCGCAGCAGGCCCCCGCACGGCTTGGCCTCCCCCTCGACGGGGCGGTGGGTCAGCGAGGCCGGGTGCTGGATGAGGGTGTCGACGCCGCCCAGCGAGACCGCGTGGGTGATCAGCCGGCAGGCGTTCGCGACGGCGGCCGCGGCGGGGGCGCCGCCGCGTACCTCGAAGGCGAGGAGGCTGCCGGGGCCGCTCATCTGCCGTCCGACGAGCCCGGCGGGGTCGTGCAGCGACGGGTGGTGCACCTGCGCGACGGCGGGGTGGGCGGCGAGCCAGGCGGCGAGCTTCTCGGCGCCGGCCTGCTGGGCACGCACCCGCACCGGCAGGGTCTGCAGGCCGCGGTGCAGCAGGTACGCGCCGAGGGGGTGCAGGATCGCGCCGGTGAGCGCGCGGACCTGGCGCAGCCGGGCGGCCCAGTCGGCGTCGCAGGCGACCACGCCGGCGAGGACGTCGCCGTGCCCGCCGATGCTCTTGGTGGCGCTGTGCAGCACGAGCGCGGCACCGTGCCGGGTGGGTTGCTGGAGCACGGGGGTGGCGACGGTGTTGTCGACGAGCAGCGGCACGTCGCCGGCGGCGCGGGCGAGGGCGGCGATGTCGACCAGGTCGAGGGTGGGGTTGGCCGGGGTCTCGGCGATCACCAGGGCGGTGTCGGGGCGGACGGCGGCGGCGACCTCGTCGGGGCGGGCCCAGGTGACGGTGGTGCCGAGCAGGCCGGTGGCGAGCACATGGTCGGTGCCGCCGTAGAGGGGGCGGACGGCGACGAGGTGCCGCCTGCCGTCCCGGGTGGCGGCGAGCAGGGTGGCGGTGAGGGCGGCCATGCCGCTGGCGAAGGCGACGGCGTCGGTGGTGTCCTCGAGGTCGGCGAGGGCGGTCTCGAAGCGGGCCACGGTGGGGTTCCACAGGCGCTGGTAGACGGCGCTGCCGCCGGCGGGGAGGGTGCCTCCGGTGGCGAGGGCCTCGTAGGCGTCGCCGCCGGCGTCGACGGACGGCAGCGGGTTGGTGGTGGAGAAGTCGATCGGCGGCACGTGGACGCCGAGTGCGGCGAGGTCGTCGCGGCCGGCGTGCACGGCTCTGGTGTCCACGGTCGTCATGCTGAAAGGATCGAACATAGCGCCAACGGGCGGCAATAGTTCCGAACATGATTCGGTAATTGCCCTTGGAGGCGCGGGCTGGTTCGATGGATGATGCCTCCATGCCCCTTGCTACGAATGATGTGCGGCGGTTCGCCGACCTGGACGACACCGACCGGGCGATCCTGTCGGAGCTGGCCGCCGACGGCCGCCTGCCGAACAACGCCCTCGCCGAGCGGGTCGGGGTGGCCCCCTCGACGTGCCTGACCCGCACCCGCGCCCTGCGGGAGCGCGGGGCGATCCGCGGGTTCCACGCGGAGGTCGATCCGGCGGCGGTGGGGCTGCCGTTGCAGGCGCTGGTGTCGGTACGGCTGACCGCGCACGAGCGGGCGGCGGTGGACGCGTTCCGGGCCCGGTCGGTGCGGCTGCCGGGGGTGGTGGCGGTGTTCCACGTGGCGGGCGCGGAGGACTACGTGCTGCACGTGCGGGCGGCCTCGGCGGACGCCCTGCGGGACTTCGTGCTGGACCACCTGGCCGTGGACCCGGCGGTGCAGCACACCCAGACGAGCCTGATCTTCGAGCAGGCCCGCGGCATGGGCTGAGCGCGCTGCGGGCCCGCGACGGGCGCGTGAGCCGGATCGCCCCGGGGAACAAACCCGAGGTGGGACGGGTTGGCCACCCTTGTGATCAACGTACCGCTGTCTGTTCTCGATCTTGCCCCGGTCGCGGCCGGCGCCACTGCCGGCGCGGCGCTGCGGCACACCACCGAGCTGGCCCGGCGCACGGAGGAACTCGGGTACCGCCGGTTCTGGGTGGCCGAGCACCACAACATGCCGGCGATCGCGAGTTCCGCGCCGGCGGTGCTGCTCGCGCACCTGGCGGCGCACACGTCGACGATCCGGCTCGGCTCCGGCGGGGTGATGCTGCCCAACCACGCGCCGCTGGTGGTGGCCGAGCAGTTCGGCACCCTCGAAGCGCTGCACCCGGGCCGCATCGATTTGGGCATCGGCCGTGCCCCCGGCACCGACCAGGTGACCGCGCTGGCGCTGCGCCGGACGATGGAGGGGCTGTCGGCGGAGGGCTTCCCCCGGGAGCTGTCGGACCTGATGAACTACTTCAGCGGGGAGCGGCCGGGACCGATCACCGCCACCCCGGGCCTCGGCGAGCAGCCGGCGGTCTGGCTGCTCGGCTCCAGCGGGTTCAGCGCCCAGCTGGCCGGGCTGCTGGGCCTGCCGTTCTCCTTCGCGCACCACTTCAGCGCGCAGAACACGGTGCCCGCGCTGGCGCTGTACCGGCAGCACTTCCGGCCGTCGAAGTGGCTGGAGAAGCCGTACGCGATGGTGGCCGTCAACGCGGTCTGCGCGGACACCGACGAGCGGGCGGAGTGGCTGGCGGGGCCGGCGGCGCTGTCGTTCCTGCGGCTGCGCTCGGGGCGGCCCGAGCCGCTGTCGACGCCGGACGAGGCGGCGGCGTACCCGTACACGGAGGCCGAGCGCGAGTTCGTGCGGCAGCGCCGCGACGGGCAGGCGACGGGCTCCCCCGAGACGGTACGGCGGCAGCTCGGGGAGCTGCTGGCGCGCACCGGCGCGGACGAGCTGATGCTGACCACGCTGGTGTACGACGTGGCCGACCGGGTGCGCTCGTACGAGCTGATCGCCGAGCACGTGGCCGGTGGCCTGCGCCGCGAGGGCTGAAACACGATCTTCACGTCGGCGTCACCGGGGCGACGCGTGGCCCGCCTAGTTTTGACCTCGGTGGTGGTACGGCATTCCCGGTCGGGACGGGTCGGGGATGCCGCGGTGTGGGGCACCGGGCCGGAGCTGTGCGGATTCCGCGGCTGCGGCCCGGTGCCTTTTCCGTTCTGCGACCGGCCGACCGTGCGCCCCGGGGCGCCGCCGCCGACCGGTCGTCGGGTCACCGCAGGTAGACGTTGGGCGTGGGCGGGGCGGCCATGCCGTCGCCGAGGAAGAAGCCCGGGTGCGGGGGCTGGTTGTAGGCGGTGTTCTGCCAGGCGACCGCCACCCGGTACTGCGGGTCGTGCATGAGCGTGTGGATCCGGGTGTTGGTGGGCGTGGGCGTGCTGTAGATGCGCAGGGCCCGGCTGTCGGTGGTGCGCCAGACGACCTCCTCCCGCCAGTCGCCGAACAGGTCGGCGGAGAGCGCCGGGGTGGACTTGGTGCCGTTGTTCGCCGCCACGCCGCTGGCGGTCAGCAGGCGGGTGTCGCCACCGGTGCCGTACTTGTCGATCCGGGTGCCGTCGAGCAGTTCCCGGACGGGGTCGCCGTCCCACCAGGCGAGGAAGTTCGCCGAGGACGGCCGGCGCCCGACGACGGCCCCGGTGGCGCTGTAGAGGTCGCCCATGTGGGTGCCGGCGCCCCAGAACTCGGCGCCGGGGCTGCCGGCGTGGATGTCGGCGGCGACGCCCCGGCCGGGGCCCTCGACTCCCCCGTTGTTCGGCCGCTGCCAGAAGACCTGACCGGTACGGGCGTCGTGCAGGTCGGCCGCCGGCTGGTTGCCGGACTCGTGGATGGTGAAGACCTCCAGGCCGGCGCGGGCGGGCAGGAGGTCGCCGACGTGCAGGGCGTCGCCGTGGCCGAAGCCGGTGGCGTACATCAGGCGGCCGTCGTCGTTGATGGTGGCCGACCCGTACACGATCTCCTGGCGCCCGTCGGCGTCGACGTCGGCGACGGAGAGGTTGTGGTTGCCCTGGCCGTAGGCGGCGCCGTTGCCCGAGGCGTTGGAGTCGAAGGTCCACCGCTTGCGCAGGGTGCCGTCGCGGAAGTCCCAGGCCGCCACGACCGCCCGGGTGTAGTAGCCGCGGGCCATCACCAGCGAGGGGCGCTGCCCGTCGAGGTAGGCGGTGGCGGCGAGGAAGCGGTCGACCCGGTTGCCGTAGTTGTCGCCCCAGGAGGAGACGGTGCCCCGCGGCGGGTCGTAGTTGACGGTGGAGAGGACGGCGCCGGTGCGGCCGTCGAACATGGTCAGGTACTCGGGGCCGGCGAGGACGTACCCGCTGGAGTTGCGGTGGTCGGCGGTGGCGGAGCCGATCACCTGGCCGGTGCCGGAGCGGGTGCCGTCGGCGGTCTTCATGGCCACCTCGGCGCGACCGTCGCCGTCGTAGTCGTACACCTGGAACTGGGTGTAGTGGGCCCCGGCGCGGATGTTGCGGCCCAGGTCGACGCGCCACAGCCGGGTGCCGGTGAGGGTGTACGCGTCGACGTACACGTTGCCGGTGTAGCCGGACTGGGAGTTGTCCTTGGCGTTGGACGGCTCCCACTTGACCACGAACTCGTAGTCCCCGTCGCCGTCGAGGTCGCCGACGGAGGCGTCGCTGGCGGAGTACGTGTAGCTCTCGCCGCTCGGCGTGCTCGCGCCCGCCGGCACCTGCAACGGCACGTCGAGGTAGCCGGCGGGGAACCGGAGCGCGGCCGCGGAGGCGGCCTGTTCGGTGCCGCCGACCACGGCGCGCACGGTGTAGGTCGCGTCGGCCGCCGCGCCGCTGTCGAGGTAGTTGGTCGCCCCGGTGATCGGGCTGCCGTTGACCCTGGTCGCGCCGCGGTAGAGGTTGAAGGCGACCCCGGTCGTCTCGGTGCCGAGCAGCCGCCAGGAGACCAGGTTGCCGCTGCCGGAGCGGACGCTGACCAGTCCCCGGTCGAGGTCCTCCATCTGCACCGCCCCGGCCGGCGGCGGGGTGGTCGGCGGCGGCGTGGTGGGTGGCGGGGTCGTGGGCGGCGGGGTCGTGGGTGGCGGCGGGGTGGTCGGGCCGCCGGTGGGCGCGGCGCCGGTGCAGGCGGTGCCGTTGAGGGCGAAGCCGGTCGGTGGCGGGTTGCTCCCCTCCCACGAGCCGTTGAAGCCGAAGGTGGCGCTGGCGCCGGTGGCGATCACCGCGTTGTGCTCGACGTTGCGGGCGGTCACCTGCGCGCCGGACTGGTCGACGACGGCGTTCCACGCCTGGGTGACCCGCTGGCCGGCGATGTGCGACCAGGTGAGGGTCCAGCCGTTCACCGGGTCGCCCAGGTTGGTGACGGTGACGTCGGCGCCGAAGCCGCCGGGCCACTGGTTGGTGATCCGGTGCTCGACGCGGCAGCCTGCGGCGGCAGCCGAGGCGGTGAGGGTCGGAAGCGTACCGGCGGCGAGAGCGGCCGCGGCGGCCGCGGCGAGCAGCGCGACGCGGCGATGGGTGATGGGCATGGGGAGTGGCCTCCGGGGAGGTTGGGCGCGCGGCAACCGTCGCCGTCGGCCTGCCCGGGCCGGCGGGAGGAGACGCCGCGCTTGCGGCGGTGGTCCGACGCCGTCGGTACGGCGTCGGTGTCGACGCCGCCGCTCCGGTGTCGGGCGTCCCGGCGCCGGCACTGCGGCGTCGGTGCTCCGGCGGGCGGCGTCGAGGGGTGGCTCCGCGCACCTGCGATGCTAGGGCAAGCGCTTTCAGCGGACAATCCGTCTTCCCCCGCCGTCCTGGCAGCCCTGCTTCGGGCGTCCCCGTGGCGGTGGCACCAGCCACTTCCCTTGCCCCCGGCCCGGATTCTTGATCGACTCAGGGCGTGGCTGAGCACATGACCCCGGACGAGTTCCGACGCGCCGGGCACGCCGTGGTGGACTGGATCGCCGACTACTGGGCGACGCTGGAGCGGCGTCCGGTGACCTCGCAGGACCCGCCCGGGACGGTGGCCGCCCGGCTGCCCGCCGGCCCGCCGGAGCACGGCGAGCCGGTGGAGGCCGTCCTGGCCGACCTGGACACCCTGATCACGCCGGGGCTGACGCACTGGCAGCACCCCGGGTTCTTCGGCTACTTCCCGGCCAACACCTCGGGGCCCAGCGTGCTCGGCGACATGGTCAGCGCCGGGCTGGGCGTGCAGGGGATGCTCTGGGCGACCGGGCCGGCGTGCACCGAACTGGAGACGGTGCTGCTGGACTGGCTCGCCGAACTGCTGGACCTGCCGAAGCGGTTCCGCTCCGGCTCCGGCGGCGGCGGGGTGATCCAGGACTCGGCGTCCTCGGCGACGCTGGTGGCGACCCTGGTCGCGCTGCACCGCGCCGGCGGCGGCCGGTGGCGTGAGGTCGGCGTCGACCGCCGCTACCGCGCCTACGCCTCCACCCAGGGCCACTCGTCCATCGAGAAGGCCGCCCGGATCGCCGGGCTGGGCGCCGACGGCGTACGGCCGGTCGAGGTCGACCCAGAGACGCAGGCGATGTCCCCGGCGGCGCTGCGCGCGGCGATCGAGGCGGACCTGGCGGCCGGCGTGGTCCCGGCGATCGTGGTCGCGACCGTCGGCACCACCTCCACGACCGCGATCGACCCGCTGCCGGAGATCGGCGCGATCTGCGCCGAGTACGGGATCTTCCTGCACGTTGACGCCGCGTACGCGGGAGCGGCGGCGGTCTGCCCGGAGCTGCGGTTCGGGCACGCCGGCCTGGAGTACGCCGACTCGTACTGCTTCGACCCGCACAAGTGGCTGCTCACCGGCTTCGACTGCGACGCGTTCTGGGTGGCCGACACGGCGGAGCTGATCGAGGCGCTGAGCGTGCTGCCGGAGTACCTGCGCAACGCCGCCACCGAGTCCGGCGCGGTGATCGACTACCGGGACTGGCAGGTGCCGCTGGGCCGCCGGTTCCGGGCGCTGAAGCTCTGGTTCGTGCTGCGCTGGTACGGCGCCGAGGGGCTGCGCGCGCACATCCGCTCCGGCGTGTCGCTCGCCGCCCGGTTCGCCGACCGGGTCCGCGCCGACGACCGGTTCGCGCTGGTGGGGGCCCACCCGTACTCGCTGGTGTGCTTCCGGCTGGCGGCGGACGACGAGGCCAACGCGGAGCTGCTGGCCCGGGTCAACGCCACGGGCCGGGTGCACCTGACGCACACCCGGGTGAACGGCCGCTACACGCTGCGCCTGGCCGTCGGCTCCCCGCAGAGCACCGAGGTCCACGTCGACGAGGCGTGGACCCTCCTCACCGAAGCCGCGACCGCCCTCCTCCCCCACTGACCGCCGCCCCGCCGCCGCGCCACCTGCACCGGCTGGCCCGGTTACGGCCGGTGGCGGCCGCTTGGCGGCGCTGGCCGATCGCGCTGTGGCACGGCTGCCCGGGTCGATCGCGCTGGCGGCGCGGATACGCGCTGGCCGGTCGCGCTAACGGCGCGGATACGCGCTGGTTGGTCGCGCTGACGGCACGGCTGCGCTGACCTGCTGTGCTGCCGGCACGGCTGCGCCGACCGTGCTGCGGGTGCGGCTGCC
>NZ_JBEYEU010000002.1:0-482140 GCF_040634035.1 Micromonospora sp. NPDC007220 | reverse complement strand
CGGTGCCGGTGCCGGTGCCGGTGCCGGTGCCGGTGCCGGTGCCGGTGCCGGTGCCGGTGCCGGTGCCGGTGCCGGTGCCGGTGCCGGTGCCGGTGCCGGTGGAGATCTTGGTAGGAATCGGCCCCTGGAGGGGCACGTTCCTACCAAGATCTACGCGATGCGATGCGATGCGATGCGGGGCGACGCGATGCGGGGCAGGGCAGGGCGGGCGGCGCCGGGGCGGGGGTCAGCGGTTGTTGAGCGAGGGGACCGCCGCCGGAGTCGGGAGACGGTCCTCGGCCGGGGCAGCCGTCGCGGGGACAGCCGTCGGGAGACGTTCCCCGGCCAGGGCAGCCGCCGAGGCGACGGCCGCCGAGGGGACGTCTGCCGGGGAAGCGGTCGCCGGAGGGACGGTCGCCGGGCTCAGGGCGTCGGCCGCCAAGGCGGTCGCGGCGACGGCGCGCTGGCGGCGGGTGCGCAGCAGCGCCCGGACGGCCAGGGCCAGGGCGGCAGCCCAGGCGACGGCCAGCAGCGCGTAGACGGCCGGCCGGGCCGGGCCGCCGAGGTCGGCCGAGCGCATCAGCGTACGGGCGTTGGTCAGCACGATCACGCCGCCGATCGCCGCGCCGAGCAGTTGGGCGGGGACGATGCGCACCAGCCAGGCCGCGATGGGCGCGGCGATCAGGCCGCCGACGAGCAGCGCGGCGACCATGGGCAGCAGGAAGCCCTCGGAGCCGAGGCCGATCAGGAAGCCGAGGCTGGCGGCGCCGGCGACCACGAACTCGGACGTGTCCACCGAGCCGATCACCTTGCGCGGCTCCATCCGCCCGCTGACCAGCAGGGCCGGCGTGGCGACCGGGCCCCACCCGCCGCCGCCGGTGGCGTCGACGAAGCCGGCGACCAGGCCGAGCGGGCCGAGGAAGCGGCTGCGCAGCTGGCCGCCGCGCCGGTCGGTGCGCAGCGGCCGGGAGAAGCGCACCAGCAGGTACGCGCCGAGGGTGAACAGGATGCCGGCCATCCACGGGGCGGCCGACTCGGTGGAGATCGAGCTGAGGAAGGTCGCGCCAGCGAACGCGCCCACGGCTCCGGGGAAGGCGATCCGGCCGACCACCCGCCAGTCGACGTTGCCGAACCGCCAGTGCGACACCCCGGCGGCGAGCGTGGTGCCGATCTCGGCCAGGTGCACGGACGCCGACGCGGCGGCCGGCGCCACCCCGACGAGCAGCAGCAACGTGGAGGAGGTCAGCCCGTACGCCATGCCGAGGGCGCCGTCGACGAGTTGCGCGGCGAGCCCGACCAGCGCGAGGACCAGCAGCTTGCGCACGAGCGCCCCCTGACTTTTCGGTATCTCCTATCGACTTGGTCGACAATGCGGCACGGGGCGTGCCCCGGTCAAGCCTCCAACCGGTCAGTGAGACGACAGACGCCGCCCGCCAACCGGCCGGGGCGGCGACGAGCGCGATCCCGAAGCGGGCAAGAAGTCAACGCGATCCGGAAGCGGTGCGGGTCAGGTCCAGGCGCGGGGGTCGGCGGCCAGCTCGACGACCCGGCCCGGCAGGGTGCCGCCGGCCACGTCGGCGACGGTGACCAGTTCCAGGATTTCGCGCTCGCTGGCCCGCAGGGCGATCCAGACCTCCTGGAGGGCCCGCGCCGCCCCGTGGTAGCCAAGTTCCTCGGGCCGCTGCCCGCGTACGTGCGCGAGCGGGCCGTCGATCACCCGGATCACCTCGGCCAGCGAGATCTCCCCGGCCGGTCGGGCCAGCCAGTAGCCGCCCTCCGGGCCGCGCTGGGCCTGCACGATGCCGCCCCGGCGCAGTTGCAGCAGGATGCTTTCCAGGAACTTCGGCGGGATCTCCTGGGCGCGGGCGATCTGGTCGGCGGTCACGGGCCGGCTTCGCCCGGGCCCGGCGTCGGCGGTCACCGAGGCGAGCTCGGCGACCGCGCGGAGGGCGTAGTCGACCCGGGCGGAGAGGCGCATGCGGCAAGGTTAGTCGCCTGACCGACCCGCCCGGACGATCACCCCTCGACCGATCGGCCGGTGGCGATGCGCGGGCGGCCTCGGAGACGACGCTGGTGGCGAGCCCGACGGGTCGGGCCACGACGGTCGGACGGTCAGTCTCCGACGCGGCGCAGCAGCCCCTCCTGCACGGCGCTGGCGATGTGGTGCCCGTCGGTGGTGAACATGCGGCCGGTGGCGAGCCCTCGGGCGCCGGAGGCCGACGGGCTCCAGCAGTCGTAGAGGAACCACTCGTCGGCGCGGAACGGCCGGTGGAACCAGAGCGCGTGGTCGAGGCTGGCCCCGACCACGCCGCCCGGGCCCCAGACCTCGCCGTGCACGGAGAGCACCGAGTCCAGCAACGTCAGATCGGAGGCGTACGTGAGCGCGCAGGCGTGCAGCAGCGGATCCTCGGGCAGCTTCCCGTCGATGCGCATCCAGACCCGCTGGTGGGGGTCGGCGGGGCGGTCGCCGGGACGTACCCAGCCGGGCTCGCCGACGTAGCGGACGTCGATCGGGCGCGGGATCTGCGCCCAGATGCCGAGCCGCTCCGGGTAGCGGGCGAGCCGGTCGGCCATCGTCGGGACCTCGTCCGGCGCCGGCACGTCGGGCGGGGTGGGGGCCTGGTGGTCCAGGCCCTCCTCCGTCCGCTGGAACGACGCCGACATGAAGAAGATCGGCTTGTCGTGCTGGAGCGCCACCGAGCGGCGCACCGAGAAGGAGCGGCCGTCGCGGACGTTCTCCACCTCGTACACGATCGGCTCGGCCGGATCGCCCGGGCGGACGAAGTAGCCGTGCAGGGAGTGCACGAAGCGGGCCGGGTCGACGGTGCGTCCGGCGGCGACCAGCGCCTGGCCGGCGACCTGGCCGCCGTACACCCGCTGGGGACCGACCGGGGGGCTCATCCCCCGGAAGGTCATCCCGCCGGTGTGCTCCAGGTCGAGCACCTCCAGGAGCTGGTCGACCGCGGCCTGCCCGACCGCGACGTCCGCGTCGCTCACTGCAAGGCCCGCGCCGACGCCGCGTCGACCAGCGATCCGAGCTGGTGTACGCGCAGCGTGTTGGTCGAGCCGGGGGTGCCGGGCGGGCTGCCGGCGACGATCACCACGTAGTCGCCGGGGTTGGCCCGGTCGAGCCCGAGCAGCGCCTGGTCGACCTGGCGGAACATGTCGTCGGTGTGCTCGACGAACGGCATCAGGAACGTCTCCACGCCCCAGGAGAGGGCGAGCTGGTTGCGCACCTCGGGCACCGGGGTGAAGGCGAGCAGCGGCAGGTCGCAGTGCAGCCGGGACAGCCGCCGCACGGTGTCGCCGGTCTGCGAGAAGGCGACCAGTGCCTTCGCGCCGATGGCCCGGGAGATCGAGGAGGCGGCGACGGTCAGCGCGCCACCGTGCGTACGGGGGTCGTGCTGGAGGCGCGGCACGCCGATCGAGCCGGACTCGGTGGTGGTGACGATCTTCGCCATGGTGCTGACGGTGAGCACCGGGTACTTGCCGACGCTGGTCTCGCCGGAGAGCATCACCGCGTCCGCGCCGTCGAGCACGGCGTTGGCGACGTCGGAGGCCTCGGCGCGGGTCGGCCGGGAGTTCTCGATCATGGAGTCGAGCATCTGGGTGGCCACGATGACCGGCTTGGCGTTCTCCCGGCAGAGCTGCACGGCACGCTTCTGCACCAGCGGCACCTGGTCCAGCGGCAGCTCCACGCCGAGGTCGCCGCGGGCGACCATGACGCCGTCGAAGGCCAGCACGATCTGCTCCAGGCAGTCGACCGCCTCGGGCTTCTCCACCTTGGCCAGCACCGGCCGGTGCACGCCCTCCTCGGCCATGATGCCGTGCACCAGCTTGATGTCGTCCGCCGAGCGGACGAAGGAGAGCGCGATCAGGTCGACGCCCAGGCCGAGGGCGAAACGCAGGTCCTCGGCGTCCTTCTCGGACATCGCCGGCACGCTGACCGCCACGTTCGGCAGCGAGACGCCCTTGTTGTTGGAGACCGGGCCGCCCTCGGTGACCAGGCAGCGGATGTCGTTGCCGGTGACGTCGGTGACCTCGACGGCGACCCGGCCGTCGTCGATCAGCAGCCGGTCGCCGGGCTTGACCTCCTGCGGAAGCTTGCGGTAGGTGCAGGAGACCCGCTCCTTGGTGCCGAGGATGTCGTCACCGGTGATGACGACCGAGTCGCCGGTGCGCCACTCGTGCGGGCCGTCGGCGAACCGGCCGAGCCGGATCTTCGGGCCCTGGAGGTCGGCGAGCACGGCCACCGGCCGTCCGGCCGCTTCCGCGGCCTCGCGGACCAGCCGGTACACCGCCTCGTGATCCTCGTGGCTCCCGTGGCTGAAGTTGAGTCTCGCCACGTTCATGCCGGCCTCGACGAGGCCCCGGATGCGCTCCGGCGACGAGGTGGCAGGACCAAGAGTGCAGACGATCTTCGCGCGGCGTGTCACGCCCATCAGGCTAGTCTCTCCTCCGGGTCTGGCTGTGGGCCGACCCCTTGCGGACTGCGGAACATTGTCCAACGACGCGCGTCACGCGCGCAGCCGGCGGGCGGAACCCACGCCGGAACGTTGAGGCGGCGGGCATCGGCGACCGCGCGCCGGGAATCGTACGCCCCCGGCGCTACCGGGCAGCCGGGTGCTCCCCGCCGTTCCGCCCGACGCCGCCACGGCCTCCCCCGCGCGCCCGCGCCGGATCCGCCGGCCGTCCCAGTCGGCTCCGCCCCGGCCCGCAGGTCGACGGCGGGGCGCTCCGTTGGGGGCGGTGCTCGGGCCGCGGCGGCGCGGCAGGCCGGCGGTCTCCCGTACCGGGGGCTCAGCTCTGCGTCTTGACCAGCGGGAACTCCAGCGAGCCCTCCGGGCAGAGGAAGGTCAGCACGTCCACCCGGTAGAGCCCCGCCTGGACGGCCGGGTCGGCCTCCATCACGCTGCGTACGTCGTCCACGGAGCCGGTGCGGGCCAGGCCGAAGCCGATCGGCGGGTCCGGTTCGCGGGCCGGGCCGTCCACCGAGCCGGCAAGCAGGATGATCCCCCGCCGTTGCAGGGCCTGCATGTGCGCGAGGTGCTCGGCCTGCAACCGCTGCACCGTCTCCGCCGGCAGCGCCCGCCCGGCCGCGCCGGGATACAGCACGATGCATTCGTACGTGTCGAGCGCGAAGTCGACCTGCGGCACTCCCGTCATGGCGTTCCCTCCCGCGTCGCGCCGCACGCGGCGACGTGCGCTCGGTCGACCGGCGGGGCGTACGCCCGTGGTCGACGTCGAGCCGGCACGGCCAGCGTCGCACGGGCAGCCGGCCGGCACGGGCGCTCCGGTCAACTTCGTCCCCCGCCCGGCCCGGTTGTGGCAACGTCGCGCCGTGTCGTGGCGGGCCCCGGGGCACCCGGGACGCGCCGGCCGCGTCCGGCCCTACGGCGGGTGATCCCGGTCTCGATCCGCCCCGGTGGTGGTGTGGGCGACGATCGTCGGGAAAGCCTCTCGGTGGTGGGATCGACCGCCGGAGACGGACGACAGGATGGGAATCCACGCATGACGAATGACGCCGGCAAGCAGCCCGCGAAGGCCTCGGGGACGTATCGGATCGGGGGCGACCTCCAGGTCGACCGGCTCGGCTACGGGGCGATGCAGCTCACCGGCCCCGGCGTGTGGGGCGACCCGAAGGACCCGGCCGAGGCCGTACGGGTGCTGCGCCGGGCGTACGAGCTGGGGGTGACGTTCATCGACACGGCCGACTCCTACGGGCCGTTCGTCAGCGAGCTGCTGATCCGCGAGGCCCTGCACCCGTACGCCGACGACCTGGTCATCGCGACCAAGGCCGGCCTGACCCGCTCCGGCCCGGGCGACTGGCGTCCGGTGGGGCGCCCGGAGTACCTGCGCCAGCAGTGCGAGCTGAGCCTGCGGCACCTCGGCCTGGAGGCCATCGGGCTCTACCAGCTGCACCGGATCGACCCGCAGGTGCCGCTCGCCGACCAGCTCGGGGAGCTGGCGCTGCTCAAGCAGGAGGGCAAGATCCGGCACATCGGCCTGTCCGAGGTGACCGTCGAGCAGATCGAGGCGGCCCGCGCCGTCACCCCGATCGTCTCGGTGCAGAACCTCTACAACCTGGCGGACCGCAGCGCGGAGGCCGTCCTGGAGCACTGCGAGCGCAACGACCTCGCGTTCATCCCCTGGTTCCCGATCGCCACCGGCAACCTGGCGCGGCCGGGCGGTCCGCTGGACGCGATCAGCACCGGGCACGGCGCGACGCCCGCCCAGCTCGCGCTCGCCTGGCTGCTGCGCCGGTCGCCGGTGATGCTGCCGATCCCGGGCACGTCGTCGGTGGCGCACCTGGAGGAGAACGTGGCCGCCGCCGAGGTGCAGCTGACCGACGACGAGTACGAGGCCCTCGCCAAGGCCGCCTGACGCGGGGCGGGGCGGGCGGCGCACGGCCGCCCGCCCCCGCCCGCTACAGGGCGAGGCAGTTGGGGCGGATCGCCTCCCCGCGCAGCGCCTGCCGGATCACCGTGTACGTGGTGCCGTCGAGCACCAGGCCGAGGTGCCCGACGACCCGCAGGGGGCACGCCGACTGGATCAGCACGTTGGTCGCTCCGTCGGCCAGTGTGGCGTTGTCGACGGGGCGCACCAGCTCGTCCTGGAGGGTGCGCACCGCCGTCCAGCGGACCGTGCCAGGGGTGTCGTCGCCCGCATTGAGGCCGGCGAGGAACGACGAGCCGATCGACATCTGCTGGCAGGCGACGATGCCGGCGCAGCTGCCCAGGCCGAGGAACTTCACGATGTTGGCCACGTACGTGCCGTACTGCGGGGTGCCGAGGCTGACGTAGCGGTCGACGCTGCTGGCCCCGCCCAGGCTCTTGATGAAGTACCGGGACACCAGGCCGCCCTCGGAGTGGGCGACGACGTCGACCTTGGCCGCGCCGGTCGACGCGCGGACCTGCCCGACGAAGCTGCTGAACGCGCGGGCCGAGGTGGGGATGTCGCCGAGCCCGAGGTTGGGCAGCTGGTAGACCCAGACCCGGTACCCGTCGACGCGCAGCCGGGAGGCCAGCGGCCCGTAGGCGGAGGCGATGCCGCTGAGGCCACCAACGACGATGACGGGGTTACCTGCCGCGGCGGCGGCGATCTCGGCGGCGGTGCTGGTGACGCCGTCCCCGACGGCGGAGGCGGAGGCGGCCGGGTCGGCGGCGCTCCGGTCGGTGCTGGCCGCGGGCCGGTCGGGGGCCGCGACAGCGGCCGTGGCGGGGGCGGCGAGCACGGCGGCGATCATGACGGCGAGGGCGGGGACGATCTTTCGGAGCAGCAAAGCTGCACCTCCCATGGAGGAACCCGGTGCAACCGGGCGGGACGGGGGTGGGGGTGGTTCCGATCGATCGTGGAGACGATGATGATGGCCGTAATCCATCATCGTCAATAACAAGTTACGGCCCGGTAACCTCTTGTCGCGCCGGGAGCACAAACCGGCAATCCAGGCAGTCACCGTCCACGGCGGACGGTGCCCCACGTCGGGCCGAGCGCGGTGGCATGCTGTGACCCGTGCGCCCGACACCGCCCCGTGAAGAGCCGCTGCGGGTGATGCCGTGGTGGCTGGTGCTCGTCGGGCTGCTCCTCGCCGCGCTGCTCGGCTGGCTGGTGCTCGACTGGCTGCTCGGCGAGGCCGACCGCGCCGCCCAACCGGACACCCGCGCGACGCTGCGCATCGACGCCATCCGCACCGGGCTGACCGTGGTCGCCGGCACCGGCGGCGGGCTCGCGCTGCTGCTGGCCGCCCGGCGACAGTGGATCGGCGAGCGCGCCCAGCGGCACCAGGAGGCCGTCGCCGCGCAGGACCAGGCGCACCGGGAACGGGTGCAGGCGCACGCGGAGGCGGTCGCCGAGGCCGGGCAGCACCACCAGGAGCGGCAGGCCGAGGCCGCCGAGCACGACGCCGCCGAGCGCCGGCTGACCGAGCTGTACACCAGCGCCGTCGCGCTGCTCGGCAACGACAACGCAGCCGTACGCCTGGGCGGCCTGCATGCCCTGGAGCGGCTCGGGCAGGACAATCCCGCCCAGCGGGAGACGATCGTGGCGGTGCTCTGCGCGTACCTGCGGATGCCGGCGCCGGAAGACGACGCGCGCGAGGCGGAGGTGCGCCGCACCGCCCAGCGGGTCCTGACCCGGCACCTGCGCGCGGACGACGACGCCTACTGGCCCGGGGTCAGGCTGGACCTGACCGGCGCCCGGCTCGACGGGTTCGACGCGACCGGCTGCACCCTGGACGACGCGGACCTCACCGGCGCGGTCTGCGCCGGCACCACCAGCCTGGTCGGCGCGACCGTACGCGGGCGGCTCTCCCTCGGCGCGACCTTCGCGGACCTGGCCTGCGACGACCTGCGCGGCGACGCCGAGATCGTCCTCGACCGCGCCCGGATCACCGGCCGGGTCAGCTTCGACGGCGCCGACCTCGCCGGCGGCCTGTCGTGCCGGCACGCCACCGTCGCCCGGGCCTCCTTCCGGGGCGTCACCTTCCACCGGACGGCGAGCTTCGACGCGTCCCGATTCACCGAGAGCGCGACCTTCCGCGAGGCGGTCTTCCTGAGCGGGGTCTCGATGGACCACGCCACCTTCACCGGCTACGCCGGGTTCCGGCAGACCCGCTTCGCGGACCTGGCCCTGTTCCGGTGGACCGAGTTCGGTGACCAGACCTGGTTCGAGCGGACCCGCTTCGAGGGAGCGGCGAACTTCGGTCGGGCCCGCTTCCACGGCCCGGCGACCTTCGACGGGGCGACGTTCGCCCGCCGTCCCCTGGTGGACCAGGCGCGGGCGACGGCCGCCGGCTCGCACGTCTGGCCCGAGGGCACGACCGTCGCCCCGCTGGACGATGACTGGCTGCTGCTCACGGACCCCTGACCGTCCCGGCGCGGGGCCCTCGCCGTCGCGGCGCGACCGCTAGGCTGGGCCGATGGGGGAAACCATTCAGGACAGTCCGGTGGAGTGGGTGGCCGGCCACGTGCAGCGCTACCTGGAGACCGACGGCGCCGACGGCGGAAAATTCCACGGCTACGACAGCCTGCTGCTCACCACCCGGGGGCGCCGGTCCGGCACGCTGCGGCGCACCGCGCTCATCTACGGCCGCGACGACGACCGCTACCTGCTGGTGGCGTCGAACGGCGGCGCGGCGCGGCACCCGCACTGGTACCTCAACCTGTGCGCCGACCCGAAGGTGGAGGTGCAGGTCGGGGCCGAGAAGTTCCGGGGCACGGCGCGTACCGCCACCGCCGAGGAGCGGCCCCGGCTTTGGCAGGTCATGACCGAGGTCTTCCCGACGTACGCCCGCTACCAGAAGGAGACCGAGCGGGAGATTCCGGTCATTGTCGTCGAACGCGCCTAATCGGCACCGGCCCGGCGCGCAGCTACGGCGGAGGCCCAGGTGATCCACGGCCTATAATGCTGCCCGTACCGCACGGACGGGGAGGGCGTCATGTCCACGGCTGAGCAGAACTCCAGGCTCCCGCTGTTCGCGATCGACGTTGGCATGCTCGTGGCCACCCTGCTCACCCTCGCCGGATATCTGATGCCCTGGTTCCGGCCGAGCAGCCGCGCCATCTGGTCCTTCTCCGGCTGGGCCTACGCGTCACTCAGCGACGGGGGTGGCTGGACCCTGCTCACCTTCGGTTGGCTGCTGCTGGCCGCCGTGGCCGCGCTGTGGGCACGGCGCAGCGTGGTGGCGGCGATGACCGGGATGGTCGCTGCCGTGGGCACCCTGGTCACCGCTCTGTCGGTGGTGGCGGCGAGCTTCGCGGTGATCGGCGAACAGAGCTCGCTGGACCTGATGGCGCGACTGCCGTTCGACATCGGGCTGACGGTCCTGGCCATCGGCCTCGGGCTGCTCCTGGCCACCTCCTGCCGGGCGATCGTCCGGTGCCACCTGTTGAATGTCGCCGAGGACGCCTCCCCCGCTTCCCCGCTCTGAGGAACCTCAGTTCGCATCGGGGTTACAGCGGCCGGGATCGCCAGTGAGGGCGACGAACTCCCGGCGGGTTGTCAGGCGCGGTCGGTGAGCTGGGCGACGAAAACCCGCCAGGCGGTCGGGGTGAAGACCAGCGCGGGACCAGCCGGGTCCTTCGAATCCCGTACGCCGACGACGCCGGGCAGATTGTCGGCAACCTCGACGCAGGCCCCGCCGTTTGTCGACGAACGGGACGACTTGCGCCAGCGCGCACCGGTCAGGATGTCCATGCCTTCGCCGCTTCCCTGAGTACGTCGAGTGATTGCCCCAACGGGAGGGCTTCGCCGCGGACCGCGTCCCACGACACGCCCAGGCTAGCAACCAGATCCGGCTGCCCCACGATCTGCGCGGCCAGCTGATTGTCCACGTAGCCCGCACGCGAGCCGTCGGGCAGATCGGCCAGGATGAACGCTCCCGCCAGTCCTGAGTAGATACCAGCAGACAACGGCACGACCTGCACCTGGATATGCGGCTGCTCGGCGCAGGTCAGCAGGTGTTCGAGCTGCTCGGCCATCACGTCGGGACCACCGCACTCCCGCCGGACGACCATCTCGTCCAGCACCACGAAGAGCAGAGGGCTCGGTTCCCGGGCGAGCACCGCCTGCCGCTCCATCCGCGCGGCTACCCGCTGGTCCAACTCGGCGACCGGCGTCCGCGCCGCCCGGAAGGTCGCTCGCGCGTACGCCTCCGTCTGGAGCAGTCCCGGCACGAAGGCGTGCTCGTACCAGCGCAGAGCGGTCGCGTCCCGCTCGATCTGTATCAGCTCGCGCAGCCAGACCGGCGCGCCGTCGCCCTTGACCAGCTCGTTCCAGAGCGTCGCGAAGTATCCGCCGGTGTCCAGCGCCCCGTCGACGGCGGCCAGGTAGGGCAGGGTGGGTGGCTTCGTCCCGGTCTCGATCGCGCTCACCTGGGAGTCCGAGCAGAAGACCAGCTCACCGAGCTGCGCCTGGGTCAACCCGGCGGCCGACCGGCGTCGCCTCAGCTCACGAAGCAGGTACTCCGACGGCGAGATTCCCACGGCTTCCACACCCTTCCACGAATCTCCACACCGTTCTCCCCCGGCCCGAAACCGCACGCTACGTTCCGCGATCACGCGGTGACTGTTCCGAGCCTAGGGGGTGTTCGTCCAGGGTGGAAGGAGGACGGCGCGCCCGGCGGAATCGGCCCCCTCAGGACTCGGCGGGCGCACACGTCGCAGGGGCCCTGCCGAGCGCGCGTCCCGATTCCGACACCGATGGAGGGAGGCCCCGTGCCCGTGCCGAGGCCCGCGAATGCCGTACCGGCGTCGCGCTGGGCGACGCGCCCCGCCGCCGCGACGGCCAGCACCCGCGAGGACGGGACGCCTCGGGTCAGCCCTGGCGTGTACCTGCTGACGCGCGAGGCGTCGCCGCAGTTCGCGAAGCCGATCACGGTACGGGTGATCCGCGAGCGAACCGACCTCGTCACCTACCACGGCTGGGCGTGGGTCGAGGTGTACCAGCTCGACGCGCGCGGCCAGGCGATTGACCGCCGCGAGTTGTACGTGCGACCCGACGGGATGCGTCCCACGCAGGCGCCCTCGGCCGCGCGTTCACCCTCGGCGCAGCGGCGCGCTCCGGCCCGGCGGAGCGCGGGGACCAGCCGGTGAACACGCCCGTCCGCGACCACGTACCGTCCCGCCCGACGTGGCGCTGCCGGGCCTGCGGGATCGCCTGGCCCTGTTCCCCGGCGAAGCTGCTTCTCCTCGCGAAGTACCGGGGCGACATGCCGGGGCTCATGGTCCACCTCGTGACGCTGCGCGAAGAAGCCGCCGCCGACCAGCTCGCGCAGCACTACCCCGGCGCGCAGTCGGCGGACCTGCACGGGCGCTTCACGGACTGGGTGCCGGCCCGCTCCCGCTGACCGCCGCGGGTCACCTACGCGGCGCGACAGCTTCCGGGATCTGCTGGTTCTGCCGATCCGACGCCGTCGGACCCGCACTGTCGGTCCGACTCGTTAGGCTCTCAGACAGAACCTGCAGAGAGGGTGCCATCGGTGGCAACGGCGCATGACGTCGCAGCGGCGGTGCTGGGCGACCTCGGGGCCATGACGGCGATGAAGCTGGAGAAGCTCGTCTACTACTGCCAGGGATGGCACCTGGCGCGGACGGGCCACCCGCTTTTCCAGGAGCCGATCGAGGCATGGCGCGAAGGCCCGGTGGTCCCGCACCTCTACCGCCATCATCGCGGTCAACTGACCGTCACCGAGTGGCCGCTCGGCGAAGCATCCCGCCTGGCACCCGCCCAGGTCGACACGGTTCACTGGGTGACCGAGGCGTACGGCCGATTCTCCGCCGCTGAACTGTCGACGATGACGCACAACGAGCTTCCGTGGCGTGTCGCGCGTGGCGCGTTGCCCGAGTCCGCCCCCTCCACCGAGCAGGTCGACGTCGACCTCATGAGGGCGTACTACGCCCGGCAGGTGGCGAGCGTCGAGACAGCCGTGGTCCTCGCCTCCGCCAACGCCGCCCTCGAAGGAGCGGAGTTCGACGAGGACTGGCAGGACAGGCTTCGAGATGTCGCGTCCGGCGTCATCAGTGCCGACGATCTGATCGCTCAGGAGATCGCCCGGATCAGCAGTGAGCAGCGCTGATCCACTGCTGCCAACTCAGAGCTGCTGAACCGGTCCCGCCGTGCTCGCGGTCAGCGCATCACGCGGAACAGCAGCAGGAAGGCCACGTAGGCGACCGGCACGGCCGCGAAGCAGATCAGGAAGCCCAGGTGCACGTAGCGGGGCGGCGTGCCGGCGACCATGGCCGGTCGCCCCCATCGGCCGAGCACCAGGTAGCCGGCGAAGAAGGAGAGCGCGGGCAGACCCGCGCAGATCCACGCGCCGAGGGTGAAACCGTCGACCAGGCCGACGCCGGAGGCGAGCACCATGATCATCATGAGGATCGCGCCCACGGCCGCGCAGCCCGCGTAGACGGTGACCGACCGGGCCACCGGCGACCAGCCGGGCAGCAGCGCCGGTCGCTGCGCGAGCAGCTCGGTCTGCTGCCCGTGCCGGTCGGACTCGTCCGCGTAGCGTCGGGCCAGCTCCAGCTCGACGGTCGGGTCGACCTCCGCCGGGCGCGGGGCCGGCACCCCGCCCGCCGCCGGGCTCGCGGCCGTCGGCAGCGCCAGCCTCGTCTCCCCCACCCCGACCTGGGGGTACGCCCCGACGCCCGGCCGCCCCGGCGCGCCGGCTGCGCTGGCGGGCTCCCCCTCCCCCGGCCCGACGCCGGCGAACGGGGCGCCACCTCGACCACCGTCGCCGGCCGAGGTGCCGGGCGCACCGGCGCCGGGAACGGCAGGGAACGTGGGTGCGGAATCGGGGACGCCGGCGGGCGGCCCTGCGCCGGGGACGGTGGAGGGCGTGGGTGCGGCGCCGGTGGGCACGCTGGACGCCGGGATGCCGATGGCCTGGCCGAGCTGGTCGAGGCGCTGCCCCTGGGCGGTGAGCCGGTGCTGGAGGTAGTCCGCGGCGGCGTGCAGGTTGCGGCGCCGGTCGGCGTCGGCGGCGGCACCGCGCTCGCCGGCCTGTCGCCGCTCGGCGAGTTGCCGGGCCAGCGCCGCGTACTCCTCGAAGGTGGACACCGCCTCAGTCCTCCCCGTCCGGGCCGTGCCCCTCGCGGGCGAACGGCACGATGAGCCGGGTGCGCTGGTCGTGCCGGTCGACCAGGAGCGCCCGGTCGGGCCGGGGCGCGTACGCGAGGTCGTGCACGCCGAGGTGCAGGCCCAGCTCGGCGCCGGGCACGTTCAGCGCGACCAGGCAGGCGACGTCGTCGCGGTTGTGGGCGCCGCCAAGGTCGTCGGCGAGGCGGCGCAGCCCCCGCCACCAGCCGAGCAGGTGCGTCCCCTGCCCCGGCCCCTGACGCAGCACGGCCCGCAGGTCGTCGTGGCCGGAGCGGAACGTGTCCGGGTCGGTGGCGGCGAGCAGCCCGCTGGCGGCGTCGACGCCGAAGACGACGAGATAGGTGCGGCTCGCGCCCGGCCCGGCCTCCCCCACCCCTTGCGCCGTCGTGGCGGGGCCGGCCGTTGCGCCTGGCGTCGACAGCGCGGCGGCGAGGGTGCCGAGGTGGCGGCGCAGGTCGGTCGCGTCGAGGCGGTCGACCGGGTGGCCGGCGGCGGCCAGGGTCGCGGCGGTGTCGTCGGCGGCTGACTCGGCGGCGGTGACCAGCGAGGCGAGCAGGAACCGGGCGTCGCCCGGAGCGTGCTGCCGGGCGAGACTCAGGGTGGCCGCGCGCAGCACCTCCGCGCCGGTGGCCGAGGTGCCGACCACGGCCAGGTGCCGGCCCGGGGTCGCGTCCATCATGAACAGCGCGGAGGTGCCCTCCACGTCGACCGTACGCCCGACCAGGGCCAGCGGGCGGCGCCCGCCCGGACGCAGCCCGGCGAAGGTCGGGTCGTCCTCGACGTGGGCGGCCTCGTAGCCCTTGAAGACCGACGGGGCGCGCGCGCCTGCCGCTCGGGCCTGCCACAGCTCGTGGCGCAGCCCGGCCAACTCCCCGGCGGCGGCGTGCGCGTCCGGGAAGCGGACGATCGTGTCGGCACCGACCGCGCCGGCCGCGGTGTTGAGCACGGCCGAGCCGACCGGCAGGGTCAGGGCGGACTCGTTCAGCGGGTCGAGCACCCCGCCGCCACCGGGCAGCGCCACCCGGAGCGCGAACTGGCCGAAGATCGCCTCGGCCCGGCCGTAGAGCGCCTCGACGCCGGTCATGCTCTGGCTGGCCAGCACCAGGTGCACGCCGTACGAGCGACCCTTGCGGGCCAGCTCCTCCAGCAGGTCGACCGACTCGCGGGCCAGCGCGTCGTTGCCGGTGAGAAGCACGTGGAACTCGTCGATCACCGCCACGATCCGGGGCACCGGGGTGTCGCGGGGCAGGTCGGCGAGCTTGGTGACGCCGTGCCGCTTGAGGACGGTGGCCCGCCGGGACAGCTCGCGGCGCAGCTCGCGCAGCACGGCGACGCCGTACTCCCGGTCGGACTCGATGCCGACCGCACGGGCGTGCGGCAGCCAGGACGGGTCGCGGGGGGTGGGGACGAACTCGGTGAAGCTCACCCCCTCCTTGAAGTCGAGCAGGTAGAGCCGGAGCTCGGCCGGCGAGTAGCGGGCGGCCAGCCCGTAGAGGACGTCGAGCAGGAAGACGGTCTTGCCGGCGCCGGTGCGCCCGCCCACGAGCCAGTGCGGGGTGGCGTCGTCGAAGGCGACGGTGACCGGGTCGCGGCCCGCGCGGCCGACCACGGTGCGCAGCCCGTTGCCCGCCGACTCGGCCCACCGCCGCTCGGGCAGCAGCTCGGCGAAATCCACGGTGTCGCTGCGTCGGGCGGCGGCGCCGAGGTGCGCGGCGAGGGCGGCCACCGACGCCGCCGGCGGGTCGCCGTCGAGCAGCACGGGGGCGGCCAGTCCACTGCCGTCGTGGCTGAACGGGGCCCCCGGCGGGTCGCCGACGTGGGCGTACCGCTCGGTCAGCCGGATCGTGGTGGTGGCGCCGAGCTGCGGTGCCGGCTCCGCCGACGCGGCGGTGGGCCGGCCGGCGACCAGCACGCAGACCGCGGCGGCCGGGCCGGCGTGGGTGAGCGCGGCGAGCCGGGCCGCCTCGCGCGGCGGCGGCGCCGACGCGGCGACGACCAGCAGCAGCTCCTGGTCGGGGCGGTCGGCGTGCCGGGCGGCGCGGGCGTGCCGCTCGGCGGCGTCGAGCAGGGCGGCCACCTCGGCCTCGCCGGTGGCCGGCGGATCGAGCACGCCGGCGTCGATGAGCGGGCGCAGCGGCCCGAAGGTGGCGCCAAGCGCGGCGGTGTCGATGCCGGCGACCCGCACGCCGCCGGTCGGCGCGGTGGCGAGCAGCCGCAGCACGAGCGCCCGCAGCAGGCCGGCCACCCGGGGGTCGCGGGCGTCCGCGTCGACGGCGAGGTGGTGGCCGCCACCCAGCGGTACGAGGACGGGGAAGGCACCGTCCGGGGTGGACGCCTCGCCGACGCGGACGGGTACGGGGACCGCGGTCACGGGGGTGGCCCCGGGGGTCGGGGTGGCGAGCGCGCCGCCGAGTGCCGCGAGCCGGGTGACCAGTTCGGGTGCGCCGGCCGGGGCGGCCTGGGGCGCCTGCCCGGCGAGCGCCCGGCGGGCGGTGTCGAGGTGCGCCCGGGCCGCCCGGTGCGCCGCGACCGCCTGCCCGTACGCCGACGCGAGCCTGCCCACTTCCCGCTCCCGTCGCCGTCGCCCGCCTGGTCCCCAAGGACCCTAACGGACACCGGCGACACCCGGACAGTGGCGAGGCGGGCGCGTCGGACGAACACGCCGCCGCCGGCACTCCCTCTGACGCACGGGTAAGGAAGGGCACCTTCCGATACGAAAAACGACAGGAAGGTGCCCTTCCTTACACGTGAACAGGGCGGTCAGCCGGTGACGGCGTTGAGGGCCGGCAGGTAGCCGTACCGGTAGCCGTCGGCGTCGGGGTGGTACGCCTCGATGACGCCGCTGACGTCACGGATCCACGGGTCGGCCGCGCAGACCCCGTGCCCGGCGAAGTAGGGGCGGGTGTCGGCGAACGTGGCGCCGGCCGCGGCGGCCCGGCCGGAGATGACGGTGGCGAGCACGTCGGCGGCCTCGTTGAGGATGGTCCGCTTGTAGGTGCTCATCGCCAGCAGCCCGCAGGAGCCGGTCTCGAACAGGCGCGGGTAGCCGAGCACGATCAGCCGCGCGTTCGGGGCCCGGTTCCGGATGGCCGCGTACGTGGCGTCCAGCCGGCCGGGCAGCGTGGTGGTGGCGAACGCCTTCGACTCGTTGACGGCGTTGGTGCAGCTCGACGTGCTGCCGAAGCGGCAGCTGGTGATCACGTCGGCGAAGCCGGCGTCGTTGCCGCCGATGGTGATGGTGACCAGGGTGGTGCTGGCGCTCAGCGAGCCGACCTGGTTGTTGATGACGTCGGAGGTGACGGCGCCGCCGCAGGCGGGGAACGTGAAGCTGGTGACCGCGTTGGCGGCGGCCCACAGCGGGGCGTACGACTTCTGGCTGCGCAGGCAGGTGGACGGTTCGTACGGGCCGGCGCCGACGCCGGAGGAGTAGGAGTCGCCGAGGGCCACGTAGTTGACGGCTGCGGCGGCCTGGGCGGTGCCGGGGGCGAGCAGCGCGCCGAGGGCGGCGGTGGACAGGGCGACCAGCGTGGCGAGGGCACGGGCCAGCGGGCGGTGGGGCATGAGGGGGACCTCCACGGGACAGGGGGTGGTGGGCCCGGTGACCGCGCGCGTGGCCAGGGACGGGGGCTTGTTACCAGGCGGTAATGCTATCGAAACATTCAGATCAATGGAATGGGTCGGATCGGGCGACGGGACCAACATGTTCACGATCGTCGATTAGGTTGGCCGGTGCGTACACCCCGACGGAGGGAGTCCACCCCGTGCGACGCGCTCTCACGGCGGCCATCGCCGCCCTGACCGTCACCACCGCCGGCGGCCTGGTCGCCGGCACCCCCGGCCAGGCCGCCCCACCGGCCCTGGGCCGGCCCGTCCCCGCCGCCGCACCGCAACCCGGCGGCCCGGGACTGGGCGACAGCTACTTCCCCGACTACGGCAACGGCGGCTACGACGTCCAGCACTACGACGTCCGGCTGCGCTACGACCCGGCGACCGACCTGCTCACCGGCACCACCACGATCCTGGCCCGGGCCACCGAGGACCTGTCCCGGTTCAACCTGGACTTCCTGCTCGACGTCGAGTCGGTACGGGTCGACGGCTGGCAGGCCACGGCCACCCGCGAGGGCGTGCACGAGCTGGCGGTCACCCCGCGCCGCGCGATCACGGCCGGCAAGCAGCTCACCATCGTGGTGCGCTACTCGGGCGTGCCGTCGGAGACACTGGTCGGCGGCTACACCGGCTGGACCCGCACCGCCGACGGGGCGATGGTGGTCAACGAGCCGGAGTCGGCCTGGTGGTGGTTCCCCAGCAACGACCACCCGCAGGACAAGGCCACCTTCGACGTCTCCGTCTCGGTGCCGACCGGCGTCGAGGTGATCAGCAACGGCGTCCAGCCCCGCCCGCCGCTGGCCGAGGCGGGCAACCGCACCCGGTGGAGCTGGCGGACCACCTCACCCACCGCCACCTACCTGTCCTTCCTCGCCATCGGCCAGTACGACATCGTCACCGACACCGCGCCGAACGGGCAGCCGGTGGTGAACGCGTACAGCGCCGGCCTCGGCGAGCTGGGGCCGGCCGCGCGGGCCAGCATCGGGCGCACGGCCGAGGTCGTCGAGTGGTGCAGCGGGATCTTCGGGCCGTACCCGTTCGAGGCGCAGGGCGGCGTGGCCGGGCCCGTCGACGGCATCGGCTTCGCCCTGGAGACGCAGACCCGCCCGGTGTACGGGCCGGGCTTCTGGCGCCGGGGCGCCAACACCTACGTGGTGGTGCACGAGCAGGCCCACCAGTGGTTCGGCAACTCGGTCTCGCTGACGGACTGGAGCGACATCTGGCTGAACGAGGGCTTCGCCTCGTACGCGGAGTGGCTCTGGTCGGAGGAGCAGGGCGAGGGCACCGCCCAGGAGCTGTTCGACTTCACGTACGCCAGCTACCCGGCCGACGACGGGTTCTGGCAGGTGCCGCCGGGCGCACCCGGGCCGGGCAGGATCTTCGACGCCGCCGTCTACGACCGGGGCGCGATGACGGTGCACCAGCTGCGGCTGGCCATCGGCGACGAGGCGTTCTTCGCACTCCTGCCGGCCTGGACGGCCGCGCACCGACACGGCAACGCCACCACCGCCCAGTTCCAGGCCCTGGCCGAACGGATCTCCGGTCTGGACCTGGACGACTTCTTCACCACCTGGCTGCTCACCCCCGGTCGGCCGGACGTGCCCGGCGCCGCCCGCAAGGCCGGCCCGCCGGCCGAACCGAAGTCCTGGACCAAGCTCCGCAAGTCGCACCAGCTCCTGACCCGCTGAGCGGGTGCGGGTGCCCGCCGACTCACGGGCGGGTACCCGCGCCCGGTGCGCCAGAGGCGGACCGTGCACGCGCCGGGCGGGATGCCTCCGTCGGCCACGTCGATGGCGGCGCGCACGATGCGGTCCACGGACAGGTCGGTCGACGCTGTCGAGGTGATGTCGTAGACGATTCACCCGCCGTCCACGGGACGGACGCCACCCGCCGTCCACGCGACGGACGCCGACCAACCCCGAGCGGCGCCCACCCAGGGTGTGCACGGCGTAGCCGAAGCCCTGATCCGTCTACGACATCAGCTCGACAGCGCGGACACCGAACAACCGGCAGGGCGCCGAGCGCCGGCAAGGCCGGCGACAAGCCCGTCCGAGACGGGCCCGCCCAAGACAGGCCCGCCCGAGACAGGCCGCTGGAACAGGTCTCTTCGGGACAGGCCCGCCCGGGACAAGCCGGGATCGCCGGTCAGCGCGCGGCCAGGGGCTGGCGGGCCGGATCCACCGGGGCCGGCAGGGTGCCCGTCCCGCCCAGGTGGGCGTGGATGGCGGCGGCCGCGGCGCGGCCCTCGGCGATCGCCCAGACGATCAGCGAGGCGCCCCGGTGCATGTCGCCGGCGACGAAGACACCGTCGGTGCCGGTCTGCCAGTCGGACCGGGCGTCGATCGCGCCACGGGCGTTGCGGCCGACCCCGAGCTGGTCGAGCAGCGGCTGCTCCTCGGTGCCCTCGAAGCCGATCGCCAGCAGCACCAGGTCGGCCGGCAACTCCCGCTCCGAGCCGGGCACCGGGGTGACGATGCGCCGCCCGTCGCGCTTCTCCACGGTCACCTCGGCGATCCGCACCGCCCGCACCTGGCCGGTGCCGTCGTCGACGAACTCCTGGACCGCGACGGCGAAGACCCGCTCGCCGCCCTCCTCGTGCGCCGGATAGCTGCGCAGCAGCCACGGCCACGTGGGCCACGGGTCCCGGGCCTCGTCGCGCGCCTGCGGCGGCTGCGGGTAGAGGTCCAACTGGTGTACGCCGGCCGCGCCCTGGCGGTGCGCCACGCCCAGGCAGTCCGCCGCCGTGTCGCCGCCACCGATGATCACGATGTGCTTCCCGGCCGCGTCGATCGGGTTGCCGTCGGGCAGCACCGCCGTGTCGGGCCGGCCGCCCGCCGCCGCGGCGACCACCCGGTTGGCCGCGACGAGGTGGTCCATCGCCTGGTGTACGCCACGCAGCCCGCGCCCCGGCGTCTCGGGGGTGTCCCGGCCCCGCAGCGCGCCGCAGGCGAGCAGCACGGCGTCGTGCTCGGCGCGCAACTGCTCGGCGGTGACGTCCACGCCGACGTTCACCCCGGTGCGGAAGCGCACCCCCTCGGCGGAGAGCTGGGCCAGCCGCCGGTCGATGTGGACCTTCTCCAGCTTGAAGTCGGGGATGCCGTACCGCAGGAGGCCGCCGATCGCGTCGTCGCGCTCGTACACCGTGACGGCGTGACCGGCGCGGGCGAGCTGCTGCGCGGCGGCGAGGCCGGCGGGCCCGGAGCCGACCACGGCGACCGAGCGGCCCGTCGGCGCCGGGGCCGGGCGCGGCAGCAGGCCGCCCCGGACGACGGCCGCGTCGGCGATCTCCACCTCGACCTGCTTGATGGTGACCGGCTGCCCGCCACCGATGCCGAGCACGCAGGCCGCCTCGCAGGGCGCCGGGCAGAGCCGGCCGGTGAACTCGGGGAAGTTGTTGGTGGCGTGCAGCGAGTCCACCGCGGCGTCCCAGTTGCCCGTGCGGACCAGGTCGTTCCAGTCCGGGATGCGGTTGCCCAGCGGGCAGCCGTCGTGGCAGAACGGGATGCCGCAGTCCATGCAGCGGGTGGCCTGCTCGCGGATGAGCTCCTCGCCTGCCGGCGGGTACACCTCGCGCCAGTCGCTGATCCGCACCGGCACCGGGCGGCGCGCGGGCAGCCGCCGGTCGTAGCGCAGGAAACCGTTCGGGTCAGGCACGAGCCACCTCCTGGACCGTCACCCGCGGGGCGGGCAGGGTCGGAACAGACGAAGCGGAGGGCGCCGACTGCGCAGCTGGGGCGGCATTCACCGCGAGTGCGCTCATCACCGCGTCGTCGACGTCGCGGCCGGCGGCTTCGGCGGCCCGCATGATCTCCAGCACCCGGCGGTAGTCCCGGGGCACCACGGCGGTGAACTCCGCCACCGCTTCCGGCCAGCGCTTGAGCAGCCCCTCGGCGACCGCCGAGTCGGTCTCGGCGAAGTGCCGCTGCACCAGCTCGTGCAGCACCGCCTGCTCCTCCCCGGACAGCGGCGCCAGGTCGACCAGCTCCGCGTTGACCCGGCGGCGGTCCAGCCGGTGCACGAAGGCCATGCCGCCGGACATGCCGGCGGCGAAGTTGCGGCCGGTCGGGCCCAGCACCACCACGGTCCCACCGGTCATGTACTCGCAACCGTGGTCACCGACGCCCTCGACGACGGTCACCGCGCCCGAGTTGCGTACGGCGAACCGCTCCCCCACCCGGCCGCGCAGGAACAGCTCGCCCGCGGTGGCCCCGTAGAGGATGGTGTTGCCGGCGATGGTCTGGTCCTCGGCCCGCTGCCCCGGCTCGGCCTCGCCGTCGAGGAAGGGGGCGGCGGCGTCCGGCCGCACGACGAGCCGACCGCCGGAGAGGCCCTTGCCCACGTAGTCGTTGGCGTCGCCGTGCAGCCGGAGGGTCACCCCGCCCGGCAGGAACGCGCCGAACGACTGGCCGGCGGTGCCGCGCAGCGTGAACTCGATCGTGTCGGCGGGCAGGCCGGCCCCGCCGAAGCGGCGGGTCACCTCGCCGCCGAGCATCGCGCCGACGCTGCGGTGCTCGTTGCGCACCGCCACCTCCACCCGCACCGGCGTACCGTCGGCCAGCGCCGGCCCGGCCAGGGCGATCAGCTCGTTGTCCAGCGCCAGCTCCAGCCCGTGGTCCTGGGCCCGTACGCCCCGGCGCGCGGCCCCGGCCGGCAGCTCCGGCAGGTGCAGCACGGGGGTCAGGTCCAGCCCGCCGGCCTTCCAGTGCGCGATCGCCGGGGCGACGTCGAGCAGCTCGGCCTGCCCGATGGCCTCCTCGATCGACCGCAGGCCCAGCTCGGCCAGGTAGCCGCGGACCTCCTCGGCGAGGAACAGGAAGAAGTTCTCCACGAACTCCGGCCGGCCGGTGAAGCGTTCCCGCAGCACCGGGTTCTGGGTGGCGATCCCGACCGGGCAGGTGTCGAGGTGGCAGACGCGCATCATCACGCAGCCCTCGACGATCAGCGGCGCGGTGGCGAAGCCGAACTCCTCGGCGCCGAGCAGCGCCGCGACCAGCACGTCGCGGCCGGTCTTGAGCTGCCCGTCGACCTGCACGGTGACCCGGTCGCGCAGCTTGTTGAGCAGCAGCGTCTGCTGCGCCTCGGCCAGCCCCAGCTCCCAGGGGGTGCCGGCGTGCTTGAGCGAGTTCAGCGGGGACGCGCCGGTGCCGCCGTCGTGGCCGGAGATCAGGATGACGTCGGCCTTGAGCTTGGCCACGCCCGCCGCGACGGTGCCGACGCCGACCTCGCTGACGAGCTTGACGTGCACCCGGGCGGACGGGTTGACGCACTTCAGGTCGTGGACGAGCTGCGCGAGGTCCTCGATGGAGTAGATGTCGTGGTGCGGGGGCGGGGAGATCAGGCCGACGCCCGGCGTGGCGTGCCGGGTACGGGCGATCCACGGCCAGACCTTGTTGCCGGGCAGCTGCCCGCCTTCGCCGGGCTTGGCGCCCTGCGCCATCTTGATCTGGAGATCGTCGGCGTTGACCAGGTATTCGCTGGTCACCCCGAACCGGCCGCTGGCGATCTGCTTCACGGCGGAGCGGCGGGCCGGGTCGTGCAGCCGCTCGACGTCCTCGCCGCCCTCGCCGGTGTTGGACTTGCCGCCGAGGCGGTTCATCGCGATCGCGAGGGTCTCGTGCGCCTCCGCCGAGATCGACCCGTACGACATGGCGCCGGTGGCGAACCGCTTGACGATCTCGGTGGCCGGTTCGACCTCGTCGAGCGGCACCGGGGGCCGCACGCCCGTACGCAGCGTGAACAGCCCGCGCAGCGAGCCGGCCGCCGCGGCCAGCTCGTCGACCTTGGCCGTGTACTGGCGGAAGACGTCGTACTGGCGGCTGCGGGTGGCGTGCTGGAGCAGGAAGACCGTCTCCGGGTTGAACAGGTGCAGCTCGCCCTCGCGGCGCCACTGGTACTCGCCACCGACCTCCAGCCGGTCGGACGCCACGGCGCCCGGCGGCGGCCATGCCACGGCGTGCCGGGCGGCGACCTCGGCGTGGATGCCGTCCAGCCCGATCCCGCCGATCTTGCTCGGGGTGCCCCGGAAGTAGCGCTGGACCAGCTTGGCGTCCAGCCCGACGGCCTCGAATACCTGCGCCCCGCAGTACGACGACACCGTCGAGATGCCCATCTTGGACATGATCTTCAGGACGCCCTTGCCGAGGCCCTTGACGTAGTTGCGCACGGCCTTGGCCGGATCCGTGCCGACCAGCGCCCCGGTGGAGATCATGTCCTCCACCGACTCGAACGCCAGGTACGGGTTCACCGCCGCCGCGCCGTAGCCGATCAGCACCGCCGCGTGGTGCACCTCGCGGCAGTCGCCGGACTCGACGATCAACGCCACCTGGGTGCGGGTCTGCTCGCGCACGAGGTGCTGGTGCACGGCGGCGGTGAGCAGCAGCGACGGGATGGGGGCGAGGTCGGCGTTGGAGTCCCGGTCCGACAGCACCAGGATGCGTACGCCGTCCTCGATGGCCTCGGAGACGTGCCGGCAGATCTCCGTCAGCCGGGCCTTGATGCCGGCGCCGCCCTCCCGGACCCGGTAGAGCCCGGAGACCCGCACCGCCTTGAAGCCCGGCAGGTCGCCGTCCTCGTCGATGGAGAGGATCTTCGCCAGCTCGTCGTTGTCGATCACCGGGTACGGCAGCACGATCTGCCGGCAGCTCGCCGGGCCCGGGTCGAGCAGGTTGCCCTCCGGGCCGATGGTGGACGCCAGGCTGGTCACCAGCTCCTCGCGGATGGCGTCCAGCGGCGGGTTGGTGACCTGCGCGAAGAGCTGGTGGAAGTAGTCGTAGAGCAGCCGCGGCCGGGTGGAGAGCGGGGCGATCGGGGTGTCGGTGCCCATCGAGCCGAGCGGCTCGGCGCCCGTACGCGCCATCGGCGCGAGCAGGATCTTCAGCTCCTCCTCGCTGTAGCCGAAGGTCTGCTGGCGGCGGCGTACCGAGTCGTGGGTGTAGACGGTGTGCCGGCGCGGGGGCAGGTCGGTCAGCTCGATCAGGCCGGCGTGCAGCCAGTCGGCGTACGGCTGCTCGGCCGCCAGCTCCGCCTTGATCTCCTCGTCGTGCACGATGCGGCCGGCGACGGTGTCGACCAGGAACATCTTGCCCGGCTGGAGGCGGCCCTTGGCGACCACCCGGGCCGGGTCGAGGTCGAGCACGCCCGCCTCGCTGCCGAGCACCACGAGCCCGTCGTCCGTACGCCACCAGCGCCCCGGGCGCAGCCCGTTGCGGTCCAGCACGGCGCCGACGACCTCGCCGTCGGTGAAGGCGACCGAGGCCGGCCCGTCCCACGGCTCCATCAGGCTCGCGTGGAAGCGGTAGAAGGCGCGCTTGTCGACGGCCATGTCGGGGTCGTTCTCCCACGCCTCCGGGATCATCATCAGCACGGCGTGCGGCAGGCTCCGCCCGGCCAGGTGCAGCAGCTCGAGGACCTCGTCGAAGTTCGCCGAGTCGGAGGCGGCGGGGGTGCAGACCGGAAAGACCCGGCGGATGTTGCCGGGAAAGTTCGGGGTGCGGAGCAGCGCCTCGCGGGCCTGCATCCAGTTCCGGTTGCCCCGGATCGTGTTGATCTCGCCGTTGTGCGCGATGAGCCGGTACGGGTGCGCCAGCGGCCAGGACGGGAACGTGTTCGTGGAGAACCGGGAGTGCACCAGCGCGATCGCGCTCTCCACCCGCGCGTCGGCCAGCTCCGGATAGAACGCCGGGAGCTGGTCGGGAGTGAGCATGCCCTTGAACACCATGGTCCGCCCGGACAGCGACGGGAAGTAGGCCGGCACGCCCCGCTCGGCGCTCTCCCGCTCGGCCTGCTTGCGCACGCAGAACGCGACCCGCTCCAGCTCGACGCCGCCCAGCGGCGACCCGGCCGGCCCGGCCGCCGAGCCCGTGAGCCGGCGCGCGGCGAGGAAGAGCTGCCGCACCCGGGGCATCGCCGCGAGGGCGGTCTCGCCGAGGCCGCTCGGGTCGACCGGCACGTCCCGCCAGCCGAGCACGTCGGCCCCCTCGACCAGCGCGTACTTCTCCACCACGCGGCGCGCGCGGGCCTCGGCGGCGTCGTCGTCGGGAAGGAAGACCAGGCCGGTGGCGTACTCGCCGGCGGGCGGCAGCGGGAAGTCCACCACCGCGCGCAAAAACGCGTCCGGAATCTGGATCATGATGCCCGCGCCGTCGCCGGTGTTGGGTTCCGCGCCTCGGGCTCCCCGGTGGTCCAGCCGGCAGAGCGCGTCGAGGCCGTTGACCACGACCGCGTGCGAGCGCCGCCCGTGCAGGTCCGCCACGAAGGCCACACCGCAGGCGTCGTGCTCCTGCGCGGGGTCGTAGAGCCCGGCCGCAGGCGCTCCCGGGCCGAGGTGCGGGGCCTGCTTCGGGCTGCTGTGAGGGTACGGAAAGGCCACCGGGCCTCCTGTCGTCGCTCAGGGTGGATCTCGATCGGGACGACGTCGGCCCTCAAGGGTCTATTGAGTCTACGTTAGGGTCCG
The DNA here is from genome assembly GCF_040634035.1 of Micromonospora sp. NPDC007220. Lineage (NCBI taxonomy): Bacteria > Bacillati > Actinomycetota > Actinomycetes > Micromonosporales > Micromonosporaceae > Micromonospora > Micromonospora sp. NPDC007220. The sequence goes on along the minus strand of NZ_JBEYEU010000002.1, from coordinate 456,507 downwards.
GAGCGCAAGGCCAGTGCAGATTGATCACACCTTCCAGACTCTGGGACGTGTAGTCTCGCGCGGTGGATTTTCTTGACAGGGACCTGTTCGGCCGGTTGGAGCACTTCTACGACGCGGTGCCCCGGGACGCGGCGCGTACGGAGGAGTACGGCCCGCTCGTACTGTTCGTCAGGGAAGGCGCCGGCTGGCCGTTCTACGCCCGGCCCCGGCTCGACGCCACCGGTGCGCCGTCGCTGGCCGACATCACGGCCGTACGCGAGCGGCAGCGCGAACTCGGCCTGCCCGAGGCCCTCGAATGGGTGCACGAGACCACCCCCGACCTGCTGGCCGTGGCCCGCTCGGCGGGGCTGGCGGTGCTGGAGGCGCCGCTGATGGTGCTCGACCCGGCCGCCCTGCCCGACCCGGGCACCCTCACGGACGTACCGCTGCGGATGCTCGACGCGGCGGCGCCCGACTTCGCGGCGGACGTGGCGGCGCGGCGGGCGGTCGCCGCCGTCGGGTTCTCCGCGGCCGGCACCGAACCCGGCGAGGCCGGCACCGTGCAGCGCGACGCCGCGATGGCCGAGCTGGACGAGGCGGCGCTCGACGAGGAGCGGACCCGCGTCGCGGACGGCCGGCGCCTGTCCGTGCTGGCGGAGACGCCCGCCGAGGGCGCGCTGGCCAGCGGGATGGCGATGCGCGTCGGCGACGTCGCCGAGATCGCCGGCGTGGCCACCCTGCCGGCCGCCCGCCGCCGTGGCCTGGGCGCGGCGGTCACCGCCACGCTCGCCCGCGAGCTGCTGGCCGCCGGCACCGACCTGGTCTTCCTCTCGGCGGGCAGCGAGGACATCGCCCGGGTCTACCTGCGCGTCGGCTTCCGTCGCATCGGCACCGCCTGCATCGCCGAACCCACCCCGGTCACCCCCTGACCAAGCCCTCGGGCAGCACATCGGCCCGGCGGGTCAGGTCGGGGGGCGCCACTGGGCGGCCGTGGTGGCGGCCGTGGAGAGGAGGCGAGGGCTCAGGGCGCCCAGGGCTACGTCGCGGGCGCGCAGCGCCAGCGGGCCCCGGGCCTTCAGCACCGCCGACATCCGGCGGGTCTGCCGGACCACCGTCGCCGCCCGGGGCCGGCGCACCCGGTCGTACGCGACCACCGCGTCGGGCAGGCGGGACTCGCGCAGCAGCGAGGCGAGGGTGGCGGCGTCCTCGAAGGCGAGGCAGGCGCCCTGGCCGAGGTGCGGCGGCATGGCGTGGGCGGCGTCGCCGAGCAGCACCACCCCGCCCGGGCCGGTCGGGAAGCCGTACGACCTCGGCAGCGGCCGCAGCTCGCGGATCTCCTGCTGCACCAGGTCCGCCGGGTCGGTGGCGTCGAGCAGGTCGGCGATCGGCGCGGGCCAGCCCGCGTACCAGCGGCGGAGCAGGGCGAGCTGGGTCTCCGGCGGCTCCGGGCGGGGCGCGCCGACTGCGGTGGCGACCCAGTAGATGCCGCCCCGGCTGGAGCCGCCGGAGGAGCCGCGCTCGCCGAGCGAGGCCGACACGAAGCGGTAGCCGGCACCGAGCACCTCGCCGCCGACGGGCCGGTCGGCGGGCAGCTTCGGGGCCCGGTACCAGGGGATCACCGCCCGCCAGGCGGCGCAGCCGGAGCTGACCACGCCGGACTCGGGGGCGAGTTGCCGGCGCAGCGCGCTGTCGGTGCCGTCGGCGGCGACGACCAGGTCGGCCTCGATGGTGTGCCGGCCGTCGCCGACCGAGGGGCGCTCCCCGGAAACGGCACGGACCGTCCGCACGGTCACCCCGGTGCGCAGCTCGACCTCGTCGCCCAGGCCGGCGATGAGCGCGTCGTGCAGGTCCTCCCGGTGCACCACCACCGGCATCCGGTCGGCCGGCGTGGGGCGGGGCTGCACCAGCCAGTGCCCGTCCGGGCGGCGCACCCCGCCGTCGGGCAGCCCCGTGGCGATCGCCTCCAGGCCGGCGCCGAGTCCCAGGGCGCGCAGCGCGCGTACGCCGTTGGGCCAGAGCGCCACGGCGGTCGGCTCGGGGCGGACGCGGTCGGCACGCTCCAGCAGGGTGACCCGCCAGCCGGAGCGGGCCAGCGCGCCGGCGACCGCGAGGCCGCCGATGCCGGCGCCGACCACGACCGCGCTACGCATCGGGTGCTCCTCCTCAGCTGTCGCGCTCGGTGGGCCGGGTGCCCGTGGCCCCGGCCCGGTCCTGCGGGATCTCCCCGGCGGGCGCGGCACCGTCACCGGCGGATCCCGGGGTGTCCTCCGCACCGGCCGTCCCGTCCGACGGCGCGTCCACCGAGCCGGGTGTGGCCGCCCCGTCCGGCTCGGCCGGCGTCTCGCCGGTCTCCTGCCAGTGCCGGTACTGTTCCTCGCTCACCACGCGGTAGCCCTGCGGGGCCGCCGGCCGGGCGCCGGCCTCCTGCGCGGACAGGTCGACCTGCGAGACGTCGGAGCCGACGGCCGGCTCCGCGGTCGCGGCGGCGCCGATGGGAACGACGTACTCCCGGGGGCCGCGCACCCGCACGAAGTAGACCAGGGCGCCGAGGAAGACCAGGCCGGCGGTCCACACGTTCAGGCGTACGCCGAGGATGGTGTTCGCCTCGTCGGTGCGCATCAGCTCGATCCAGAACCGCCCGGCCGTGTAGCCCATGACGTAGAGCGCGAACGCCCGTCCCCGGCCGAGGCGCAGCTTGCGGTCGAGGACGAGGACGAGCGCGGCCACGCCGACGTTCCACAGCAGCTCGTAGGCGAACGTCGGGTGGTAGAGGCCCGGTTCGAGGATCGGCTTGCCGGCGTCGTCGCGCAGCGCGTGGCCCGGGTTGTCCGGGTCCATCCGGTGGATCTCCAGACCCCAGGGCAGGGTGGTCCGGCCGCCGTAGAGCTCGTTGTTGAACCAGTTGCCGAGCCGGCCGATCGCCTGCGCCAGCGGCAGGCCGGGGGCCAGCGCGTCGGCGACCACCCCGAACGGGATGCCGAGCTGCCGGGCCGCGAACCACGCGCCGACGGCCCCGCCGGCCACCGCGCCCCAGATGCCGAGACCGCCCTCCCAGATGGCGAACGCCTTCATCGGGTCGCCGCCGGTGCCGAAGTACTTCTCCGGAGAGGTGATCACGTGGTAGATGCGGGCGCCGACGATGCCGGCCGGCACCGCCCAGACCGCGATGTCGAGGACCGCACCGGGGGCGACGCCGCGCTGGCGCAACCGCCGCTCGGTGACCCAGCAGGCCACCACGATGCCGACGATGATGCACAGCGCGTACGCCCGGATCGGCACCGGTCCGAGCTGCCAGACGGCGGTGCTGGGGCTCGGCAGGGCCGCCTGGGGAGTCAGCGAGGCGAGAGTCACGGATGCACACGCTACCGCCGTGGCCCCCTCCGGTGGCACCCCGGTCCACCGTCCGCCGGTCCCGGTGACTTCTGGTTTGCGCCGCCGTAGGCTCTTTGTCCATGAGCGCGCTCACCTGGGCGGTCGCCGCGGTCGTCACCGACGACGCCGGCCGGGTGCTGCTGTGCCGGCAGGGCCGGGGTGAGCGCCACGGCCTGCCCGGTGGGCGGCTGCGCCCGGCCGAGAGCCCCGTGCACGCGGTCACGCGCGACATCCGGGCCGAGACCGGGTGGGAGGTCGAGGTCGTCGACCTCGTCGGCCTCTATCACCTCGCCGGGCGGTACGGGGCGGTGCTCGCCGGTCCGGCCCCGGCGGCCGGGCGTGCCGGGCCGCTGCCCGACGTCCTGGTGCACGTCTTCCGGGCGCGTACGCGGGGGTCTGGGCCGGCCGGCGACCCGGTGGGCGGCTGCCGGCCGTCCTGGCACCACCCCTCGGCGCTGCCCGAGGCGCTCACCCCGACCACCCGGGCGGCGCTCACCGACGCCCTGGCGGGCCGCTCCGGCGTGCTGCGTGACACCGCCCCGGGCGCCCCGGCGCCGACGGCGGGCCACCCACCGGGGCAGCGGAGCACCCCGCCGGCCGACCGGGCACCGCACCCCTGACCCGGGCGGGACAGGAGGCCAGGCACCGCACCCCTGACCCGGGCGGCACGGGAAGCCGGGCACCGCGCCACCGACCCGGGCGGGACAGGAGGCCGGGCACGCACGGCTGACCCGGGGCGAGCGGGCGGGAGGGCGGCTGGGGGCGGTCGGGTCAGCGGGTCGGGTTGCGGACGCCCTCGGCGAGTTCCGCGCTCAGCGCGCGCAGGGCGGCCAGCCCGGACTTCTCGTCGGGCGCGTCGAGCAGGCACCGGATCAGCGCGCTGCCGACGATGACGCCGTCGGCGTAGCCGGCGACCGTGCCGGCCTGCGCGCCCGTGCCGACGCCCAGCCCGACGCCGATCGGCAGGTCGGTGACCTCCCGCGTGCGGGAGACCAGGATCGGGGCCGCGTCGGAGGTCTTCGCCCGGGCGCCGGTGACGCCCATGATCGCGGTGGCGTAGACGAAGCCCCGGCAGTGCTCGACGGTCATCGCCAGCCGCGCGTCGGTCGAGGACGGCGAGACCAGGAAGGTGCGGTCCAGCCCGTACGCGTCCGAGGCGGCGAGCCACTCGCCGGCCTCCTCCGGGATCAGGTCCGGGGTGACCAGCCCGGTGCCCCCGGCCGAGGCGAGGTCCCGGGCGAAGGCGTCGACGCCGTAGCGCTCGACCGGGTTCCAGTAGGTCATGGTGACCACGGGCGCCCCGGTGGCCGCGACGGCCTCGATGACGCGCAGCGTGTCGCGGGTGCGTACGCCGCCGGCGAGGGCGATGTCGCTGGCCTTCTGGATCACCGGGCCGTCCATCACCGGATCCGAGTATGGGATCTCCACCTCGATGACGTCGACGCCGGCCTCGACCATCGCGGTCATCGCGGCGATGCTGCCCTCGACGGTCGGGAAGCCGGCCGGCATGCAGCCGACCAGCACGGCCCGCCCGTCGGCGCGGGCCTTGTCGAAGGCCACCCCGATCCGGCTCACGTTCTCACTGCTCCTTGTCGAGGATGCCGAAGTAGTCGCCGGCGGTGTGCACGTCCTTGTCGCCCCGGCCGGAGAGGTTGACCACGATCGTCGGCTCCCGACCCAGCTCGGCGGTGAGCTTCGGCGCGATCTTGAGGGTGCCGGCGAGCGCGTGCGCGCTCTCGATCGCCGGGATGATGCCCTCGGTGCGGCAGAGCAGCTCGAACGCCGCCATCGCCTCCTCGTCGGTGACCGGCAGGTACGTCGCCCGGCCGCTGTCGTGCAGCCAGGCGTGCTCCGGCCCGACGCCCGGGTAGTCCAGCCCGGCGGAGATCGAGTGTGACTCGCACGTCTGCCCGTCGGCGTCCTGGAGCACGTACGTCCGGGTGCCGTGCAGCACCCCGGCGGACCCGCCGGTGATGCTGGCCGCGTGCCGGCCGGTCTCCACCCCGTCGCCGCCGGCCTCGAAGCCGTAGAGCCGCACGTCGGGGTCGCCGACGAAGGCGTGGAAGATGCCCAGCGCGTTGGAGCCGCCGCCGACGCAGGCGGTGACGGCGTCCGGCAGCGCGCCAGTCAGGTCCAGGCACTGCTGGCGCGCCTCGTCGCCGATGCCCCGGACGAAGTCGCGGACCATCGCCGGGAAGGGGTGCGGCCCGGCGGCGGTGCCGATCAGGTAGTGGGTGTCGTCGACGTTGGCGACCCAGTCGCGCATCGCCTCGTTCATCGCGTCCTTGAGGGTGCGCGAGCCGTTGGTGACGGGGACGACGGTGGCACCGAGCATCCGCATCCGGGCCACGTTGAGCGCCTGCCGCTCGGTGTCGACCTCGCCCATGTAGACCACGCAGTCGAGATCGAACAGGGCGGCGGCGGTGGCGGTGGCGACGCCGTGCTGGCCGGCCCCGGTCTCCGCGATCACCCGGCGCTTGCCCATCCGCCTGGTCAGCAGGGCCTGGCCGAGCACGTTGCGCACCTTGTGCGCCCCCGTGTGGTTGAGGTCCTCCCGCTTGAGCAGCACCCGCGCGCCCAGCTTGGCGGAGAACCGCTCCGCCGCGTAGAGCAGCGAGGGGGTGCCGGCGTAGTCGCGCAGCAGGGCGCCGAACTCGGCCCGGAACGACTCGTCGGCCATCGCCGCGCGGTGCGCCGCGTCCAGCTCGTCGAGCGCCGCGACCAGTGCCTCCGGTACGAACCGGCCGCCGAACCGGCCGAAGTGACCGGCGGAGTCAGGCAGCGGACCGGCCGCGGCGGCCGTCACGTCGGCGCTCATGCCGGCACTCCGCTTCGCTCCGTGCCGCCATGAGGCAACTCCGCACTGAGCCTGATGACTCGCTCGCTCCGCTCGCTCATGCCGGCACTCCGCTTCGCTCCGTGCCGCCATGAGGCAACTCCGCACTGAGCCTGAAGATTCGCTCGCTCATGGGATCGTCCTCTCGGTGCTGACGAACCGGCGCGGGGTCAGCGCACCGGGCGGGGCGTGGCCGGGTGGTTGCCGGCGTTGACCAGCTCGGCCACCGCCTCGCGGGGGCTCTTCTGGGTGACCAGACCCTCGCCGACCAGGACCGCGTCGGCGCCGGCCGAGGCGTACCGGATGAGGTCGTGCGGGCCGCGCACCCCCGACTCGGCGATCTTGACGACGCTGCTGGGCAGGCCGGGCGCGATCCGCTCGAACACCGAGCGGTCGACCTCAAGGGTACGCAGGTTGCGGGCGTTGACCCCGATGACCTGGGCGCCGGCCTCCAGGGCGCGGTCGGCCTCCTCCTCGTCGTGGACCTCGACCAGCGCGGTCATGCCCAGCGACTCGATCCGCTCCAGCAGGCCGACGAGGGCGTTCTGCTCCAGCGCGGCGACGATCAGCAGCACCAGGTCGGCACCGTGCGCGCGGGCCTCGTGCACCTGGTAGCTGGAGACGACGAAGTCCTTGCGCAGCACCGGGATGCGGACGGCGGCGCGGACGGCGGCCAGGTCGTCGAGCGAGCCGCCGAACCAGCGCCCCTCGGTGAGCACGCTGATCGCCCGCGCCCCGCCGGCGGCGTAGTCGCCGGCCAGGTCGGCCGGGTCGGCGATCTCGGCCAGCCGCCCCTTGGACGGCGACGAGCGCTTCACCTCGGCGATCACCGCGACGCCCGGCTTGCGCAGGGCCGCGTACGCGTCGAGCGGCGGCGGCGCGGCGGCGGCCAGTTCGCGGATCCGCTCCAGCGGAACCTGCTCCTGGCGCCGGGCGACGTCCTCGCGCACGCCGGCCAGGATCTCGTCGAGCACGCCTACGGACGCTGCCGTACCGGCGTCGTCCCCCTCCGCGTGCGCATGCTCAGCAGTCACCAACGGACTCCCCTCTCCGGGTGTCATGGGCCGATGCTAGGGGGCGCCACCTGGCGACGGCCGCCGGGGGTATGGCGTGCCTCACGAGATGGGCTGGGGCATAATGGCCGACCTCCGGTGAACGGGATGTCACGCAGGGCGACCGCACCCAGCGACGAAAGACACCCGACCATTCCCGCCCCCACCCCCCGGTCATCGACGTGATCCTATCTGAGGGTGCGGCCGGCCGCCCGGCCCGGCGACCGCCGCGGACGCCGGTCGATGGTGTGACCTACCTCAAGGCCGAACGGCCCTTTGCCTGGTGGCGGCCCTGCGAGCAGTGTTGACGTGTCGGTCACCACGGCGAAACGTGAACCAGCCAGCATCGTCCTCGGGCAGACTCGATGACGCGCCTGCCCCACCGTCACCAACGATCCTCGCGGGGTGATCATGAGCACTGTCGAGCCGCACCAGCCCATCGGACTGACGACCGTCTCGCGCACGGTCGCATCGCTCGCCGTCGGCGTGGTCCACACCCTCGAGCGCGCCGTGGTGGGCGAGGCCCGCATGCGGACCGCGCGGGGCAACGCCTGGGAGGCGGTCTGCGCCGACCGGGCCCGGGCCGAGCAGCGGGCCGAGCTGGACCGCCTGGTGGCGGAGCTGGCGGCGGCCCGGGCCGCCGCCCGCGAGCACCAGCCGGTCAGCTGACCGTCGGGTCCTCGCCCCGGTCCAGCGCGTCCCACGCCTCGGTGGTGTGCCGGCCGGTGACCCGGTCGCCCTCGCCGCGGGCGGCGGGCGCGGCGTCGCCCGCGGGCCGCCGCTCGTAGCGGGCGCCCATCGCCGGCCAGTGCCGCCCCCGCAGCGCCGTCAGCAGCCCGCCCGCCGTGGCGAGCACCCCGCCGAGCAGGCAGAGCGCCGGCCACTGCCGGGCGACCTCGCCCTCGAACGCCGCGACCAGGCCGTAGCCGCCGCCGGCCGCCACGGCCGCGCCGAGCACGCACAGCAGCCCGCCCAGCAGCCGCCGCGCCCGTCCCCGGGTGGCGAGCACGGCCCCGCCGCCGGCCAGCCCGACCAGGGCCAGCGCCGGCAGCCAGGGCAGCAGGCCGGCGCCCGTGCGGGCGTCGCGTACCGGCGGCAGCGGGGTGGGCCGGGCGGTCAACTCGACCGCCCAGGTGCGGGTCGACGCCCACAGCGCCAGGCCCGCGCCGGCCACGCAGAGCAGCACGGCGTACGTCAGCTCGCGCCGCTGCGTGCCGGACCGCGCGCCCCCGCCCGCGTCGGCGGCCGGAGTCGTCCCCGGCTCCTGGCCGCGCGGCTCGGCGGCCGTCATCGGGCGGGCCGGAGGGTCTCGGCGGCGGCGATGGCGGCGAGCACGGCCGCGGCCTTGTTCCGGGTCTCCTGGTCCTCGGCTGCCGGGTCGGAGTCGGCAACCACCCCCGCCCCGGCCTGCACGTACGCCCTGCCGTCGCGCATCAGCGCGGTGCGGATCGCGATCGCCATGTCCAGGTCACCGCCGAAGCCGAAGTAGCCCACGGTGCCGCCGTAGATGCCGCGCCGGACCGGTTCCAGCTCCTCGATGATCTCCATGGCCCGCACCTTGGGCGCGCCGGAGAGGGTGCCGGCGGGGAAGGTCGCGGCCAGCGCGTCGAAGGCCGTACGGTCCTCGCGCAGCGTGCCGACCACGGTCGAGACGATGTGCATGACGTGGCTGTAGCGCTCGATGGTGGCGAACTCCGGCACCTCCACCGTGCCCGGGCGGCAGACCCGGCCCAGGTCGTTGCGCCCCAGGTCGACCAGCATCACGTGCTCGGCGCGCTCCTTCGGGTCGGCGAGCAGCTCCGCGGCGAGGCGGGCGTCGGCCTCGGGGGTGCCGCCGCGCGGCCGGGTGCCGGCGATCGGGTGCAGCAGCGCCCGCTGCCGCCCCTCGGCGTCGCTGGTCACCTTCAGGTGCGCCTCCGGCGAGGAGCCGACGATGTCGAAGCCGTCGAAGCGCAGCAGGTACATGTACGGGCTGGGGTTCGTCGTGCGCAGCACGCGGTAGACGTCCAGCGGGTCGGCGTGCGTGTCCCGCTCGAACCGCTGGGCCAGCACGATCTGGAAGCACTCGCCGGCCCGGATCGCCTCCTTGGCCGCCTCGACGGCCTTCGGGTAGCCGCCCTCGGGCGTACGGCTGCGCACCTCGCCCGCCGGGGGCCGCCCGACGGTCGAGACCATCGGCGGGATCGGCCGCGACAGCGCGGTGGTCATCGCGTCGAGCCGCCCGACCGCGTGGTGGTAGGCCGCCGTGACCTGGGCGTCCCGGTCCGGCTCGGCCAGCGGCGGCAGGATCGCGTTGGCGACGAGGATCGCCGAGCCGTCGTAGTGGTCGAGGACCACCAGGTCGGTGGCGAGCATCATGCCCAGCTCGGGCACGCCCAGGTCGTCCTCGGTCAGCTCGGGCAGCCGCTCGAAGCGCCGGATCAGCTCGTAGCCCAGGTAGCCGACCATGCCGCCGGTCAGCGGGGGCATGCCGCTGGCCGCGTCGAACGCCGGGCCGGCGAGCGCCTCGACGGTCTCGCGCAGCACCTGGACCGGGTCGCCGGAGGTGGGCAGGCCGGCCGGTGGGTGGCCCGTCCACACCGCCGCGCCGTCCCGCTCGGTCAGCGTGGCGCTGCTGCGTACGCCGATGAACGAGTAGCGCGACCAGGCCAGGCCGGCCGAGCCGACGCCCTGCTCGGCCGACTCCAGCAGGAACGTCCCCGGGCCGCCGGCGAGCTTGCGGTAGACGCCGACGGGGGTCTCCGCGTCGGCGAGCAGCCGGCGGGTGACCGGCACGACCCGCCAGCGGGCGGCCAGCTCGGCGAAGGTGGCGAGGTCGGGGCTGACCGCGCCGTCGGTGCGGGAGCCGCCGGGCGTGACCCGCTGCGCGCTCACCGGGCACCCGCCCCGTCCCCGCCGACCGGCAGCTCGGTGAAGAAGCAGGTGCGGTGCCCCGTGTGGCAGGCCGCGCCGACCTGGTCGACGTCGACCAGCAGCGCGTCGCCGTCGCAGTCCAGCGCCACCGCGCGGACGTACTGGTGGTGCCCCGAGGTGGCGCCCTTGACCCAGTACTCCCGGCGGCTGCGCGACCAGTAGGTGGCCCGGCCGGTGGTCAGGGTGCGGTGCAGCGCCTCGTCGTCCATCCAGGCGACCATCAGCACCTCACCCGAGTCGTGCTGGCGGACCACGGCGGCCACCAGGCCGTCGGGGGTGCGGCGCAGCCGGGCGGCGATGGCCGGGTCGAGCCGGGACGGACGGACCGCGCCGTCGGCCGCGGGCTCCTGCGGACTGGGGTGGGCGCCGGTCACGGGCGCGTCAGGTACGGGCACAGTGACCCATTGTCCCGCACGCGTGGCGGGCACGGGTGACGGCTCCCGCCGGGGCCGCGGCGGCCGGTGGGCGGGCCGGGTCAGCTGGTCGACGTAGCGGTCCAGCCGGCCGTCGGTCAGGGCGTCGGCCAGGTCCCCGCCGGCGGCCCGGGCGACCTCGGCGGCGTACGGGCGGACCAGCGGCAGGACGCCGGTGACGAGGCGGGCCGCGGCGGCGCAGAGCTGGCCGACGGAGCCGGGCCGCAGGCCGAGGCAGAGCAGCAGGTCCTCCCGGTAGTGCGGAGGCGCCACCGGCAGGTCGAGGGCGGCGGCGAAGGCCGCCCGCCGGGACGTCACCCGCACCGTGGGGTTGGCCAGCCGCAGCACCGACGGGCAGAGCCGGGCCAGATCGGCGGCGGCCAGCCGGACGCCGAGGTGGTCGTCGGCGTCCCGCGCGCCGGCCACCTTACCGAGCGTCGCGATCAGCTCCTCCAGCTGCGGCTCGCCGGCGGGGTGGCAGAGCACCGGCAGGTCGATCCGGGGCCGCCAGTGCGGGTCCGCCCAGAGCAGCCGGACCGGCGCCGTCACCGGCAGCCCGAACGCCCATTCGGCGGGCTCGCCGAGGCGGGTCAGCCAGGAGTTCACGTCGCGGGCGGCCACCGAGACGTGGGTCAGCCGGCCCCCGTGCTCGGCCAGGAACGCCCGGCGGGCGGCGTACGGGGCGCCGTCGAGCAGCACGTCGACGTCGACGTCGCTGTGTGCGGTGGCGGCCCGCCGGGCGTGGCTGCCGCGCAGCATGATGCCCACCACGGGCTGCTCGGCACCGGCCCGCAACCGGGCCGCCCATTCGCCGAGGAACCTCTCGTCCGGTGACGCAGCGTGACCCACGGCGCCATCGTGCCGTACGTCCGATCAGGGCGCAATGCCCGATGGTACGCCTGATGCCCGTTGGCGGACCCGCTGTCCGGGTCCGAAGGCTAATGCCCGACCGATCTCCCCGCCGCGCCGGGGGTCCGTGCGGGTGGACCGGGGTCGACCGTTGCGGCCCGGCGGGCGTCTCCGTTAGCGTCGAGTTCAACGGATGATGAGTTTCCCGGGAGGCGCCGGTGGACGAGGCGATCGCCGTACGCGACCTGGTCGTCGAGCGGGGCGGGCGGCGGGTGCTGCACGGCGTCAGCGCGGACGTGCCGCGCGGTTCGGTCACCGGGCTGCTCGGCCCGAGCGGCAGCGGCAAGACCACACTGCTGCGGGCGGTGGTCGGCGTGCAGGTGGTCGGCGCCGGCTCGGTGACCGTGCTGGGGCGCCCCGCCGGGTCGCCGGAGCTGCGCCGCCGCGTCGGCTACCTGACCCAGGCGCCCAGCGTCTACGCCGACCTGACGGTGCGCGAGAACGCGCGCTATTTCGCCGCCCTGCACGGCCGGGGGCGGGCCGAAGCCGACCGGGCGGTCGCCGAGGTCGGGCTCGCCTCGGCCGCCGGCCAACTGGTCGGCACCCTCTCCGGCGGGCAACGCAGCCGGGCGTCGCTGGCCTGCGCCCTGGTCGGGGAGCCGGAACTGCTCGTCCTCGACGAACCGACCGTCGGCCAGGACCCGGTGCTGCGGGCCGACCTGTGGGCCCGGTTCCACGCCATGGCCGCCGCCGGCACCACCCTGCTGGTCTCCAGCCACGTCATGGACGAGGCGGCCCGCTGCGACCGGCTGCTGCTGATCCGCGAGGGGCGGCTGATCGCCGACGACACCCCCGACGCGGTCCGCGCCGCTGCCGGCACCGACGACCTGGACGAGGCGTTCCTGCGGTTGATCAGGGCGGGCGCCGCCGGACGGGAGGCGTCGTGAACCCCCGGATCCTGGCCGCCACCACCGGCCGCATCCTGCGCCAGCTGCGGCACGACCGGCGCACCGTGGCGCTGCTGCTGGTGGTCCCGTCGGTGCTGCTCGCCCTGGTCCACGCCATGTACGTCGACCAGCCCGCCCCGCCGGGGCAGCCGTCGACCTTCGACCGGGTCGCCCTGGTGATGCTCGGCTTCTTCCCCTTCGTGATCATGTTCCTGGTGACCAGCATCGCGATGCTGCGCGAGCGCACCACGGGCACGCTGGAGCGGCTGCTCACCACCCCGCTGGGCAAGCTCGACCTGCTCTTCGGCTACGGCATCGCGTTCGGGCTGGCCGCGGTGGTCCAGGCGGTCGTCGCGTCCGTGGTCGCGTACGGCGTCTTCGGGCTGGACACCGCCGGACACAGCGGGCTGGTGGTGCTGGTCGCCGCGCTGAACGCCGTGCTCGCCGTCGCGCTCGGGCTGTTCTGCAGCGCCTTCGCCCGCACCGAGTTCCAGGCCGTACAGTTCATGCCGGTCGTGGTCGTGCCCCAGTTGCTGCTCTGCGGGCTCTTCGTGCCCCGGGGCGAGATGGCGGGCTGGTTGCAGGCGGTCAGCGACGTGCTGCCCCTGTCGTACGCCGTCGAGGCGCTCCAGGAGGTCGGCGCCCACGCGGAGCCGACCGGCACGATGTGGCGGGACGTGGCGGTGGTCGCCGGCGCGGCGGCGCTGGCGCTGGTGCTCGCCGCGGCCACCCTCCGGCGGCGCAGCGGCTGAGCCGCCGACCCGACCGGCGGGCCGCGACGCGGCCGGCGGCGGGACGAAGGTGGAGCGAAGGGCGACGATGGCGCGGCGGACCGGACGACGACCCGGCAACCCGGACACCCGGCAGGCCATCCTCGACGCGGCCCGCGCCGCCTTCGCCGAGCGGGGCTTCGACGGGGCCTCGATCCGGGCCGTCGCCGCCGCCGCGCAGGTGGACCCGGCGCTGGTGCACCACTACTTCGGCAGCAAGGACCGGCTCTTCCTGGCCGCGATGCACGCGCCGGTCGACCCGGCCGAACTGCTGCCGAGGGTGCTCGCGGGCGACCGCGCGGGTCTCGGGGAGCGGCTGGTGCGCACCTTCCTCGGCGTCTGGGACTCCCCGGCCGGCACCGCCGGCGTGGCCCTGCTGCGTTCGGCGGTGAGCAACGAGTGGACCGCCCGGCTGCTGCGGGAGTTCCTGGTCACCCAGGTGCTGCGCAGGATCCTCGACCAGCTCGACGTCGACCCGGCCGAGCTGCCGCTGCGCGGCTCGCTGGTGGCCAGCCAGCTGATCGGGCTGGTCATGATGCGGCACGTGGTCCTGCTGGAACCGGTCGCCTCGGCCGCCCCGGAGACCCTCGTCGCGGCGGTCGGCCCCACCGTGCAGCGCTACCTGACGGGCGATCTCGCCGAGGTCTTCGCCGGCTGACCGGACCGCCGGGGCGGCGGCACCCGGTCAGGCGTGGTCGGCGTGCCGGGACGGGGCGTGCCGGCAGACCAGCGGATGCAGGAGCCGGGTCAGCTCCGCCTGGCAGTCCAGCGGACGCGGGAACGCCAGCCGGACGCGCCGGCGGGCGCCGGGTCGGCCGTGGACGACCAGCAGGCCGTACCGGTCGATCCGGACCACCCGGGGCGCGGTGTCGATGCCGCCGTCGGCGAGGCCGAGCTGGCGGCGCAGGTACCCGGCCACCTCGGCGGCGTGGTGGTCGGCGAGGTCGGCCAGCAGCTCGGCCTCGACGGCGTGCAGCGGGTCGGGCTCCGCCTCGGCGTACGCCTCGGGGTCGATGCGGCGGACGGTGTCGCCGCGTTCCCAGCGGGCCTCGACCACCTCGAAGCGGTGCAGCCGGAACCGGGTGCCGACATCGAGCAGGTCACCGGCCGGCTCCACGGCCGCGAAGTCCAGCGCGGCGCGGCGCTCCTCGTCGCCGTCCAGCCGGGCCGCCCAGCCGGAGACCCAGGCCCGGCCGAGGCTCGGCGCGCCGGCGGCGGGCGGCAGGTCCAGCACGTCCAGCACCAGCGCGACCTCGGAGTCGCCGTCGGCGGGGCGCAGCGCGGCGGCGAGGTCGCTGACGACCGGCACCAGCAGCAGCACCCGACCGTCCGGATCGGTCACGTGCCGGACCTGGTGCGGGCCGGGCCGGTGCGCGACGTGGGCGATGCCGGGCAGCCGGCCCGCGACGAGGGTGCGGACGATCTCCGCCGGGCTGGGCCGCATGAACGACTCCTTCGTAGGTTAGCCTTACCTAACTCGGAGACTAGAGCACCGGATCGGAGACGTCCAGCGTGAACCAACCCAGGCCCAAGGCCCGCCTCTCCCGCGCCCTCGGCATCCCCCTCACCCGCAAGTGCGTGCGGTACTTCGAGCGGCGCCCCTTCCCGCCCGGCGTGCACGGCCGGCAGCGCCGCAAGACCTCGGACTACCAGGTGCGACTGCTGGAGAAGCAGCGCCTGCGCCACCAGTACAACGTCAGCGAGACCCAGCTACGGCGCGCCTTCGACGAGGCCGCCCGGAGCGCGGGCAAGACCGGCGAGAGCCTGGTCGCGCTCCTGGAGCGACGGCTCGACGCGGTGGTGCACCGGGCCGGCCTGACCCGCAGCATCTACCAGGCCCGGCAGCTCGTCGCGCACGGCCACTTCACCGTCGACGGGCGCAAGGTCGACCGGCCGTCGTACCGGCTGCGTCCGGGACAGGTGGTGGCCGTCCGCGAACGCAGCCGCACGACCCTGCCGTTCCAGCTCGCCGCCGCGGGCGCCAACGCCACCGAGGGACCCGGCCAGCCGTACCTGTCGGTGGAGCTGGCCGAGCTGCGGACCACGTTGCTGCGCGAGCCCGCCCGGCACGAGGTGCCGGTGATCTGCGACGAGCAGCTGGTGGTGGAGTTCTACTCCCGCTGACCACCGCGCGGCCCGGTACACCGCCGGGCCGCGCGCCGCACGGGACCGACGCCCGCGCCGGGTCTGCTCAGCGGGACGGCTCAGCGGGATGGCTCAGCGGGTCTGCTCCAGCCAGGAGGCGTAGAGCAGGCCGTAGACCGACTCCGGGTCGCGGACCAGCTCGTCGTGCGGACCGCGCTGCACGATCCGGCCCTTGTCCACCACGATCACCTCGTCGGCGGCCTGCGCCGTGGAGAGCCGGTGCGCGATCGCGAGGGTGGTGCGCCCCCGGGTCACCGCGTCCAGGGTGCGTTGCAGCCGCACCTCCGTGGCCGGGTCGACCGCGCTGGTCGCCTCGTCCAGCACCAGCAGGTCCGGGTCGGCCACGTACGCGCGGGCCAGCGCCACCAGCTGGCGCTCCCCCACGCTCAGCGCCTCGCCGCGCTCCCCCACCGGCGTGTGCAGGCCCGACGGAAGCCCGTCCAGCCAGTCCGCCAGCCCCAGCTCGGTGAAGGCCGCCGAGAGCTGCGCGTCCGTCAGCTCCGGGCGGGCGAAGCGGACGTTCTCCGCCACCGTGGCGTCGAAGAGGAAGCCGTCCTGCGGCACCATCACCACCCGCGAGCGCAGCGAGCCGAACCGGACCCGCTCCAGCGGCACGCCGGAGAGCAGCACCTGGCCGGCGGTCGGGTCCATCAGGCGGGTGAGCAGCTTGGCGAAGGTGGTCTTGCCGCTGCCCGTCTCCCCCACCACCGCCACCCGGCTCTTCGCCGGGATCTCCAGGCTGACGTCGTGCAGCACGGGCGGACCCCCCGGGTACGCGAAGCGCACCCCCGCGAAGCGGATGTCCAGCGGGCCGGACGGCAGCTCGCGCCCCTGCTCGCCCGGGTCGGCGACGTCCGGCTCGACGTCCAGCACGTCCAGCACCCGGCGCCAGCCCGCGATGGCGTTCTGCGCCTCGTTGAGCACCTCGGTGGCGATCTGCACCGGCTGGATGAAGAGCGTGACCAGGAAGAGGAAGGCGGTCACCTCGCCGATGCTCAGGGTGCGGTCGGCGCCGAGGGTCACCCCGAGCACCACCACGCCGGCCAGCGCCAGGCCGGCCGCCAGCTCCCCGACCGAGCTGCCCATGATGCTGATCCTGATCGCCCGCTGCTGGGCCCGACGCTGGCCGTCGATCGCCTCGTCGAGCCGGCGGGCCGTCCGGCCGGCGATCCCGTAGGCCCGGATCACCGGCGCGCCGACCACGCTCTCCCCGATCGCGCCGAGCAGCGTGCCTGTCCGCTGCCGGACCACCCCGTACGCCCCGGCGAGGCGGCGCTGGAGCCGCCGGATCACGAACACCGCGGGCAGGAAGGCGGCGAAGACCACCAGGGTCAGCTGCCAGGAGTACGCGAACATGACAAGCGTGGTGACCGCCAGCTGACCGAGGTTGATCACCAGGATCACGCCGCCCCACTGGAGGAACTGGGTGATCTGGTCGACGTCGCTGGTCACCCGGGAGACAAGCGAACCGCGCCGCTCCGACTGCTGGTGCAGCATCGACAGGTCGTGCACGTGCCGGAACGCCCGGATCCGCACGTTGGCCAGCGCGGTCTCGCTGACCGTGAAGAGCCGGCGCATCATCAGGTAGCCGCAGATCGTGGTCACCACCAGCACCGCGACGGTGGCGGCGACCACCGTCCAGACCACGCCCAGGTCCAGGCCGCCGACGATGCCGTTGTCGATGCCCTGCTGCACCGCCACCGGGACGGCCGCCCGGCCGACCATGTAGACCAGGGCCAGGCCGAGCGTGCCGGCCAGGCCGACCCGCAGCTCCGGGGAGAGCGCCAGACCGCGGCGCAGCGTCTGCCACGTCGTCTCGGTCGTCTCCGGAACGTCGACGGCCTCGGCCTCGGCCTTCCGCGTGTCCGTGGCAGTGGTCACCGGGCTTGCCTTTCGTTCGCGACTGCGGGGCTCCGCTGCGCTGCACTCCTCGCGCTCACCAGTGCCGGCCTTTCGTTCGCGACTGCGGGGCTCCGCTGCGCTGCACTCCTCGCGCTCACCGGTCCACCTCGATTTCCAGGCCCGACGTCAGCGGGGCGACCTCGTCGTACGTCTCGTCCTTCGCGTGGTCGACCTCGGCCTGCTCGTAGGCGGTGACCAGGTCGGCGTAGCCCGGCACCGTGGCCAGCAGCTCGGTGTGCGGGCCGCGGGCGAGCACCCGGCCCTGTTCCAGGTAGACCACCTCGTCGGCCAGCGCGATGGTGGCCCGCCGGTAGGCGACCACCAGGATCGACGCCGCCGGCGCGCCGGCCTGCCCCGCCGAGGAGCGCAGCCCGGCCAGGATGGCCGCCTCCACGCGGGGATCGACGGCGCTGGTCGCGTCGTCGAGGACCAGCAGGCGCGGCCGGCCGGCGAGCGCGCGGGCCAGGGTGAGCCGCTGCCGCTGGCCGCCGGAGAGCGAGGTGCCCCGCTCGCCGACCCTCGTGTCGAGACCGTCGGGCAGGGCCGCGACGAAGCCGTCCGCCTCGGCCAGCCGCAGCGCGGCCCAGACGTCGTCGTCGCCGATGCCCGGCCGGTCCAGGGTCACGTTGGCCCGCACCGTGTCGTCGAAGACGAACGGCACCTGGGCGACCAGCGCGGCGGTGCCCGCCAGCGAGGCGGCGGTGAGCCGGCGGACGTCCACCCCGTCCACGCACACCGTGCCGGCCAGCGGGTCGACCAGCCGCACGGCCAGCGCGGCGATCGTCGACTTGCCGGAGCCGGTCGGCCCGACCAGGGCGACGGTCTTCCCGGCGGGCACGGTGAAGGAGACGTCGCCGAGCACCTCCGTGCCGGGCAGGTGCGCCTCGGCGGGCTCGTAGCCGAACCGGACGCCCGCGAACGCGAGGGTGGCCGGGCGGGGGTCCGTCACGTCGAGCGCCGTGTCGCCGTACGCCATCTCGCCGGTCGCGTCGAGCACCCGGCGGACCCGGTCCCAGCCGGCGACGCTGCGCGGCAGCTCGGCCAGCACCCAGCCGATGGCCCGGACGGGGAACGCCAGCACCGTGAAGAGGAAGGCGACGCTGATCAGCTCGGCGACGCTGATCGCGCCCTGTTGCAGCCGGATCGCGCCGACCACCAGCACGGCGAGGGTGCCGAGGCTCGGCAGGGCCTCCAGCAGCGGGTCGAAGACGCCGCGCAGCCGCCCGACCGCCACCAGCGAGTCGCGCAGCTCTCCCGCGCGGGCGGCGAACCTGTCGGTCTCCTGCGCCTCCCGGCCCATCGTCTTGACGACCAGGGCACCGTCGAAGCTCTCGTGCGCGATGCCGCTGACCTCGGCGCGCAGCCGCTGGGCCCGGGCCTGGCGGGGGGCCATCCGGCGCGAGTAGGCGACGTTGAGCGCGAAGAGCGCCGGGAAGACCGCGACGCCGACCAGGGCCAGCGCCCAGTCGGTGGCGAAGAGCGACGCCACCGCGCCGACCAGCATCACCAGGGTGCCGACCGCGAACGGCAGCGGGGCGATCGGGTACCAGGCGGCCTCGACGTCGGAGTTGGCGTTGGACAGCAACGTGCCGGTGACGTTGCGGTGGTGCCAGGACAGCGGCAGCTCCAGGTAGCGGCGGGTGACCCGGCGCCGGTAGGCGGCCTGGAGGCGGTACTGCATGTAACCCGCGCCGAGCCGGCGGCCGAAGATGCCGGCCACCCGCAGCACGCTGATGCCGAACAGCGCGACGGCCGCCAGGGCCAGCCCGCCGACCCCGACCTCGCCACGCTCGATCGCCGGCACCACCACGTCGCCGACCACGGCACCCACCACGTAGGCGCTGGCCACCGTCATGGCGCCGAAGAGCACACTGCCGCTCACCGCGACCGCGAAGATGCGCGGCTGCTCCCGGATCGCCCGCCCGAGGACGGCCAGCCCCCGCACCAGCACGTCCCGACTTGTCCTGCTCGCCACGCTCTCCCCCGCCGTAAGCCGCACCTATCCTCCTCATCCTTACCGGTCCGAGCCAGCTCCGCCGCCCCGGACCGCTATGTCCACCGTCACGGCCGCCCGGCCCGCTCAGCGCGCCGAGTGGGCCGGGCGCGCCTACGATCGGGGCATGCCGCGGTACGCCCGAACGGAGCGCGAGGCGCTCGTCGACCTGATGCAGACGCTCGGACCGGACGCGCCGACGGTCAACGAGGGATGGACCACCCGCGACCTCGCCGCCCACCTGGTGCTGCGCGAACGCCGACCCGACGCCGCCGGCGGCATCCTGCTCCCGCCGCTGCGCGGCTACGCCGAGCGGGTGCGCCTGCGCGTCGCCGCGCGCCCCTGGCCACGCCTCCTCGAAGAGGTGCGCCGGCCGCCGGTGTGGAGCCCGGTCAGCAACCCGCTCACCGACGAGCTGGCCAACACGCTGGAGTTCTTCATCCACCACGAGGACGTGCGCCGGGCCCGGCCGGGCTGGCTCCCCCGCGACCTGGGGGCGGGGCTGAACGCGGCGCTCTGGAAGCGGTGCACCGGGCTGGCCCGGCTGGCGCTGCGCCGGTTCCCCGCGGACGTCTTCGTCCAGGCGCCCGGCTACGGGGAGCTTTCCGTCGGCCGGGGCGGCGAACCCGTTCGGGTGGTGGGGGCGCCGGGCGAGCTGGCCCTGTTCCTCAGCGGCCGGCAGCGGGTGTCCCGGGTGCAGATCGACGGGCCGGCGGCACCGGCCGAGCGGCTCCGGGGCGCCAACCTGGGCATGTGACGCACTGCGCGTTAACGGTCACAGCACAATCCGGAAAAGCGGTTACCCAACGATAGCGACCGATCCCTGCTCCCGTACGCTGTCCCGCGCCGTCCCGCCGTGGGGCGGCGCGACAGGGGGCACCATGCGGACCTTCGCGGTCTCGGCGCTACGGGAACCCCCCTTTCCCGCGCGCCAGCACGACGCCACCGCACGGGTGGCGCGGGAGAGCACCGAGTGGGCGCTCGGCCACGGGCTGATCGCTAACGGGCACCGGCTGCACCGGCTGCGCCGGGCCGACGCCGCCGGGCTGGCCGGGCGGGCCTGCCCGGAGGGCCCGGTGGAGGGGCTGCGGCTGCTGACCGACCTGGTCTCCTGGCTGTTCGTGATGGACGACGCCTGCGACGAGGACGGCCTCGGCGACTCCCCCACCCGGCTGGCGCCGACCGTCGCCGCCCTGCTGGACGTGCTGGACGGCCACGGGGGACGGGCCGACGCCCCGGCGACCGAGACGGAGACCGTGGCCGGGCCGCTCGGCGAGGCGCTGGGCGACCTGTGCCGGCGGGCCCACGCCGCCGGCGGGCCCGTGGCGCTGCTGCGCTTCGTCGGCGAGGTGCGGGAATATCTGCTGGCCCTGCTCTGGGAGGCGGCGAACCGGGAGCACGGGCGGGCGCCGGGGCTGGCCGAGTACGTCCAGATGCGCCGGCACACCGGAGGGGTCCACCCCAGCTTCACCCTCACGGAGCTGGCCGCCGGGGCGCTGCCGGACGCGACCCACCGCGCCGAGCCGTCGCTGGTCGCGCTCGACCTGCTCGCCGCCGACCTGGTCTGCTGGTGCAACGACGTCTTCTCGTACGGCAAGGAGCACCTCGCGCAGCCGGACGTGCACAATCTGGTCGCGGTGATCGCCGCGGGGCGGACGGCCGGTGACGAGTCGTCGGCCCTGCGGGCGGCGGCCGACCGGTTCAACGAGGGCCTCTCGGCGTACCTGACGACGGAGGCGGCGCTGCTCGCCACCGGTGACGACGGCCTGCGGCCGGCCCTCACCGCGCGGCGCAACTGGATCCGGGCCACCTACGACTGGTCGCTGGAGGCGGCCCGGTACGCCTGAGCCGGGCGTCCATCCTCCGAGACGTGGCCCAGCCGTGATCCACAGGGCTAGCCGATGCCCGGGCGCAGGCAATACCCTTCGGTAACGAACGCCGACGTGACCGTGGTCACGTCTCCACCCCCGAAGGCGGCTACAGCGATGGCTCTCGATGTACCGTACCGTTCCATCCCCGACATGTTCCTCAAGCGCGTGGCGGCGTCCCCCGACCGCGACGCCTTCGCCCACCCGGCCCCCGACGACTCCGGGCCGGTGTGGCTGACCTGGGAGCAGATGGCCCGTCGCGCCAAGGCGGTCGCCGCCGGGCTGCACGGCCTCGGTGTCGGCCTGGAGGATCCGGTCGCGATCCTGGCGAACACCCGGCTCGACTGGGTGATCGCCGACCTCGGCATCATGTGCGCCGGCGGCGCGACCACCACCGTCTACCCCACCACGGAGCCCGACGACGCGACCTACATCATCGCCGACTCCGGCTCGCGGGTGCTGTTCGCCGAGAACCCGGCACAGGCCGCCAAGATCGCCGGTGCCGAGTTGCCGGCGCTGACCCACGTCGTGCTCTTCGACGGCGCCGCCGACCCGGCCGCCGCCGTCCCCCAGCTCACCCTCGCCGAGTTGGAGGAGCAGGGCACCCAGGCGCTGGCCGCCGAGCCCGACCTGATCGACATGCTGGTCGCCGGGATCGGTCCCGAGCACCTGGCCACGCTGATCTACACCTCCGGCACCACCGGGCGCCCGAAGGGCGTCGAGCTGCTGCACGGCGGCTGGTGCTGGGAGGGCGTGGCGCAGGTCGAGGTGGGGCTGCTCCGCGACGACGACCTGCAGTACCTCTGGCTCCCGCTGTCCCACTCGTTCGGCAAGACCCTGCTCTGCGGGGCGATCCACGTGGGCCTGCCGACGTACGTCGACGGCCGGGTCGACAAGCTGGTCGAGCTGCTCTCGGTGATCCGGCCGACGCTGATGTGCGGCGCGCCCCGGGTCTTCGAGAAGGTCTACAACAAGGCGGTGACCACCGCGCAGGCCGGCGGCGGCGCGAAGGCGAAGATCTTCGGCTGGGGCGTCCGGGTCGGCAAGGAGAAGGTCGCCCTGGAGCAGGCCGGCCGGCCGCTCCCGACGGGGCTGAAGCTGAAGTACACGGTGGCCGAGAAGC
This sequence comes from Micromonospora sp. NPDC007220, assembly GCF_040634035.1. Classification (NCBI taxonomy): domain Bacteria; kingdom Bacillati; phylum Actinomycetota; class Actinomycetes; order Micromonosporales; family Micromonosporaceae; genus Micromonospora; species Micromonospora sp. NPDC007220. Next base: position 434,345 of record NZ_JBEYEU010000002.1, on the reverse strand, counting down.
TGGTGTTCAGCAAGCTCCAGGCCCGCCTCGGCGGCCGGATCCGGGTGCTCGTCTCCGGCGCCGCCCCGCTCAGCCCGGAGATCGCCACCTTCTTCGCCGCGGCGAACCTGCCGATCTCCGAGGGCTACGGCCTCACCGAGACCAGCGCCGGCAACTTCGTCAACCCGCCGGACGGGCTGCGGATCGGCACCGTCGGCAAGGCGATGGGCGACCTGGAGTGCCGGATCGACACCGACGGCGAGATCCTGGTGCGCGGCCGGCCGGTGATGCGCGGCTACCACAACCTGCCCGAGGAGACCGCCGCCGCGTTCACCGAGGACGGTTTCTTCCGCACCGGTGACATCGGCACCCTGGACTCCGACGGCTACCTGAAGATCACCGACCGGAAGAAGGACCTGGTCAAGACCTCGGGCGGCAAGTACATCGCGCCCTCGCACATCGAGGGGATGTTCAAGGCGACCTGCCCGTACACCTCCCAGGCGGTGGTGATCGGCCAGGCCCGCAACTACTGCACGATGCTGGTCACGCTGGACCCGGAGGCGATCAAGGGCTGGGCCGCCGGCACTCCCCTGGAGGGCCGCGACTACACCGAGATCGTCACCTCGCCGGAGGCGAAGGCCATGGTCGAGGGGTACGTGGCCGAGCTCAACGCCAAGCTCAACCGCTGGGAGACGATCAAGAAGGTCGCCATCCTGCCGCGCGACCTGACCATCGAGGACGGCGAGATCACCCCGTCGCTCAAGATCAAGCGCCGCGGCGTGGAGAGCAACTTCGCCGGCGAGATCGAGAAGATGTACGCGGGCACGCTCGCCGAGCTCTGAGCCCGCGACGTCGGCGGCCCCACGTTCCGTACGGGGTCGCCGACGTCGGACGGGCGGGGCGCCGGCTCACAGGTGGTGGCCCCGCCACCGCGTCTGCTCGGCCTCGGAGGCGAGCTGTTCCTCCAGCGCCACCTGCCGCACGCGCCGCCGCCGCGGGGCGTCGACGACCGTCTGCACCGCGACCGTCAGCACGGCGGCCACCGCCAGCATGGCCAGGGCGACCAGTTCCGGCAGTTGCCCGGCCACCGGGGTCAGCGCGACGAGCAGCAGGACCCCGCAGATCGACGGCCAGCGCGCCGCGCCCAGCATCCGGCTGCCGAGCAGGATCAGCGTGAGCAGGTAGAGCGCGACCCCGCCGAAGAGGGCCAGCATGTCGAAGCCGGGCAGCGGCACCCCCCAGCTCGGGGTCGTCGGGTCGGCGCCCTCGTGGATCAGCCCCTTGAGGCCCAGGGCGAACAGGATCACGCCCGTGATCAACGGCAGGTGCAGGTAGGTGTACACGTCCCGGGCCAGCCCGGCGCGGGTACGCCGTTCCCGGGTGCGGTGCAGCACCTGCTCCATGGCCAGGGCGAGGGTGTCGAAGTACGCCCACCACAGTGCCGCGACCACCGCGATGCCGAGCAGCGCCGCGATGATCACCGGCCAGGTCAGCGGCAGGGCGGGGGTGGGGCCGGGCCCGATCCCCAACGCGATGATCGACTCGCCGAGCGCCACCATGATGATCAGCGCGTGCCGTTCGGCCCAGTGCCCCGCCGAGAGCACCGTCCAGCCCGCGCGGTGCTGGGCCAGGCCGGAGCCGTACTCGACGCCGAGCGCGGCGAGCCACAGCACCAGCCGCAGCATCATCTCGGCGCGGCCGTCGAGGAGGCGCTGCGGCACCAGCGCGGCGGTCAGGATGAGGCCCGTCGCCAGCAGGAACGGCAGGGCCAGCACGGGCATCCGCCGGCGCACCTCCCGGTCGGAGCGGACGGCCCAGAGGAAGACCGTCACCTGGGTCGCGCGGACCAGGAAGTAGCAGACGGCGAAGACCACCGGGCCGGGCAGCCCGCCGGGGCGGTCGACGAACGCCTTCGGCAGGCTCAGCGCGAGCACGAAGACGGCGGCGGAGACGACGAACCCGACCAGCGGCGCGAACCCCTGGTCGGTGCGGACCACGTTGCCCAGCGCGGCGAAGCCGCTCCAGCACCACCACAGCAGGGCGAGCACCACCAGGAGCTGGACCAGTCCGCGCGGGGTCGGGTTGTTGGCCGTCACCGTGGTGACGTTGAGGAAGGCGAAGACGAAGACGAGGTCGTAGAAGAGTTCGAGCCGGGTGGTGCGGGAGCCCGGTGCGCTCGGCAGGATCCCGCGCGGCCACCGCGCCCCCCGAACGTCCTCCACCTGCGCAGTCTCCCAGCCCCGCGGCGGGGCGCAGGCGCGATTGACCGACCCGGCGGCCCGTTCCGGCCGGCACGCCGGCCCGACCCTCAGGCGATGACCGCCGGTTCCCGCCACTGCGACCGGCCGCCCCGGTCCAGGTCGTAGCGGACGGCGGCGATGCGGCCGACCGCCTCGACCAGGTCGGCGGCCGGCAGGGTGAACGGCAGCCGCAGGAAGCGCTCCAGCGTGCCGTCCAGGCCGAACCGGGGACCGGGCGCCAGGCGTACGCCGACCTCCTCGGCGGCCCGGGCCAGCGCGCTGGAGATCGGCCCGTCGAGTTCGGCCCAGAGGGTCACCCCGCCGTGCGGGACGGTGACCCGCCACTCGGGCAGGCGCTGCGCGAGCGCGGCGAGCAGCGCGTCGCGCTGGACGGTGAGCTGGGCCTGCCGGGCGGCGACGATGCCCGGCGCGTCGGCGAGCAGGTGGACCGCGACCAGCTGGTCCAGGACCGGGCTGGCCATGTCGACGCCGACGCGGGCGGCGGCGAGCCGCTGCACCTGCGGGGCGGAGGCGCGGACCCAGCCGATCCGCAGGCCGCCCCAGAACGGCTTGCTCATGCCGCCGATGGTGATCACCCGGGAGTGCCGGTCGAAGCTGGCGGTGGGCGGGGGCAGCACCGTCCCGTCCAGCGGCAGGTCCACGAAGGACTCGTCGACGACCAGGTCGGTGCCGACGGCGTGCGCGGTGGCCACCACCCGCTCGCGCAGCGCGGCCGGCATCAGGTGACCGGTCGGGTTCTGGAAGTCCGGGATCAGGTACGCCAGCTTGGGCCGGGCCTGCCGGAGGGCGCCGAGCAGCAGGTCGGCGTCCCACCCGGGCTCCTCGACGGCCAGGCCGTGGGTGGTGATCCGGGCCCGGCGGGCGGCCAGCGCGGCCAGCGCGTTCGGATAGCTGGGCGCCTCGACCAGCACGTTGCCGCCGGGGGCGAGGGCCAGCCGGAGCACCAGGTCGAGGGCGTGCTGGGTGCCGTTGGTGACCATGATCTGGTCAGGTGAGGTGGGCAGGCCCCGGTCGGTGTACGCGCGGGCCACCGCCTCGCGCAGCTCGATGATCCCGGTCGGGTGGTAGCCGGCGCCGCCCAGGTAGCGGGGCAGGTCCTCGGCCGCCGCGCGGGCGGCCGGCAGCAGCTCGGGCGGCGCGGCGAGCGCGGCGACCCCGAGGTCGATCATGTCGCGGTCGTCCAGCGGGGTCCAGAGCCCGGTGCTCGCCACCCGGTGGGTGCCCGGGAGCATCGTCCAGCTGCCCGCACCCCGCCGGCTGGCGAGGTGCCCGCTCTCCCGCAGCTCCCGGTACGCCGCCGTGACCGTGGTCCGGCTGATCTTCAGCGCCTCGGCCAGCTCCCGCTCGGCGGGCAGCCGCACGCCCAGCGGTAGCCGGCCGTCGGCGAGCAGGCCGCGTACGGCACCGGCGAGGGCGGCGTAGTCGGGGCTGCGCCGGCGGCCGGGAAGCGCATGCCACTGACCGAGGAGCCGGGCCAATTGGACACCCCGAACCTGACTCGTCATGGCCACTCCTCCCGGATTGGCTCTTACGCTGCGCCAATTGGCCTTTAGCGTGGCATGGGTGACACCGATTGGCAATCTCCGACATCGTCCCGCGCGGCGGCTGAGCCAGCTCTACGCGGGCCTCGTCCTCTACGGCGTCAGCATGGCTCTTATGATCAACTCGGAGCTGGGCCTGGACCCGTGGAACGTGTTCCACCAGGGCCTGTCCGAGCTGACCGGCCTCTCCATCGGCACCGTCACCATCGCGGTGGGCGTGCTGGTGCTGCTGCTCTGGATACCGCTGCGCCAGCGCCCCGGCCTCGGCACGGTCAGCAACGCGCTGGTGGTCGGGCTGGTGGTCGACGCGACACTCGCGCTGATGCCGGCCGGCGGGTCGCTGGGCGTACGGGCCGGGATGCTGGTCGCCGGCATCGTGGCCAACGGGGCGGCCACGGGTCTCTACCTCGGCGCCCGCCTCGGACCCGGTCCCCGCGACGGCCTGATGACCGGCTACGTCGCCCGCCGGCCCGGCCGCTCGATCCGGCTCGTCCGCACCGTCATCGAGGTCACGGTGCTGGCGCTGGGCTGGCTGCTCGGCGGGACGGTGGGCGTCGGCACGATCGCCTACGCGCTGGGCATCGGCCCGCTGACCCAGGTCTTCCTGCCGCTGTTCACGGTCCCCGGGCCGCAGGACCCCGCCCCGGGCCCGGTGGCGCCGCTCCCCGCCACCTGACGCGACCCGGACGCCGGGTGTTCCCTTCGGACGCCACGCCCGGCAGAATCCTCGCATGGGGGAGAACGGATGGCGCTGGACCGATGCCTGGATCTTCGTCTCGGTGGTGATCGCCAGCGGGGCGGGACGGCACCGCCGCGCGGCGAGCAGCCGCCGCCCCGAGGGCGTACGCCTCGCCGACGTGATCTCCACCGCCGACCATCTCAACCAGGCGATCCCCGAGCGGCACGAGGTGGAGGCTGCGGTCCGTCGCCTCGTCGGGGCCGGGCTGGTCAGCGTCACCGACGGCTGGTTCCGGATCACCACCGACGGTGAGCGCCTCTGGCGCACCAGGCCGAACGCCGGGCTGGCCACCACGGTGGACACCGTGCAGGGCGTCCTGCTCCGGCGGCACGCCCCCGTCAGCGCCGACTGGCACCTGGACGAGGCCGACCACGCCGCCGCCGTCCAGGAGTACGTGGTGCGCTCGATCCCGGCACCCCGGCGCTCCCCCGAGAACCGGTCCCGCCGCGACTGAGCGGGCACCGACGGGCCGGGCAGGCCGGAGGGACCGGCCGGATCACGCGGGCCGGAGGGACCGGGCGGATCACGCCGGCCGGACGGATCGCGCGGGCGGTCAGCGGACGGGGTGCCCGGCCCCGCGCAGCGCGTCCTTGACCTCGGCGACGGTCAGCTCGCCGAAGTGGAAGACGCTGGCGGCGAGCACCGCGTCGGCGCCGGCGCCGATCGCCGGTGCGAAGTGCGCCACCTCGCCCGCGCCGCCGCTGGCCACCACCGGCACGTCCACCACCCGGCGCACCGCGCCGATGAGTTCGAGGTCGAAGCCGGTCTTGGTGCCGTCGGCGTCCATCGAGTTCAGCAGGATCTCGCCCGCGCCCAGCTCGGCGCCGCGCCGGGCCCACTCGACCGCGTCCAGCCCGGTGCCGCGCCGACCGCCGTGGGTGGTCACCTCGAAACCGCTGGGCGTGCCGCTGCCGGGTGCCCGCCGCACGTCGAGCGAAAGCACCAGCACCTGCCGGCCGAAGCGGTCGGCGATCTCGGCGATCAGCTCGGGGCGGGCGATGGCGGCGGTGTTCACCCCGACCTTGTCCGCGCCGGCGCGCAGCAGGGTGTCGACGTCGGCGACCTGCCGGACGCCACCGCCGACGGTCAGCGGGATGAAGACCGACTCCGCCGTGCGGCGGACCACGTCGAGCATCGTGCCCCGGTCGCTGGAGGAGGCGGTGACGTCGAGGAAGGTCAATTCGTCCGCGCCGGCCCGGTCGTACGCCGCCGCCAGTTCCACCGGGTCGCCGGCGTCGCGCAGGTCGAGGAAGTTGACCCCCTTGACCACCCGACCGGCGTCCACGTCGAGACACGGGATGACCCGCACCGCCACCGTCATGCCGCGAGCCTATCCCTCCCAGCACCGGCGGTGACCGGCCGGTACGGCCGGTCACCGCGGTCGACGGGGGTCCCCCACGCCGGAGAAGCGGCCTCGCTCACACCCGGACGAGCATCTTGCCCAGGTTCTCGCCGCGCAGCAGGCCGAGAAACGCCTCCGGGGCGTTCTCGATGCCGTCGACGACCGTCTCGTCGTACGAGACCCTGCCGTCGCGCAGCCAGCCGGCCATCTCGCGCACGAACTCGTCGCGCAGGTGGCCGTGGTCGCCGACCAGGAAGCCGCGCAGGGTGAGCCGCTTGCCGATGACCAGCGCCAGGTTGCGCGGTGCGGCCGGGGGCTCGGTGTCGTTGTACTGCGCGATCATGCCGCAGATCGCGGCCCGGCCGTGCACCTTCATCGCGGAGATCGCCGCCTCCAGGTGGTCGCCGCCGACGTTGTCGAAGTAGACGTCGACGCCGTCCGGGGCGGCAGCCTTCAGCGAGTCGCGCACCGGCCCGTCGTGGTAGTCGAACGCGGCGTCGAAGCCCAGCGCGCGCAGCCGCTCGACCTTGGCCGCCGAGCCCGCGCTGCCGATTACGCGCGCCGCGCCCCGCAGCTTGGCGATCTGGCCGACCAGGCTGCCCACCGCGCCGGCGGCGGCGGAGACGAAGACGGTCTCCCCCGCCTTCATCCCGGCGACGTCCAGCAGCCCGGCGTACGCGGTCAGGCCGGTCATGCCGAGCACGCTCAGGTAGGCGCTGACCGGGGCGAGGTCGGGGTCGACCTTCCGGGCGGCCCGCGCGTCGAGCAGTGCGTACTCGCGCCAGCCGAGGCCGTGCAGCACGGTGTCGCCGGGCTGGAGGCCCTCGGCCTCGCTGGCCACCACCTCGCCGACCGCCCCACCGTCCAGCGGGGCGTCGAGCGCGAACGGCGGCACGTACGACCTGACGTCGTTCATCCGCCCCCGCATGTACGGGTCGACCGACATGTACCGGTTGCGGACCACGACCTGGCCCGGGCCGGGGGTGGGCACCTCGGTCTCGACGAGCCGGAAGTTGTCCGCGGTCGGCCAGCCCTGCGGGCGGGCGGCCAGGTGGATCTCCCGGTTGCGGGTGCTCACAGCGCCTCGCGCACGGTGAGGGTGACCTCGACGTTGCCGCGGGTGGCGTTCGAGTACGGGCAGACCTGGTGGGCCTGCTCGACGACCTGCTCGGCGGCGGCCCGCTCGACGGCCGGGAGGTCGACCAGAAGGGTGACGGCCAACCCGAAGCCGCCGCTGCCGTTGGCGCCGATGCCGACCTCGGCCTCGACGACCGAGCCGGAGACGTCGACCTTCGCCTTGCGGGCGACCAGGCGCAGCGCCGAGTGGAAGCAGGCGGCGTAGCCGGCCGCGAAGAGCTGCTCGGGGTTGGCGGCGCCGCCGGCGCCACCCATCTCCTTCGGCACGGCCAGGTCGAGCTCGACGGTGCCGTCGGAGGTGCGGACGTGGCCGTCCCGACCGTCCCCGGTGGCCCGGGCGGACGCGGTGTAGAGCACCTGCATGGTGGTCACTGCTCCTTCTGTCGGTGGATCGTCTCGGTGACCCGGGTGAGGGTGTCGCGCAGGGCGACCAGCTCCGCCTCGGTGAGGCCCGTGGCGCGGGCGACCCGCAGCGGCACCTCGTCCATCCGGTGCCGCAGGGCCCGCCCGTCGCCGGTCAGGCCCACCTCCACCCGCCGCTCGTCGCGCGCCGACCGGGTCCGGACGACCAGCCCCGCCCCCTCCAGCCGCTTGAGCAGCGGGGAGAGCGTGCCGGAGTCCAGTCGCAGGGCGGCGCCGAGCTCGGAGACCGTGGGGGCGTCGTCGCGCTCCCAGAGCACCAGCAGCACCAGGTACTGCGGGTAGGTCAGGCCGAACTCGTCGAGGACGGGCCGGTAGACGTCGGTGAGGGCGCGCGACGCGGCGTAGAGCGCGAAGCACACCTGCCGGCGCAGTACCAGATGGTCGGTCACCGGGGAACCGTAGCGCGCGATTAGATTGCGCGCAACCGATCAGGTCGCGACGCGGCGCGTCGGGCGGCACCGTCTCGGCGCGCTTCCCGGGGCTCAGCGCTCGCCGAGGTACGCCTCCAACTCCACCTCGACCAGATGGTCCGGGTCGAGCAGGCCGGCCACCACCACCATGGTGGCCGCCGGACGGACCGCGCCGAAGACCACGTTGTGCGCCCGGCCCACCTCGTCGGCGTACGTCCGGTCGGTGACGTACATCCGGGTCCGCACCACGTCCCCGGGCTCCGCGCCCACCTCGGCGAGCGCGTCCAGGCCGATCCGCAGGGCCTGCGCGGTCTGCGCCGCCGCGTCCCCGACGTGGGTGACCACGCCGTCCACCGTCGAGGTGCAGCCGGCCGTCCAGGCCAGGTCGCCGGCCCGGACGACCCGACAGTAGCCGTACACCGACTCCCAGGGGCCGCCCGAGCCGAGCCGCGTGACGGTCACGCCGCCGCCAGGGTTTCCAGCGCCTGCGCCACGGTGAAGGCGCCCGCGTACAGCGCCTTGCCGGCGATCACGCCCTCCACCCCGATCGGCTCCAGGGTGGCCAGCGCCCGCAGGTCGTCCAGGGTGGAGACGCCGCCCGAGGCGATCACCGGGGCGTCGGTGCGGGCGCAGACCTCGCGCAGCAGGTCCAGGTTCGGCCCGCGCATGGTGCCGTCCTTGGTGATGTCGGTGACGACGTACCGCGCCGCGCCCGCCTTGTCGAGCCGCTCCAGCACCTCGAAGAGGTCGCCGCCGTCACGCGTCCAGCCCCGGGCGGAGAGGGTACGGCCCCGCACGTCGAGCCCGATCGCCACCCGGTCGCCGTACTCCCCGCACACCCGGTCGCACCAGACCGGATCCTCCAGGGCGGCGGTGCCGATGTTCACCCGGGCGGCGCCCGTGCCGAGCGCGGCGTGCAGCGACTCGTCGTCGCGGATGCCGCCGGACAACTCCACCTTCACGTCGAGCTGCCGCACCACCTCGGCCAGCAGGTGCGCGTTGGAGCCCCGGCCGAACGCGGCGTCGAGATCGACCAGGTGGATCCACTCGGCGCCGTCCCGCTGCCACGCGAGGGCGGCCTCCAACGGGTCGCCGTACGTCGTCTCGCTGCCGGCGGCTCCCTGCACGAGTCGGACGGCCTGGCCGTCGGCGACGTCCACGGCGGGCAACAGGGTGAGGCTCACGGTATTTCTCCTCGAAGTCAGGTGCGACGGTCCAGGGCGATCACCACGATCGCCGGCAGTACGAGCAGCAACAGCACGACCAGCGCGATGCGCAGCGCCAGATCGTCGACGAACGACCAGATCAGGACCATCGCCACCAGGGTCAGCAGCACGATGGCGGCCCGCTCGCCGCGACTGTGCCGGGGCAGCCGGCCCGTCCGCCCCCGGCGCAGCGACGGCGTCAACCGGCGGACCAGTGCCCGCCGCCGCGACCGCCGGGCGGTCCGCCGCTCACGGACGGCCCGCTCCCGGGCGACCTCGGCCTCCCGGGCCGCCCGGCGCCGGGCCCGCTCCTTGCTCACGGCGTGTCCCGCCGGGGGCGCGGTCGTCCGGGTAGCTGTCGACGCGCGACAGGGCGGCCGGCGGCGGGCCGGAGCGGGCCCGCCGCACCGGGCAGGCGCTCAGTCACCGGTGGGAAGCGTGGCGAGCCAGTTGCGCAGCAGCGCGGCACCGGTGTCGGCGGACTTCTCCGGGTGGAACTGCGCGGCGCAGAGCGGACCGCGCTCCACGGCCGCCACGAAGTCCGTCCCGTGGTGGGCGGTGGTGACCGTGGCGCCGGCCTCCGCCAGCGCGCCCGGGTCCCCGACCCCGTACGAGTGCACGAAGTAGAACCGGCTGTCGGCGGGCAGGCCGGCGAAGAGCACCGAACCCGCCGGCGCCGCGACCGTGTTCCAGCCCATGTGCGGCAGCCGGGGGGCGGCCAGCCTGGTCACCCCGCCGGGCAGCAGCCCGAGCCCCTTGGTCACCACCCCGTGCTCGTCGCCGTGTTCGAAGAGCACCTGCATGCCCACGCAGATGCCCAGCACCGGACGGCCGGCGGCGACGCGCTCGGCGATCACCGGGCCGGCGCCGAGGGCCTCGATCCCGGCCATGCAGGCGGCGTACGCGCCCACACCGGGCACCACCAGGCCGTCCGCCTCGGCGGCGGCGGTCAGGTCGTCGGTCACCGTCACGTCCGCGCCGGCGTGGGCCAGGGCCCGCTCGGCCGAGCGCAGGTTGCCCGACCCGTGGTCGAGCACCACCACGCGGCTCACGCGCCCTCCCCCGGCAGCAGCCACAGCACGCCGCCGACCGTGGCCAGCGCGGCGAGCAGCGCCGTGAGGACCACCGCCTTACGCGGAGCGCCCTGCTTGTGCAGCGACAACGCCCCGCCGACCAGCACACCGGCCAGGATCAGCAGCAACGTCGGCAGCACCCCACCCATCAGAGCGCCCCCTTCGTGCTGGGGATCGCGCCCGCCGCGCGCGGGTCGACGGCCGTGGCCTCGCGCAGCGCGCGGGAGACCGCCTTGAACTGGGCCTCCACCACGTGGTGGGCGTCCGGATGACCGCCGGGGCGGGCCGCCCGCAGCACGTCCACGTGCAGCGTGATCCGGGCCGCCTGGCCGAAGGACTCCCAGATGTGCCGGGTCATGCTGGTCGGGTAGACCGGCCCGATGTAGGGCGCCAGCACCGGCTCGTCGTGCACCACGTACGGGCGGCCGGACAGGTCGACCGCGGCCCGGACGAGGACCTCGTCCATCGGGACGGTGGCCGAGCCGTACCGCCGGATGCCGGCCTTGTCCCCCAGCGCCTGGTCGAACGCGGCGCCCAGGGCGAGCGCGGTGTCCTCCATCGTGTGGTGGGCGTCGATCTCCAGGTCACCCACGGTGCGCACGGTCAGGTCGAAGCCGCCGTGCCGGGCGATCTGGTGCAGCATGTGGTCGTAGAAGCCGACGCCGGTGCCGATCTCGGCCCGGCCGGTACCGTCGAGGTCGATCTCGACGAGAACCTTCGTCTCCTTGGTGATCCGCTCCACGCGGGCGGTCCGGCTCATTGCTTGCCTTTCGGTCGCGACTGCGGGGGCTCGCACGCTCACTGGATCTTCTCCGCGGCGGCGAGGAAGGCGTCGGTCTCGGCGGGGGTGCCGGCGGTGACCCGCAGCCAGCCCGGCAGGCCGACGTCACGGACCAGCACGCCGGCGTCGAGCAGGGTGCGCCAGGCGGCGGCCTGGTCGCCCCCGACCTCGAACAGCACGAAGTTGGCGTCGCTGTCGGCCACCCGCACCCCCCGCTCGCGCAGCCGCGCCACGATCCGGTCCCGCTGCGCGCAGATCGCGGCCACCGTGTCGAGGAGGGCGTCGCGGTGCGCCAGCGCCGCCCGGGCCGCGGCCTGGGTGAGCGCCGAGAGGTGGTACGGCAGCCGGACCAGCTGCACCGCCGCCACCACCGCCGGGTCGGCCGCCAGGTAGCCCAGCCGGCCGCCGGCGAACCCGAAGGCCTTGCTCATCGTCCGGGTCACCACCAGCCGCGGGTGCCCGGGCAGCACCGCCAGGGCGCTGACCGTGCCGGGGCGGGCGAACTCGGCGTACGCCTCGTCGACGACCACCATGCCGGGCGCGGCGTCCAGCACCGCGGCGACCACCGCCGGGTCGAGGGCGGTGCCGGTCGGGTTGTTCGGCGAGCAGAGGAAGACCACGTCCGGGGCGTGCTCGCGGACCTGGGCGACCGCCTCGTCGGCGCTCAGCCCGAAGTCGACGCCACGGCGGGCGGGCACCCACCGGGTGCCGGTGCCGAGGGCCAGCAGCGGGTGCATCGAGTACGCGGGGACGAAGCCGAGCGCGCTGCGCCCCGGGCCGCCGAACGCCTGGAGCAGCTGCTGCTGGATCTCGTTGGAGCCGTTGGCCGCCCACACCTGCTCGACGGTGAGCCCGTGGCCCAGGTAGCCGGCCAGGTCGGCGCGCAGCGCCACGGCGTCGCGGTCCGGGTAGCGGTTGAGGTCGCGCAGCTCCGCCGCGAGGGCCTTGCCGATCGCGTCCACCACCGGCTCGGGCACCGGGTAGGAGTTCTCGTTGGTGTTCAGCCGCACGGGCACATCGAGCTGCGGCGCCCCGTACGGCGACAACCCGCGCAGGTCGTCGCGGATCGGCAGGTCGTCGAGGGTGGTCATGCCGCCACCTCGCTTCGCTCGGCGACGGCATCGGGGCTGAGCCTGCTGGTTCGCACGCTGCGCTCGCTCACGCCAGCTCCCCCGGGAAGCGCACCTGGACGGCCCGGCCGTGCGCCGGCAGGTCCTCGACGCCGGCCAGGGTGACCACGTGCGGGGCCACCTCGCGCAGCGCCTGCTCGGAGTAGTCGATCAGGTGGATGCCGCGCAGGAAGGACTGCACCGACAGCCCCGAGGAGTGCCGGGCGCAGCCGCCGGTGGGCAGCACGTGGTTGGATCCGGCGCAGTAGTCGCCGAGCGACACCGGCGACCAGGCGCCGACGAAGATCGCCCCGGCGTTGCGCACCCGCAGCGCCCACTCGCGGGCGTCCCGGGTCTGGATCTCCAGATGCTCGGCCGCGTACGCGTCGACCACCCGCAGCCCGGCGTCGAGGTCGTCGACCAGGACGACGCCGCTCTGCTCGCCGGTGAGCGCGGTGGTGACCCGCTCGGCGTGCTTGGTGGCCGGCACCTGCCGGGCCAGCTCCCGCTCCACGGCCTCCACCAGCTCGACCGAGGGGGTCACCAGCACGCTGGCCGCGAGGGGGTCGTGCTCGGCCTGGCTGACCAGGTCGGCGGCGACGTGCGCCGGGTCGGCGGTGTCGTCGGCCAGGATGGCGATCTCGGTCGGGCCGGCCTCGGCGTCGATGCCGACGACGCCGCGCAGCAGCCGCTTGGCGGCGGTGACCCAGATGTTGCCCGGCCCGGTGATCATGTCGACCGGGTCGCAGTGCGCGGCGCCCTCGGCGTCGACCGCCGCGCCGTACGCCAGCATCGCGACGGCCTGGGCGCCGCCGACGGCGTAGACCTCGTCGACACCCAGCAGGGCGCAGGCGGCGAGCACCCGGGCGTCGGGCAGGCCGCCGTTCTCCTTCTGCGGCGGGCTCGCCACCACCAGCGAGCGCACCCCGGCCGCCTGGGCCGGCACCACGTTCATCACCACGGTCGACGGGTACATCGCCAGGCCGCCGGGGACGTAGAGGCCGACCCGGTCGACCGGCACCCAGCGCTCGGTCACCGTGCCGCCCGGCACCACCTGGGTGGTGTGGTCGGTGCGGCGCTGGTCGGCGTGCACCTTGCGGGCCCGCGCGATCGACTCCAGCAGCGCGGCGCGCACCTCGGGAGCGAGGGTGCCCTCCGCCTCGGCGATCGCCTCGGCGGGCACCCGCAGCACCTCGGGCGAGATCCCGTCGAAGCGCTCACTGGCCTCCCGGATCGCCGGGTAACCATGCTCCCGGACCGCCTCCACGAGGGGGCGGATCCGCTCGACGGCCACGGAGACGTCGAGTTGGGCACGGGGCAGCAGGCGGCGCGGGTCACGGACGCCGCCGCGCAGGTCGATCCGGTTCAACACCCTTGCGAGTCTAGGCGGCCCGCCCGGACGGCGACCGGCGCCGCCCGTACGCCGGGACGGTGAGCCGGGCCACGCCGCCGCGCCGGGATCGGGCTACGCTCGACGCGTGACTGCGCGGCTGCCGGTGTTTCCGCTCGGAATGGTCCTCTTCCCCGGTCTGGTGCTGCCGCTGCACATATTCGAGGAGCGCTACCGCGCCCTGGTCCGGCACCTGGTCGCGCTGCCCGAGGACGCCCCGCGCGAGTTCGGCGTGGTGGCCATCCGGGCCGGCTGGGAGGTCGCCCCCACCGGGCCGGACGGCAAGCCGCTGCCCGGTGGCGGCGACGTCACCCTGCACGAGGTGGGCTGCACCGCTGAGCTGCGGCAGGTCACCGAGCGCCCCGACGGTGGCTTCGACATCGTCACGGTGGGCAAGCGCAGGTTCCGCGTCGCCGACGTCGACCGGGACACCGAGCCCTACCTGACCGCCGACGTGGAGTGGCTGCCCGAGCCGGGCGGGCCCGACGAGGTCGCCGACCTGCTCGCCGCCCGGGTGATCTCGGTCTTCCGGCAGTACCTGGGCCTGATCCGGGCCGATCCCGAGGAGCTGTCCGAGCAGTTGCCGGAGGATCCGACGGTGCTGTCGCACCTGGTCGCCGCGACGGCCGTGCTGACCGTGGCCGACCGGCAGCGGCTGCTCGCCATCGACGACACCGCCGCCCGGCTCCGCGCCGAGCTGCGCCTGCTCAACCGTGAGGCGGCGCTGCTGCGCCAGGTGCGGGCGGTTCCGGTGCCGTTGACGGAGCTGGCGTCCCCGCCGACCCCCAACTGAGCCCGGGCAGGCCGGGCTCGCGCTCCGGGCGCAACGACGGCCAGCGGGACCAGCCGGCCAGCAGGGTGTACGTCACGGCCGCGCCGAACGCCGGCAGCAGCAGGTTGCCGTGCGGCACCGGCAGCACGCCGAACACCCACTCGATCCCGCCGGCCCGCAGGTCGGCCGGCTTCTCGAAGGCCTGCCCGACGGGCGCGCTCTCCAGCAGCCGCTCGTAGCCGGCCAGCCCCGTGCGCCGACCCACCTGCCAGGCGACCAGCGCCGCGCCGAAGGCGCCGAGCACGATGGCGAACAGCCCGACCGGTCCCCGGAGCCGGCGCAGCAGGAACCACAGCACGAGGGCGGCGAGCACCCCGAAGCCCAGCCCCAGCAGGCTGAACCAGCCGTCGGCGGCGATCGGCTGCTCCGGCTGCGGCTCGGCGTAGATCGCCCCCTCGGCGACCTTGATCACCGGCGTGTCCGGCGCGAGGGCGGCCCAGAGCAGCCCGAGCGGCACCCCGAGCACGCTCGACGCGAGCACCGTCAGCAGGGCGAGCCGCACCGCCCGCCCGCGCGGCAGGTCCGGCTCCACGGGCACGGGCGAATAGCCGGCGGCGTACCCGAGGTCGGTGTTGCCGGGGACGTACCCCGGCGGCCCGTCGTGCGGCGGCGCGCCGGCCGGTGCCCGCCACGCGTCGCCGGTCGGGGCGTACGCCGGTGCGCCGGTCGTGGTGTGCCACGGGTCGCCGGTCGGGGCGTGCGGCGGTGTCGTCCCCGCGTCGTACGGCGGGGCGGGTTCCCGGGCGTCGTGCGGGTCGGCGGGGCCGACGCGGGCCGGCGGGTCGGGTTCCGCCCGGGCGGCCGGTGCCCCCGGCTCGTCGGGCCGGGGGCCGGGCCGGTCGGGTTCGGGGGTGTCCGCGCTCACCCGGTGATCCTCTCAGGCCCGTGGGCGCCGTGGGCGGTCGGTGGCGGCACACCCGCTCACCGGGCGAACGGCTCCAGCATCACCGAGGCGGCCTTGAGCCACGCCTGCCGGGTCTCCTGCTGGAGCTGGTGGTACTCGATCGAGGAGCCGGTCTCCAGCGCCGGGTCGTACGGGACCACGGCGACAGCCCGGGTACGGGTGGCGAAGTGCCGCTCCAGGTCGTCCTGCAACGGCGAGCGGCCCGGGGTGGGGCAGGAGATCAGGGTGACCGCGTTGTCGGCCAGCTCCCCCATCCCGACCTCGTGCAGCAGGTCCAGCATCCAGTCGGCGCTGAACGCGGCGTCCTCGCGGGGCACGGTGGTCACCACGAGCTGGTCCGCCGCCTGCATGACGGTGCGCCAGTTGGCGCTCTCCACGTTGTTGCCCGTGTCCACGCAGACCACGTCGTGGGTGCGCCGCAGCAACTCCAGCACCCGCCGGACGGTGAACTGGTCGAGCCGCTGGGCGAAGCGGGGGCTCTCCTCGCCGGCCAGCACGTCGTACGAGCCGTCGGAGGCGTGCCGCAGGTAGTCGTCCAGGTGCGCCAGCAGCTCCGGGCCCTCCTTGATCTCGACGTGCGCGAGATCGCCGACCAGGTGCCGGATGGTCCGGGCGTGCCGCGCGCTGCCGGCGCGCAGCCCGAGCGTGCCGCGCAGCTCGTTGTCGTCCCAGGCCAGCACGCCCCGCCCGCGTACGCTGCCGACGGTCGCCGCGGCCAGCACGGTGGCGGTGGTCTTGTGCACCCCGCCCTTCGGGTTGGCGAACGCGAGCACCCGGGGGGTGCCCAGGTCGCGGCGGAGCACCCCGACGGCGCGCTCCACCTCGTTCTCCGTGCCGCGTGGGCGCCACTCGACGCGCGCCGGGTAGCCCCGCTCGGCGGGCGGCGGTGCGAGCGGCGGTGCGGTGGGCGGTGGAGCGGCGACCGGCGGCACAACGGGCGGCGGCACGGCGGGCGGCGGTACCGCCGGCGGTGGCACGGCCGGCGGTGGTGCGGCGGGCGGCGGCACGGCGGGCGGGGCCTGGTGGGCGCGCCGGGAGCGATAGCCGTTGTCAAGCACCGCGTAGCGGGACTCGACCGGGGGCGGCTCGTGCCGGTAGCCGTTGTCCAGCACCGCGTAGCGCGACTCGACCGCCCCCGGGCCCCGGCGCGGCTCGGTCTCGATGCGGGGCGGCGGTGGCTGGGCCGGCACGCGGTACGCCTGCTCGGCCGGATACCCCGGGTCCGCCCGGTAGGACGGCTCGATCGGATCCGCCCGGTAGGACGGCTCGATGGAGCCCGACCGGTAGCTCGGCTCGATGGGATCCGCCCGGTAGGACGGCTCGACCGGGTCCGACCGGTAGGACGGCTCCACCGGATCCGACCGGTAGGACGGCTCGATGGGATCCGACCGGTAGGACGGCTCCACCGGATCCGACCGGTAGCTCGGCTCGGGCGGCTGTTCCGGCTCCACCCGGTAGGCGGGCTCCAGCGGGTCCACCCGGTAGGCCGGCTCCACCCGGTAGGTGGCCTCGGCCCGGTAGCCCGCGTCGACCGGCCGGCCGTACTCCGCGCCGTACGCGGGTGGGCCGTCCGCGCCGTACGGCGGCGGGCCGGGCTCCGGCGCGTACGGCTCGGGGGCCCGCCCGATGGCCGGCACCCGCGCGGCATAGCCGTTGCCCGACGAGCGGCGGGGCAGCGGCTCCGGCGGGAGGGGCGGCGGATCGGCGTGTCGGTCGGCCTCGGCCTGCTCGGCCGTGCGGCTGCCGTGCCGGGCCCGGTCGAGCAGCGCCCGCCACCGCGGTGCTGGTTCGGCCGGCCGCCCCCAGCCGGTCTCGCTGCCCTCCAAGGCTCGCCCTCCCAGCGCCATCGATGCCCGTCTGACAGGCTACGAACGAAACCCTATTCGGACCACACCCGTCTACGCACCTTCGGTTCTTCCTCCCGTCACGGCACGGGCCCCCGTACGCCGTCGGCGCCGGCGTACGGGGAGGTCGACGGGACCGCCGGTGGCGACCCGCCGCCGGCCGGTCCGGCCGGTGTCGGTGATGGTTGCGTCACGCCCGGCGCGGGTTCCGACGTTTCGCCCACTGTCGGGTCGGGGGTACCGGCACACACGGCGGGATCCCCTCGTCGGATCGTCACGGGCGGGACGACGCTCAGTCGCGGAGGATCTCGAGCGCGCGGTCCAGGTCGTCAGGGTAGTCGCTGACGAAGCGGACCTCGTCCCCCGTGCGGGGGTGCAGGAAGCTCAGCGACCGGGCGTGCAGCCACTGCCTGGACAGGCCGAGCCGGGCGGACAGGGTCGGGTCGGCGCCGTACGTGAGGTCGCCCACGCACGGGTGCCGCAGCGTGGAGAAGTGCACCCGGATCTGGTGGGTGCGCCCGGTCTCCAGCCGGACGTCGACCAGGCTCGCCGCCGGGAACGCCTCCACCGTGTCGTAGTGGGTGATGCTCGGCTTGCCGCCGGAGACCACCGCCCAGCGGTAGTCGTGGGTGGGGTGCCGGTCGATCGGGGCGTCGACGGTGCCGCGCAGCGGGTCCAGGTGCCCCTGCACCACCGCGTGGTAGCGCTTCTCCACCTCGCGGTACTTGAACGCCCGCTTCAACGCGGTGTACGCCTGCTCGCTCTTGGCCACCGCCATGATGCCCGTGGTGCCGACGTCGAGCCGGTGCACGACGCCCTGCCGCTCGGCGGCGCCGCTGGTCGAGATGCGGTGCCCGATGGCGGCCAGCGCGCCGATCACCGTCGGGCCGGTCCAGCCGGGGCTCGGGTGGGCCGCGACGCCGACCGGCTTGTCCACCACCACGATGTCGTCGTCGGCGTACACCACCCGCAGCCCGGGCACCGCCTGCGGCACCACGGTGGGCGGGGCGACCGGCGCGGGCAGGGTCACCTCCAGCCAGGAGCCGGCCTTCACCCGGTAGGAGTTCGGCCGGGCGGCCCCGTCGACAAGCGCGTCGCCGGCGTCGACCAGGGCCGCGGCGGCGGTGCGGGACAGCCCGAACAGCCGCGACACGGCCTGGTCGAGCCGCGTGCCGTCGAGGCCGTCGGGGACGGGCAGGGAACGGTGGTCGCCACCGGCGGCGAAGGCGGCGGTCATGCCCGCTCCCGCTGTCCGGCGTCGGCCTGGGCCGCCGCCTCGTCGGTGGACTCGCCGTGGCCGATCCGGCTGCCGTCACGCTGCCGGCCGGTCAACTCCAGCAGGAGGGCGAGCAACACACCGCAGACGAGGGCGCTGTCGGCCAGGTTGAACACCGGGAACACCCGGCCGTACGGGGCGAAGACGCTGACCATGTCCACCACGTGCCCCACGAACCAGCCCGGGGCGCGGAAGACCCGGTCGGCGAAGTTGCCCAGCGCCCCGCCCAGCACCAGGCCCAGCGAGATCGCCCAGGGCAGCGAGCGCAGGCGCAGCGCCATCCAGACGATCCAACCGACCACCCCGAGGGTGATCAGCGGGAAGACCCAGGTGTAGTCGGCGCCGATGCTCCACGCCGCGCCGCTGTTGCGGGTCAGGCTGAGGTAGACCGCGCCGCCGAGCAGCCTGACCGGCTCGCGGTCCTCGAGCGCGCCCAGGGCGAGGTGCTTGGTCGCCGCGTCGGCGGCGAGCACCGTGAGCGCGAGGCCGAACAGGGTGGCGGCGGCCCGGCGGTGGGGCGTGCCGGACCTCGGCTCGGCGCTGTCGGCACCCGGCTCAGCGCTGCCGGGCCCGGCGGGCGGTGCTTCGGACATCTGCTCCCCATCGACGCTCGCGGCGACGCGTCCGCGCCGCCTCCCATGGCCGCCGGGGAGCGGGCCTCAGCGCCGCTCCTCCAGCTGCTTGCACGTCACGCAGAGGGTGGCCGACGGGAAGGCGGCGAGCCGCTCCACCGGAATGGGGTTGCCGCACCGCTCGCACCAGCCGTAGCCACCCTCGTCGAGCCGCTCCAGCGCCCGCTCGACCTGCGTGATCCGTTCCAGGATGCTGTTGGCGAGTGAGATCTCCTGCTCACGCTCGAACGTCTTGGTCCCGGTGTCGGCCTGGTCGTCCCCGGCCGAGTCGGTCAGCCGGTCGCGCTGCAGCTCGGTGATCTCGCTCAGCGTCCGATCGTACTCGGCGCGCAACTCGTCACGCCGCGCCGCCAGGGCCGCCCGGATCTTCTCGGTCTCCGCAGCGCTGCGGGTGGCCTTCGCCACCGGCTTCCGACCGGCGGTCCTGGTGTCGGCTGGCTTCGCCATCGTCGCTCCCTCGGCCGCGGAACCGCGGCGTTCCGCGGCACCTGGACAGGGGCCGCCGGCATCGGCGCCCCCAGGTACAAAAGGGGCGCGCGGCGACGGGGCCGCGCACTCCGGAGATTCGCAAGAATACGGAACGTACAGGCGCACGACAACGTGCCGCTCCGACGTACCGGCGTTCGGCCCCTGGTCATCCCTAACCGGGGCAAAAGGAACGCTAGCAGATCACGCGTCGGGACCCCGGCCGTACTCGCCAAACCAGCGGGCCAGCCGGCCCCGCCGACTGACCGCCCGCAGCCGCCGCTCCGCCTCGTCGCGCACCCCGGCCGTGGCCACGATCAACATGCTGTCGCCGGTCTTCAGCCGGAAGTCCGGGCCCGGCACGACGCCCGCCCCGTCGCGCAGCACCAGGGTCACCGAGGCGCCCAGCGGCAACCGCAACTCGTCGACGTGCACCCCGGCCAGCCGGGAACCGGGCGGCACCTCCAACTGGAGCAGGTCCGCGCCCATCCGCTCCAGCGGCGCCGTCTCCACCCGGATCTCGGTCGCCTCGGCCGGCGCGGTGACCCGCAGCCGGCGGGCCACCGGAGCCAGCGTCCCCGTCTGCAACAGCGTGAAGATCACCACCAGTACGAAGACGGAGTCGAAGAGCCGGTCGGCGCCCGGCACCCGCTCCGACAGCGGAATGGTGGCGAGCACGATCGGCACCGCCCCGCGCAGCCCCGCCCAGGACAGGAACGCCTGCTCGCGCAGGCCGAACCGGAACGGCAGTGCGGACGCCGCCACCGACAGCGGCCGGGCCAGCAGCACGAGCGCCAGCCCGGCGACCACCGCCGGCAGCACCGCCGAGCCCAGCCGGCCCGGCGAGACGAGCAGCCCGAGCAGCACGAAGAGCCCGATCTGGGCCAGCCACGCCAGGCCGTCGGCGAAACCGAGGATCGCCTGCCGGTGCGGCAGGCGGGCGTTGCCGAGTATCACCCCCGCCACGTAGACGGCGAGGAAACCCGAGGCGTGCAGCACCGCGCCGGCGGCGTAGGCGAACACGGTCAGTCCGACCGCCGCGATCGGGTAGAGCCCCGCCGACGGCAGCGCCGCCCGGCGCAGCGCCCACCGCCCGCCGACGCCGGCCGCGAGGCCGACCGCCGCGCCGGCGCCCAGCTCGTAGCTGACCAGGGAGATCTCGTACCACCACGGGTGGGTGACGCCCTCCCGGGACAGCAGCACCACCAACAGCACGACCGGGGCGTCGTTCATCCCCGACTCCGCCTCCAGGGTGGCCACCAGCCGGGGCGGCAGCCGCAGCCGGCGCAGCGTGGCGAAGACCGCCGCCGCGTCGGTGGAGGAGAGCACCGCGCCGTAGAGCAGGGCCAGCCGCCAGTCCAGTCCCAGCAGCAGGTGCACGACGAGGCCGACGACCAGGATGCTGACCACCACGCCGACCGTGGAGAGCAGTGCGGCCAGCCCGAGCACCGGGCGCAGGGTGCTCCACCGGGCTGTCAGCCCGCCCTCGGCGATGATCACGATGAGCGCGCAGAAGCCCAGGGTCCGGGTCAGCTCGACGTCGTCGAAGCGGATGCCCAGCCCCGCCTCCCCGATCGCCACCCCGAGGGCCAGGTACGCCAGGAGGCTCGGCACGCCGAGCCGGGTGGAGAGACGGACCGCGCCGACCGCGACCAGCAGGACACCCGCACCGAGCAGGAGCGCGAGATCCAGCCCCGGCGTCACCGCCGCCCGGCTCCGGCGTCCGTCACCCGGCGGCCCCGTCACGCAGCCGGCGCAGCGCCTCCGTCAACTCCGGGGCGGGCCCCTCGACCAGGAAGAGCTTGTCGCGGCTGGCCGCGCCGGCCCGCAACGACACCACGGCCGGCCGTACGCCCAGCGCCCCGGCCAGCGCCCGCCGGGCCGCCTCCGTGGCCCGCCCGTCCACGGCGGGGGCGTGCACCGCGATCACCAGGGCCGGACCGTGCGGCCCGTCGAAGCGGCCGCCGACGCGCGCCCGGGCGGAGCCGGGCTTCACCCGGACCGCGACGGTCAGCGTGGCGTCCATCAGGAAGCGTCCCGCCGCTCAGATCCGACCGGCGTCGGCGAGCAGGGCGGTGTCGGGCGCGCAGCGGCCGCACGGGGTGAAGCCGAGGTCGACGGCCTCGGCGACCGGAAGCGGCTCGTGCTCCCGCCCCACGAGGTACGCGCAGTCGGCCAGGTGGTAGCGGGGCCGCCCGTCGACCACCCGCACCTCGGCGGCGAGGCGGGCCACCCGGGCGGCCTCGCCCGGGGTGACGTCCTGCGCGGGCGGCTCGTCGTCGTACGGCACGGCGGGGCCGGCACCGGGCGTGGCGGCGGCCGGGACGGTGCCGTCGGTCACCGGCGGCTCGGGCGGTTGCCGCCACCCGGTGCCGTCGGCGTCGACCGTGGAAGGAACGTGCTGGACGGGGATTTCCGGCTCCGCCGGCGGCCCACCGGCGAAGGCCGGTCCGGCCGGGCGGGTCGCCCGACGGGGTCGCCACCCCGGCCGGCCCGGGTCCGCCGCCGCCCGGTCCGCAGCCGCCTGGCGGGCGCCCGCGACCAGCGCGACGGCGGCCAGCAGGCTGGCCGCGATGGAGATGGTCAGGAGAACGCTGGAGCCACCGGCCAGGCCGAGCACCAGCAGCACCACCGCGACGAGGATGAGCAGGAGACTGGCGACTATCACGGCTCACCCCCGCCGCGTCGTGCTGATGAGGCGAGGTCGGCGACCGTCATCGTGACGACGGTCGCCGACCGATGGTTCAGCGCCCGGTCTCGAGAGCGCCGGAGCGACCGCCGCCGCCGTAGGAGCCGGCGAGCCCTGCGGTGGCCAGCCCGTTGCCGCCGCTGGCGGCCCGGTTGCCCTCACCACCACGGGTCATCTCGACCTCCAGGCCCTGGCCGCGGCCGTCGAGGTCGCGCAGCTGGCTCTCCAGGTAGGCCTTGAGCCGGGTGCGGTACTCGCGCTCGAACTGCTTGAGCTCCTCGATGTGCTTCTGCAGGGCCGTGCGCTTGGCGTCCAGGCCGCCCATGGCCTCCTGGTGCCGCTGGCGGGCGTCGCGCTCCAGGGCGTCGGCCTTGGCGCGGGCCTCGCGGGTGACCTCCTCGGCCTTGGAACGGGCCTCGGAGAGCAGCTGGTCGGCCTCGCGGCGGGCGTCGGAGACGTGGTCGTCGGCGGTCCGCTGGGCCATCATCAGCACCCGCAGCGCCTGCTGCTCACCGTCGGCGCCGCCGACGGCCGGGCCACCGGCGGAGCGGACCTGCTCCAGCTCGGCCTGCATCGCGCGGGCGGCCTGCTCGGCCGCCGCCTTGTCGCGCTGCACCCGGTCGAGCTGGGCCTTGACGTCGTTGAGCTCCGCCGCGAGACGGGCGTCGCCACCGGGGCCGGCGGGGGCGCCACCACGGCCGCCGCGCTCCACCTGGGCGCGCAGCTCGTTGTTCTCCTCGATGAGACGGGCGAGCTCGCGCTCGACCTCGTCCAGGAAAGCGTCGACCTCCTCCTCGTCGTAGCCCCGCTTGCCGATCGGCGGCTTTTTGAAGGCGACGTTGTGGACGTCGGCCGGGGTCAGCGGCATCGAAACTCCTCGGGTCAGTTGCGGCCGCGAAAGCGCGTCGGTCATCAGACGGTGCCGATGATCGACCGCCTCAACACGAACTCCATCAGCACGAACAGGATAACCAGGAGCACAAGTGAGGCCAGGTCGATGCTCACGGTACCAATTCGCAACGGAGGGATCACACGCCTCAACGCGTTGAGAGGGGGATCAGTGACGCTCCACACGATTTCCAGCCCCACCGATGCCCCACGCCCCGGCTGCCAGCGACGGCCGTACTGGAGGACGGCGCTCAGGACGAACCGGGCCAGCAGGACGAGCAGGAAGAAGTAGAGCACCAGATACAGCACTTGCAGCACGATCGACAACACGGCAGGCGACGTCCCTCGGGTCGGGCGGGGCTAGCTCAGGCTGAAGAAGCCGCCCTCGGCGATCTTGGCCTTGTCCTCCGCAGTGACCTGGACATTGGCCGGTGAGAGCAGGAACACCCGATTGGTCACGCGCTCGATCGTACCCCGCAGCCCGAACGCGAGGCCGGCGGCGAAGTCCACAAGTCGGCGCGCGTCGGCCTCGTCCATCTCGGTGAGGTTGATGATCACCGGAACGTTGTCGCGGAAGTGCTCACCGATGGTGCGCGCCTCCCGGTACGTGGTGGGGTGCAGCGTGGTGATCTGGTAGCGCTGCTCCTCCTCGGCGACCACCGCACGCTCCCGGGGCTGCGCCTGTGGCGCCAGAGCCAGGTTGTCGCGGGTGTGGTAGGTCAGCGCGCCCGACGTGTCGCCGGCCGACGGCCGGGTGATGGAGCGGACGCTGGACCGCTCGGCCCGCTCCGCCCGGTCGGTGTCGCCCCGCTCGGCGTCGGCCGCCCGACCGGCGGCGCGCTCAGAGAGCCGGCCACGGTCGCTCAGCCGGGACCGGGGCGCCGGCGGCTCCTCGGAGTCGTCCTCGTCGTCGTCGGCGAACTCCTCCGAGTACCGGCTCTGCCGGTAACGCGAATCGCGGTAGCCCCCCTTGTCGTAGCCACCGTCGTCGTAGGCCCGCTCGTCGTCCTCTTCGACCAGACCGAGCCAGACCCCCGCCTTGCGCAGTGCACCCATCCCGCGCCCTTCCCGTCCGCCGTGCGGCACGCGCCCCCGTACCGTGTCGCTTGTCGCGAGTGGACCACTTCTGCCCACCGGGGCGGATCGGCAATCCCCTGGCACGCGATTCGCGTCGCGTGCCACGACCCCCGACAACGGGATGCCGCTCCCCCAAACAACACAGATGTAATTTGCTTCCCGCGGTCAGGCTACCGCAGCGTGGGACGCATTCCGAGCAACGCGCTGCCGACGCGGACATGTGTCGCGCCGTACCGGATCGCGATTTCCAGGTCGCCGCTCATCCCGGCGGAGAGCGCGGCGGCTCCCGGGTGGACCGTCCGGAACCCGGCGGCCACCTCGGCCAGCCGGGCGAACGCCCGCTCCGGCTCCCAGCCCAGCGGCGCCACCGCCATCAGGCCGGCCAGTCGCAGCGCCTCCGCGCCGGCCACCACCTCGGCCACCGCGCCGAGCCCGGCGCCCGGGTCGGCCGAGCCGGGCAGCGCCCCGCCGCGGGCCGCGTCGCCGTCGATGCTCACCTGGACCAGCACGTCCAGCGGCCGGTCCCGCGCCGTCGCCGACGCCGCGTCCAGCGCCCGCGCCAGCCGGACACTGTCGACCGAGTGCACGACGTCGGCGTAGCGGACCACCGACCGGGCCTTGTTGCGCTGCAACTGCCCGATGAAGTGCCACCGGGGCGTCACCCCCGCCGCGGCCACCTCGGCCGACTTGGCGGACGCCTCCTGGTCGCGGTTCTCCCCCATGTCGACGACGCCGAGCCCGGCCAGGGCCACCACGTCCCCGGCCGGGTAGGTCTTGGTCACCGCGATCATGGTGACCTCGGAGTCGTCCCGACCCGCGGCGGCACAGGCCTCCGCGATCCGGGACCGTACGCGGCCCAGGCCGGCCGCGATCTCGGCGCGCCGGTCCGGGCGCACCGTGGCTGGGCTGTCGGTCATCGGCGGTACTCAGGAACCGTTCTTGAGGAAGTCGGGCACGTCGACGTCGTCGAAGAGCACCCGGCGGGGCGACTGCTGCGGGGCCGGCATGGTGGCCGGCGGCGCGACCGGGGCGCTCGGCTGGGCCGGCTGGTTCTGGTTGCTCTTGCGGGGCGGCTCGGCCGCCTTGTACGCCGGCGTGCCGCCGTCGAAGCCCGCCGCGATGACGGTGACCCGCACCTCGTCGCCGAGGGCGTCGTCGATGACGGCGCCGAAGATGATGTTGGCGTCGGGGTGGGCCGCGTCGGTGACGAGCTGGGCCGCGTCGTTGATCTCGAACAGGCCCAGGTCCGACCCACCGGCGATGGAGAGCAGCACGCCGCGCGCGCCGTCCATGCTCTGCTCCAGCAGCGGGCTGGAGATGGCCGCCTCGGCCGCCTCGACGGCACGGTTCTCGCCCCGCGCGCTGCCGATGCCCATGAGGGCGCTGCCCGCGCCGCTCATGACGCTCTTCACGTCGGCGAAGTCCAGGTTGATCAGACCCGGCGTGGTGATCAGGTCGGTGATGCCCTGGACACCGGAGAGCAGCACCTGGTCGGCGGTGCGGAACGCGTCCATCATGCTGATGTTGCGGTCGCCGAGCGCCAGCAGCCGGTCGTTGGGGATGACGATCAGCGTGTCGCACTGGTTGCGCAGTTCGTCTATTCCGGACTCCGCCTGCACCTGGCGACGCTTGCCCTCGAACGAGAACGGCCGGGTGACCACGCCGATGGTCAGCGCGCCGAGCTTGCGGGCGATGTTCGCCACCACGGGCGCGCCGCCGGTGCCGGTGCCGCCGCCCTCGCCGCAGGTCACGAAGACCATGTCGGCGCCCTTGAGCACCTCCTCGATCTCGTCGCGGTGGTCCTCGGCGGCGTTCTTGCCGACGTCGGGGTTGGCGCCGGCGCCGAGCCCGCGGGTCAGCTCACGGCCGACGTCGAGCTTCACGTCGGCGTCGCTCATGAGCAGCGCCTGCGCGTCGGTGTTGATCGCGATGAACTCGACGCCCTTGAGCCCAACCTCGATCATCCGGTTGACGGCGTTGACGCCGCCGCCACCGATGCCGACGACCTTGATGACCGCCAGGTAGTTGTGCGGAGGTGTCATCTCCGGTCCTTTCCCTTCGAGATTGGCATGGGCCGACCGGGTAGGGCCTGGCCAGACCAGCGGCCGACGACAGCTGTCACCAGCGAGGATCAGGGTTGAACCCTCACCCTCTACTAGAGGCTTACTGTTATGTCAACCACTGATCCCCTTCGGGGCAACGTAAGCGCCCTCACGCGATGAGCCAAGGACCCGCTCGGCGTGTCGCCGCCGGAGCGGGGCGGGTCACGTCGCCGGTTGAGCGGCCGGTCACCGCAGGGTAACCACGTCGGGCGCGCTGACGTCGATGGTGTCGGCCTTCCGGTCGAGCAGGGCGCCGGCCACCCGGGCCTTGTCCGCGCCCCGGGTCGCGTCCCCCCAGACCACCACCCGGTCGCCGCGCAGCCGCAGCGTGATCCGGGCCAGGCCCTCGACGGTCACGTCCACCAGCTCGGCGCGCAGCTGCGGGGTGAGCGCGCCGAGCACCTCCAGCGCCGCCCGGGTCGACCCGTCGTCCGGGCCCGGCTCGGCGAGCCGGACCACCGGCAGGCCGTCCGGCGGCCGCGGCACGCTCCGGAAGACCACGCCCGCGCGGTCGATCACCACGAACTGCTCCCCGCGCGGCACCGCCGCCACGCCGGTGCGCTCCGCCACCCGGACGACCAGCGTGTCCGGCCAGTCCCGGGTCACCACCGCCCGCTGGACCGCCGGCAGCTCGCCGACCCGCCGCGCGGTGGCGGCCAGGTCCACCCTGGCCAGCGGGGCGTCGTCGGGCACCGCGGCCGCATCGCGGACCTGCACCGTCGTGACCAGCTCGGCGCCCTCGACGCGGACCTCGCGCACCCCGAACAGGCCGGTGCCGAGCAGGGTCCAGGCGACCAGCCCGGCCACCGCGAGCACGCCCGCGGCGACCGCCCACGGCAGGGCCGCGCGCATCCGACGCTGCCGGGCCCGGGCCATGAACCGGCGGGTCGAGGCGGGGACCGCGTCGCTGCCGGCCCGGACCAGCTGCCACCGCCGCTGCGGCCCGCGCCGTCCGCCGCCGTCCGCGCCGGTGGTGCGCCCCCGCGCCGGACCGGGACTCATCCGGCCGCGGGCGCCGCGCCGTCCGCGACCGCGCCGCCGGCACCGCCGACGCCGGGGACGGTGCCGCCGATGGTCGTCGTCCCGCCGGCGTCGCCGCCGGGCGTCGTGCCCGCTGGCGCCGCCGGATCGGTGGTACGCGCCGAGAGCACGGCCAGCAGCTGGTCCCCCATCAGCGAGATCGGCGGGGCGCCCATGGTCACCACCACGTCGCCGGGGCGGGCCCGCCGGGCCACCTCAACCGGCGCGGCCTCCCACGAGTCCACGAAGACCTTCCGCTCCGCCGGCAACGCCACCGCCTCGATCAGCGCCGCCGATCCCTCCCCCGGCTCGCGCAGCTCGCCCGGGCCGAAGACCTCCAGCAGCACCAGCTCGTCGGCGATGGCCAGCGACTCGGCGATCTCCGCCTGGAGGTCGCGGGTGCGGTAGAGCCGGTAGGGCTGGAAGACCACGATCAGCCGGCCGTCGCCGGCCACCTCGCGCAGCGTCTGCAACGCCAGCGTCATCGAGGTCGGGTGGTAGGCGTACTCGTCGTAGACCAGCACGTCGTCCGCGACGCCCTTGCGCTCGAAGCGCCGCCGCACGCCGGGGAACGCCGCGAGCGCGCCCTCCGCCGCCTCCAGCGGCAGCCCCAGCAGGTACGCGGTCAGCACGGCCGAGGCGCTGTTGAGCCCCATGTGCCGCCCGGGCACCGGCAGCCGGAACTCGCCGAGCGACCGCCCGTCGATGCTCGCCAGGTAGCGCACGCCCCGGGCCGACGAGGCGATGTCGGTCAGCCGCAGGTCGGCGTCGGCCGCCTCGCCGTAGGTGTGCACCCGGCGGCCCTCCGCGCGCAGCGTCTCGGCCAGCCGCCGCCCGCCCGGGTCGTCGGCGCAGGTGATGATGAAGCCGTCCGGGTCGGTGAGCCGGGCGAACTCGGCGAAGGCCGCCTCCAGCGTGGCGAGGTCGCCGTAGGTGTTCAGGTGGTCGGCCTCGACGTTGGTGATGATCGACACGTACGGGCGGTAGATGAGGAAGGAGCGGTCGCTCTCGTCCGCCTCGACCACGAAGTGTTCGCCCGTGCCGTGGTGGGCGCCCGAGCCGACCTCGGAGATCTCCCCGCCGATCACGAAGGACGGGTCCTGCCCGGCCTGCTGGAGCACCATGGTGACCATCGAGGTGGTGGTGGTCTTGCCGTGGGTGCCCGCGACCGCCACCGTCCGGCGGCCTGTCATCGCGGCGGCCAGCGCCTCGGAGCGGTGCAGCACGCGCAGGCCGCGCCGGCGTGCCTCCACCATCTCCAGGTGGTCCTGGGGGATCGCCGAGGAGTAGACGACCGTGTCGACGCCGTCGAGGTTGGACGCCTCGTGGCTCATGTGGATCGTGCCGCCGAGGGCGCGCATGCCGGCCAGCGAGGGCCACTCCCGCAGCTCGCTGCCGGAGACCCGGATGCCCCGGGTCAGGAAGAGCCGGGCCAGCCCGCTCATGCCGACCCCGCCCACCCCGATCAGGTGGATCGTGCCCAGGTCCTCGGCGGTGAGCGTGCCGGCCGGGGTGAACTGTGCGGTGTTCATGCCGAGTACCTTCCCGTCGCGGTGCGCCCAGTCACGGGGCCACCGTCGTTCGCGACTGCGGGGCTCGCAAGCTCACTCCTCGCGCTCACGGGCGCCTGCCTTTCGTTCGCGACTGCGGGGCTCGCAAGCTCACTCCTCGCGCTCACGGGTGCCTGCCTTTCGTTCCCGACTGCGGGGCTCGCAAGCTCACTCCTCGCGCTCACGGGGCCACCGCCTCCAGGACGAAGTTGAGCAGTGCCTCGTCGCCGTCGCGGCGGCCGTACGCGGCGGCGGCGGAGCCCATCGCGTGCAGCCGGTGCGGGTCGCGGATCAGCGGGATGATCGTCCGCTCGACCCAGTCCGGCGTCAGCTCGGCGTCGTCGACGAGCAGCCCGCCGCCGGCCTCCACCACGGGCAGCGCGTTGCGCTTCTGCTCCTGGTTGCTGTGCGGGTACGGCACGTAGATGGTGGGCAGCCCGATGGCCGCCACCTCCGCGCAGGTCATCGCCCCGCCCCGGCCGAGCATCAGGTCCGCCGCGGCGTAGCCGGCCTCCATCTCGGACAGGTACGGCAGCGTCACGTACGGCACCGGCAGGTCGGTGGGGACCGGCACCGGCTCGTTGCGGGCGCCGATCACGTGCAGCACCTGCACCCCGTGGCGGGCGAGTTCCTTCGCCGCGCCGGCGACCGCGAGGTTGATCGAGCGGGCGCCCTGCGAGCCACCGGCGACGAAGAGAACCGGCAGGTCGGGGCGGAGTCCGAAGTGGGCCCTGGCGGCGTTGCGCATGGCGAAGCGGTCCAGCCCGGCGATGCCCCGGCGCAGCGGCACGCCGACGACCCGGGCGTCGCGCAGGGCCTCGGCCTGGGCGGGCTGGTGCGGGAAGCCGGCCGCCACGTGGCGGGTGAACCTCATCCCCAGCCGGTTCGCCACCCCCGGCGGCACGTTGACCTCGTGGATCACGATCGGCAGCTCGCGTCGCCAGGCGGCGAGGTAGGCCGGCACGGAGACGTACCCGCCGAAGCCGACCACCACGTCGGCGCGCACCTCGTCGATGACCTTGCCCGCGGCGCGGGCCGCGGTCCACATCCGGCCGGGGGTCTTGACCAGGTTCATGTTCACCGACCGGGGCAGCTGGTAGGCCGGGATCTGCCGCAGGTCGTAGCCCTGCGGCGGGATCAGCTCGTTCTCCAGGCCCTTCGGTGTCCCCAGGCAGGTGATCCGGACGCCGGGGTCGTGTCGGCGCAGGCAGTCGGCGAAGGCGAGCAGCGGGTAGATGTGCCCCCCGGTGCCACCTCCCGCGAGCACCACCGAACGCAGCGGACCCATCAACGTCTCCTCTCGTCCGCCGACCCGCGGCGGGTCCGGGCCAGCCGGACACCGCGCGGTGCGGCCACATCGTCCGGCCGCCGCTCCCGCGACCGGGGCACGGACCCTCGGGCAGCCGGGGGCGCCGCCGGACGGCGGCGCCGCCCGGGAAGCGGCGGCAACGGGGCCCAGAGTAGTCGGACCCATCGGGCCGGCGGACGGGCATGCAGTGCTCTGGCGGCGTCGGGTTCGGCGCGGGCGAAGGAGGCGAGCATCCCGATGGCGGCGAGGGTGACGACCAGGGCGCTGCCGCCGTCGGAGATGAAAGGCAGCGGCACACCGGTCAGCGGCAGCAGGCCGACCACCCCGCCGATGTTGATCACCGCCTGGCCGACCAGCCAGGTGGTCGCCGCCGCGGCGGCGAGCCGGCGGAACGGGTCGTCGACCCGGCGGGCGATCCGCAGCCCGGTGTACGCCAGCACGGCGAAGAGCGCCACCACCACGACGCACCCGACGACGCCCAGTTCCTCGGCGACCACAGCGAAGATGAAGTCGTTCTCCGCCGCCGGCAGCCACTGCCACTTGGCGATGCTCTTGCCGAGGCCGACGCCGAACCACCCGCCGTTCTCGATCGCGTACCGGGCCTGGGCGATCTGGTAGCAGTCCTCCAGCTTGCACAGGTCCGGCGGGGGCGGGTTGATGAAGGCGGTCAACCGGGCCAGCCGGTAGTTCTTCTCGCCCGTCTCGCCGGAGCCGGCGCCGAGCGAGGCCACCGCGACCAGCACGCCGATGCCGAGCAGGCCCACCGCGGAGAGCGCGGCGAAGACCCGCATCCGCACCCCGGCCGCCCAGAGCAGCCCCACCACCAGGGCCAGCAGGCAGAGCATGGTGCCCAGGTCGTTGTAGCCGACGAGGACGAAGAGCAGGCCCACCACCGGGAAGAGTGGGGTGGCCAGCTCGCGCCACCAGCCCAGCGCGGCGCCCTTGCGGGCGATCACGTGGGCCCCCCAGAGCACCAGGGCGAACTTCGCGAACTCGGAGGGCTGCACCTGGATGCCGCCGACGAAGAGCCAGAGCAGCCGGGCCTCGAGCGGGCCGATCCGGGCGGAGTCCTGGTTCGTCAGCCGGGCGTACGCGAGCAGCAGGTTGAGCAGCAGCAGCAGGCCGATGGCGGTGAACAGCAGCGGCCGGCCCAGCGTCCGGTAGGTCGTCGCCGGCAGCCGCTGGCACGCCCAGAACGCGACGATGCCGATCACCGCGAAGATCGCCTGCTTGACCAGGGACGTCGAGGCGTTGCCGTTCTCCGCGTAGTCCCGGACGCTGGTGGCGGAGAAGACCATGGTCAGGCCGATCAGCAGCAGCAGGCCGGCGCTGGACAGCAGCAGGTAGTAGGAGGCCAACGGCCGGTCCAGCAGCCCGCGCAGCGCGGCCAGCCCGCCCACCGGGTCCAGCCCGCGCAGCACCTGGGGATCGGGATCGTCCGGCCCCCGCGTCGCGGCGGGCGCGTCGCGCGTACGCCTGCCTCCCGCCGACCGCCCGGACGTCCCCTCCGCCGTGACCTCTGTGCCTCGTCCCTCCCCCACCCGACCATCATGGCGGTTCCGCGGGGCCGCCACCGGCGCAACCGCCCGGTCGGCGTGTCGGGCTTGCGCCGCGGCGCGAACGCCGTCGCGGCGATGGACACGCCGCGGGGCCCGGGCGACGCGCGCCCGGGCCCCGCGGCGGGAGTTGCCGGCCGGCTCAGGTCATGTTGGCGAGGAACTCGCTGTAGAACAGGCCCAGCGCGATGGCCACGCCGATGCCGGCGATGATCCAGAACCGGACCACGATGTTGACCTCGCTCCACCCCGCGAGCTCGAAGTGGTGCTGCAACGGCGACATCCGGAACACCCGCTTGCCGGTGGTACGGAAGGAGATGATCTGGATCACCACGGACATCGTGATGATCACGAAGAGGCCACCGATGATCGGCAGCAGCAGGATCGTCCGGGTGGACATCGCCATGCCGGCGATCAGGCCGCCCAGGCCCAGCGCGCCCGTGTCGCCCATGAAGATCCGCGCTGGCGAGGTGTTCCACCACAGGAAGCCCACGCAGGCCCCGGCCGCCGCGCCGGCGATCAGCGCGATCTCCAGCGGGTCCCGGACGGCGTAGCAGTAGTCCTGGGTGTAGTTCGGGTCGGCGCACCAGTGCCGGTACTGCCAGAAGGCGATCAGCGCGTACGCGGCGAGGACCATCACCGAGGCGCCGGTGGCCAAGCCGTCGAGGCCGTCGGTGAGGTTGACGCCGTTGGTCGTGGCCATCACCACGAAGATGAAGAGAACCACCGCGCCGATCTTGGTGATGTCGAGCGCCGGGATGTCCCGGATGAAGCTGAGCGTCGTGCTGCCCACGGTCTCGGTGTTGGTCACCGCGCCCGAGGCGTCGGTCATGGTGCTCGGGAAGTAGAGCGCCACGACGCCGAAGACCGCGCCGACCAGGATCTGCCCGAGTAGCTTGCCGCGCTTGTTGAGCCCGCCGCTGTGCCGCTTGCGCACCTTGAGGAAGTCGTCGATGAAGCCGACCGCGCCGGAGAAGACCATCAGCCCCAGCAGCACCAGCGCGGTGATGGTCGGCTCGACCTGGGCGATCTGCGCGTCCGGCAGGGTCGTCAGCGCCAGGTGGCCGGCCACGTACGCGATGACCGTGGCCAGGATGAACACCACGCCGCCCATCGTCGGCGTGCCCTTCTTGCCCTCGTTGCTGGCGAGCCCGAGGTTCGATCGGATCGGCTGGCCGGCCTTCAGCCGGGCGAACACCTTGATCGCGAGCGGGGTGGCGAGCAGCGAGACCAGGAAGGCCACCCCGATGGCGACGATGACCGCCCTCATGCGGCGCCGCCCCCCGTCCCCGTCGGGTTGGTCCCGTCGCCGGCGGCGTCCGCGCGCAGCGCGTCGGCCACCTCCCACGTCCGGTACCGGGAGCCCTTCACCAGGACGACGTCGCCCGGCCGTAACTCGCTCCGCAGCACCTCGACGGCCGCCGCCTGATCGGTGAGCAGCACCGACTCTCCTCCCCAGTCACCTACCGATGTCGCGCCTTCGTGGATCGGCGCGGCCGGCTCGCCCACCACGAGCAGCCGGTCGACGCCCAGTTCGGCCGCGAGCCGGCCGACCTCGGCGTGCCCGTCGCGTTCGAAGGGACCCAGCTCGGCCATGTAGCCCAGCACCGCGACGGTGCGCCGCTCCCGCCCGATGCCGGTCAGCGCGCGCAGCGCGACCGCCATCGAGGCGGGATTGGCGTTGTACGAGTCGTCGATCACGGTCACCCCGTCGGCGCGTTCGAAGACGTCCATCCGACGGGTGGAGACCAGCCCCATGGCGCCCAGCGCGGTGGCCAGCTCGGCCAGCGGCATGCCCAGCTCGCGGGCCACCGCGGCGGCGGCGAGCGAGTTGGACACCTGGTGCCGGCCGGTCAGCCCGAGCCGCACCGGCGCGGTCCCCTCCGGGGTGACCAGGGTGTACGCGGGCCGCCCCCGGTCGTCCAGCGTCACGTCCTCGGCCCGCACGTCGGCGTGCGCCGCCTCGCCGTAGCGGACGACCCGGGCGACCGTACGCGAGGCCATCGCGTCGACCAGCGGGTCGTCGGCGTTCAGCACGGCCAGGCCGTCGGCGGGCAACGCCTCGACCAGCTCACCCTTCGCCAGCGCGATCGTCTCCACCGAGCCGAACTCGCCGATGTGCGCCACCCCGACGTTGAGCACCACGGAGATCCGGGGCGGCACCACGTCGCAGAGGTAGCGCACGTGCCCCACCCCCCGGGCGCCCTTCTCCATCACCAGGTAGCGGGTCTCGGGCCCGGCCTGCAACGCCGTGTACGGGTGCCCCAGCTCGTTGTTGAACGACCCGGGCGGGGCGACGGTCGGGCCGAGCCGCGCGGTGAGCTGCGCGATCAGGTCCTTGGTGGTGGTCTTGCCCGACGAGCCGGTCAACCCGACGACGGTGAGCCCGGGCAGCCGGTCGACCACCGCACGGGCCAGCCGGCCCAGCGCGGCCAGCGCGTCGTCGACCAGCACCATCGGCACGCCGGGCACCTCCCGGGTGCCGAGTACGGCCACCGCGCCGGCCGCCACCGCGGCGGCGGCGTAGTCGTGCCCGTCCACCTTCTCGCCCGGAAAGGCGACGAAGAGCGTGCCCGGGCGCACCTTGCGCGAGTCGAACTCGACCGGGCCGGTGACCCGGGCCTGCGGGTCGGCGCCGGCCAGCCGCCCGTCGACCGCCGAGGCGACCTCGGCCAGGCTGAGCGGGATCACCGCTGACCCGCCGGGTCGGCGAAGCGGGCGCGCAACGCGTCGGCCAGCTCGGTGCGGTCGTCGAACGGGTGCACCTCGCCACCGATCTCCTGCCCGCGCTCGTGGCCCTTGCCGAGCACCGCGACCACGTCGCCCGGCTCGGCCAGCCGGACCGCCGCGTCGATCGCCGTCCGGCGGTCGGCCACCTCCTCGACGCGCGCCGTCGTGCCGGTGCGCCGGGCGCCGGCGAGCACCTCGGCCCGGATCGCCGCCGGATTCTCGGTGCGCGGGTTGTCGTCGGTCACCAGCACCACGTCGGCTCCCTCCGCCGCGGCGGCGCCCATCACCGGCCGCTTGCCCCGGTCCCGGTCCCCGCCGGCACCGATCACGCAGATCAGCCGGCCCGCGCTGAGCTCCCGCAGCGCCGCCAGCGCGGCGACGATCGCGTCCGCCTTGTGCGCGTAGTCGACCACGCCCCGCACCGGGCCGGGGGCGTTCACCAGCTCCAGCCGGCCGGGGACCCCGCCGCACGCGGCGACCCCGGCGGCGGCGGTCTCCGGGTCCACCCCGGCGGCGACCAGCACGGCGATGGCCAGCAGCGCGTTGGCCACGTTGTGCCGGCCCGGCAGCGCCACGCCGGCCGCCACGGTCAGCCCGTCCGGGCCGTGCGCGGTGAACCGCTGCGCGTAGCCCTCGCCGCCGACCTCGTCGGCCCACCAGGTGGCGCTCGGGTCGCCGGCCGCCGAGTAGGTGACCGTCGCCGGGCGGTACAGCGACTTCAGCGCCGGGTCGTCGTGGTTGAGCACCTCCACCGCGCAGCGCCCGTCGAACAGCTGCGCCTTCGCGGCGAAGTAGTCCGCCGTGTCGGCGTGGAAGTCCAGGTGGTCGGAGCCGAAGTTGGTGTAGCCGCCGACGGTGAACCGGACCCCGCCGACGCGGCCCATCGCCAGGGCGTGGCTGGAGACCTCCATGACCACGGCGGTGACGCCGCGCTCGCGGGCGGCGGCCAGCATCGCGTGCAGGTCGGTGGCCTCGGGCGTGGTGCGCACGCTGTCGATCGCCAGGTCGCCGAGGCGGGTCTCGACGGTGCCGATGAGGCCGGTGGTGTGGCCGGCGGCGCGCAGGCCGGACTCGACCAGGTAGGCCGTCGAGGTCTTGCCGGCCGTTCCGGTCACCCCGATCACCGTCAGTCCCTCGGTCGGGTCGCCGTAGACGGCTGCGGCGAGGGTGCCCAGCGCGGCGCGCGGGTCGGACACCACCAGCGCCGGCAGGCCCGCCTCGGCCGCCGCGTCGGCGCCCGCCGGGTCGGTCAGCACGGCCACCGCGCCGGCGGCCGCCGCACCGGCGGCGAACTCCGCCCCGTGCCGGCGGGCGCCCGGCAGGGCCGCGTACAGGTCGCCGGGGCGGACCTCCTGGCTGGCGTGGGTCACCCCGGTCACCACCAGCTCGGCGGCGCCCTCCGGGGGCTCGACGGCGAGCCGGGCGGCGAGGTCGCCGAGCCGGACACCGATCACGGTACGGGGACGAGGATTGCCGGGCACGGCGTCAGACCCTACCCGGTCGTCCGGTTCCGGCCGCACTGCCGCCCCGGTGGTTCGTCCGCACTCACCGATGATGTCGCGGCGTGGCCGCTCAACGCGGATAGACCGTGAACTTCGGGGCCTTCTCCCCACTCGGCGGCACCCCATAGTGACGCAGCGTGAACTGCATCATGTCCCGGAACGCGGGGGCCGCGATGTCCCCGCCCCCGCCGGAGGGGGTGTGCGCGAAGACCGCGATCACGTAGCGCGGCTTCTCGGCCGGGGCCATCCCGATGAACGAGGCCACCTCGCCGAGCTGCTTGCGCCCGTCGACCAGCCGCCAGCCGGTGCCGGTCTTGCCGGCGACCCGCCACTCGGGGATCGCCGCGGCCCTGCCGGTCCCGTCCTCGACCGTGGTGACCGCCTCCAGGATCGTCCGCAGCGCGGCGGCGTTCTCCGGGCTGAGCACCGACCGGGTGACCGGAGGGTCGGTCGGCGTACGCTTCCCGTCCGGCCCGATCACCTCCTTGACCAGGCGCGGCTGCACGTACGTGCCGTTGTTGGCGATCGTCGCGTAGACGGCGGCCATCTGCAGCGGCGTGGCGTCCACGCTGTGCCCGATCGGCACCGACCCGTGCGACGACCCGCTCCACTCGTCGAGCGGCAGCAGCCGCCCGCTGGCCTCGCCGGGCATGCCCACCCGCGTCGGCTCCCCGAGGCCGAAGCGCTTCTGGTAGTCGATGAGCCGCTCCGGGCCGAGCTTGTCGGCGATCTGGATGGTGCCGACGTTGGACGAGTACGCCATCATGCCGGGCAGGCTCATGCGCTGTCCGTGCGCCTTGTGCGTGTCGAAGAACGGGGTGTCGCCCTTCGTGATGCTGTTGGCGATCGGCAGCGTGGTGTCGGGGGTGATCACCCGCTCCTGGAGCGCGGCGCCGAAGGTGATCGCCTTGTGCACCGAGCCGGGGTCGACCACGAAGCTGGTGGCGGCGTCCTCCCGGTCCTTCGGGTCGCTCGGCGTGGGCTTCGCCGCGTTGTAGGTGGGGTGGCTGGCCTGGGCCAGCACCTCGCCGGAGGGGATCTCGATCACCACGGCGGCGCCGGTGCTGCCCTTGCTCTGCGCCATGTGCCGGCTCAGCATCCGCTGCACCATGAACTGCAGGTCGCGGTCGACGGTGAGCTGGAGCGAGCTGCCCGGCTTGGCCTTCGTCGTCTCGCTGTAGCCGCCGGGGATCGGGGCGGCGAGGTCGCCGAGGCCGACCTCGTAGACCCGCTTGCCGTCCTTGCCGCGCAGCACGTCGTCGTAGCGGGCCTCCAGCCCCTCCAGCCCGACCATGTCCTGGCTGGTGAAGCCGAGCAGGTTGGCCGCGAGGTCGCCGCCGGGCACCTCGCGCCGCTCGTCGCGGTGGGTGTAGATGCCGGGCAGCTCCAGCCCCGTGATCTTCCGGGCCCGGTCGATGTCCACCCCACGGGCCAGGTACTCGAACTGCGAGTCGACGCCGTTGACCCGCTTGCGGGGCTTCATCTTCTCGGCCAGCTCCGAGGCCGGCATGCCGAGCAGCGGGGACAGCGCCCTGGCGGTGGCCTGCTGGTCCTTGACCTGGGTGGGGTCGGCGTAGACGTAGCGCGCCTCGACGCTGTGCGCCAGCGGGGCGCCGGACCGGTCGTAGATGGCGCCGCGCGCCGCCGGCAGCGTGACGGTGCGCAGCCGGTCGGCGAGACCACCGCCGGCGTACGCCGGAGTCTCCACGGCCTGGAGGACCACCAGCCGGATGCCGATGACGGCGAAGAGCGTCAGGGTGAGCACGGTGCCGAGCCGCAGCCGGCGACGGGGATCGGCCAGCCGGGGCGGCTTCGGCGGCTTACGCGACGGCCGCCGGGCGGCCGGACGGTCCGGCCGGCGGGCGGGGCGCGGGGCGGCGCGGCGGCGCGGCGCCGCCGGCTCGTCGTCGTGGCGCGGGGTGCGGGGCGTGACGGTGCGGACGACGCCGGAGCGGCCCGCCGCCTCCCGCCGGCCGGCGCGGCCGGCACCGGCGCGCCCGCCGTCGAGGACCTGGAGGGCGGGGCGGAACGGGTCGCCGGAGCGCGTGCTGCGTGGCGTCCGGCGCTGCTCGGCGGGGCCGGCGTCGGCGTCCCGCTCGGCGCGACCGCCGGCGCGCTGCTCGCGCACGGTGCGCCCGCGCGGGGTGTACGCCCGGGCGTCGGAGATGCCACCGACCCCCGGCTCACCGGAGCGCGGCTCGCCGCCCCGGCCCCCGCCGTTGCGCGACGAACCGCGCCGGGAGCCTGTGGCGTCCCGGCGCGGTTCCTCCGATCTCGGCGGCACGGTCGTCAGCCTCCCGCGCCCTGCTGGCTGGTGATCGAGGGCTTACCCCCGGCGGGCTGCGGCACGCCGATGACCTTGCCGTCGGGCAGCCGGATGTAGGCCGGCTCGCCCGCCTCCACCAGACCGAGCTGGCGGGCCCGGGCCTCCAGGTTGCCCGGAGCCTCGGCGTCGGCGATCTCCTTGTTGAGCTGCTGCTGCTCCACGTCGAGCTTGGCCTGCTGCTCCTGGAGCTTCTCCAGCCGGAAGGCGTTCTCGTTGATCTTCGTGTTGACCGCCAGGATGCCGAGCACCCCGCCGACCACCAGCACCAGCACCAGGGCGGCGAAGGGTGCCCGCGGCACCTTCACCGGCGGCGGCGGCGCCACCCGCAGCCGGGGCGGACGGGCCGTGCCGGCGCTGTCCCGCTCGGCCGGCCGCAGCGCGGCGCTGCCCTGGGTCGGGAACTCGCGCGCCCCCCGGGCGCGAGTCTCCCCCTGCCGGTTCGCGCGGTCCGCCCGCGGCGCGCCGGTCCCGATGCGCGTGGCCCGCTCCGCCGCGGTCCGGCCCCCCGACCGCGGTGCGCGCTGCCCGCCGCCGGCGATGTCCCGACGGTCGCGCTTGTCAATAGTCATGTCCCTCCCCCTCTTCGTCCGTCCCTGTCCCGTCCCCCGGGGTCCGTCGGATCCGTGTCGGATCCGGGAGACCCCGCCCCTGGTTGGTGCATCGCCTTGACCCGCCGGCGGTACCGTTCGCGGTCGGTGCCGCCCTGCTGTGCCGCGTCCGGGTCGAGTCGCTCCGCGGCCCGCAGCCGCACTGACGCGGCCCGCGGGTTCGCGGCGACCTCCGCCTCCCCGGGAAGTTCGGCGCCCCGGCTGAGGAGCCGGAACGTCGGACCGGACCCGGGCAGTTCGACCGGGAGGTCGACCGGGCCCTTGCTGCGGACCCGGTCGCTGAGCGCCGCCTTGGTGAGCCGGTCCTCCAGCGAGTGGTAGGACAGGACCACCATGCGGCCGCCCACGTTGAGCTTGTCGAGCGCGGCTGGCAGCGCCGTCTCCAGCGCTGCCAGTTCCTTGTTTACCTCGATCCGTAAAGCCTGAAACGTTCTCTTGGCCGGGTGTCCCCCGGTTCGTCGGGCGGGTGCCGGAATGGACTCCCTGACCAGTTCGGCCAGCCGCGCCGACGAGGTGATCCGGGCCCGCTCCCGCTCGCGGATGATCGCCGAGGCGATCCGGCCCGCGAACTTCTCCTCGCCGTAGACCCGCAGCACGCGGGCCAGGTCCGGATGGGCGTACGTGTTGACCACCTCCTCGGCGGTCACCCCCCGGGTCTGGTCCATCCGCATGTCCAGCGGGGCGTCCTGCGCGTAGGCGAACCCGCGGTCGGGTGCGTCGAGTTGCAGGGAGGAGACGCCCAGGTCGAATAGGATGCCGTCGATCGCCGGGTAGCCCAGCCGACCGAGCACCTCCGGCAGCTCGTCGTAGACGGCGTGCTCCAGGTGGACGCGGTCGGCGAAGCGGGCCAGCCGGACGCGTGCGTGAGCGAGCGCCTCGGTGTCCCGGTCCAGCCCGATCAGCACCGTCTCCGGATGCGCCTCGAGCACCGCCTCGGCGTGCCCGGCCAGGCCCAGCGTCGCGTCGACGTGGACCGTCCGTCCGCCCCGGCCCAGCGCGGGGGCCAGCAACTCGAGACACCGCTCGAGCAGCACCGGCACGTGCGTGCCGCGTAGCTCCCCCATGTCGACCCCCACTGGTGTGAAACCTTCGTCCTTCACGCGTCTGTCGTCGGACGACGCCGTGCCGTCGTACCGCCAGATCCCCATCCGCTCTCGCCCGTCGGAGGCCGCGGCCCTCCGATCGGATCGTGCGCCTGGCACCGGGGAAGGGGTGCCAGGAACTCGAAAGCGGGTGGAGATCTCGCAGTACGTCGGGCGCCGTCACGCCCTACAGACCGCCGGGCAGCACCCCCTCCTCGATGTCGGCGAAGTCGTCTTCGCTCTCCGCGAGGTAGGTCTCCCAGGCAGCCTTGTCCCAGATCTCCACCCGGGTGCTCGCGCCGATCACGACCAGATCCCGGTCGAGGGCGGCGTAGTTCCGCAGGTGGGCCGGGATCGTCACTCGGCCCTGCTTGTCGGGAACCTCGTCGTGCGCGCTGGCGAAGAAGACCCGGCTGTAGGCTCGGGCCGCCTTGTTCGTCATCGGTTGCGCGCGCAACTGCTCCGCGATCCGCTGGAACTCGGGCATCGGGAAGGCGTAGAGGCAGCGATCCTGCCCTTTGGTTATCACGACACCCCCCGCCAGCTCGTCCCGGAACTTCGCCGGGAGGATCAACCGGCCTTTGTCGTCCAGGCGCGGGGTGTGGGTGCCGAGAAACATCGGCCCAACCCCCTCGCCCTTGAGCGGCGTTCGCGGCGCCGCTGACCCCCCGGGCCGGTGGGCCCTCCCGGCCTCACCACTGCGCCCCACTCTACTCCACTTCCCTCCACCCGCAACCAGAATCGCCCGCGTGGCGCGGCCTTTCGGCGCGCAAAACCGCACGTCAACGGGGGTGGAGCGGAGTGGAGGGCCGCGGGGCGCCCCGGGCCGGTCCGCTTTCCGACATAGATCGACTCCGTCCGGCTGAGCGCGTCCCGACCACCCCGCCGGACCACCCCGGCCGAACGGTTCGCCGTCGGCGGCGATCTGGCGGGGTCGCCGGTCCGGTAACCTCGCTCGGGTGACGGACGCGAAGATGCCCCTGCGGGCAAAGGTGGCAAGCTCGGTGTCGCGGACCGCCGCGGCGCTGTCGCGGGCCGCGGGGCGCGGTGACGGCTCGGTGATCGGCGGCTGGATCGGCCTGAAGATCGACCCGGACCTGCTGGCCCACCTGTCGGCCGGGCGCGCCATCGCCCTGATCTCCGGCACCAACGGCAAGACCACCACCACCCGGCTCACCGCGGCGGCGGTCGGGGTGCTCGGCCGCGTCGCCACCAACTCGTTCGGCGCCAACATGCCGACGGGGCACACCTCGGCGCTCGCCAAGGCCGGCAGCACGCCCTACGCGGTGCTGGAGGTGGACGAGCACTACCTCGCCCAGGTGCTGGACGCCACCGAGCCGCACGTGGTGGCGCTGCTCAACCTCTCCCGCGACCAGCTCGACCGGGCCAAGGAGGTCGCCATGATGGCGCAGCTCTGGCGCGCCGCGCTGGTCCGGCACACCAACGTCCGCGTCGTCGCCAACGCCGACGACCCGATGGTGGTCTGGGCCGCGACCCCGCCGCCCAACCACGACCACCGCATCGCCCCGCCGCAGGTCACCTGGTTCAGCGCCGGGCAACGCTGGCACGACGACTCCTGGGTCTGCCCCGAGTGCGGCTCCACCATCCAGCGCTCCGGCGACCAGTGGTGGTGCAGCGGCTGCCCGCTGCGCCGGCCCGAGCCGCAGTGGACGGTGGAGGACGACGGCGTGCTCGACCCGACCGGCGCCTGGCACAAGGTCAAGCTCCAGCTCCCGGGCAAGGTCAACGTCGGCAACGCCGCGACCGCGCTGGCCGTCGCCGCCGAGTTCGGCGTCCGGCCCGTGGACGCGGTGCTCCAGCTCGGCAGCGTCACCTCCGTCGCGGGCCGCTACGCCCAGGTCGACCGGGACGGGCGCAACATCCGGCTGCTGCTGGCGAAGAACCCGGCCAGCTGGCTGGAGGCCTTCGACATGGCCGACGTCGCGCCGACGCTGCTCTCCATCAACGCCCGGGACCCCGACGGGCTGGACACCTCCTGGCTCTTCGACGTCGACTTCGCCCCGCTACGGGGCCGGCAGGTGCTGATCACCGGGGACCGCGCGTACGACCTCGCGGTCCGGCTCGAGGTCAACGACGTGCCCTTCCAGCATGTGCGGACGTTCGACGACGCCGTCCGGTCGGTGCCCCCGGGGCGCCTGGAGGTCATCGCGAACTACACCGCGTTCCAGGACATCCGAGCGGAGTTGGACCGTGTCAACTGAGAGCCTGCGCATCGTCTGGATCTACCCCGACCTGCTCTCCACCTACGGCGACCGTGGCAACGCCCTGATCCTCGCCCGCCGGGCGCGGCAGCGCGGCTTCCCGGTCGAGGTGCTGGAGGTGCGTTCCGACCAGCGTCTCCCCTCCACCGCCGACATCTACCTCATCGGCGGCGGCGAGGACGGCCCGCAGGCGCTCGGCGCGCAGCGGCTGCTCGCCGACGGCGGCCTGCACCGGGCGGTCGCCCAGGGCTCGGTCGTGTTCGGGGTCTGCGCCGGCTACCAGCTCCTCGGCACCTCCTTCTTCGCCAAGGGCACCCTCTGCGCCGGGCTGGAGCTGCTCGACCTCTCCTCCGACCGGGGGCCGACCCGCGCCGTCGGCGAGCTGGCCGGCGACATCGACCCGCGGCTGGGCGTGCCGGCGCTGACCGGGTTCGAGAACCACGGCGGGCGCACCCACCTCGGCCCGGGGGTCTCCCCGCTGGCCCGGGTCACCGCCGGGGTCGGCAACGACGGCGCCACCGAGGGGGCGTGGCGGGGCAAGCTGCTCGGCACGTATTCGCACGGCCCGGCCCTCGCTCGCAACCCCGCCCTGGCGGACCTGCTGCTGCGCTGGGCCACCGGCGCGCACCAGCTCCCGCCGCTCGACGACACCTGGTCGGACCGGCTGCGCGCCGAGCGCCGCACCGCGGTGGCCGCCGCCGCCCGGGCATGATCCTGGCCGTCCGGCGGCTGCTGCGGCAGCCGTCGGCCGTCCGGTTCGCCCTGCTGTTGCTCCTGCTCGCCTCCTTCGGGGCGGTGCTGCTCGTCGTCGACCTGCCCGAGGCGCGGGAACTGCCCGGGCTGGCCGACCGGCTGGGCGGCCTCGCCCCCGTGGCGGCGGTCCTCGGCGGGGCGCTGCTGCTGGTCGCGCTGGTCCCCCGGACCTTCATCACGCTCGCCTCGGGCGCGATCTTCGGTGCGCTGGAGGGCGCCGCGTACGCGCTGGGCGCCGCCCTGCTCGCGGCGGCGCTGGGCTTCACGGTCGGCCGCCTGCTCGGGCGGGACTTCGTCGCCGAGCGGGTACGCGGCCGGCTGGCCCGGTTGGACGGCTGGTTCGCCCGCCAGAGCGTCCTCGGCGTGGTCACCGTACGGCTGCTGCCGATCGCCGGCTTCGGGCTGGTCAGCTACGGCTACGGCACCACCGGCGCCCGGGTGCTGCCGTTCCTCGCCGGCAGCGTGATCGCCTCCGCGCCCACCGCGTTCGGCTACGCGGCGGTGGGCGCGACGGTCACCTCCCCGGGCGACGTCAACTGGTTCGGCGTCGCGCCGGCCGCGCTCGGCCTGATCGCCAGCGTCGTGCTGATCCACCGCTGGTGGCGCGCCGAGCGGCAGCGCCGGCTCGGGCCGAGCTGAGGCCGGCGGTGCGCGGCGGATCGCCCGGAGCGGGCGGGGCCACGGGGCAGGAACACGAGGGGCGGCAGCCGGCCGGCGCCACCGGTCGCGTCGACCCGATCGCCGCCGAGGAGCGGCTGCGGGGCGGCTTCATCGCCGAGGTGGTCCGG
This sequence comes from Micromonospora sp. NPDC007220, assembly GCF_040634035.1. Lineage (NCBI taxonomy): Bacteria > Bacillati > Actinomycetota > Actinomycetes > Micromonosporales > Micromonosporaceae > Micromonospora > Micromonospora sp. NPDC007220. The sequence continues at coordinate 390,800 of NZ_JBEYEU010000002.1, read as the reverse complement.
GTCGGCGACACCGTCCGGCGTACGCCGCCGGAGAACGCCGAGTTCGTCGCCGCGCTGCTGCGACACCTGGAGCGGGTGGGCGCGGACGTCGCGCCCCGCCACCTCGGCACGGACGAGCGGGGTCGGCAGGTGCTCAGCCACGTCGACGGCCGGGTGCCGTGGCGGGACAGGGAGGATCCGGCGTACTTCGCCGACCCGGCGCTGACCCGGCTGGCCGTGCTGCTCCGGCGGCTGCACGACGCCTGCGCGGGCAGCCCGCTGGCCGCCGACGCCGAGACGGTCTGCCACCGCGACCTGTCCCCCAAGAACACGGTGTACCGGGACGCTCCCGCCGGCCCGCTGCCCGTGGCGCTGATCGACTGGGACCTGGCCGCGCCCGGCCGGCGGGTCGAGGACGTCGCCTTCGCCGCCTGGCACTGGGCGGCGGTGGGGCCGGCAGCCGACCCGGTGGAGCTGGGCCGGCGCGCCCGGCTGCTCTGCGACTCCTACGAGGCGGCCGGCCCGGGGTCGCCCGCGCTGCCCCGCGCCGAACTGGTCGACGTGATGCTCGCCCAGATCGACGGCACCTGGCGCGGGATCGCGGCTGGCGCGGAGCGGGGCGATCCGGCCATGTGCCGGCTCCGCGACGCGGGGGTCGCCGACACGGTGCGCCGCTGGTACGACTGGCTGGGCGAGCACCGCCCGGTGGTCGCGGCCGCGCTGCGCTGAGCGCCCCGAGCGCGCCCGGTCGCGCGCCTCATCCCGCCGGGGAGACCAGCCCGGCCTCGTAGGCGGCGATGACGAGGTGCACCCGGTCGCGGGCGCCCAGCTTGCTGAACAGCCGGGCCACGTGCGCCTTGGCGGTGGCCGCGCTGATCACCAGCTCGGCGGCGATCTCGCCGTTGGACAGGCCCCGGCCGACGAGCGTCAGCACCTCGCGCTCCCGCTCGGTGACGCCGTCGAGGGCCCGGGTCGGGGCGGTGGGGGTCGGCCGGCGGGCGAACTCGGCGATGAGCCGGCGGGTGACCCCGGGGGCGATCAGCGCGTCCCCGGCGGCGACCACCCGGACCGCGCCGAGGATGTCGTCCAGCGCCATGTCCTTGACCAGGAACCCGCTCGCGCCGGCGCGCAACGCGGCGTGCACGTGCTCGTCGTCGTCGAAGGTGGTGAGCACGAGGACGCGGGTGGCGCCGCCGTGCGCGGTGATCGCGCGGGTGGCCTGGATGCCGTCCATGCCGGGCATCCGCAGGTCCATCAGCACCACGTCCGGCACGACCTCGCGGGCCAGCCGCACCGCCTCGGCCCCCGTACCCGCCTCGCCGACGACGTCGATGTCGGGGGCGTCGGCGATGAGCACCCGCAGGCCGGCGCGGACCAGTGGCTGGTCGTCGACGAGCAGCACCCGGACGCTCACCGGTCCCCCGCCCCGGTCCGCGCCCCGGCCGACTCTGTCGCCACGTGTGCTGCCGGTGCTGCCGGTGGTGCCGGCGCTGCGGGGGGTGCCGGCGCTGCGGGGGGTGCCGGTAGCCACGCCGCCACCCGGAAGCCGCCCTCGGGGCGGGGCCCGGCGTGGAACCGGCCTTCCAGCAGAGCGACCCGTTCGCGCATGCCGAGGATTCCGTGCCCCTCACCGCCGACCCGGGCGCCCCGGCCCTCGTCGACGATCTCCACGGCCACCTCGTCGGGGCCGTGCTCGGCGGTGACCCGGCACCGGTCGGTGCCCGCGTGCCGTACCACGTTGGTGAGCGCCTCCTGCACGATCCGGAACGCGGCGAGGTCGACCTCGGCCGGGACGGGCCGCCGCTCGCCGACGCGCCGCAGGTCCACCCGCACCCCCGCGTCGGCGGCAGCCGCGACCAGTCGGTCGAGGTCGTCCAGCCCCGGCGTCGGGTCCAGCGACGCCGACTCCGACTGCGGGCGGCGCAGCGCGCCGAGCGTACGCCGCAGGCCGGCCAGGGTGTCGCGGCTGGTCGCCTCGATGGTGGCGAGCGCGGCGCGGGCCTGGGCCGGTTGGGTGTCGATGACCCGGGCGCCCACGCCGGCCTGGATGGCGATCACCCCGATGCTGTGCGCGACCATGTCGTGCAGCTCGCGGGCGATGCGCAGCCGCTCGGCGGTGACCGCCTCGGCGGCGGTGTGCGCCCGGACGGCCGCGGCGTAGCCGCGCCGGGCCTGGACCGAGTTGCCGACCGTCCACGCGGTGACGACCGCCAGCACGGCGAGCGTGGCCCGGTTGATGGGGTCGCTGGCGGGGTTCACGAAGCCGGCGGTGATCTGCACGACGAGCACCGCGACGGCCACCGGCACCGAGACGCGGCGCGACCGGTGCGCCGCGATCAGCCCCACCACCAGGTCGATGGCCAGGAACTGCGCGTACCAGATGTCGGTCAGGTAGCCGCCCTCCGGAACGTTGACGGCTGCGGTGACCACACACGCCGCGACGACCATCAGGGCCAGGGCGAGCACCGGGCGGCGGCGCAGCAGGCCGGCGGGCGGGACCACGGCCAGCAACGGCACCAGGTAGCGCTCGGAGAACCACCAGTCGCCGAACCCCACGCCGCCCCGGCTCGACGCGACGGCCGGGGCGAGCAGCACGGTGACGGGCAGCAGCGCGACGCCGACCCAGGGCAGGACCGCCCGCGCCAGCGACGCGGCGCGGCGTGGCAGCGGCACGGTGGCGTCCATGCGCACACGGTAGACAGCCCGTCGCCGCCCGCGCATCGGCCCACGGGCGTACGCCCCGGGGCGGGTCACCGGCCGCCGGGTGTGGCCGCCGGGGCGACGCCCCGCCGGCCGCCGCCCGGCAGCGTGGGGCAGGTGATCGAACTTCAATCCCTGACGAGACGGTACGGCCGCACGACGGCCGTCGACGACCTCACCCTGACCGTGCGACCCGGCCACGTGACCGGGTTCCTCGGCCCCAACGGGGCCGGCAAGTCCACCACGCTGCGGATGATCATCGGGCTCACCGCGCCGACCAGCGGCACCGTCACGGTGGACGGGGTCCGCTTCGCCGACCGGCCACGCGGGCTGCGCCACGCCGGCGCGCTGCTCGACGCCGGGGACGTGCACGGCGGGCGCAGCGCCGTCGCCCACCTGTCGGCCCTGGCCCGCAGCAACGGCATCGCGCGCGCCCGGGTCGACGAGGTGCTCCGGGAGGTGGGGCTGTCGGCCGTCACCCGGCGGCGCATCGGCGGCTTCTCGCTCGGCATGCGGCAGCGGCTCGGGATCGCCGCCGCGCTGCTCGGCGACCCGCCCGTCCTGCTCTTCGACGAGCCGTTCAACGGTCTCGACCCGGAGGGGGTGCGCTGGGTACGGGACCTGTTCCGGCGGCTGGCGGCCGAGGGGCGCACGGTCTTCGTCTCCAGCCACCTGATGAGCGAGATGCAGAACTGCGTGGACCGGCTCGTGGTGATCGGCCGGGGCCGGCTGATCGCCGAGCAGGGCCTCGCCGAGTTCGCCGCCGGGAGCACCCGGGCCGACGTGACCGTCCGTACGCCCGACCCGGCGACGCTGTCCGCCGTGCTCACCGCCGAGGGCGCGCACGTCCGCCCGGACGACGCCGGGGCGCTCGTCGTGACCGGCCTGACGGCCGCGCGGATCGGCGACCTCGCGCTCGCCCACCGCGTCGGGCTGCACGAACTGACCGCCCGCACCGCCTCACTGGAGGAGGCCTTCATGGCACTCACCGCCGACAGCGTCGAGTATCTCGCCGGGGAGGGGACCCGATGACCGCCGTGACCGCGCCGACCCGCCGACCGACCAATACCGACGTCCCGGCCCGGTTCCGCGACCTGCTGGCCGCCGAGTGGATCAAGCTGTGGTCGCTGCGCTCGACCCGCTGGACGCTGCCGCTGGTCTTCCTGTTCGTGGTCGGGGTCAGCGTCAACGCCAGCCTCGCCGACCACCGGAACTGGCCGACGTACCCGCAGGAGCGCCGGGAGATGTTCCGCATGTACGGGCCGGTGCGCGACGCCTTCCCCGAGGCCGGCTACCTGCTGCTGATCCTCGCCTCGGCCACCATCGGCGCACTGACCATCGTCGGCGAGCACCAGAGCGGGCTGATCCGGGCCACGTTCGCCGCCGTCCCCGCCCGCCGCGCGCTGGTCGCGGCGAAGGCCGCCGTGCTGGCCGGGGTCATGCTCGTCTTCGGCGCGGTCACCGCGACGACGTCGTTCTGGGTGTCCCAGGCGATCCTCGCCGACCGGGACGCCGGCTGGTCGATCGGCGAGCCGGGGGTGCTGCGCGCGGTCGTGGCGAGCGCCGCGCTCGTGCCCGTGTGCGCGCTGGTCGGGATGGGTCTGGGCGCGCTCACCCGGCACGCCGCCGGTGCGGTGGCCGGCGCGACGGCGGTGCTCGTGCTGGTGCCGATGACGGTGGACAGCGACGAGCACCGGTGGATCGCCGAGGCGTACAACGCCCTGCCCCTCGCCGCCTGGCTACGACTGCTCGAGGTGCATCCCGACGTCGTCAACCTGGACCCGTACCCGGCCACCGTCACCGGCTCCTGGCTGACCCTGGCCGCCTGGTCCGCGGCCGCCACCCTGGCGGCGATCACCCTGACCCACCGCCGCGACCCCTGACCCGGCCCGCCCCAGCGCGCGGCCCGGCCCGACCCGGCGCGTCGATCATGCAGTCGTGGTGCCCGGCTAATCCCGCCCCGGGGACCTTGTCCCCCACCACAACTGCATGATCGACAGCGCACGGCGCGGCGTCAGGCCACCACGGAGACCATGCGGCCCTTGATGACGATGACCTTGCGGGGTTCCTTGCCGGCCAGCGAGGACGCGACCGCCTCCAGGGCCGCCGCGCGGACGGTCTCCTCGGACGCGTCGGCGGGGACCTCGACGCGGCCCCGCACCTTGCCGTTGATCTGCACCGGGTAGGTCACCGTCTCGGCCACCAGCAGCGCCGGGTCGGCGGTCGGGAAGTCCGCGTACGTCAGGGAGGTGTCGTGCCCCAGCCGGCGCCACAGCTCCTCGGCGACGTGCGGGGCGAACGGCGCCAGCATCAGCACCAGCGGCTCGGCCACCTCGCGCGGGGTCTCCGCCAGCCGGGTCAGCCCGTTGGTCAGCTCGATCAGCTTGGCGATCGCCGTGTTGAACCGGATCGCCTCCATGTCGCCGCGGACCCCGTCGACCACCTTGTGCAGCAGCCGCCGGGTCGCCTCGTCGGCGGGCGCGTCGGTGACCCGCAGCGCGCCGGTCTGCTCGTCGACGACCGCCCGCCAGACCCGCTGCAGGAACCGGTACGACCCGACGACCGCCCGGGTCTCCCACGGACGGGACACCTCCAGCGGGCCCATCGACATCTCGTAGACGCGGAACGTGTCCGCCCCGTACGCGGCACACATCTCGTCGGGCGTGACCACGTTCCTCAGGGACTTGCCCATCTTGCCGTACTCGCGGTTGACCTGGGTGTCGCCCAGGTAGAAGCCGCCCTCGCGCTCGGTGACCTCCTCGGCCGGCACGTAGGCGCCCCGGGCGTCGGTGTACGCGTACGCCTGGATGTAGCCCTGGTTGAACAGCTTGCGGAACGGCTCGAACGACGAGACGTGCCCCAGGTCGTACAGCACCTTGTGCCAGAACCGCGCGTACAGCAGGTGCAGCACGGCGTGCTCGGCGCCGCCGACGTACAGGTCGGTGCCACCGCAGTCGCCCTCGCCGCGCGGCCCCATCCAGTACGCCTCGTTCTCCGCGTCGACGAAGCGCTCGGAGTTCGTCGGGTCCAGGTAGCGCAGCTCGTACCAGCACGAGCCGGCCCACTGCGGCATCACGTTGGTCTCGCGGGTGTAGCGCTTCGGGCCGTCGCCCAGGTCCAGCTCCACCTCGACCCAGTCGCGCCGGCGCGACAGCGGGGTCTCCGGGTTGCTGCCGGCGTCCTCGGGGTCGAACGTGCGCGGCGAGAAGTCGTCCACCTCGGGTAGCTCGACCGGCAGCATCTCCTCCGGCAGGGCGATGGCCGCGCCGGTCTCGTCGTACACGATGGGGAACGGCTCGCCCCAGTAACGCTGCCGGGAGAACAGCCAGTCGCGCAGCCGGTAGGTCACCGCGCCCGTGCCGTGGCCGTTGGCCTCCAGCCACTCGATGATCCGGGCCTTCGCCTCGGTCACCCCCAGGCCGTTCAGGTCCAGGCCGCGCTCGGGCGCGGCGCTGTTGACCGCCGGGCCGTCCCCGGTGTACGCCTTGCCGTCGAAGCCCTCCGAGGGCTGCACGGTACGCACGATCGGCAGGTCGAAGACCTCGGCGAACGCCCAGTCCCGCTCATCCTGGCCGGGCACCGCCATGATCGCACCGGTGCCGTAGCCGGCCAGCACGTAGTCGGCGACGAAGACCGGGACCTGACCGCCGGTGACCGGGTTGGTGGCGTACGCCCCGACGAAGACGCCGGTCTTCTCCTTCGTGTCGGCCTGCCGCTCGACGTCGGTCTTGGCCGCCGCCGCCTTGCGGTACGCCTCCACGGCCGCGCGCGGGTTGGCGTGCCCGCCGGTCCACGCGTCCTTCGTCCCCTCGGGCCAGGCCGCCGGCGCCAGCGCGTCGACCAGCTCGTGCTCGGGGGCCAGCACCATGTAGGTGGCGCCGAAGACGGTGTCCGGCCGGGTCGTGAACACCCGGATCGGCGCGACGGCGGTCGGGAAGTCGATGTGCGCGCCCGTGGAGCGGCCGATCCAGTTGCGCTGCATCAGCTTGATCGGCTCGGGCCAGTCCAGCGTGTCCAGGTCGTCCAGCAGCCGGTCGCCGTACGCGGTGATCCGCATCATCCACTGCTTCAGGTTGCGCTTGAAGACCGGGAAGTTGCCGCGCTCGGAGCGGCCGTCGGCGGTGACCTCCTCGTTGGCCAGCACGGTGCCCAGCCCCGGGCACCAGTTGACCGGCGCCTGCGAGACGTACGCCAGCCGGTGGTCGTCGACGACGGCCCGGCGCTCGGCGACGGACAGCTCCGCCCACGGCCGCCCGTCGGGCGTGGGCCGGTTGCCGCCCTCGAACTCGGCGATCAGCTCGGCGATCGGGCGGGCCCGCCCCGCCCCGGTGTCGTACCAGGAGTTGAAGACCTGCAGGAAGATCCACTGCGTCCACCGGTAGAACTCGGTGTCGATGGTGGCCACCGAGCGGCGCTCGTCGTGGGCCAGGCCCAGCCGGCGCAGCTGCGCCTTGTAGCGCTCGATGTTGGCCACGGTCGTGGTCCGCGGGTGGGTGCCGGTCTGCACCGCGTACTGCTCGGCGGGCAGGCCGAACGCGTCGAAGCCCATGGCGTGCAGCACGTTGCGCCCCGCCATCCGCTGGTAGCGGGCGAAGCAGTCGGTGCCGATGTAGCCCAGGGGGTGGCCGACGTGCAGGCCCGCGCCCGACGGGTACGGGAACATGTCCAGGACGTACAGCTTCTCCGCCCCGGCGCGCGGATGGCCGGGGTCGGCCAGCGGGCCGGTCGGGTTCGGAGCGTGGAACGTCCCCTCCCGCGCCCAGGCGTCCTGCCAGCGCTGTTCGATCTCCTCGGCCAGGGCCGCGGTGTACCGGAACGGGGGAATGTCGGCCGGTGCTGCCTCACTCATGGCGTCTCCTCGCTTCGCTCGTCGCCGCCGGCCACGCCACGGCCGGGCTGGGTGCTGACCTCGCTCGGCGCGGTCATGTCGGTCTGGCTCGGGTCTGTCCGCCGCCGGCGCCGCGCCGCCCGAGGGCCGGCGCCGGTGCCGGGTGCCGATCGCCGGGGCGTCCGGCGGAGGGCACAAAAAAGCCCCTCGCGCAGGAGGGGCCGCCGTGCTGTCGCGCGTCAGCGCATCAGCACGGCCCGGTAAGAAGCAGGAAGAATCCGGCCATGCCCGGGAGTGTACCCCGCCGTCCGGTCCCGCACGTCGCCCGCCGCCACGGGTCGGGACGGCGACCCCGGACGTACGCGCCGCGGCAGCCCTTTGTGATCATCAACGGCACCGAGAGCGACGGTCCGATCCCCCGACCCGGCGAATGTTCGGTGCGTAACCGACCGTCTACCTGCGGGGGTCGGCGACGGCGACAAACATGGTTAGCCTGAGAGACCAGTGAGATTTCTGCGGCAGACGAGGCTCGGCGTCGCGAACCCTACGGCGGGTCCAGCTGCTCTATACAGAGCTGCCGTCCGGCGACGAGGAGGAGGCCCGTGACACAACAGACCAGGGACGAGGTGGGCGGCGTGTTGCCGCACGACGAGTTCCGTGCCGCCAGCGAAGCCATCGTGTCGAACATCGAGCAGGTCATCGAGGGCAAGACCGCCACCGTGCGGCTCGCCCTGGCCGTCCTGCTCGCCGAGGGCCACCTGCTCATCGAGGACGTGCCCGGGGTCGGCAAGACCAAGCTCGCCAAGGCCATGGCCCGGTCGATCGACTGCTCCGTGCGCCGCATCCAGTTCACCCCCGACCTGCTGCCCAGCGACGTCACGGGGGTCAGCGTCTACAACCAGGAGACGCACGACTTCGAGTTCCGCCCCGGTGCGGTCTTCGCCAACCTGGTCGTCGGCGACGAGATCAACCGCGCCTCGCCGAAGACGCAGTCGGCGCTGCTGGAGTGCATGGAGGAGCGCCAGGTCACCGTCGACGGCGTCACCTACCACCTCCAGACGCCGTTCATGGTCGTCGCGACCCAGAACCCGATCGAGATGGAGGGCACCTATCCCCTCCCCGAGGCGCAGCGCGACCGGTTCACCGCCCGCATCGCGATGGGCTACCCGGACCCGAGCGCCGAGCTGGCGATGCTCGACGGGCACGGCGCGACGGACCCGCTGGACGAGCTGCGTCCGGTCGCCGACGCCAACACCGTGCGGCAGCTGATCGGCCACGTCCGGCAGGTGCACGTCGCCGACGCCGTCAAGCAGTACGCGATCGACCTGGTCACCGCCACCCGCGAGGCCGCCGACCTGCGGCTGGGCGCCTCCCCGCGGGCGACCCTCCAGCTCCTGCGCACCGCCCGCGCGGTGGCCGCCCTGGAGGGGCGCGACTACGTCCTGCCCGACGACCTCCAGGTGCTGGCCGTGCCGGTGCTCGCGCACCGGATCATCCCCACCGCCGACGCCCAGCTCGCCCGGCGTACGACCGACGCGATCGTCTCCGAGCTGGTGCACCGGCTGCCGCTGCCGCACGACCGCGGGCGCTCCCCGTACGACACCCGCCCCACGGGCGAGGGCAACGGCCGAGCCACGTACGAGCCGCGGAGGCGGTGACGTGCGCGACGGGCTGCGCGGGCTGACCACCCGCGGCCGTTCGTTCCTGGCGGCCGCGGTCGCGGCGGCGGTCTCGGCCGGCATCCTCGGCGAGAAGGACCTGCTCCGGGTGGCCGTGCTGCTGGCCATCCTGCCGCTGCTCGCCGCGGCCTACGTCGGGCGCAGCCGCTACAAGCTGGCCTGCAACCGGTCGCTGGACCCGCACCGGGTGCCCGTCGGGGCCAGCTCCCGGGTGGTGCTGCGGTTGCAGAACATGTCCCGCCTGCCCACCGGCACCCTGCTGTTGGAGGACCGGCTGCCGTACGCGCTGGGCAGCCGGCCCCGGGTGGTGCTGGAGCGGCTCGGCGCCCACCAGGCCAGCTCGGTGGCCTACACGGTGCGCGCCGACGTGCGTGGCCGCTACGAGGTGGGCCCGCTGGTGGTCCGGATGACCGACCCGTTCGGATTGTGCGAGCTGAGCCGCGCCTTCCCGAGCACCGATCATCTGACCGTCATCCCGCAGGTCACGCCGCTGCCCTCGGTGCGCCTGCCCGGCGAGTACGCCGGCAGCGGCGACAGTCGGGCCCGCTCGGTGGCGGTGCACGGCGAGGACGACGCCGCCACCCGGGAGTACCGGATGGGCGACGACCTGCGCCGGGTGCACTGGAAGTCCACCGCCCGCACCGGCGAGCTGATGGTGCGCCGGGAGGAGCAGCCCTGGGAGAGCCGGGCCACCGTCGTGCTGGACACCCGCGCGTACGGCCACCGCGGCGACGGGCCGACGGCCTCCTTCGAGTGGGCGGTCTCCGCCGCGGCCAGCATCGCGGTGCACCTGCGGCAGGCCGGCTACAAGCTGCGTCTGGTCACGGGTTCCGGCGCGGACGTGGACGCGTCCGAGGCGGCCGGCGACGGGGTGCTCCTCGACCACCTCGCCGAGGTCCGGCTCGACAAGAACGGTGAGCTCACCACCCTGGTGCAGCGGGTCCGGCAACGGGCGGACGGCGGCCTGATCATCGGCCTCTTCGGCTCGGTGAGCACGGCCGAGGCCGAGCTGCTGGCCGGGCTGCGGGGCAACGGGGCCACCTGCGTCGGTTTCCTGCTCGACAGCTCCACCTGGCTCAACCTGCCCGCCAAGGCCCGGGCCGAGGCCGACCACGCCCACGGCGCCGCCGCGCTGGCCATGTTGCAGAGCGGCTGGCGGGTCATCGGCGTCGACCACGGCACGCAGTTGCCCGCGCTGTGGCCGCAGGCGGCCCGCGGCTCGCAGGGCTTCGCGCTGCGGGCGGCCATGGCCGAGACGGTGGCCGGCGGCATGCGATGAACGGAAGGGTCCCCTCATGATCGCCCACCGGAACCTGGGCTTCGTGGCCGCCGCGGCGACACTGCTCGCCGCCGCGCCGCTGTCGGCCATCTTCGAACGCTGGACGTGGCTGATCCAGGCGACGATCGCGGTGGCCGTGGTCGCCGCCGTGGCCGCGCTCGCCCGGCTGGCGCGGGTTCCGCTCTGGGGCCAGGCGCTGGGCATGCTGGCCGGCCTGACGCTGGCCCTGACCTGGCTCTTCCCCGGCGGCACCGAACTGCTGGGCATCGTGCCCACCCCGTCGACCTTCACGCACTTCGGCGAGCTGCTCGACGGCTCGCTGGAGGACATGCGCTCGTACGGCGTCAAGGTCCCCGACACCGACCCGCTGCTGTTCGTCACGGTGCTCGGGATCGGCGGGGTGGCCGTGGTGGTCGACGTGCTCACCGTCGGGCTGCGCCGGCCGGCGCTGGCCGGTCTGCCGATGCTGGCGATCTACTCGGTGCCCGTCGCGGTCTACGTGGACAGCGTCCCGGCGGTGCCGTTCGTCGTCGGCGCCGCCGGGTTCCTCTGGCTGCTGGTGACCGACAACGTCGACCGGGTCCGCCGGTTCGGCCGGCGGTTCACCGGCGACGGGCGGGACGTCGACGTCTGGGAGGCCTCGCCGCTGGCCGCCGCCGGCCGGCGGCTGGCGGTGGTGGGTGTGGCGCTGGCCGTGGTGCTGCCGCTGGCCGTGCCGGGGATGACGGGCGGGCTGCTGGACACGCTGGGCGGTTCGGGCAACGGCAACGGCAACGGGCGCTCCGGGCAGGGCGGCACCGGCCGGATCGACCTGTTCGCGGCGTTGAGCGGGCAGCTCAACCAGTCCGAGGTCGCCGACCTGGTCAAGGTCACCACGAACGAGCCCCGCCCCTTCTACCTGCGCTTCGGCGTGGCCGACAAGCTCACGCCGAGCGGCTTCCGTGAGGGCACCCCCACGGGCCGGCCCGTCGACGACCTGCCGGCGCCGTCCGCGCGGGGCGTCGAGCAGCGGACGTACCAGGCCACGGTCGAGGTGACGAAGACCCTCAACATGCCGCTGCTGCCGGTCTACACCGAACCGGTGCGCTCCGAGGGCCTCAACGGCAACTGGGCGTACGACCCCAGCCTCCAGGTGGTCTTCTCCCACCGGGACAACTCGCGCGACAAGCGCTACTCGTTCGAGTACGTGCGCTCGGCCTACACGCCGGCGGCCCTGCGCCGGTCGTCGCCGCTGCCGGCCGACCACGCCGTGCGGCGCCTGCATCCCGCACCGCCGCCGGTGCCCGAGGTCGAGGAGCTGGTCTCCACCCTGGTACGGGGCAAGGACACCGAGTACGACAAGGTCCGTGCGATCTACGACCACTTCTCCGCGGACAACGGCTTCACCTACTCGCTCAGCACCAAGGGCGGCACCAGCGGGCGGGAGATCGTCGACTTCCTGGACAACAAGGTCGGCTTCTGCCAGCAGTACGCCGCCGCGATGACGTGGCTGGTCCGGGCCGCCGGCGTCCCGGCGCGGGTGGCGTTCGGCTTCGCCAACGGCAGCAACTCCGGCGACGGCACGTACACGTTGACCAACCGGAACCTGCACGCCTGGACAGAGGTCTACTTCAACGAGGTCGGTTGGGTGCCCTTCGACCCGACCCCGGCGTACGGCGTGCAGGGCTCGACCCGGTCGGCCTGGGCGCCGGACATCGACGCCCCGGAGGCGGAGACGCCGACCGCAGGCCCGACGAGTGCCCCCGGCGACGTCGACCCGTCGGCCGGCCCGGCGGGGCCGGAGGGCCCCGAGGAGGACATCGACTCCGGCCTGGCCCTCGACGGCACGGCCCCGACCGACCAGGCTCCGGTCTGGCCCTGGTACGCCGCCGCGGCGGTGCTGGCCCTGCTCGCTCTGCTCGCCCTGCCGGCGCTGCGCCGCACGGCACTGCGCCGCAAGCGCAGCGGCCCGGCGAAACCGGCCGCGGCGGCGGTGCGCCCCGGGGCCACCGGCGACGCGCCCGCCGACGGGCGACGCATGGTGGTGGTGGCGGACGCGGAGCGGGCGCGGGCGGACGCGCACGCCGCCTGGGACGAACTGCTGGACACGCTTGTGGACTACCGGGTCCGGGTGGACCGGACGGAGACCCCCCGGGCGACCGCCGACCGGCTGTCCCGGGAGGCGCTCACGGCCGACGCGGGGGCGACCACGGCGGTACGCCTGCTCGGCCGCGCCGAGGAACGCGCCCGCTACGCCCGCGATCCGCTGACCGGCGAGCAGCTCCTGCCGGCCCTGCGCACCGTACGGGCCGCGCTGGCCGCACAGACCGACCGGCGTACCCGCCTGGTGGCGGCGGTGCTGCCGCCGTCGGTGCTGCTGCGCTGGCGCACGGGCACGGCCGAGGCGTCGTCCCGGCTGGTGGCGGCGGGCGGTCGGGCCCGGCACCGGTTGCTGCGCTGGAACCCGCGTCGCCTGCTGGCCGGCCGCATGGCCCGCTGACCGACGGACGAACGGGCCGGTAGGGGCACCCGCCCCGCCGGCCCGTCGCGTTCGCGGGGCCGCCGTCGCGGCACGGGCCTAAATCGGCGAGCGTTCCAGGTTCTCCAGGTCCGCTATGCCGGGTGCCGGGCCGTCACGGCGCGATACCCCCGGGGGTCGGGCCGTCGGGCCGCCAGCCGACGGCCGTCAGGGCCGACCGGCGTCACGGCCGTCAGGGCCGACCGGCGTCACGGCCGTCAGGGCCGACCGGGCTCAGGGCCGGCCGGGCTCAGGGCGGACGGGGCCGGCCGGATGCCGGACATCGGGAGATGCGGAGGATGCACGCCCCGGGGCGTGCGGAATCGTCGCTGGCCGCCGGGCGTCCCGGCGGCTGACTGTTCGTCGCGCGGCCCGCCTCAGGGGCGGGCCGGGCTCAGCGGTGCCCCTCCGGGCGCTGCCGCCACCGGTCCTCCATCCGGTCCAGGATCGAGGGCCGACGACCCGACCGGCCGCGGGGGCGACGACGACTCGTCGTCCCGCCCACGACGTGCAGGTCCGGTGACTGCCCCCGACGGTGCGACTGCACCGCGAACGCGGCCGAGGCCAGCATGACGACGAAACCCGCCACTGCCAGCGGCGGAAGCTTGATCACCGCGCCATAGACCAACAGGGCCAGCCCAGCGATGATCACGCCGGCAGCGACGAGCAGGCGACGCCGCGCGTGGAAGCGCGGATCGCTGGCGCGCACGGCCGAGGCGAATTTGGGGTCCTCGGCAAGCGACCGCTCGATCTGCTCGAACAGCCGCTGCTCGTGCTCCGAGAGCGGCACGGCACTCCTCCCCGGTCACGTTGGTCGGCCCGGTCGGGCCGACAGACCGTGGCAGCCAACCGGCTGCTTACCCGCAAGTCTACGAGGGCCCTCGCGCGTCGGAAAGCGGGACGACCTACGGCCGGGGTGGATTTTCATTTCGTCGCCCCTCGCGGACCCCGAGCAGACTGGCCGGACCTATGACGGACCGCCCGAAACGGGCAGCGGCGGCGTCAGCTGCGGCCTCCGCCTCCCGCCAGCCCCGCTCGGGCGCACCGAGGGTGAGCTGCCGTGGGGTCTCCCGCGCGGCGGCGAGCCCCTCGACCCGTACGCCGACCAGACGGACCGGCTCAACCGGGTCGAGCGCGGTGTAGAGCGCCCAGACGGTGTCGAAGATCTCCCTGGCGACGTCGGTCGGCACGCCCGTCGTGCGGGAGCGGCTGACGGTGCGGAAATCGGTCAGCCGCACCTTGAGCGACACGGTGCGCCCGACCTGCCCGGCCCGGCGCAGCCGGATGCCGACCTTCTCGGCGAGGGCGAGCAGCGCCCGGCGGATCTCCAGCGGGTCGGTGACGTCCACGTCGAAGGTCACCTCGGCACCGATCGACTTCTCCGCCTGCTCGGGGCTGACCCGGCGCTGGTCGCGCCCCCAGGCCAGCTCGTGCAGGTGGGCGGCGGACGCGTCGCCGAGCGCCTTGCGCAGCATGCCGACCGGGGCCTCGGCGAGATCGCCGATCGTGGCCAGGCCCAGCCGCCGCAGCGTCTCGGTGGACCGCTCCCCCACGCCCCACAGCGCCGACACCGGCAGCGGGTGCAGGAACTCGAGCACCCGGGTGGCCGGGACGACGAGCAGCCCGTCGGGCTTGGCGCGGGTCGAGCCGAGCTTGGCCACGAACTTGCTCGGCGCGACGCCGACGGAACAGCTCAGCCCCTGCTCCCCCGCGACCCGCTCGCGGATGCGCCGGGCGATGGCGGCCGGCGGGCCGAAGAGCCGCCGGGCGCCGGCCACGTCGAGGAACGCCTCGTCCAGGGAGAGCGGCTCGACCAGGGGGGTGACGTCCCGGAAGATCTGCATCACCGCGGCGGAGGCCGCCGAGTACTGCGTGAAGTCCGGCGGCAGGTAGACCGCGTGCGGGCAGAGCGCCCGGGCCCGGGCGGTGGGCATGGCGCTGCGTACGCCGTAGCGCCGGGCCTCGTAGCTGGCGGAGCTCACCACCCCGCGCGGGCCGGTCCCGCCGACCACGACGGGCCGACCGCGCAGCTCCGGCCGGCGACGGACCTCGACCGAGGCGAAGAAGGCGTCCATGTCGACGTGCAGGATCGGGCAGCCGGAATCGTCGGCGTCCGGCCCGAACCGGGGATCGCCACCCCGGGGCAACGACTGGCTGCGGCCCATCCCCGCAGGCTAGCCCGGACCTGCGACATCCCCGCCCGGCGGGCCGGCGCGTCAGCCGCGTACGACCAGCAGCGGGATCGCCATCTCGGCCGCCGTGTCCGCCCCGTGGTACGCCACCAGCCGGGAGACCGCCGGCGGCTCGGAGCGGGAGGCGGTCACCGCGTACGTGCCGTTGCAGATCACCACCACGTCGCCGATGCGCGCCAGGTGTTCCTCCGCCACCGGACCGAACCAGCCGGCGGCCACCACCTCGTCGCGGGTACGCACCCGGGCCGCGTCGCCGAGCACCGCCGACCAGGCGGCCACGACGTCGTCCACGGCGCCGGGGGTGACGTGCAGGTAGCGGACCCGCGGCTCCCCGGCGACCACCTCCAGCCCGGCGCGCAGCCGGGGGTCGGTGTCCAGGTCGAAGCGGTCTTCGGCCGGCACGTCGAGCTGGCCGTGGTCGGCGGTGACCAGCAGCGCGGCGTCGGGCGGCAGCCCGTCGACGAGCCGGGCCAGCAGCCGGTCCACCTCGGCGGCGGCGATCCGCCAGGGCACCGAGTCGACACCGCTGAGGTGGCCGTGCCGGTCCAGGTCGGGGTGGTAGCCGGAGACCAGGGTGGGCCCCGGCCCGGCGGCCAGGGCGGCGAGCATCCGTTCGGCGAGCGCGTCGACGCCGGCCGCGCCGCGGTAGTCGCCGCCCCGGTTGGCGGCCAGCGTCAGCCCGCTGCCGCCGAACTCGGGCCGGCTCACCACGGTCACCGCGACCCCGGCGGCGCGGGCCCGCTCCAGCTGGGTACGCACCGGCTGCCAGCGCAGCGGCGCCGGATCGGCCGCCCACTCGATGTGGTTGAGCACCCGGTCGGTCCCCGGCACCCGCACCGTGAACCCGAGCACGCCGTGCGCGCCGGGCGCGGCGCCGGTGCCCAGCGTCACCAGGCTGGTCGGCGTGGTCGACGGGAAGCCGGAGGTCAGCTGCCGCCCGACGGTGGCGGCGAGCCCCACCAGGGTCGGCGCGTACGGGGCGGCGGTCGGGATCTGGTGCCAGCCGAGGCCGTCGACGAGCAGCACCGCGATCCGGCGTACCCCGGGCAGCGCGGCCCGCAGTCCGAGCGGGTCGGTGGCGCCGGGCACGTCGAGAACGGCGAGCGCGGACGGCAGGACGTCGGCGAGGCTGGCGTCGCCGTAGCGCGGCCCGACGATCTCCAGCGTGGGCCCGGGCGGGCGCGGCGGGCGGGGCGGGTCGGTCACGGGCGGCGGGCGAACAGGTGCAGCTGGGCGGCGAGGTCCCGCCAGGGCGCCCGCGCGGCGAGCGCCCGCTCCAACTCGACCAGGGCGGCGGGCTGGCCGTCGGCGACGGCGGCGGGGAGCAGGTCGGCGAGCACGCGTACGCCGTGGATCTGCTCGACCGCGAGCCCGGCGGCGGTGAGCAGCGCGGCGGCGCCGTCGGCGTCGTAGCGCCGGCGCAGGGTGTCCCGGGTGCCGGCGGTGCCGGCCGGATCGGCGGCCAGCGCGGCGGCGACGTCCAGGTGCCCGTTCATGGCCCGGCCGAGCACGGCGGCGGCCCGGCCGGCGACGAGCACGCTCGCGGCGCCGCCCGGCCGCAGCGCGGCGGCCAACGCCGCCACCACCGCCGCGGGATCGTCGACGACCTCCAGCACGGCGTGGCAGAGCACCAGGTCGGCGCTGCCCGGCTCGACCAGGCCGGCGAGCGCGTCGCCGTCGCCCTGCACGGCGCGGACCCGCTCGGCCACGCCGGCCTCCGCGGCCCGGCGGGTCAGTGCGGCGAGCGCGTCGGGACTGGCGTCGACCACGGTGACCCGGTGCCCGGCCTGGGCCAGCGGCACGGCGAAGCCGCCCGTGCCGCCGCCGACGTCGAGCACGGTCAGCGCGGTGCCGGCGCGGCGCTCCAGCTCGGCGCGCAGCACCGACCAGATCACGGCGGTACGGGGGGTCAGCGGCGGCCCGGCGAGCCGGCCTGGGGTCTGCTCCACCCGGTCGAGCCTAGTCACCCGGTCCAGCCGCACCGCGCCGCACCTGTGGCGGCCCGGCCTGCTCCGGGTGGGAGATCAGGACTCGCCGGCTGCGGCGTCGTCCTCGGCCCGCGACCGCAGGGCGTTGGCCACCGGGCCCTCGACGATCTCGTACTCGCGCGGCTCCGTGTGGTGGCTCGGGGTCCAACCGGCGCCGAGCCGGGTCCGCCGGGAGTTCGCCACCCCACCGCTACGGTCGTTGTTTCCCATGATCGTTCGTCCCCCTCGTGCTCGCGCGGGCCACTCTGCCCACGCGAGCTGGAGTGTCCCTCCATCCGGCGCGGAAAACCGTAATGTGGATCACTGCCGTCAGCGGAAGTCGCGCGAGGGCGGACTGACCGGGGGCTCGATGGCGTCCAGCCGGTCGGCGGTGAGGTTGATCACTCCCTCGTGCCGCTGCAACCGCCCCCGCACCACCAGCGCGGCGCTCGTGCGGGCCACCCGCCGGTAGCGCTGCCACAGGCCCGGGGAGCAGGTGACGTTGAGCATCCCCGTCTCGTCCTCCAGGTTGAGGAAGGTGACCCCGCCGGCGGTCGCGGGCCGCTGCCGGTGGGTGACGATCCCGCCGACCCGGATGCGTCGCCCCGGCTCCACCCCGCCGAGCCGGGCGATCGGCACCGCGCCGAGCGCGTCGAGCCGGGGGCGGATGAAGCTCGCCGGGTGGCTCTCCGGCGACAACCCGGTCGCCCAGACGTCGGCGACCAGCCGTTCCACCGCCTCCATCCCGGGCAGGGTGGGCGCGGTCGCGCCGGTCACCGTGCCCGGCAGCCGGCCCGGCCGGTCCTGGGCCGCCGCGCCGGCGGCCCAGAGGGCCTGCCGCCGGGACAGCCCGAAACAGGCGAAGGCGTCCGCGGTGGCCAGCGCCTCCAGCTGCGCGGCGGTGAGACCCACGCGCCGGGCCAGGTCCGGCATGTCGCGGTACGGCCCGCGCGCCGCCCGCTCCGCCTCGATCCGCTCGGCCACCCCGTCGCCGAGGGTACGCACGCCGGAGAGCCCGAGCCGGACGGCGGGCCCGTCCAGCCCCCAGGCGTGCGGCGGCTCCCCCGGCGCGCTGCCCCACCGGGTCCGCGGGGTGGACTCCAGCACCGCCAGCGCGCCGCTGGCGTTGATGTCCGGCCGACGCACCTCCACCCCGTGCCGGCGGGCGTCGTCGACAAGCGTCTGCGGCGAGTAGAAGCCCATCGGCTGGGCGTTGAGCAGCGCGGCCAGGAACGGCCCCGGGTGGTAGCGCTTGAGCCAGGAGCTGGCGTAGACCAGGTAGGCGAAGCTCATCGCGTGGCTCTCCGGGAAGCCGTAGCTGGCGAACGCGGAGAGCTTGTGGAAGACGTCGTCGGCCAGCTCGCCGGTGATGCCCCGCTCGGCCATGCCCGCGTAGAGCCGGTCGGCGATGCGGGCCATCCGCTCGGCGGAGCGCTTGGCGCCCATCGCCCGGCGCAGCTGGTCGGCCCCCGCCGCGTCGAAGCCGGCCAGGTCGATGGCGAGCTGCATCAACTGCTCCTGGAACAGCGGTACGCCGAGGGTCTTCTCCAGCGCGTTGCGCATCAGCGGGTGCGGGTAGGTCACCGGCTCCTGGCCGTTCTTGCGCCGGATGTACGGGTGCACCGAGCCGCCCTGGATCGGGCCGGGCCGGATCAGCGCCACCTCGACCACCAGGTCGTAGAACTCGCGGGGCTTCAGCCGGGGCAGGGTGGCCATCTGCGCGCGGCTCTCCACCTGGAACACCCCGACCGAGTCGGCCCGGCAGAGCATGTCGTAGACCTCGGGGTCGTCCAGCGTCATGTCCCCGAGGTCCAGGCTCATCCCGATCATGTCGTAGCCGTAGTGCAGCGCGGAGAGCATGCCGAGCCCGAGCAGGTCGAACTTGACCAGGCCGACGGCGGCGCAGTCGTCCTTGTCCCACTGGAGCACGCTGCGGCCCGGCATCCGCCCCCACTCCACCGGACACACCTCGATCACCGGCCGGTCGCAGATCACCATGCCGCCGGAGTGGATGCCCAGGTGCCGGGGAAACGTCTGCAACTCGTTGGCGTACGCGACCACCTGCTCGGGGATGTCCGCCACGTCGACCGGGGCCACGGAGCCCCAGCGGTCGATCTGCTTGCTCCAGGCGTCCTGTTGGCCAGGCGAGAACCCGAACGCCTTGGCCACGTCCCGCACCGCCGAGCGGGGCCGGTAGGAGATGACGTTGGCCACCTGCGCGGCGTGCTCCCGGCCGTACCGGGCGTAGACGTGCTGGATCACCTCCTCCCGGCGGTCGGACTCGATGTCCACGTCGATGTCGGGCGGGCCGTCGCGCTCCGGGGCGAGGAAGCGCTCGAAGAGCAGCCGGTGCCGGACGGCGTCCACGTTGGTGATCCGCAGCGCGTAGCAGACCGCCGAGTTGGCCGCCGAGCCCCGCCCCTGGCAGTAGATGTCCTGCTCGCGGCAG
Organism: Micromonospora sp. NPDC007220; assembly: GCF_040634035.1. Taxonomy (NCBI): domain Bacteria; kingdom Bacillati; phylum Actinomycetota; class Actinomycetes; order Micromonosporales; family Micromonosporaceae; genus Micromonospora; species Micromonospora sp. NPDC007220. Next base: position 371,230 of record NZ_JBEYEU010000002.1, on the reverse strand, counting down.
AACGTGACGATGTCGTAGACCACCAGGAAGTAGCCGGGGAAGCCCAGCTCCTCGATCATGTTCAGCTCGTGGTCGAGCTGCGCGTACGCCCTGGGGTGCGCCTCGGGCGGGCCGTAGCGCTCGCGGGCGCCGGCGTGGGTCAGGTGGCGCAGCCAGCTCATCTCGGTGTGCCCCGGCGGCACCGGGTACGCCGGCAACCGCGGCGCGACGAGCTGGAGGTCGAAGGCGAGCTCGGCCCCGAACTCGGCGGCCCGGGCCACCGCACCCGGGTACGCGGCGAACCGGGCCGCCATCTCGGCGCCGCTTCTCAGGTGGGCGGTGCCGGCCGCGGGCAGCCAGCCGTCGATCTCGTCCAGGCTGCGCCGGGCCCGGACGGCCGCGACGGTGGTGGCCAGCCGCCGCCGGCCCGGGGTGGCGTAGTGCACGTTGTTGGTGGCCACCGTGGGCAGGCCGGCCGCCGCCGCCAGCTGGGCGAGCGCGTCGTTGCGGTCGGCGTCCACCGGGTGCCCGTGGTCGGTCAGCTCCACCGCCACCGTCTCCGCACCGAACAGGGCGGTCAGCCGGTCCAGCTCGCGGGCCGCCGCGTCCATCCCCTCGGTGAGCAGCGCCGACGGCACGTGCCCCTTGCGGCAGCCGGTGAGCACCAGCACGTGGTCGCGCAACTCGGCGGCGATCTCCTCCAGCTCGCCGTAGACCGGGCGGCCCTTCTCCCCGCCGCGCAGCTGGGCGCGGGCGATGGTCGAGGCGAGCCGGGCGTACCCCTCGTGGCCGTGGGCGAGCAGCAGCAGGTGCCGCCCGAGCGGGTCGGGCTCGCCGTTCTGCGGGCCGGGCAGGTCCAGGGAGAGTTCGGCGCCGAAGATCGTCGGCAGGTGCAGCGCGCGGGCCGCCTCGGCGAAGCGCACCACCCCGTAGAAGCCGTCATGGTCGGTGACGGCGAGCGCGGTGAGGCCCAGCCGGGCCGCCTCCTCGGCCAGTTCCTCCGGGTGGCTGGCACCGTCGAGGAAACTGAAGTTGGTGTGCGCGTGCAACTCGGCGTACGGCACCGCGTCGTCGGGGCGGGCCACCTCGGGCGGCTGGTAGTGCTCCCGCCTGCGGCTCCAGGCGGGAGAGTCGCCGCCGTCGGCGTCCACGGCCAACGGGTCGACCACGTGCAGGTGCCGCTCGTCGCGCACCCGGCTGCTCTCCCCGGCCCGCCCCTCCCTCGGCCCGCCCGCACCCCCTCGTTCCGCCTCCGGCCGGCCCGCACCCGCTCGGCCCGTACCCGTCCGCCCCGCACCCGACCGACCCGCACCTGGCCGATCCTCGTTCGTCGCCCCCGCAGCCACGCCCGGCCGCCCCGCACCCGGCCGCCCCGCACCCGCACCCGCACCCGCACCCGACCGATCCTCGCCCGACGCCCCCGCGCCCGGCCGGCCCACACCCGTCCCGCCCGCACCCGGCCGACCCGCGCCCGATCGGCCAGTGCCGGATTCCCGACCGGAGAGCACACGCTCCAACTCCGACCAGGGCAGCTTCGGGTTGTGGAAGCTCATCAGAGCCCCTCCGGGCGGGCAGCCGAAGAAATCTTGGCGAGTTTGAGCCCCTGGAGGGGCCGAAACTCACCAAGATCCGAGAGCCTGCGTCCGGCGGTCCCGTCAACGGGGCAACTCGACAGCGTCGGCGGGACGGCTGGCGAAGCCTCACGCTGGCCGAACCGACCCTCCGGCAGGGCATCGGACCGGCCGGGCCGAGCCGCCGGCAGGGGCTCAACACGCCCGGACCGAGCCGCCAGCAAGACTCCACCCCTGCCGAGCTGAGCCGCCGGCAGGGCTCCGCCCCGCGCAGACCGGGCCGCAGGCGAGGCTCCTCCCAGGCCGAGCCGACCCGTCGGCAGAGCGTCGGGGCGACCCGTCGGCAGGGGTTCAACACGCCCGGACCGAGCCGCCGGCAAGACTCCACGCCTGCCGAGCCGCCCCGTTGGCAGGGCGTCGGGGCGAGCGGGGCGGTGAGGGCGGGGCGGGGGCCGGTCGATGACCGCGGGCAGGCGCTCAGTCATAGATCGCCTCCACCAGCCACCGCCCGGCCTCGACGGCGAGCAGCAGGGCCGTACCGTCGGCCAGGCAGACCTGGAACCGGGCCCGGCGGCGGGCCTCGGACGGCGCCCACCAGCGCTCGTCGACCGGCCAGGGGCCGGCCCAGCCGACGATCTCGACCGGCCGGGCGGCGCCCACGGTCAGCCGGGCCGGCTCGGCGCTGACCTGGAGCCGCGCGCTGACCTCGACCGGTGTGCCGGCGGCGTCGTGCACGACCGCGGCGAGCGGGTCGGGCAGCACCACGGCCGGTGCTGGTGGCGGCAGGCGGCCCGGCCACGGCGGCGGGACGGGCCGGGCCGGAAGGCGTTCGTCGCCCCACGGCACCAGGCGCACCTGGTCGGCCGGTGAGCGCCCGCCGCCGAGCACTGCGGTGACCACCGCCTCGGGGCCGAGGATGCCCTGCACCCGGCTCAACGCCCGATGCGCCCGCTCCCGCTCCTCGCCGGTCTCCCCCCACAGGCCGGGTTGCAGGCCGGCCTGTGCGACCACCCCGTCCGGGACCAGCCGCAGCCGGATGATGCCCGCCGTCGGGCGGGTCGGGCGGGTGCCGGCCCGGCCGGTGCTGCCGGACAGCCAGCCGTCGAGTTGCCAGCGCACCCGGTCGGCGATGGCCGCGGCGGTGAGCAGCCCGTCGTGCCGCCAGACCCGGTGCAGTTCCTGGCCGTGCGCGGTGACCGCCTCGATGCCGAGACGGGTGCAGGCCAGCCCGTGCGCGGCGAGCCGGTCGTGCAGCCGTTCGGCCAGTGCCCGGGCGGCGAAGGCCGCCGCGTCGACCCGGTCGAGCGGCTCGTCGTGGTCGGCGGTGACCGCGAGGTCGACCGGGGGTTGCCGGACTGCGAGTGGACGGTGGTCCCGCCCGGCCGCCAGCCGGTGTGCCAACGCACCGTCGAAGCCGAACCGGGCCAGCACGTCGCCGGCGGGCAGCGCGGCGAAGTCGCCCAGGGTGCGTACGCCGAGCCGGCGCAGCAGGTCGGCCAGGGCCGGGCGGCCGAGCGCCTCGACCGGCAGGTCGGCGAGGAACCCCGGTGTCCCGCCGGGCGGAACGACCCGTCCGTCGCGGGCGGCCAGCCCGGCGGCGAAGACCCCGTCGGCGATGCCGACCTGGCTCTCCACCGCGCAGGCCTGGGCGACGTGCTCGACGATCCGCTCGGCGGCCACCTCCTCGCCCCCGAGGTAGCGGCTCGGCCCCCGGGCCGCCACCGCGCACGCGCCGGGGCGTACCACCTCGACGCCGGCGACCAGTTCCTCAACGGCGGCGACCACCGGTTCGAACGCCCGGGCGTCCCGCCCGGGGTCGTACTCGACGGCGGTGAGCTGGGGGCATCGGCCCTGGGCCTCACGTTTGCGCAGCCCTCGGCGCACCCCTTCGGCGCGGGCCCGCTCGGAGCAGGCGACCACCCGGTTGGCGTGCAGCACGGCGACCGGGTCGGTGGCCGGCACCCCGTCGACGATCTCCGCGGCGAGCACCGGCCAGTCCGGGCACCAGAGCAGCAGGGTCCGCACGGGCGCGGCGGTCACGTCGGACCGGCCAGGGTGAGCGCGGCGGTCACGTCGGACCGACCAGGGTGAGCGCGGCGCGACGGGCCGGGGCGGTGGGCGTGGAGGCGACGGCCGGGCCGACCTGGCGGAGCCGGCCGGCGGTCGACCGGCCGGTGGCGGAGACGGCGGCGGCGGGAGCGGAGCGGGGAATGACCCGGGTGAGCCCGTCCCCGGGCAGCCAGACCTTGATCTCCTTGGGGCGGGCGGCGGCCCCGCGGCCCCGCGCGGAGACGGTGACCTCGCGGCGTCGCAGCCGGCCCCGCCCCTGCCCGAGCCCCTCCCAGGCGCCCCGGACCACCTGGAGGGTCACGTCCGCGCCGTCCCACCGCCCGTACGGGACGAGGACGCTGCCGCGCTGCCGGGCCCGGGCGGCCAGCCGGTTGGCGACCGAGGCGGAGACCGTCGTCGGCACGGCGGCGACCACGACGTCCACCCCGTCGATCAGCGCGGCGATGACGGTGGCCCACTCCGGGCCCGGGTGGGGCACCAGGGCGAGCCGGTCCAGGGCGATGCCCAACTCGGCGGCGGCGCCCGCCCCGAACGTCGGGACCCCGACCACGGCGCACCACGAGCCGGCCCGGGACGCCTCGGCGAGCAGCGCCAGGACCAGCGAGGTGCCGCCGCTGCGCCGGGGCTGGCCGGTGGCCACCGCAATCGTGCTGCCCCGTCGCAGTCCCCGGTTGGGCAGCAGCCCGGTCAGTTCGGGGGCCACCGGCAACAGCCGGTGGCCGGTCGCCGGGTCCGGCGCGCTCGCCGGGCGCACCAGACCGGCCAGTGCGGCGGAACCGACCACCATCCGGCCCGCCATCGGACCTACCCCCCGTCGTGCTGTCGGATCAGACGTGCGCGTGCCGCGCCGGGGCACCCGGTCGCCGTCGGCTGGCCGGGTGCCCGGGTCAGGCCGCGAGGCCGTCGAGTGCCGGTTGGTGGGCCACGCCGAGCGCGGCCTCCACGACCGTGACGAACTGCTCGGCGGAGCGCAGCAGGTCGTCGGCCTCCCGGGCGGTCACGACCCGTGGGATGCCGGCCTCGGCGGCGGCCCGCTTGCCGGCGCCGAGGGCGAAGAACCGGGCCCACTCGTCGAGCTCGGGGGCGACACCGGAGAGCAGGATCCAGACGCTGGTCACCCGGTGGCGTCGGGTGGGGGCGGGACGCGCCCGGGCGGCAAGCACGGCCGCGGCCGCGCGGAGCGCGGCCAGATGGGCGGCGGCGTAGCGGAGGCCGTCGGGACGGGTCTGGGCGGCCTCGGCCAGCCCGCGCCGGGCCACCGCGAGAAGCTGGGCGGGGGTGCGGTGCGGCAGCACGTGCGCCGGCACCGTCGGTGCCTGAGCCGGGTTGGTCGGCATGGGACTGTCTCCTCCACGTGGCCGAGGCGCCGTCCCGGAGACGGCCCTGGGCCGCCGGCGGGACGCCGGGTCGAGTGGTGCGGAGGAAGACGCACCGGTGGGGTGGCCGGCCGGGTGTGGACGCTTCCCCACACCACACCCGGCCGGCGTTACCGGCGGGTTCGTCGCCCGCCGCCCGGGGGTCGTGGGCGGCGGGCGACGCTCCTGCCTGACGGGCCCGGACTCGCGACTGCCCGGGACCCAGGTGCGGCCCGCGGAGCCGCACCGCCCGGAGCCGCGCCGCGAAACACCGCCCCGGATGGTTGGAACGGGCGTTCGAGGCAATCGAACACTCGTTCTAACTGCTGCTGACAGTACACCCTCCCTCCGACGAAAATGCAACGTGTGACGCGCGGACCTCGGTCGACGTCCCGGCAGGTGTCGGCCCCGGCGTCCGCCGCCGCAGCTGTGCTGGACGCCGGCAGGGGACCGCGGCGGTAGCCTCCGCTCGTGACAACCCCCCGCCCCGTCCTCGGGGTCGCCATGGTGCTCGCCTCGGCCGGGCTCTTCGCCGTCAACGGCACCGTCTCCAAGCTGGTGCTCCGCGCCGGCCTGGACGCCCCGCAGCTCACCCTGCTGCGCGCCGCCGGCGCCGTCACCGGGCTGCTGGTGCTGAGCGTGCTGCTGCGTCCGGGGGCCCGCCGGCTCCGGGCCACCCCCGGCCAACTGCCGCTGCTGATCGGGTACGGGCTGGCCGGGTTCTTCGCCGTACCGATGCTCTACTTCGTCGCCATCTCCCGGCTGCCGGTCGGGATCGGGCTGCTGTTCGAGTACACCGCCCCGCTGCTGGTCGCCCTCTGGGCCCGGTTCGGTCAGCGCCACCGGGTGCGCCCGCGGCTCTGGGCCGGTCTGGCGTTGTGCCTGGTCGGTCTCGGCTGCGTGGCCGAGGTGTGGGGCGAACTGAAGCTGGACGGCCTCGGCGTGCTCGCCGGTCTCGGCGCCGCGGTCTTCCTCGCCGCCTACTACGTGCTCGGCGCACACGGAGCGGCGCGCCGGGACACGTTGTCGCTGTGCACCTGGGCGTTCGGCGCCTCCGCCGTGGCGGGCCTGCTCACCCGCGCGGTCACCGTGGGCACCGGCGGCTGGGAGCCGCTGGCCGCCGACACCGAGGGGGGCGTGCCCGTGGCGCTGCTCTGCGCGTACGCGGTGGTGCTCGGCTCGATCGCGCCGTACCTGCTGGTGGCCGGGGCGATGCGGCACCTGCCCGCGACCAGCGTCGGGATCATCGGCATGGCCGAGCCGGTGCTCGCCTCGGCGGTCGCCTGGGTCGTCATCGGCCCCGGTGAGGCCCTCAACACCGCCCAGCTCACCGGCGGGCTCCTGGTGCTGGTGGGCGTCGCGCTGGCCGAGACGGCCCGGGTCGCCCCGGCCCGGGCCACCGCTCCGCCCACCCCGGACACCGCTCCGCCCGCCCAGGACGCCGTGCCGCCCGCCCAGGACACAGGGCCGCCCGCCCCCGACGCCGCCACCGTCCCGCCCGGAGCCGGCCGGACGTCGCCCCGCCCCGCCCGGTCGGGGCCCGGCACGGCCGGCTGAGCCGCCGACCGGCGTACCGGGAAGAATGGTCGACATGCAGCCACACCCGAACGTGCGGGCGGTGCAGGACGTGCTCGACGCCGCGGGCGCCCGGGACGGGTCCGGCGTGCCGAGCCTCGTCCGCCTGCTGCCCGACGCGGTCCACACCGCCGCTGCCGCCGCCGAGTCGCTCGGCGCCGCGGTCGGCCAGATCGCCAACTCGCTCGTCTTCGAGGCGGACGGCGCGCCGCTGCTGGTGCTCACCTCCGGCGCGCACCGGGTGGACACCGCCGGCCTGGCCGCGTCCATCGGGGTCGGCCGGCTGCGCCGGGCCACCCCGGAGTTCGTCCGCGCGCACACCGGGCAGGTGATCGGCGGGGTCGCCCCGGTCGGCCACCCGCGCCCGTTACGCACCCTGGTGGACACCGCCCTGGAGTCGTACGACGAGATCTGGGCGGCCGGCGGCGTGCCCCAGGCGGTCTTCCCCACCACGTACCAGGAGCTGCTGCGGGTCACCGGCGGCGTCCCGACCGGGGTGGCGTGAGCGAGCGGAGCGAGCAAACCATGGGGCTCAGCAGCGTGGCGCCTCGCGCCGCCGTGGAGCGGAGCGAGGCGGTGGCGTGAGCGAGCGAACCATGGGGCTGAGCAGCGCGCGAACCGTGGGGGCCGACGTCCCGGAGCTGGTCACCCTGCACGTGTGGCGCACCTCCCGCGCCGCGCTGCCCCGGGCGTTGACCCGGATGGCGGTCGACCCCCGCCGGCTGCGGGCCGTGCCCGGCGTGCGGTTCGGCAAGCTGCTCGGCACCGGGACCGGCACCGGCTTCGGGCCGGGCGACGCCGACCTCACCCGGTGGGCGGCGCTGACCGTGTGGGACTCCCCCGCCGCCGCGGCCGGCTTCGACGGCTCGCCAGTGGGACGCGCCTGGGCGCGGATCGCCCGCGCGTCCGTCCGGGTCGACCTGCGCCCGCTGAGCAGCCGGGGCGAATGGTCGGGGCGCCGGCCGTTCGGGGAGCCGCCCGGCGGCCGGGTCTCCGGCCCGGTGCTGGCGCTGACCCGGGCCCGGCTGCGGCCCCGTCGGGCGGCCACCTTCTGGCGGGCGATCCCACCGGTGGCCGCCGCGCTGCACGCCGCGCCCGGCCTGCTGGCCCGCTTCGGCGTCGGCGAGGCCCCGCTGGGCTGGCAGGGCACGGTGAGCGTGTGGCGCGACCCGGCGGACCTCGTGGCGTTCGCGTACCGTCACCCGGAGCACCGGGCGGCGATCATGCGGACCCCCACCGAGGGGTGGTACGCGGAGGAACTCTTCGCGCGGTTCGAGGTGCGCGACGTGGTGGGTGACCGGGCGGTGCTGGGGTGGGTCGCGGACGGCGATCCGGGAGCGGCGGAGGGTGTACGGGCATGAGGTTGGTGCGGTGGACGCCGGACGATCTCGTCCGACGGCTGGACGACGTGGTGGCCGTCTACGGCGAGGCGATGGGCTACCGCCCTGAGCTGCTGGAGTCCCGACGCGGCTACATCGCCACCCACGTACGCCGGCCCGGCTTCCGCGCCGTCGCCAGCCTGACCAGCGAGGGCCACCTGGCCGGCTTCGGCTACGGCTACCTGGGCGGCTCCGGGCAGTGGTGGCACGACCAGGTCTGGCGGGCACTGGACGCCCCGACCCGGCAACGCTGGCTGACCCACTGCTTCGAGGTGGTGGAGCTGCACGTCCGCCCGCCCGCGCAGGGGCACGGCCTGGGCGCGCGGCAGCTGCGGGCCCTGCTCAGCCTGGCGGAGGGGACGACCACGCTGCTCTCCACCCCCGAGGCCGACGAGCAGCGGTCCCGGGCCTGGCGGCTGTACCGCCGGTTCGGCTTCGCCGACGTCCTGCGCGACTTCCACTTCCCCGGCGACGAGCGCCCGTTCGGCGTGCTCGGCCGGGACCTGCCGCTGGAGCCGCCGACACCCACCCCGCCCGGCCGGCCCGTGCCATGACCCGACGGCTGTCCTGGGCGCTGCTGGCCGTGCTGGTGCTGGCGCAGATCTGCTACCCGCTGACCACCGGGGAGACCAGGGCCCGGCTGACCGTCGCCACCGTCGTGCTCGGCTACCTGCTCTCGGTCGGCCACGCGCTGCTCAGCCGGGGCCCGCGTACGGCGGCGGCGCTGGTCGCGGTGGCCACGGTCGGCGGGTTCGCCATCGAGGCGCTCGGCGTGGCCACCGGCTTCCCGTTCGGCAGCTACGACTACTCCGGCGAGCTGGGGCCGAAGCTGGCCGGGGTGCCGCTGATCATCCCGCTGGCCTGGACCTGGATGGCCTGGCCGGCCTGGCTGGCCGCCACCCGGCTGACCGGCGGCGACGCCGGGGACCCGCGTACCGGCGGCGACTCCGGCGGCCGGCCGGGGCGCCGGGGCGGGCGGTTCCCCGTCCGGCGGATCGCGCTGGCCGCCGTCGGGCTGGCCGCCTGGGACCTCTTCCTCGACCCGCAGATGGTGGCCGAGGGCTACTGGGTCTGGCGGGACGCCACCCCCGCGCTGCCCGGCCTGCCCGGCATCCCGGTGAGCAACTACCTGGGCTGGCTGCTCTTCGCCGTGCTGATGATGAGCGCGCTGCGCCCGCTGGCCGGGCCCGCCGTGGCCACCACCGACGGGCGGGACGGCCCGATGTTCGCGCTCTGGCTGTGGACGTACTTCTCCAGCGTGCTGGCCCACGCGGTCTTCCTCGACCTGCCCGCCTCGGCCCTGTGGGGCGCGGTCGGCATGTCGGTGGCCGCCGTGCCGCTGGCGGTCACGCTGATCCGCTCCCGCCGCGACGACCGGCACGGGACCCGTCAGCCGCAGCGCCCCGGCGTCGACGCGACGGCATGACCGCCGTCCTCGCGCTGCTGCTCGGCGTGGCCGCGCTGACCGCGCACACCCTGCTCAACGCCGGCCGCTGGCTGCGCCGCCCGGCCGAGCGGCCGGCGCCGGTCACCGAGCCGGTGGCGGTGCTGCTGCCGCTGCGCGACGAGGCCGCGCGGGTCACCCCGTGCCTGCGCGCGCTGCTCGCCCAGCGGGGCGTGCCCCGGCTGCGCGTGGTGGTGCTCGACGACGGGTCCACCGACGGCACCGCGGACGTGGTCCGCGCGGTGGCCGGCGACGACCCCCGGGTCACCCTGCTCGACGGGGTCGCCCCGCCGCCGGGCTGGCTGGGCAAGCCGCACGCCTGCTGGCAGCTGGCCACCCGGGCCGACCCCGCGGCGACCGCGCTGGTCTTCGTCGACGCCGACGTGGTGCTCGCCCCGGACGCGGTCGCGGCGGCCGTCACCGAGCTGCGCGCCGCGCGGGTGACGCTGCTGTCGCCGTACCCCCGGATCCTGGTGGCGACGGTGGCCGACCGGCTGGTCCAGCCGCTGTTGCAGTGGCTGTGGCTCACCTTCCTGCCGCTGCGGGCGATGGAGCGCTCGCGGCGGCCGTCGCTGGCCGCCGCCGGCGGGCAGTTCCTGGTGGTGAACCGGGCCGGCTACGAGGCCGCCGGCGGGCACGCCGTGGTGGCCGGGAAGGTCCTGGAGGACGTCGAGCTGGCCCGCGCGGTCAAGCGGGCCGGCGGCCGGATCGCCCTCGCCGACGGCTCGCGGCTGGCCGCCTGCCGGATGTACGAGGACTGGCCGCAGCTGCGCGACGGCTACTCGAAGTCGCTCTGGGCGACCTTCGGCAACCCGGGGGCGGCGGCCGCCGTGGTGGCCCTGCTGCTCCTGCTCTACACCGCTCCCCCGCTGCTGGCGGTCGTCGCCCTGGCCGTCGGCGCGCCGACGGTGGCCGCCGCGGCGCTCGCCGCCTACCTGCTCGGGGTCACCGGACGGGCGGTCAGCGCCCGGGCGACCGGGGGCCGGTGGTGGCCCGACGCGCTGGCACACCCCGTGTCGGTCGTGGTCCTCGGTTGGCTGACCCTGCGGTCGTACCATCTGCGAAAGCGGCGTCGCCTGTCCTGGCGCGGCCGCCCCGTCACCTAGGGAGGCGCGGCATGGCGCGGATCGTGGTCGTCGGCGCCGGGGTGGGAGGGCTGGCCACCGCCGCCCGGTTGGCCGCCACCGGGCACCAGGTCACCGTGCTCGAACGCGCGGGCACCGTCGGCGGCAAGCTCGGCCGGTACGTCCGCGACACGCCGGCGGGCGCGTTCCACTTCGACACCGGGCCGAGCCTGCTCACCCTGCCCGACGTCTTCCACGACCTGTTCGAGGCGACCGGCGCGAAACTCGACGAGTACCTGGACCTGACGCCGGTGGACCCGATCGTCCGGCACGTCTTCCCCGGCGGCGGCCCGGCCCTCGACTCGTGCGCCGACCCGGCCGAGTTCGCCGCCCGGATCGGCGCGGCCTTCGGCGACCGGGCCGCCGCGGACTGGCAGCGGCTGTGGCGCCGGGCCGCGCGGGTGTGGCAGGCCTCGGACCGGGACATCCTGCGCCGCCCGATCGACTCCCCGCAGGACCTGGCCGCGCTGGCCTGGCGGCTGGGCGACCTGGCCGCCATCGGGCCGGGCCGGACGCTGCGCGGGCTGGGCCGACGGCACCTTTCCGACCCCCGGCTGCGGATGCTGCTGGACCGGTACGCCACCTACACCGGCGCCGACCCGCGCCGGGCGCCGGCCGCGCTGGTCGCCGTGCCCTACGCCGAGCTGACCTTCGGCGGCTGGTACCTGCGCGGCGGGCTGGGCACGCTCGCCGACGCGCTGCTCACCCGCTGCCTGGACCTCGGCGTGGTCGTGCGGACCGACGCCACGGTCACCCGGATCGACGCCGCGGGCGGCCGGGTGCACGGCGTACGCCTGCGCGGCGTCACCGCCCCCGTCCCCGCCGACGTGGTGGTGGCCAACGTCGACGCGCTCACCCTCTACCGGGACCTGCTGCCCAGCCCGCGCCGGCTGACCGGGCTGACCGACCGCAGCCTGGCCGGTTTCGTGCTGCTGCTCGGCCTGACCGGGGACTCCGGGCTGGCCCACCACAACGTGTTCTTCCCCGGCGACTACGACGCCGAGTTCGACGCGGTCTTCGGCCACCCAGGGCGCGGCGTGCGGGCCCGACCGGCAGCCGATCCCACCGTCTTCGTCACCGTGGCCAACGACCCGGTGGTCCGGCCGGCCGGCCACGAGGCGTGGTTCGTGCTGGTCAACGCACCCCGGCACGGCACCGCCACCGGTGCCGTCGACTGGCGCCGGCCCGGCCTCGCCGAGGCGTACGCCGACCGGGTCCTCGACGTGCTGGCCGAGCGGGGCGTCGACGTGCGGGACCGGCTGGTGTTCCGGGAGGTCCGCACCCCGGCCGACCTGGACGACGCGACCGGCGCGCCCGGGGGATCGATCTACGGCACCGCCGGCGGCCTGCTGCGCCCGGCCAACCGGGGGCCGGCGCACGGGCTGTGGCTGGTCGGCGGCTCCAGCCACCCCGGCGGCGGCCTGCCGATGGTGACCCTCTCCGCCCAGATCGTCGCCGACGACATCGGCCCCGCCTGGTAGCACCGGCTGCCGGGTAAGGAAGGGCACTGGTCAACGCCTGAGGTAGCGGAAGGGCACCTTCCTGACACCACGGCACCCGGTCAGAGGCCGTTCGGACGGGCCCGCGCGCGGTCAGCCGGCGTCGATCAGGGCGCGGCGGACGGCGGAGAGCAGCTGGCCAAGGCCGAACCCGGCCAACAGCACCCAGACGGCGGTCGCCATGGTGATCGTGCCGGCCGGCAGGTCCGGCTCGATCAGCCCGGTCAGCCCGGCCAGCAGCAGCCCGACCAGGGCCACCGAGACCCGGGTGGGACGCTCCCCCACGGTTACCGCGCCGAGTTCCCGCATGCCGGCGGAGACCGCCCGGGCGCGGACGTACTCGTGCAGCCAGGAGAGCGCGCCGGCGGTCACGACGAGCGCCCCCGGCGCGCCGATCAGCCAGAACGCGGCCAGCCAGGCGACCTCGCCGAGCCGGTCGGCCAGCGAGTCGTAGACGTAGCCGAGCCGGGTGGTCCGGTTCGTGGCCACCGCCACCGCGCCGTCGACGCTGTCCGCCACCGCGGCGAGCAGCACGAACAGCGCCGCGAGGAAGGGACCGTTCTGCGGCCGTACGGCGAACAGCGGCACGCAGGCGCAGAGCAGCACGCCGACCACGGTGACCGGGGTCGGGCCGACCCGCAGCCGGCCCAGCACGAACCCGACGTAGTAGGCGAACCGCAGCCAGGCGCGGACGACGGGGGCCGCCGCCCGGGGGTCGAAGCCCCCGTGCAGCCGTGCCCAGGCCGTGGCGTACTCGTCCCAGTTCAGCTGTGTGCCCACCACGGAACAACCGTCGCACCGCCGTTCAGGTGTCGCGGCACCGGGGTCACACCCGCGCGTCGACCTGGAGGTTCTGCCACACCTCGCGGGTGGCGGTGGAGCGGTTGAGGGTGATGAAGTGGATCCCCGGCACGCCCTCGTCGAGCAGCCGCCGACACATCTCGCTGGCCTGCTCGACGCCGAGCCGGCGCACCGCCTCCGGGTCGTCGGCGACCTTCGCGAACCGCTCGGCCAGGGCCGGCGGGAAGGGTGCCCCCGAGAGCTGCGTGGAGCGCTCGATCGTGCCGATCTGGGTCACCGGCATCACGCCGGCCAGGATCGGGGTGTCGCAGCCGGTGGCGGCGACCCGGTCGCGCAGCCGCAGGTAGTCGTCGGCGTCGAAGAACATCTGGGTGATCGCGAAGTCGGCGCCGGCCCGGCACTTGCGCACGAAGTGCTCGGTGTCGCTGTCGACGTCGGTTGAACGCGGGTGCTTGTAGGGGAAGGCCGCCACCCCGACGCTGAAGTCGCCGGCGTCGCGCACCAGGCGGACCAGGTCCTCGGCGTAGAGCACGCCCTCGGGGTGGCGCACCCAGTCGCCGCCCGGGTCGCCCGGCGGGTCGCCCCGCACGGCGAGCACGTTGCGCACCCCGACCCCGGCGAGCCGGCCGATGACGTGGCGCAGCTCGGCCACGGAGTGGTTGACCGCGGTCAGGTGGGCCATCGGCAGCAGGGTGGTCTCGGTGGCGATCCGCTCGGTGACCGCGACGGTGGTGTCGCGGGTCGACCCGCCCGCGCCGTAGGTGATCGAGACGAACGACGGACGCAGCGACTCCAGCTCGCGGATCGCCTGCCACAGCAGCCGCTCGCCCTGCGGGGTCTTGGGCGGGAAGAACTCGAAGGAGAAGGTCGGCTGGCGGTCACGGATGAGCTCCCCGATCGCCGGCTGCGGATTGGGAAGGACCGATGGAAGACCGAGCGCCACGCCCCGACTCTAGCGGGCCGGGCCCTCCAGGCCGAGACCTTCCCACACTGGTGGACGCCGGACCGCACGGCCGCCGGCCCCGCCGGGGCCGGAAAGCGTCGTACCCCCGGAGTAGTCATGGGGTTGCGCGGGGTGGGCCCGGCCGGAAGGCCGACCCGCCGGGGGCACGCGCGGGGGTCAGCATCCACCGGTGGCGCACCGGTCCCGTTCCGGGGCCCGCGCCACCGCCTCGCCGACACCGTCCCGGAGGACCGATGACGCCGCCCCCGCCGCCCGGCCCGCAACTGCTCGGGCCGCTGCTCGCCCAACTCCGGCTGGCCCGGGGTTGGAGCCAGCTGCGGGTCGCGGCCGAGCTCTGCGCCGCGTCCGGCGTGCCGACCCTCAGCCGGCACGAGGTCTCCCGGTGGGAGCGGCAGCTGCGCCTCCCCGGCGAGTTCTGGCTGGGCTGGCTCGCCGTCGTCCTCGCGGTGCCGGCCGACCTGCTGGCCACCGCCGCGGCCCGCACCCGCAGTCTCGGTCCGCCGCCGGCCTTCGGCGGGTCCCGGCCCCGGGCGGCGCTGCTCGCCCTGGCCCAGCGCTGGCTCGCCGACCCACGCGCCGTGCTGCTGCCCGGCACACCCGCCCGGCCCGCCGCCCGGGGCGACGGCGCGGGGCCGCTACGGCTGGCGGAGCTGCGCCGGCTCGACGACCTCGTCGGCGGGGCCGACCTGGCCGGGCTCGGGGCGTACCGGCTGGGACGGGCGGTGCGGGCGCTGTCCGGGTGCGCCCCCTCCGCACGCCCCCGGCTGCTGCCCGAGCTGGCCGAGTCCGCCCAGCTCGCCGGCTGGCTCGCCGCGGACGCGGGGGACGCCGCCGGTGCCCTGGACGCGTACCGGCTGGCACTGCGCGCCGCCGCGACGGCCGGCGACCCGTCGCTCGCCGGGCACGTGCTCGGCTCGGCCAGCCACCTGCTCACCGGCGTCGGCGACCCGGAGGGCGCGCTGGTGCTGGCCCGCACCGCGTACGCGGGGGCACGGCGGTCGGCCAGCCCCGGCCTGCGTGCCCTGCTGCTGCACCGGGTGGCCCTGGCCGCGGCGCTCGGTGGCCGGGCGGGGGCGGCCCGGCAGGCGCTCGACGCGGCCCGTCGGGTGACCGACGCGCCGGAGCCGGGCCGGGAGCCACCGTGGCTCTACTGGCTCGACGGGCCGGAGTTGGCGGCGATGACCGGGCGCACGCTGGTCGCTCTGGGCCGACCGCTCCCGGCCGAGGCGCCCCTGCACGCCGTCCGGCGGCGCGGCCCCCGCACCTCCGCGATCTACGGCGGCTGGCTGGCCCGGGGCTACCTGCAACTCGGCGAGGTGGAGCGGGCCTGCGCGGTGGCCGGCGAGGCGCTGCTCGACGCGGTCCGCGCCGGGTCGCCCCGCGCGCTGGGCCAACTGGCCGACGTACGCCGGCGGCTGGCCGGGCACGGCGACGAGCCGGCCGTCCGGCGGTACCGGGCGCTCGCCGCCGCGGCGGCTCCGTACCTGCCCCGGCCGGGGCCGCCACCTGGGCCGGCAGGCCGGCAGGCTCCCACGTGGCGTGCGGCGCGTCGGCCCCCCGGTGCCGCGACGGGGTCCACCCCGACCGGCTAGCGTCGTGGCGTGACCCACGCTGCTCCTGTTTCCCCCGTCGACCGCGCCGGGCTGCGCCAACGGATCGACAAGGCCCTGACCGAGTTCCTGGCGAGCCAGCGCGCCTGGATGGCCGGGGTCGACGACGCCCTGGCTCCGCTCGCCGAGGCGATCGAGGCGTTCGTCCTCGGCGGCGGCAAGCGACTGCGCCCGGCGTTCGCCTACTGGGGGTTCCGGGGAGCCGGCGGGGTGGACACCGACCAGGTGGTCACCGCCCTGGCCGCGTTGGAGTTCGTGCAGGCCAGCGCGCTCATCCACGACGACCTGATGGACCGCTCCGACACCCGGCGCGGCGAGCCGGCGGTGCACCGGCGGTTCGCCGCCCGGCACCGGGCGTCCGGCTGGGGCGGCGACGCGGACGGCTTCGGCGACGCGGCGGCGATCCTGCTGGGCGACCTGTCCCTGGTCTGGTCCGACGCCCTGCTGCACTCCGCCGGGCTGGACCCGCGCACGGTGGCCCGGGCCCGGCCGGTCTTCGACGCCATGCGCACCGAGGTCACCGTCGGCCAGTACCTCGACGTGCTGACCCAGGTCACCGGGGACACCTCGGTGGAGCGGGCCGGCAAGGTCGCCCGCTACAAGTCGGCGAAGTACACGGTCGAACGGCCGCTGCTGCTCGGCGCCGCGCTGGCCGACGCGCCGGCGGAGGTCCGGGCGGCGTACTCCGCGTACGGGCTGCCGCTGGGCGAGGCGTTCCAGCTCCGCGACGACGTGCTGGGGGTCTTCGGCGATCCCGCCCAGACCGGCAAGCCGGCCGGTGACGACCTACGTGAGGGCAAGCGGACCTACCTGGTGGCGGCGGCCCTGGAGACGACCGACGGGGCGGGCCGGGAACTGCTGCTCGGCGGGCTGGGCGACCCCGGGCTGGACGAGGCCGGGGTCACCCGGCTGCGCGAGCTGATCGACGGCAGCGGGGCGCTGGCGCGTACGGAGCAGCGGATCGGGGTGCTGACCGACACCGCGCTGGCGGCGCTGGCCGCCGTCGACCTGGACACCGAGGCCCGGCAGGCCCTGGTCGACCTGGCCATCGCCGCCACCCGCCGCGCCGACTGACCCGCTGACCGGCCCACCCGCGCGGGGGCGAGGGGCAGGGGCGGGGTCAGAAGCCCAGGGCCTGGGCCCGGCGCTTCACCTCGCGGGCCTGGTCGCCGGCGAGCGCCTTCGCGGGGTTGCCGCCCGGCAGGGTGTCGTCCGGCTCGTAGAGCCAGCGCAGCGCACCCTCGTCGTCGTAGCCCCCGTCGGCCAGCAGGTTGAGCACGCCGGGCAGGTGCTTCAGCACCGTCTGGTTGGCCACCAGGTCGGCCGGTATCCGGCGGACGCCGTCGCGGCGTACCGCGATCAGCTCCCGGTCCCGGATCATCTGGTGGACCTTGCTGATCGACACGTCGAGACGCTCGGCCACGTCCGGCAGGGTCAGCCAGTCGGCGGCATCGGCGGGGCCGGCGGATTCGGGGCCGGGCACGGCCCGGTCGGCGGGTACTGAGTCGGTCACCGGACCACCCTGCCATGTCCCGCCCGGTCGGGGTCAACGGCACCCCCACGAGCCGGCTGAGCAGGGCCGGCGGGGGAAGCGAGCGCGGCGGGGCAGTCCTGGTCGCACCCCATCTGTAGCATCCTGTTCAACCTTCACCCCCTGGACACATAGACTCCCTGCCGATGGACACACAGGTCGCCGACACGTTGCTGGGCTCGCTGATCGACGGGCGCTACCGCATCCGCGGTCGCGTGGCCCGTGGCGGCATGGCGACCGTGTACACCGCCACCGACGAACGCCTCGAGCGCACCGTCGCACTCAAGATCATTCACCCGTCCCAGGCCCCGGAACCAGGGGCGCGGACGGCGGGCTTCGTGGAGCGGTTCACCGACGAGGCGAAGACCATCGCCCGGCTGACCCACCCCAACGTCGTCGCCGTCTACGACCAGGGCAAACACTCGGGCCTGCCCTACCTCGTGATGGAGTACGTCCGCGGTCGCACCCTGCGCGACGTGCTCGCCGAGCGGCGTCGGCTCAACCCCGACGAGGCGCTGGCCATCGCCGAGCAGATGCTCGCCGCGATCGCCGCCGCGCACCGGGCGGGGCTGGTGCACCGCGACGTGAAGCCGGAGAACGTGCTGGTCGCCGAGGCCCCCACCGGCGGCGCGGCCAACCTGGTCGACAGCGTCGTCAAGGTCGCCGACTTCGGGCTGGCCCAGGCGGTCGAGGCGAGCGCCGACGACGAGAACGGCAACCAGTTGATGGCCACGGTCGCGTACGTGGCCCCGGAGCTGGTCACCGACGGGCACGCCGACCCCCGCACCGACGTCTACTCCGCCGGCATCGTGCTGTTCGAGATGCTCACCGGTCGGGTGCCCTACGACGGGGACCGTCCGGTCGACGTCGCCTGGCAGCACGTCGACAACGACGTCCCGACGCCGTCGACCCTGGTGCCCGGCCTGCCCAGGGCGCTCGACGAACTGGTCGCCCGGGCCACCCGGCGTGATCCGGGCGGCCGGCCGACCGACGCCGGCGCGTTGCTGGCCGAGGTGCAGGCGGTCCGGGACGACCTGGGCGACGCGAACACGCGTACCGCCGTGTTGCGCCGGGTGTCCGACGAGCCGATGGCCGGGCCGACCATGATGGTCGCGGCGGTCCAGCCGGCCCAGCGGCCCGCCTGGGCCCGGCTGCCCGAGGGCGCCGCCCCCCGGGCGGGCCGTCGCCGGGCCGAGCCCGACGAGGACGAGAGCCTGTGGTCGCGGCTGTCCGCGCTGCGCACCCGGGTGATGGGCGACCCGCGCGGCCGCAGGGCGGTCATCGCCGCCGCGGTGGTGCTGGTCCTGCTGGTCGCCGGCGGCGGCTGGTGGCTGGCGGCCGGACGCTACACGGAGGCACCGCAGCTGGTGGCGATGACCAAGGCCGACGCGGAGGCGCAGGCCGCCCGCGTCGGGGTCGTCCTCAGCTACGCCGATCCGCGCTACGACGAGAAGGTCCCGAAGGACGCCGTCCTGGCGCAGGACCCGGCCTCGGCCACCCGGATCGTCAAGGGCGGCACGATCACGCTGACCCTCTCGCTGGGGCCGGAGCGTTTCCCGGTGCCCGACGTGGTGGGCAAGGAGTTCGAGCTCGCCGAGGCGGACCTGCTCGACGCGAAGCTGGTGGTGGCGAAGGGCACCGCCCGCTACGACGACAACCTGCCCGCGGGCGTCGTGTTGGAGACCAACCCGAAGGTCGGCGCCGAGGTGAAGCCGGGCGACAAGATCACGGTCGTCCTCAGCAAGGGCAAGGCCCCGATCTCCGTGCCCAACCTGGTCGGCAAGAGCCTGGGTGAGGCCAAGACGATCCTCGCCCAGCTGGGCCTGGAGCTGGTGGAGCCCACCTACAAGGACTCCGACAAGCCCAGGGACGAGATCCTCGGGCAGAGCCCGGCCGACGGCACCGGGGTGGAGCGGGGAGCGAAGGTCAAGCTGGAACTCAGCAAGGGCCCGCCGCTGGTCGCCGTGCCCCGGGTCATCGACCTGCCCTGCCAGCAGGCCAAGCAGCTCCTGGAGAGCCAGGGCTTCCCGGTGGCGATCCAGTTCAACCCGAACGGCATCACCCGGTTCCAGAACCCGCCGGAGAACACGCAGGTGCCGCCGGCCACCCCGGTCACCCTCGGATGCATGTAGCGATGCCGGCACCGCAGCGGCTGGTCGGCTCGCACACGCCCACCTCCGGCGGCCTGGCGAGGGCCGCCCTGCCGTACGCCGACGCGGCCGGCTCGCGGGTCGTGCAGGTCTACGTGTCCAACTCGCGGGGCTGGGCGCTGCCGCCCGGCGACCCGGCCCAGGACGTGGCGTTCCGCGACGGCTGCGGCGAGCGGGGCGTGCCCGTCTTCATCCACGCGTCCCTGCTGGTCAACCTCGGCTCCCCCACCGCCAACACGGTCGAGCGTTCGGCGGAGACGCTCGCCCACGCGCTGCGCCGGGGCCGGGCGATCGGCGCCGAGGGCGTGGTCTTCCACGCCGGTAGCGCGGTCGACGAGGGGTACGCCGAGGCCGCCATGCGGCAGGTACGCGAGACGCTGCTGCCGCTGCTCGACGAGGCGGCGGCAGCGGACGGCCCGCGGCTGCTGGTCGAGCCGAGCGCGGGCGGCGGTCGCTCGCTCGCCTCGCGGGTGGAGCAGCTCGGGCCCTACCTCGACGCGGTGGAGCGGCACCCCTGGCTCGGGGTCTGCTTCGACACGTGCCACGCCTGGGCCGCGGGGCACGATCTGGCCGCCGAGGGCGGCATGACCGCGACGCTGGACACGCTCGTGGCGACGGTCGGGGCCGACCGGCTTCGGCTGGTGCACGCGAACGACTCGAAGGACCTCTGCGGTTCCACCCGGGACCGGCACGAGAACATCGGCAAGGGCACCATCGGCGAGCCGGCGTTCGCCGAGCTGATGGCGCATCCGGCCACCGCTGGCGTCCCGGTCGTGGTGGAGACGCCGACGGAGAAGCACGTCGGCCACGCCGCCGACATCGCCACCCTCAGGCGTCTGCACCCCTGACGCGGGGCCGGCGGGGCGGTCAGCCCCGCAGGACGCGGGTGAGGACCTCGACGGCGCGCTCGATGCCGGCGTCGTCGACGTCCAGGTGGGTGACCAGGCGGGCGGTGCGGGGGCCGAGCACCGAGACCAGGACGCCCTCGGCGCGGGCGGCGGCGGCCAGGGCGTGCGCGTCCAGCGGCGCCTTGGTCAGGTCCAGCGGCACCAGGTTGGTCCGGACGGTCGTGGCCAGCACCCCGAACGGGGCGATCGCCTCGGCGAGCCGGGCCGCCTTCGCGTGGTCGGCGGCGAGCCGGTCGACGTGGTGGGCCAGCGCGTACCGGCCGGCGGCGGCCAGGATGCCGGCCTGCCGCATCCCGCCGCCCATCCGCTTGCGGATCACCCGGGCTCGCGCGATCTTGTCGGCGCTGCCGACGACCAGCGAGCCGACCGGCGCGCCGAGCCCCTTGGAGAGGCAGACCGACAGGGTGTCGAAGAGGGCGCCGTACCCGGCCAGCGGCACACCGTCGGCGACGTGCGCGTGCCAGATCCGGGCCCCGTCGCAGTGCAGGGCCACGCCCGCGTCGTCGGCGACCCGGCGCAGCTCGCGCAGGGTGGCCAGCGGGATCACCCCGCCGCCGCCCCGGTTGTGGGTCTGCTCGACGGCGATCGCCCGGGTGGGGACCGCGTGGTAGCCCTCGGGACGGACCATCGCGGCGACGACGCCCGGGTCGATGTCCGCGCCCACCGGTGACCAGGTCCGCGAGGAGATGCCGCCGTACGCCGCAGCGGCCCCGATCTCGTACGTCACCACGTGCGCGTCGGCGTCGCAGAGCAGCTCGTCGCCCGGCGGCACCACCAGTTGCAGGGCGATCTGGTTGGCCATCGACCCGCTCGGGGCGAACAGCGCCGCCTCGTGCCCGAACAGCGCGGCGACCTCGGCCTCCAGCGCGTTGACGGTCGGGTCCTCGCCGTAGACGTCGTCGCCGACGTCGGCGGTGGCCATCGCCTCCCGCATCCCCGGCGTGGGCCGGGTCACGGTGTCCGAACGAAGATCGACGAATACGTCAGCCACTGTCATCCTTTCGGCTGCCGACTGCGGGGCTCACAAGCTCACTCCTCGCGTCAGCCACTGTCATCCCTCCGGCTGCCGGCTGAGGGGCTCGCACGTCAGCCACGGAGCATCTCCGCCACGAGGAAGGCCAGCTCCAGCGACTGCTGGGTGTTCAGTCGCGGGTCGCAGGCGGTCTCGTAGCGGCCGGGCAGGTCGAGGTCCTCGATGCCCTGGGCGCCGCCGAGGCACTCGGTGACGTCCTCGCCGGTCAGCTCCACGTGCAGCCCGCCCGGGTGGGTCTCCAGGCCCCGGTGCACCTCGAAGTAGCCGAGCACCTCGTCGACGATGCGGTCGAAGTGCCGGGTCTTGTAGCCGTTGGACGACTCGTGCGTGTTGCCGTGCATCGGGTCGCACTGCCAGACCACCTTGGCGCCGGCGGCGGTCACCTTCGCCACGATCGGCGGCAGGGCGTCGCGGACCCGGTGGTTGCCCATCCGGCTGATCAGGGTGAGCCGGCCGGGGACGTTCTCCGGGTTGAGCTTCTCGCAGAGCTCGATGGCCTCGTCCGGGGTCGTCGTCGGGCCGAGCTTCACGCCGATCGGGTTGGCGATGCGGGAGATGAAGTCGATGTGCGCCCCGTCGATCTGCCGGGTGCGCTCGCCGATCCACAGGAAGTGCCCGGACAGCCCGTACGCCCGGCGGTCGGAGACCCGGGTCAGCGCCCGGTCGTACTCCAGGGCGAGGGCCTCGTGCGAGCAGTAGAGGGTGACGGTGCGCAGCGCCTCGTCGTCGGTCATTCCGCAGGCCCGGATGAAGGCCAGCGCCCGGTCGATCTCGCGGGCGATCGCCTCGTAGCGCTCGCCGGCCGGGGAGTTCTTGACGAAGCCCTTGTTCCAGTCGTGCACGGCGTGCAGGTCGGCCAGCCCGCCGGCCAGGTACGCGCGGAGCATGTTCATCGCGGCGGCCGAGTTCGCGTACGCCCGGATCATGCGCTGCGGGTCGGCGGCCCGTGCCTCCGGCGTCGCCTCCAGCGAGTTGATCATGTCGCCGCGGTAGGCGGGCAGCCCGCGCGCGTCGGTCGGCAGCGACCGGGGCTTGGTGTACTGCCCGGCGACCCGGGCCACCTTGACCACCGGCAGCGAGGCGCCGTAGGTGAGCACAATCGCCATCTGGAGCAGAGTGCGGGCGTTGGCCAGCAGGTGGCTCTCGGTGTTGTCGACGAAGGTCTCCGCGCAGTCGCCGCCCTGGAGCAGGAAGGCCTTGCCCTCGCACACCAGCGCCAGCCGCTGCCGCAGTTGGTCGACCTCGTAGGGCGCCACCACCGAGGGCACCGTGTCGAGCACCTTGCAGACCTCGGCGACCTCCGCCGGATCCGGCCACGGCGGGATCTGTGTGCGCGGCAGCTCCCGCCAGCGGTCGAGGCCGAGGGCCGCGTCCTCGGCGGAGTCGACGGTCGGACGGCTGGTCTGCAGCCCAGGGCTGCCCACCGCGGGATGGCTCAGCTGATGCCACTCATGGCGCATGACAGAAAGCGTACGGCGAGCGGCCCGGCGACCGACCGGCGAGGGGGATGGTTCCGGCAGGTGAGAGCGGGCTCACCGGGAGGCGGGTCAGGGGGTGGCGGCGGGGGCCGGGGTGTTGCCGCCCGGCGCCTCGGCGGCGATGCACCAGTCGGCGCCGTCGCGGGTGACCGTGAACAGCAGCGGCCGGGTGAGTGTGCGGGAGCCGGCGGCGACCGAGATCGACGTGCTCACCTCCTGGCCCCGGGGCCCGGAGCGGATGTCGGTGATCTCGGCCTGCGGCACCGTGAAGTGGTCGGCGAAGTCGCCGTTGGGGCCGGTCGCGGCGGCGTCGAAGCTCTCCTGGAGGGCGGCGCAGAGCTGGCTGCGCCCGGCCGCGACGTCCTTGGCGGTCATCGCGTCGAGGTAGGCCTGCACCCGCTCCCGCGACTTCGTGGTGGCCTCCTCGGCCGGGGCCCGCCCAGGCTTGGTCGCCGGATCCTCCTCCTCGCCGATACCGCAGCCGAGCAGGACGAGGGGAAGGGTCCCGAGCAGCACGGCGCCCGCCGCGAGCCTCCCGCGCGTCGCGCGCATCGCCACCTCCGTCGCCGTGGACATCGAGCCCGTTGAGCGGCGAGTCTGTCACATCGACGCACGTGCCCGGACGCCGCCGCGCCCGAACCGCCCGGTCACCGGCACGCGACGTGCCCGTCACCGAACGCCACCGAACGCCCGGCCGGGCCGACGCGGGACACTCCCCCGCGTCGGCCCGGACACAGCGGGCGGGGAGGGACCGGTGCGTGGTCCCTCCCCGCCGTGTGGGTGGTGCGTCGGCCCTCGGCTCAGCCGAGACCGCCCTTGATGGCGCCGATCAGCTCGCCGTTGCCGGTGTCACCGGAGAGCTCCCAGAAGAACGCGCCACCGAGGCCCTGGTTCTTCGCGTACGTCATCTTGCCGTTGATCGTGGAGGGGGTGTCGTAGCTCCACCAGTTGCTGCCGCACTTGGCGTACGCCGTGCCGGCGACGGTGCCGTTGGCCGGGCAGGTGTTCTTGAGGACCTTGTAGTCCTCGATGCCCTGCTCGTAGGTGCCCGGGGCGGGGCCGGTGGCGGTGCCACCCGGGGCAGCCTGGGTCACCCCGGTCCAGCCCCGGCCGTAGAAGCCGATGCCGAGCAGCAGCTTGTCCGACGGGATGCCCTTGCTCTTGAGCTTCTGGATCGCCGCGTCCGACCAGAAGCCCTGCTGCGGGATGCCGGCGTACGAGGTGAGCGGGGAGTGCGGGGCGGTGGGGCCCTGCGCGTTGAAGGCGCCGAAGTAGTCGTACGTCATCGGCATGATCCAGTTGAGGTGCGTCGCGGCGCCGGCGTAGTCGGTGGCGTCGATCTTGCCACCGTTGCTGCCGTCCGCCGTGATCGCGGCGGTGACCAGCGCGGACGAGCCGAACTTCGACCGCAGCGCGCTGACCACGTTCTTGAAGGCGTTCGGGCCGCTGCTGTCGCAGGTGAGCCCGCAGGCGTTCGGGTACTCCCAGTCGACGTCGATGCCGTCGAAGACGTCCGCCCAGCGCGGGTCCTCGACCAGGTTGTGGCAGCTCTCGGCGAACGCGGCCGGGTTCTGCGCGGCCTGGGTGAAGCCGCCCGACCAGGTCCAACCACCGAAGGACCAGATCACCTTCAGGTTCGGGTACATCTTCTTGAGCTTGCGCAGCTGGTTGAAGCTGCCGCGCAGCGGCTGGTCCCAGGTGTCTGCGACGCCGTCGACGCTGTCCGCCGCGGTGTAGGCCTTCTCGTAGTCGGCGTAGCTGTCACCGATGGTGCAGCGGCCACCGGTGGTGTTGCCGAAGGCGTACAGGATGTGGGTCAGCTTGGCGGCCGAGCCGCTCGTGTGGATGTTCTTCACGTGGTAGTTGCGGGCGTAGACGCCCCACTGCGCGAAGTAGCCGACGACCTTCTTGCCGCCCGGGCCCGGCGGCGGGGTGGTCGGCGGGGGCGTGGTCGGCGGCGGGGTGGTGGGCGGCGCCGTGGTCGGCGGGGTGGTGGTCGGCGGCGCGGTGGTGGGGGGCGGGGTGCCGCCGCCGCACGCCGCGCCGTTGATCGTGCAGTTCAGCGGCGCCTTGTACGCGCCGGTGCCGTTGTAGCCCCAGCTGAACGAGGCACCCGCCGCGATCGGGCCGGCCCAGCTCTTCTTGACCGCGACGTAGTGGTTGCCGGTGCGCGTGACGTCGGCGTCCCAGGAACTGCTGATGCTGGTGCCCGACGGCAGGTCGAACTCGATGCGCCAGGTGCTCACCGGGGCGCTCGTCCCGTTGGTGACGGTCACCCGCGTCTCGTGACCGGTCCCCCAGTCCTGCGCCTTGGCGAAGCCGGCGGTCACGCTGCCGGCGCCGAACGCACTGGCCATCGGGACCGTGGCGGCGGTCACCGCCATCACGGCGCCGACCCAGAGGGCCCGGCGGAGCGATCTCTTCATGCGGCGTCTCCCTAAACAGTTAGGAAACTTTCCAGATTGTTGGTGAGACGCTACTCACGCCGTCATCCATTCGTCAAGATGTCGATGTATCGATTTGCCTTGGGAGCGCGACCAGCCCTCCGGCCGCTCCCCCGGGCGACGGCCCGGCGACGGCGCGTAGCCTCGACCCATGACCGTCTTCGACACCCGGATCGACGCCCTGGCCGGAGGTCCGGCCGACCTCGCGCGGTACCGCGGACGCGCGCTGCTGGTGGTCAACGTCGCCTCGCGCTGCGGCCTCACCCCGCAGTACGCCGGCCTCCAGGCGCTGCACGACGAGTACGCCGACCGCGGCCTGGTGGTGCTCGGCGTGCCCTGCAACCAGTTCGCCGGCCAGGAGCCGGGCACCGCCGCCGAGATCAACGACTTCTGCCAGGTCAACTACGGGGTGACCTTCCCGCTGACCGAGAAGGTCGACGTGAACGGCCCCGGCCGCCACCCGCTCTACGCGGCGCTGGTCGGCACGGCCGACGCGGAGGGCCACGCCGGCGACGTGCGGTGGAACTTCGAGAAGTTCCTCGTCGCCCCGGACGGCACGGTGGCGGCCCGGTTCGCGCCCACCGTCGAGCCCGGCTCGGCCGACCTGCACGCCGCGATCGAGAAGGTGCTGCCCCCGGCGGCCTGAGGGCACCCGCCTCGGCCGTGCCGCTGCGTGCCGACCGGACTACGATCGGCGACACCTGGTCCGAGTGGAGGGGGCGGGATGTTCTTCGCGGTGCAGCCGGCACTCACACCGGGCCAGGTCCCGCCCGAACACCACGTCAGCATCCAGCGTCCGCTCGACGCCGGTCGGGTGGTGCTCGACGCCGCCGTGCCCGACGACGTGCTGCGCGACCACAGCCGCCTGCGGCACCTCCCGCCGGCTCCCGCGCACCTCGACGGCCCGGGGCGGCACCGCTTCACGCTGGCACACCTGCGCGGCCGGCTCGAGGACGCGACGTCCTACATCCGGATGTCGCCCGAGGACCTGCCGCCGTTCGCCCGGGAGCTCCTCGCGGCGGCCAGGCCGGTCGTGCTCGTCTGGACCGACCCGACGACCGGCGAACGGGTCGAGCGGGTGGTGGTGGCCGTCCGGCGCGACGGCGATCCGGGCGGCCGGAGCGGGCGCACCCCGCCCGGCCCCCGCTGGCCGTGACTCCCGCGCCTCAGCCCCCGACGACGACGGACCCGGTCGGATCGGCCAGCGCGGCCCGGATCGGGGCGAGCGCGGCGGCGAACTCGTCGAGCTCCCCGGCCTCGTCCCAGAGCTCGGCCAGCTCGGACCCGTCGGCGAGCACCCGGTCCAGCGCCCGCAGGGCCAGCGCCGGCAGCTCCGCGGAGAGCGTGAGGCGCCCGCCGGCGGTGAGGAAGTCCGGCGCGTACGCCGAGTCGACCGGCGGGCCGCCGGGGAGGTGCGCGGCGACCACCGCCGACGCCGCGACCGCCTTGGCGCCGGGCCACGAGTCCAGGAAGTCGCCCTCCCCCGCCGCCTCGCGCAGCGCCTGCTCGACCAGCAGGGGCCGTCGCTCCGGCGACGCCTCGTCGAGGCCGCCGCACCAGTCCGCCGCCACGTCGTTGTCGAACGGTCCCGCCGCCCACGTGCCCATCGCACTCCCCGTTCCGTGTTCGCAAGTGGAGGCAGGCTAGCCGCCGGGGCCGACATCGTTCCCGCCGCGACGCGTTGCGGGCCGCCCGACGGGCGTTGTCCCGAAGCCGGCCCCCAGCCCCCGCGCCGGCAGTACGTTGGGCGGGCGGCGCAGGCCGTCACCGCCGCTGCGCGCGGCGGGGACGCAGCCCGGTCCGATCCCGCCGGCCGGCCCGCCACACGCCAGACACCAGACGGAATTGTCGACCATACCGGTGGGGAATACCGTCGCCGCGAACGAGGTTGGGGACCGACATGACAACTGTGGGACTGATCGGCAGTGGACACATCGGCGGCACGGTGGCGCGGCTGGCGGTGGCCGCCGGCTACGACGTGGTGCTGAGCAACTCGCGCGGCCCGGAGACCCTGAAGGATCTCGTCGAGGAGCTGGGCCCGCGCGCCCGGGCGGCCACGGCCAGCGAGGCCGCGGAGGCCGGCGACCTGGTGGTCGTCACCATCCCGCTGAAGGCGTACCGGGACGTGCCGGTCGAGCCGCTGGCCGGCAAGCTCGTGCTGGACACCAACAACTACTACCCGGAGCGGGACGGCCGGTTCCCCGAGCTCGACTCGGGCTCCACCACCAGCAGCGAACTGCTCCAGCGGCACCTGCCGCAGTCGCGCGTGGTCAAGGTGTTCAACAACATCTTCTTCAAGCACCTGCACGCGCTGGCCCGGCCGACCGGCGCCGACGACCGCAGCGCGCTGCCCATCGCCGGCGACGACGCGGGCGCGAAGGCGGAGGCCACCGCCTTCCTCGACCGGATCGGCTACGACGCCGTGGACGCCGGCGCCCTCGCCGAGAGCTGGCGCTACCAGCCGGACACCCCCGCCTACGGGACCATCTACTCGGCCGACCCGGCGGACTGGGAGCGCGAGGCGCCGGCCGACGCCGCCAGGGTGCGGGCCGCCCTGACCGAGGCCACCCGCTGATCGTTCGCCCCTCCGGCCGGCGCCGCCGCACCGTCCGCCCATCGTGGCGCGACGGTTCTGCCGCAGGCACCACGCCCGGTCGCACCACGGGCGGTGCGGCCGGGCGAGCGGTGCGGCCGGGCGGGCCGGGCTAGGCTGCGACGGTGCAGCTCACCACCGTGGACGACATCGTCACGGCCGAGAAGCGCATCGCGGGGCGGGTCGCCCGCACGCCGCTGCTGCCCTGCCCCCGCCTCGGCGACCCGCTCCGGCTCGACCTCGCGGTGAAGGCGGAGAACCTCCAGCACACCGGCAGCTTCAAGGTGCGGGGCGCGCTGAACGCGCTGCTCGCCCGCGTCGAACGGGAGGGGGCGCCCGCCGGGCTGACCGCCTTCTCCGCCGGCAACCACGCGATGGCCGTGGCCTTCGCCGGCCGTACCTTCGGCCTGCCGACGGTCGTCTGCATGCCACCGCAGGCGGTGCCGACCAAGATCGAGGCGGTCCGGCGGTACGGCGGCGAGGTCGTCCTCACCGAGGACCTGCTGGGCACCTGCCAGGCCCTCGCGGCAAAACGCGGATACCACCTTCTGCACCCGTTCGACGAGCCGGACGTCATCGCCGGCCAGGCCACCGTCGGCAGGGAGATCCTGGCCGACGGCCCGCCGCCGGAGCTGGTCCTCGTGCCGGTGGGCGGCGGCGGGCTGATCAGCGGGGTGGCGTCGGCCGTCCGGGCGGCCGTCCCCACCGCCCGCGTCGTCGGGGTCGAGCCGGCCACTGCCAACGCCGTCGGCCACGCGCTGCGCACCGGCGGCGACGCCCTGGCGGTACGGCCGACGTCGATCGCCGACGGGCTGGCGGCGCCGTTCGCGGGGCGGCACACCCTGGCGCACGTCCGCGCCCTCGTGGACGAGGTGGTCGAGGTGTCCGAGGAGGACATCCGGGCCGCCTGGTGGGAGCTGCTGGACGCGACGAAGCTCCTGATCGAACCGTCCGCCGCCGTCACCCTCGCCGCGCTACGGGCCGGCCTGGTCGACGCCGGACCGGGCACCCGTACCGTGCTGGTCCTCAGCGGCGGGAACGTCTCCCCGGCCATGCTCGCGTCCCTGGCCTGACGCACGCGGGGGGTCGACGAGGCCGTCGAACTGCGGGCCGACGCACCACCGGCGCGGCCGACGGGCCGACCGGTCCCCCGCCGGGCCGGATCAGAGCGGGCGGCGACCGGCGAAGCCGCACTCCATCCGGTGGTACCAGCGCACGTCGGTGTCCCCCTCCAGCCAGCACCAGAGCACCGGCCGACCGTCGCGCTCGCCGGGGAAGTCGAGCAGGACCGGCGCGATCCCCTTGACCTGGATGTCGTGGGAGTGCAACTCCTCGACGAGGGCGTGCAGCCGCGCCTCCAGCCCCTTGACCTCGGCCAACCCGCCGAGCGGGCTGGCGCCCCGGTCAGCCAGGTCGACGCGCAGCTCGGCCAGGTCGGCCCGCAGCCGGATCAGCTCGTCGACGCGCGGGCGCAGGGTGGCGATCAGGTGGCGGGCCTGGGCGAGGGTGAACACCGGGCCAGTATGGAGCACCGCCCGACCGGTGGGACCGCACCACGCGCCGCCGGGGCGGCAGGTCCGACAGCGCCGCCGGCCGGACCCATCCACCCCCGCTTTGTAGCTAACCTTCCTTGACGGGGCATCAACGTGTAGCTAAGTTTCGACCAAACCGACGGGAGGGTCGACATGGAGCGAAGGAAGTTCCTGGCCGGAGCGGGTGCGGTGACCGCGGGCGCGGTCGCGGCGACGGCACCCGGCGCGGCTGGTCACGCCGCGCCCGGCATCCGCCACGTGGAGACCGGGCTCGACGTGCTCGTCCGGTCCGACTTCGCCGAACTCGCCGGCCAGCGGGTCGGGGTGATCTCGAACCCCACCGGCGTGGACTCGGCCTACCGGCACCTGGTCGACCTGATGCACGCCTCCGGCACGGTGCGGCTGGCCGCCGCCTTCGGCCCCGAGCACGGCTTCCGCGGCTCGGCGCAGGCCGGCGGCAGCGAGGGCACCGGCATCGACGCCCGCACCGGGGTCACCGTCTACGACGCGTACGGCGCCTCGCTGGCCAAGTGGGAGACCATGTTCACCCAGGCCGGCGTCGACACCGTCGTCTTCGACATCCAGGACGTCGGCGCCCGCTTCTACACGTACATCTGGACCATGTACACCTCGATGATGGCCGCGGCCCGGACCGGCAAGCGGTACGTGGTGCTGGACCGGCCGAACCCGGTCGGCGGCCGGGCCTACGGGCCGATGATGACCGCCGGTTTCACCTCCGGGGTGGGCCTGAAGGAGATCGTCCAGCAGCACGGCATGACCGTCGGCGAGCTGGCCCGGTTCTTCAACGCCGAGTTCCTGCCCGCCGAGGCCGGCCGCCAGGTCGACCTGCACGTCGTGAAGTGCCGGCACTGGAAGCGCGACAGGCTGGCCGCCGACACCGACCTGCCCTGGGTGCTGCCCAGCCCGAACATGCCCACCACGGACACCGCGCTGGTCTACCCCGGCACCGGCCTGTTCGAGGGCGTCGCCTCGCTCACCGAGGGCCGTGGCACCTGCAAGCCGTTCGAGCTGATCGGCGGGCTGGCCGAGGACTTCGACTACCACTGGTCCGACCGGCTCAACGCCCGCGAGCTGCCCGGCGTCGAGTTCCGCGAGGCGTACTTCACGCCGACGTCCGCCGGGCAGAAGCCCGCGCTGCTCAACAAGCTCTGCGCCGGCGTCGAGGTCAAGGTCGTCGACCGCGCGAAGTACGACCCGATCCGCACGGCGGTCGCGATGCTGGTGGAGGCGCACAAGTACGAGGCGTTCGCGTGGCGGCGCGACTCGTGGGACGCCGTGCGTCCGTACTGGATCGACAAGCTCACCGGGTCGCCACGGCTGCGCACGATGATCGACGCGGGCGCCGACGTGGACGACGTGGTCGGCGCCTGGGCCGACGAGTTGGCGGACTTCGACCGCCGCCGCAAGCCCCACCTGCTCTACCGGTGACTCAGGCGAAGACCCAGCTGACGGCGGCCAGGACGAGGTAGGCGACGGGGACCGAGCAGGACGGCACGAGAGCGGCCAGTCGTCGACGCCTCTCGCCCACCCGCGGTGCTCCCGGCACGGGGGCGAAGGGGGAGGTGACGAGGTCGCCGTCCCCGTCGCCTGCCAACTCCCGGTGCTCGACGAACGCCAGGACCCCGACCACCACGAACAGCCCGAGGGAGAGCGCCGGGGCGGGAAGGGTCAGTACGGCCGGCAGGCCGAGCCGGCCGGCGGCCGCTGCCCCCACGGCGACGAGGGGCACCAGGGCGGCCAGGGGAAGACCGACCGCCAAGGGGTGACGCATCAGGGGCGACAGCAGCTTGGGCAGGCTCGGGAGCACGAGCAGGAACACCCCGAGGCAGGCGAGCTGGACCGCGTTGTAGCTCAGCCGCTCGGGGGGTGGTGTTCACGGCGTCCTCTTCTCGGAGCTCCGGGGGTGGGGCAGTGACAGGTCGTCGCCGGTGTCGCCGGTGGAGAGGTGGTTGCCGACCCTGGTCGAGAACGCCTGCCACTGGGCGAGGCCCTGCGCCAGCTCCGGCGGTGTCGGCCTGCGGGCTCAGGTGAGGGCGGCCACCAGCAGGGCGAAGGCGGCGATGATGACGGCGACGCGGACGTAGTGGAGGCGGTCCCAGCGGTTCATCTGCTGCTTCCAGTCTGCGGGCCGGTTGTCAGGGGTCCACGTCTTGCCCCGGTTGTTGATCGGGACGAGCAGCAGGATCGACATGATCACGCTGAGGATCAGCAGCGCGCCGGCGGTGACGACGAGGCCGTTGCCGTAGGAGCGCCATCCGGCGATGGCACAGACCGCGACGAGGACGAGCGAGGTGATGTACCAGACCGGCATCACGGCGCCGAGCATCCGGCCCCCGTGGGAGCGGCCGAGTTGGCCGCTGTCACCGGGAAGTGCGTTGAGGATCGGGTTGATGACGAAGGCGACGGAGAACTCCACCCCCACCATCAGGCCGACGACCACGATGGCGAAGACCTCGAGTGCGTTGAGCATGATGACCCTTCTGAGATCTAGTGCTGCTAGCTGATGAGTCAACGCTAGCACTGCTGTCGCTTGATTATCTAGCGATGCTAGGATCGAATCATGTCGGTACAGGAACGCAAGGAGCGCGAACGGGCGGCGCGCGAGCGCCTCATCGTGGCGACTGCCCGCGAACTCGCCGAGCAGCAGGGCTGGGACGCGGTCACGACCCGCCGGCTCGCCGAGCGCATCGAATACAGCCAGCCCGTCCTCTACAGCCACTTCCGCGGCAAACGCGAGATCATCGGCGCCGTCGCCCTCGACGGCGCCGCCGAGATGGCTGCGGCGCTGCGGGCCTCGACCTCCGCCGCGGACGGCCCGCGCGCCCGGGTCACCGCCCTCGCCCGCGCCTACCTCGACTTCGCCGCACGCAACCCGGCGGTCTACGACGCCATGTTCGAGCTCGACGGCGGCCTGGCCTTCGCGAGCGAGGACACCCCACTACCTCTTAAGGACGCCTTCGCCGCCCTGCTGGAAAGCCTCGGCGAGGTCGCCGGGGACGGCGTCCACCCGGCACTGTTCACAGAGGTGTTCTGGGCGGCCCTGCACGGGCTGGCCACCCTGACCCGAGCGGGACGGCTGCCGCCGGAGGACACCGAGCCGAGGGTGGAGCTGCTGGTGGACCGGCTCGCCGTGGTCTGACACACCATCCCGGCGGGCATTCAGCCGGGGCCCTCGGGCCCCCGCCGCTGCATGCCCACCGCATCGCTTCCGGTCACTCGCGCCCACACGGGCGCAGCCGCAGATCGCCGGGCCCACGCCTAGACGGGCACCCGCCCCGGAAGCTGCGATGCCCATTGATGACGACCCGATACGCGCCCTAACCGGGCCGGTCCGCTCCGCCCAGAATCGGCACCACGGGCCGGCTGCGCCACGGGCTCGGAGAGCCCCCGGAGGCGGCCGACGCCGAAGAAGTCAGTCGGCCTGGGCGGCCAGTTCGCGGGCTCGGTCGCGGGCCGCTTCCAGGGCGGCGAGCAGCGCCGCGCGTACGCCGTGCTTCTCCAGCTCGCGCACGGCGGAGATGGTGGTGCCGGCCGGCGAGGTGACCGCCTCACGCAGCTTCACCGGGTGCTCGCCGGAGTCGCGCAGCATCACGGCCGAGCCGATGGCGGTCTGCACGATCAGCTCGTGCGCGACCTGCCGGGGCAGGCCGAGCAGGATGCCGGCGTCGATCATCGCCTCGACCAGCAGGTAGAAGTACGCCGGCCCGGAGCCGGAGAGCGCGGTCACCGCGTCCTGCTGGGACTCGGGCACCCGGACGGTCGACCCCAGCGGCTTGAACATCTCCTCGGCCAGCGCCAGGTGCGTGCCGGTGGCGTGGGCGCCGGCGGAGATCGCCGTCATCGCCTGGTCGACCAGGGCCGGGGTGTTGGTCATCACCCGCACCACGGGCGTGCCCTCGGGCAGGCGGCGGTTGAAGAAGCTGGTCGGCAGGCCGGCGCAGAGGGAGATGACCAGCTTGTCGGCGGGCACCTTCGGCCCGATCTCCTCCAGCAGCGTCGCCGCGTCCTGCGGCTTGACCGAGACGGCGAGCACCTCCGCCTCGGCCACGGCGGTGAGGTTGTCGACCACCCGTACCCCGTAGCGGGCGGTCAGCTCCTCGGCGCGGGCGGGGCGGCGGGCGGTGGCGAGCAGCCGGTCCACCGGCCAGCCCGAGCGCAGCAGCCCGGAGAGCATCAGCTCGCCGATCTTGCCGGCCCCGATCACCGCGACCGTGTGCACCGAACCCGCCATCGCCGTCGTACCCCCTCGCCGTGAGCCGGCGTCGCGACGGGCCGGACGGCCCGCCGCGACGCCGGGGATGGATCAGCTGCCGAAGAAGACCTCGGCCTCGGCGTACCGCTCCAGCGGCACGGTCTTCAGCTCGCGGGTGGCCTCGGCCAGCGGAACGCGGACGATGTCCGTGCTCTGCATGGCGACCATCTTGCCCCAGTCGCCCTCGTGGACCGCGTCGATCGCCTGGAGGCCGAGCCGGGTGGCGAGCACCCGATCGAAGGCGCTCGGGGTGCCGCCGCGCTGGATGTGCCCGAGCACGACGGTGCGGGCCTCCTTGCCGGTCTTGGCCTCCAGCTGCTCGGCGAGCCACTGGCCGATGCCGCCGAGGCGGACGTGGCCGAACGCGTCGAGCTCCTGGTTGTGCAGGACCATCTGGCCGTCCAGCGGCTGGGCGCCCTCGGCGACCACGACGATCGGGGCGTACTGGTGCTGGAAACGCTTCTCGACGTAGCCGGCGACCTGCTCGACGTCGAACTGCCGCTCCGGCAGCAGGATCACGTTGGCGCCACCGGCCAGGCCGGCGTGCAGGGCGATCCAGCCGGCGTGCCGGCCCATCACCTCGACCACCAGGGTGCGGTGGTGGCTCTCGGCGGTGGTGTGCAGCCGGTCGATCGCCTCCATCGCGATGTTGACGGCGGTGTCGAAGCCGAAGGTGTAGTCGGTGGCGCCGAGGTCGTTGTCGATCGTCTTCGGCACGCCGATCACGTGGACCCCGAGCTCGTGCAGCTTGGTGGCCACGCCGAGGGTGTCCTCGCCGCCGATCGCGATGAGCGCGTCCACGCCCTGCGCGGCGAGGTTCTCCTTGATCCGCTCGACGCCGTTCTCGATCTTGAAGGGGTTCGTCCGGGACGAGCCGAGGATGGTGCCGCCGCGCGGCAGGATGCCGCGGACCTCCGCGATGCCCAGGGGGCGGGACAGGCCCTCCAACGGGCCCTTCCAGCCGTCCCGGAAACCCACGAACTCGTGGCCGTAGCTGGCGACGCCCTTGCGGACCACCGCCCGGATGACCGCGTTGAGACCTGGGCAGTCGCCGCCGCCGGTGAGCACGCCGATACGCATGATCGCTCATCCTCCTGGGAGCATCAGGTGAAGCCCGATTTGCCCCAGGATATGTGTCGAATCAAGACCATCGGCGCCGTTGCCGGCCCGGGGCGGGCCGTCAGTGCGCACTGTAGTCGCCGCAGGCGTACGCCGACACCGCGCCCCGGGCCGATCCCACCGGCGGGCGGCCTACCGGTCAGTAGCTGACCTCGTGGTTCTCCCCCACCTCCGGCGGCTTGCCGGTCACCGCCGCCTTCGCGTAACCGAACAGGTTCACCACCGTGCTCGACGGAGAGTCCCAGTACTCCGCGGATCCGGCGTGCACCTTGAGCAGGGTGAGTCCGGGGGTCGCCAGCCCGTCCGGGAACCAGGCCTTGAGCACCGGGTTCCACAGCTCCTCGGCCTTCGCCCGGTCGTACTCCTCCCGGGCCGTGCCCGCGACCGACACCCAGGAGTTGCGCCGGGAGTCGGAGAAGGAGACGTTGACCTCGGGGTTCACGCGGATCTGCCGGACCTTGGCGGAGTCGGCGTACGCGAAGAACCACAGATCGCCGTCGAACTCCGCCTCCTGCAACCCCATCGGGCGGCTCACCATCCGGCCGTCCACGGCGATCGTGGTCAGCATGCAGATGCGGGCCTCGCGGACCAGCTCGGTCACCCGGCGCCGGGCCTCGGCGGCGTTGGTCGGTTCGTTGGTCATTGGGACTCTCCCTCACATCGGCTCGACGTCGCACCGGTGCCCGGGACAGAACCGACCAAACCTACGAACCGGTCATCGCCCGCCACCGGGCCAGGTTGTGCCGGGCATCGACCAGCGCGTCGTGCCGTGCCGCGTCGGCGTCCGGCAGCGGCGGCCGGCCCCGGTCGTCCCAGAGCTGGCGCAGGTCCTTGGTGAACCGGGGGATCTCCCGGGGCAGCGCCGGCATGGCGCCCCACAGCTGGGCCAGGGCGACGTGGTCGTACGCGGCGTACCAGGCCCACAGCTCCAGTTGCTCGCCCGGGCGGTCGCGGACCGGCTCGACGAGGAAGTCGTACAGCTCGTCGCGGATGCGTTCGCGGGAACGCCAGGCGCGGTTCGCCGGGGAGGGCAGCTTGTCGAGCACGTTGCGGCGCACCCAGGGCACGGCCCGCGAGTCGTCGAACTCGGTCGAGACGGCGTAGAACTCGCGGCCGTACTCGTCGACGACGCCGATCGACACGAGGTCGACGAGCCGGCCGTCCTCGATGAACTCGCAGTCGTAGAAATAGCGGTAGACCATCGCCCGTCATCCTCGCCCACGCCCTCGGCGTCCCGACGACCGGGGCGGTCGGAACGCCCCCCACCACGCCGGTCGTCGCAGCTCGGGAGTGTCACGGAAGTGCTTCGAGGGGTGTACAGCAAGCGACCGGACCGTCATGATCTGATGTGTACCGCTACCGGACGCCGAACCGGTGTCAGTTCACCTCGTCGAGGGCCTTCAGGTTCACCCGGTGAGCGAGTTGTGGTCCTTGACCGGGGAGGGGTTGGACCGTGGAGATGCGCCTGCCGGAGCCTGGTGACGCGCTCACGGGTGTGGAGATGTTCGCCGGGCTGGAGCCGGAGGTCCGGCAGCGGGTGATCGCCGCGGCGGTCCCCCGCACATACCGCAAGGGCCAACTGCTCTTCGTCGAGAACGACCCCGGCGAGTCCCTCATCGTCCTGCGTCGGGGCGCGGTCGCGGTCTTCCGCACCGCGCCGACCGGCGAACGCGCCGTGCTGTCGGTCATCCGTCCGCCGGACGTGCTGGGCGAGGTCTCCCTGCTCGACGCCTCCACCCGCTCCGCCTCGGCCGAGGCGATCGAGGACTGCGCCGCGCTCGCGCTGTCCCGGGGCGCGTTCATGGAGCTGGTGCACTCCAACCCGCGCATCCTCGACGCGGTGATGCGCTCGCTCGGCGGGCTGATCCGCCGGCTGACCGAGCAGAACGCCGACCACGTCTTCCTGGACCTGCCCGGCCGGGTGGCCAAGACCCTGGTCCGGCTGGCCGGCGAGAGTCAGGCCCCGATGATCACCATCGAGCTCAACCAGAGCCAGCTCGCGGAGATGGCCGGTGGCTCGCGGCAGAGCGTCAACCAGGCGATCGGGTCGTTCGCCAACCGGGGTTGGCTGCGCACCGAGGGCCGGCGGATCGTGGTCACCGACGTCGCGGCGCTGCGCCGCCGTGCCGGCATGAGCGAGCGCTGAGGCGTACGCGAAAAAGGGCCGGAGCAGCCGCTCCGGCCCTTTCGTGCGGGGTGTCAGGGAGTGTTGCTGCCCGGCCCGACCCAGTTGGTGCTGCCCGGCCCGACCCACTCCGTGCCGTCCTTGCCGCCACCGGACTGCTCGCTGACGATCCCCTGCGCCTGGAGCGCGGCCAGCGTGGCGGCGTCCACGTCGACGGAGTCGCCCGCGAGGTGGCTGACCCCGCTGCCGTCGGTCCAGTCGCTCTGCAACATCACGTACACCATCGGGAATCCCCCTGTGGTCAATGGTCGACATTCAGCCGCCTGACTGTAACCGTAGGGCCGCCCGGTGGACTGTCCACAAGCCAACAGCCCGGTACCCGACAGCTGGGCGGACGGCGATACTGACACCGGAACGGTGCCGATCACGGCGCCGGCGGGATCGCGAGTGGAGGGCGTCATCGCCACGCAGTGTGACCGCTGTGGACGCACGGCTGCCGCGGGCGACCGCTTCTGCGGCGGCTGCGGCAACGAGCTGGGCGCGGTCTGTCCGCACTGCCTGCGCCCGCTCGCCCAGGACGTGGCGTTCTGCACCTCCTGCGGCGCCGCCCGGCCGGGCAGCGAGCGACAGCCGGCCCCGCAGGAGGACCGCCGCCGGGTCAGCGTGCTCTTCGTCGACCTGATCGACTTCACCCCGTACGTCGAGCGGGCCGACCCGGAGCTGGTCCGCGGCATGCAGACCGGGTTCTTCTCGGCCGCCCGTCGCGTCGTGGGGCAGTACGGCGGGGTGGTCGAGAAGTACATCGGCGACGCGGTGATGGCCCTGTTCGGCGCGCCCGTGGCGACCGAGACCGACGCGCTGCGCTGCGTGCGGGCCGGGCTGGAGCTGCAACGGGTGCTGACCCGCTTCGCCCCCACCGGCGCCGACGCGCTGCGCTTCCGGGTCGGGGTGGCCACCGGCGAGGCGCTGGTCGACGTCGCCGCCGCCCGCGACGGCGGCCAGGCGATCGTGGCCGGCGACGTGGTCAACACGGCCTCCCGGATGCAGTCGGTCGCGCCGCCGGGCGGGGTGCTGGTCTGCGGCGTGACGCACGCCCTCACCCGGGACGCGATCCGCTACTCGGAGCAGCCGCCGGTCACCCTGCGCGGGCGCTCCACGACGACCGAGGTGTGGCTGGCCCTGTCCCCGGTCCGCCGGCAGCCGACGGACCGGCAGCCGGACGTCACGCCGCTGATCGACCGCGAACACGAGCTGGGGATGCTGGTCAACGCCCTGCACCGGTCGCTGCGCGACCGCCGCCCGCAGGTGGTGACCGTCTTCGGCCGGGCCGGGCTGGGCAAGAGCCGGCTGGTCCGGGAGCTGTACCGGCATGTGGACCAGCTGGTCGACGAGCCGCTGACCTGGCGGATCGGGCGGTGCCCGCCGTTCGGCGAGAACGTGACGTTCGCGGCGCTGGCCGACATCGTCAAGTCCGAGGCCGGCATCCTGGACACCGACCCGGCGTCGAGCGCCGCCCAGCGGCTCGCCTCGGCCGTCGGCGAGCTGGTCGGCCCGGGCGAGCGGCAGCGCCTCGTCGACGCCCTGCGGCCCCTCGTCGGGCTGCCGGGGACCGCGCTGCCGGCCGAGGAGACCGGGTCGGCGTGGCGGCGTTTCCTGCTCGCCCTGGCCGCCCGACGGCCGACCGTGCTGGTCTTCGAGGACCTGCACTGGGCCGACGACGCGATGCTGCGCTTCGTGGAGCTGCTCGGCACCGCCGCCCGGGACGTCCCGCTGCTGCTGCTCTGCACCGCCCGGCCGGAACTCGTCGACCGGGACCCGAGCTGGGCGGGGACGATCACCGGCTCGGTGACCATCACCCTGCCCCCGCTGCGGGACACGGGCATCGCCGCGCTCTACGCCCACATGTTCGGCCGGGCGGCCTTCTCCGCCGACATGCTCAGCCCGCTGATCGAGGTGGCCGGCGGCAACCCGCTCTACGCCCACGAGTACGTCCGGATGCTGATCGAGCAGGGCGCGCTGCGCCAGTCCGTGCGGGGCTGGTCGATGGAGAAGCACCTCGACCTGCCGATGCCGGAGAGCGTGCACGCCGTCATCGCCAACCGCATCGACCTGCTCGACGCCAAGGAGCGCACGGTGCTGCTGGCCGCCGCCGTGGTCGGCGTGCAGTTCTGGCCGGGGGCCGTGGCCGCCGCGCTCGGGCAGCCCGTCGAGTCGGTGGAGCGCGCGCTGCGCCGGCTGGAGCAGCGGGACTTCGTGCACGAGCAGGCCGCCTCCACGATGGCCGGGCAGCCCGAGTACCGGTTCCGGCACGTGCTGGTGCGCGACGTCTGCTACCAGCGGCTGCCCCGCACCGAGCGGGTGGCGCGGCACGAGCGGACGGCGCAGTGGCTGGACATGCTCTCGCAGAGCCGGGACACCGACCTGGCGGAGGTGCTGGCCCACCACCGGTGGGCGGCCCACGAGATCGCCCGGTCGCTGGGCATGGAGATGGCCCGGTTCGCCGGCCCCGCCCGGGCCGCGCTGCACCGGGCGGCCCGCCGGGCGTACGCGCTGCACAGTCTCGACGTCGCGGCGAGCCACGCGGGCCGGGCGCTCGGGCTGGCCGACGACTCCGACCCGCTCGACCGGCTCCAGCTCGAGCTGCTCAGCACCGAGATCTCCTTCTACCGCGACGGCAACGTCTTCCTCTCCGGCGGCGGGCCCGAGCAGGTGCAGGCGCTCGCCGACCGGCTGCTGGCGCACGACGACGACGCCTGCGCGGCGCGCGCCTGGACGCTGCTCGGTCAGGCCGCGTGGCTGCGCGCCGACCGGGCCGCCGCGCTCGCCTGCCTGGACCGGGCCGTCGAGCTCTTCGACCCGCTGCCGGACAGCCCGCAGAAGGCGGACGCCTACGCCGAACTGGGCCGGCTGCACATGCTCAACTATGAGCGTGATCCGGCGGTCGCCGCAGCCGACCGGGCGGCGGAGATCGGTGAGCGGCTGAGGCTGACCGAGACCCGCACCAACGCCCGGATCACCTCGGCAATCGCCCGCTACCAGGCGGGTGACCGGTCCGGCCTGGACGACCTGCACGCGATCGTCGAGCTCAGCCGCGCCAACCAGCTGATCGCCCTGCCCCGGGCCATGCAGAACCTCGCCTACGCCGTCTGCGAGGAGGGCGACTGGCTGCGCTCGGACGCCCTGCTCTCCTCGTCGCCGACCCGCAAGGCCAGCGGGCAGACGCTGACCACGAGCTACTCGGCCGAGGCGATGCGCGCCTGGTTCGAGGGCGACTTCGACCGGCTGCTGGCCGCCGCCGAGGCCTTCGTGGACACCCCGACCGGCAGCTGGGACATGCAGGTCCGCGGCCTGCGTTCCTGCCTGCTGGTACTGCGCGGCGAGCGGGTGCCGCAGGCGCGCTCCCACTCGGACGACGACGCCGCCGCCACGTTCAGCGACGACGTGGCGGCTGCGATCGACGCCGCCCGGCGCAGCGGTTTCCACCGGCCGCACTGGACGATGCTGGGGATGGGCGCGCTCTGCCGGGCCCTGCAGGGACGCCGGCAGGAGGCGACGGCGCTGATCGACGAGCTGGCCGACTCCTGGTCGGTGGTGCCCGCCATCGCCAGCGGCGAGTGGATCCCGGCGGCCGGGTACGCGGCCAGCCTCGCCGGGCGGGAAGCGGCGGCACGGGTACGCGCGATGCTGGACCGGGTGGGTCACCGCACACCCTGGTCCGAGGCGGCGCGCCGGACGGTGGCCGGTGCGCTGGCCGCCGCTGACGGCGACCACCGGCGGGCCGCCGAGCTGCACCTGGCCGGCGCCGAGATCTACGCCGGCATCCCGGACGTGACGGACCGGATGCTGGCGTTGACCTTCGCGACGGTGGAGCTGGAGCGGGCCGGCGAGTCGACGGCGGGCCGCCCGGAGCTGGCCGAGCTGCGCGCCTTCGCGCTGCGCAACCACGCCCCCGTCCTGCTGGACCTGGCCCGCCCCCCGACGACCGCCGCCGACACCGCCCTGGCCTGCTGACCGGGCGAAGCGGGCGGGCGGCCCGTCAGGCGGGGACCGGCTCGCGGGGGACCGGGCCGGCGGGCGGGCTCTTGGCCTTCTGGGCGTACATGTCGACGTACTCGCGGCCGGAGAGCTCCATCAGCTCGTACATGATCTCGTCGGTCACCGCGCGCTCGACGTACCGGTCACCGGCCATCCTGGCGTAGCGCGAGAAGTCCAGCGGCGGGCCGAACCGGATCCGCACCCGGGCGATCTTGGGGATCAGCTTGCCGGGCGGCTGGATCTCGTCGGCGTTGAGCATCGCCGTCGGGATGACCAGGGCGCCGCTCTCCAGGGCCAGCCGGGCCACGCCGGTCTTGCCCCGGTAGAGCCGGCCGTCCGGCGAGCGGGTGCCCTCGGGATAGATGCCGGCGATGCCACCGGCGCGCAGTACCCGCAGCTGGGTGTCCAGGGCCGCCCTGGCCGCCCGGCCGCCCGAGCGGTCGACCGGGATGGTGCCGGAGCCGACGAAGAACATCTTCGTCAGCCAGCCCTTGACGCCCTTGCCGGTGAAGTACTCGGCCTTGGCGATGAACGTCACCCGCCGCTTCACGACCAGCGGCGTGAAGATCGAGTCGGAGAACGACAGGTGGTTGCTGGCGAGGATCACCGGCCCGGTGTCGGGCACGTGGTGCAGCCCCTCGACCTGCGGGCGGAAGACCAGCCTCAGCAGCGGGCCGAGGAGCACGTACTTCATCAGCCAGTACAGCACCGGCGTCCTTTCCAGAGGTGGTCGCGAGGCCGCCGCGTCGCCACGGGTCGTCGTGGGCATGAGCCTACGAACCCGATGCGTGCCGCCACAACGTGATCCGGCCCGCGTGGCGCGGAGCGTCCATTCCGGACAGCCGCAGCCGGGCGGCGGGCAGCCGGCGGGCGGGCGGTGTCGCCTGTCGACGTACCGCCGCCCGTCGCGGATACGGCGCGGGGCGACGGTCGGTCGGGACACCCGTCGGCCCCGCGCGAAGGCCTGCGGCACCTACGCTCGTGGTGTGCGGGTGGCCGGGGTGCGGCGGGGAGCGGGCAGGCTGGTCCGGCTGCCCCGGGCCGCCGTGCTGGACCTGCTCATCGGCGTCGCCGTCTCGGCCGTCGTGGCGGCGGCGATCACCGCGAACCTGGGCGGCGACCGGGGCCGCGACGTCCCCGCCTACCTGTTCGCCGTCGGGCTCGGCGCGCTCGTGCTCCTGCGCCGCCGCGCGCCGACCACCGTGCTGGTGGTGAGCGCCGCCGGCCTGGTCGCCTACTACGTGGCCGGCTACCCGCCGGTCGGGCTGGCCCTCCCCCTCGCCGCGGCGCTCTACTCGGCGGCCGAGGCCGGGCAACTGCGCTGGGCGGTGCTCGTGGGGCTCGGCCTGCTCGTCGTCTCCACCGCTTTCCGCACGGCGGACGGCGCGAGCGTCGCGTACCTCATCGGCTTCGAGCTGGCCTCCAGCGTCGCCATCATGGCCGCCGCGGTCGCCCTCGGCGACGGGGTCCGGTCCCGGCGGCTGCGGCGCCGGGAGCAACGGTGGCGGTTGCGGCAACTGGAACGCGACCACGCCCGGGAGGCGGCGCGCCGCGTCGAGGAGGAACGGCTCCGGATCGCCCGGGACCTGCACGACGTCATCGCCCACCACATCTCCGTCATCTCGCTGCACGCCGGCGTGGCCGACGAGGCCCTCGACGACGACCCGGCAACCGCCCGTGCCGCCCTGGGGCACGTCCGCTCGGCCACCACCCAGGTCGCCCGGGAGCTGCGCACCACCCTCGGTCTCCTGCGCGACCCGGCCGTGGCCGAGCCCCGGCAACCGGTGGCGGGGCTGGCCGGGCTGGACGCCCTGGCCGCCGGCGCGCGGGCCACCGGGCTGCGGATCGCCGTCCACCGGCAGGGCGAGCTGACCGGGCTGCCCGCCGCGGTCGACTCGACCGCCCACCGGCTGATCCAGGAGGCGCTGACCAACACCCTGCGCCACGCCGGCGCGAGCACCGTCGAGATCGACGTCGTCCGTGGCCACGGCACCCTCGCCGTCGCCGTCCGCGACGACGGCCGTGGGCAGCGCCAGGACACCCCGCGCGGGTACGGGCTCGGCGGCATGCGGGAGCGCACCGCCCTGCTCGGGGGCACCGTCACCGCCGGCAACCGACCCGGCGGCGGCTTCGAGGTACGCGCCGAACTACCCCTGGGAGGGACCACGTGATCCGGGTGGGACTCGTCGACGACCAGCACCTGGTCCGCGCGGGGCTGCGCGCGCTGCTGAACCGGGCGCCGGACATCGAGGTCGTCGGCGAGGCGGGCGACGGCGACGCGGCGTACCGGCTGGCGGTCACCGAGCGGCCGGACGTCCTGCTGATGGACGTCCGGATGCCGGGCACGGACGGCATCGAGGCCACCCGGCGGATCGTCGCCGACGAGCGGCTGACCGGCGTACGGGTCGTCGTGCTCACCACGTTCGACACCGACGAGTACGTCTTCGAGGCGATCCGGGCCGGCGCGTCCGGCTTCCTGCTCAAGGACACCGGCCCCGACGAGCTGCGGGGAGCGGTGCGGATCGTCCGGGCCGGGGAGGCGCTGCTCTC
The DNA here is from genome assembly GCF_040634035.1 of Micromonospora sp. NPDC007220. NCBI lineage: Bacteria > Bacillati > Actinomycetota > Actinomycetes > Micromonosporales > Micromonosporaceae > Micromonospora > Micromonospora sp. NPDC007220. Next base: position 328,088 of record NZ_JBEYEU010000002.1, on the reverse strand, counting down.
CCCCGCGGTGACGCGGCGGGTCATGGCGGCGGTGCGCGCCGGCGGGCGGGAGCCGGACCCGGCCCGGCTGGGCTCGTTGACCGCCCGGGAGCGGGAGGTGCTGGCCGAGGTCGCGGCCGGCCGGTCGAACGACGAGATCGGCGCGGTCCTGCACATCAGCCCGGCGACCGCCCGGACGTACGTGAGCCGGCTGCTGGCCAAGCTGCACGCCCGGGACCGCTCGCAGCTCGTCGTGGCGGCGTACGAGAGCGGCCTGGTGCGGCCGGGATCACCGCCCGGCCCGGGCTGACCGGCGGTCGGCGCGCTCGCCGGCACCGGCGGCCCCTCGGGCGGCACGGCGCCGCAGGCGGGCTCCGTTGAAAAACATTCAGCAAGAACGGACATAAATCCCCGGTCGCGACCTGCGGCAGGGCCTCTGACTTCGTACGCCGCGCCACAAGGCACTCCCGGAACGGGGTCCGGACGTGTCACGATTCAAGGCACGGCGTGCGGGTCGGCGCCGAGGGGGCTCAGGCGGCCGCGCCGCGGGCGCGTGATGAGGAGGATGTCCGGTGTCAGCGGGTGGGGCCCGCCGGGGACGGCGGGACAACGGGCTCGACGCGAGCGAGTACGCCATCGCCGGCGACGTGGATCCGCGCGTCGGTGAGCACCTGCTCGACGTCCTGGCCGCCGGTGGGATCGCCGCCTACCTCCAGCCCTCGGCCGACCTGAACCCGGTCACCCGCACCACCACCGTCCCGCCCCGCCCCGTCGACCGGCTCTACGTCGACCGGTCGCACCTGACGACCGCGCGGGACTACCTGACCCAGCTCGCGGACGAGACGGCCCCCGAGAAGCCCCGCGAGGACGAGCCGGACATCGAGGCCGAGTGGGCCCGTATCGTCGCCGGCTTCCACACCACCGCCCCCCGCGGTGGCGACAACCCGTGGCCCGCCGCCGAGGACGTGGACGACCCGCCCGGGCCCGCCGGCGGCCCGGTGACGCTCGGCACGCCCGACGAGCCCGCCGGGCCGACCGCCACCGACGTGCGACGGTTGCCGTACGCGGCCGACATCTCGGGCGTCTCCCTGTCGCGGGGCCGGCAGGACGAGCCGTCGCTGCTCGACGGGCTGGACACCTTCGGCGCGGACCTGCCCGACGACGAGGCGGAGGACGAGCGCTACACCCCGCCGCCGCCCCCGCCCCTGCCGCGCTTCTCGAAGTACACGGTGGTCGGGGTGCTGGCCATCGTGGTCGGCTTCGTGCTCTTCCTGTTCCCGTCGCTCTTCCCGGTGGCCGACCCGTCGGTGGTCAACCTGTTCGGGTTCACCGGCATCCTGGCCGGCTTCGTCTCGCTGATCTGGCGGCTGCGCCCCGGTGGCGACGACGACGAGCGCGACCCGGACGACGGCGCGGTGGTCTGACCGGCGACCCGTCCGCCGACTCTCCTGCCCGCATCCCGGGACGACGGACGCCCCGAGCCCGGTGCGCAACACTGGTGTAACTTACTGTCAGTAGGAATACCGCTGTCCGTCACATCCCTCGCTGACTGCCCGGTTGTTCCTCCGCTGCGGCGGTCACTCCCTGCTGATCGGAATGCCCGAGATGCGACAGAGTTCCCTCGTGGTGGTGGCCAACCGCCTGCCCATCGACGACAGTGTGGCGCCCGACGGTGCCTGCGAATGGCGCCGCAGTCCCGGCGGCCTGGTCAGCGCCCTCCATCCCCTCCTGCGACACACTCCGGCGACGTGGGTGGGGTGGGCCGGCGGCACCGGCCCGGCGCCGGCGCTGCCCGACGTGGACGGCGTCCGCATGCACACCGTTGCGCTGACCGCCGACGACCTGCGCGACCACTACGAGGGCTTCGCCAACGCCACCCTCTGGCCGCTTTACCACGACTCCGTGGAACAACCGGAGTACCACCGCAGCTGGTGGGAGGCGTACCAACGGGTCAACCAGCGGTTCGCCAAGGCCACGGCCGACGTGGCCGAGCCCGGCGCGGTGGTCTGGGTGCAGGACTACCACCTGCAACTGGTGCCCGGCCTGCTCCGGGAGCTGCGGCCGGACCTGCGGATCGGCTTCTTCCTGCATGTGCCGTTCCCACCGCCCGAGCTGTTCATGCAGCTCCCGCGCCGGGCCGAGTTGCTGCGCGGGATGCTCGGCGCCGACCTGATCGGCTTCCAGCGCTCCCAAGCCGCGCACAACTTCGCCCAACTGGTGGCGAAGGTGCTGGACGTCCCCGCCACCGACCGGCGGATCACCGTCGACGACCGGGTGGTCCGGATCGGCGCCTTCCCGGTCTCCATCGACACCGCCGAGATGGCCGCGCTGGCCGCCCGGCCCGACGTCGCCGACCGGGCCAGCCGGCTGCGCCGCGACCTCGGCAGTCCCGAGCAGGTGATCCTCAGCGTCGACCGGATGGACTACACCAAGGGCATCGAGCAGCGGCTCAAGGCGTACAGCGAGCTGATCGCCCACGGGCACGTCAAGGTGCGCGACACCGTGCTCGTGCAGGTGGCGGTGCCCAGCCGGGAACGGGTCGGGCAGTACCAGATCCTCCGCGAACGGGTGGAGCGCGAGGTCGGGCGGATCAACGGGGAGTTCGGCCGGGTCGGCGAGCCGGCGATCCACTACCTGACCCAGCCGTTCGACCGCGCCGAACTGGCCGCGCTCTACCGCGTCGCCGACGTGATGGCGGTGACCCCGCTGCGCGACGGGATGAACCTCGTCGCCAAGGAGTACGTCGCCGCCCGGGTGGACGACACGGGCGCGCTGCTGCTCAGCGAGTTCGCCGGCGCCGCCGCCGAGCTGCCGCAGGCGTACCTGGTCAACCCGCACGACCTGGAGGGGCTCAAGCAGGGGCTGCTCGCGGCGCTGCGGGCGGGCCCGGACGACCTCGGCGCGCGGATGCGGGCCATGCGGGCACACCTGCACCGGCACGACATCCGTGCGTGGGCCCGCTCCTACCTCTCCGCCCTCGACGACAGCGGCTCGCTGCTGACCCGACTGGGCGCCGCCGGCTGAGGCCGCCGGCCCGGCTCGGGGCGGTCAGGGTCGGCTGGTCGGTCACGTTCGGCCGGTCGGGCCGGGGCGGTCAGGGCCGGCCGGTCGGCGCGGGGTCCTTCTCCAGCCAGTCCAGGATCGCGTCGACCGGCTCCCGCCACCGGGCGTCGAGCATCATGTCGTGCCCCATGCCGGGGAAGAGCAGCGGGGCGGAACCGTACCGCCGGGCCGCCCGGGTCAGCGCCGTCGACGGCACGATCCGGTCGTCGGGGCTGCCCAGCACCAGCACCGGCGGGTCGCCCACCGCCGGCTCGGCGGCCCGCCCGGTCAGCAGCTGCCACTGGGCGCGCCGGCCGGCCCGCCCCAGCCGGCCCGTGTAGCCCCGGGCCTCCGCCTCGGGCAGCTCCCGGCTGAACAGCTGCCGGCGGTGCAGCCGCAGCGGCCCGCCGAACACCGCCGGCAGCGTGCCGACCGGGTTGCGGCGCAGCGCCGCCCCGAACGTCGCCCAGCCGCCGAACACCGGCGCGACCAGCACCGCGGCCCGGGCCGGGTAGCGGGCCAGCGCGTGGGCCACCACGAGCGCTCCGGCGCCGTGCCCCACCAGCACCGCCTGGCGCGGCAGGCCCGCTGCCACCTGGGTCACGTCGTGGGCGTACGCCCGCAGCGTCGCCTCCGGCGCCGGCCCGCTGTCGCCGTGCCCGCGCAGGCTCAGCGCGTACGCCGGGAAGCCCCGGGACGCGGCGTGGCCGAGCCAGTGCTCGGCGAACGCCCAGGCGCCGTGCCCGAAGCCCGGTACGAAGAGCAGCGGCGGACGTCCCTGTTCCACCTCGGGGGTCGCGCCGAGCACCTCACGCCGGACCGGGCGGACCGGGCGGGCCCACTCCCGCCCGCGCATGATCCGCACCTGACTCACTGTTCCGGCCTTTCGTTCGCGACTGCGGGGCTCCGCTGCGCTGCACTCCTCGCGCTCACCGGGAAGCCTCCAGGTCAAGCAGCGCGCGTTGGACCGCGCGCAGGTAGTCGGCGTGGCCCACCTCGAACCAGTGCCGGCTGCTGTCCTTGACGGGCCCGGCGTAGCGCTCCCCCGCCTTCGCCGACACCCGGGCGGCGAAGGCCGCCGCCCGGTCGGGGCGGGTCACGCGCAGCCGCAGCAGCCGGGCGAAGAGCACCGACTGCCAGTGCGACAGGGGGAAGATGCCCGAGTCCGGCTGCACCAGCCCGGCCACGGCCAGCGTGGGACGACCGGGGACGAAGGCGTTCAGCCAGAGCTTCGGGCGGCCCTCCCCCGCGTCGTCGCCGAGCACCTTCGGGTCGAGGAACTCGAAGCGCGGCAGGTACCCGGTGGCGAAGACGACCAGGTCCGGGTCGATCTCCCGGCCGTCGGAGAGCTCGACGGCGTACGGGTGGAAGCGGACGACGTCCGGCACCGGCGCGATCCCGCCGTGGCCTACGTAGTAGACGAGCTGGCTGTTGGCGATCGGGTGCGTCTCGTAGACCCGGTGGTCGGGCTTCGGCAGGCCGAACCGGGTCAGGTCGCCGACGGTCAGCCGCAGCGTCCAGTGGTAGAGCCACTGCCGCACCCGCAGTGGCACACGCAGCGCCAGCAGCGCGTCGTTGACCTGGTCGGCGGGGCGGCCGAGGACGTACTTCGGGGCGTACCAGTAGCCCCGGCGGGTCGAGTGCCAGCAGCGCGACGCCTGCTGGGCGGCCTCGACGGCGATGTCGCAGCCGGTGTTGCCGGCGCCCACCACCAGCACCCGCTTGCCGCGCAGTTGCGCCGGGTCCTTGTAGGACGAGGCGTGCATGACCTCGCCTCGGAACTCCTCCAGCCCCTCGTAGCGGGGCAGCTTCGGCGACCAGTTGTGGCCGTTGGCGATCACCACGGCCGCGTAGCGGGAGGTGCGTTCCGGGCCGTAGCCGCCGGTGCTGCGGGTGGTCACGTCCCAGCGGTCACCGGCCACGGGCTCCACCCGGACGACCTCGGTGCCGAACCAGATGTGCCCGCGCAGGTCGAAGTGGTCGGCGTACCGCTCGAAGTACGACAGCAGCCGGCTGTGGTGCGGGTAGTCCGGCCAGTCGTCCGGCATCGGGAAGTCGGGGAACTGGGTGAACGGCCGCGACGAGATCAGGTGCGTGCTCGCGTACACCGGGCTGCGGTCGTGCCGCCAGTTCCAGGCGCCGCCGACGCCGGTCTCCCGCTCGTAGCAGTCGACGCCGAAGCCGTGTTCCTTCAGGTTCTTGATCGCCGTCAGACCGCTGGCCCCCGCGCCGACGACGCAGACGGTGTCGCCCCGGTCGGAGACCGGCCGGCCGTCGCGGGTCAGGGCGAGAGTGCTCGCCTCCGGGTCGGGCCGGCCGTGGTCGGTGGAGGTGGACACCGGGATCTCCTTTTGTGCGGCACGAGTGCCGGGTCGCGCAGCATCCTCTCCACAACGGAGCGGGTTGTCCAGCCCCGGCCGCGACGGACGGTCAGTCGGCGGCCGGCAGCAGCAGGTCGACCAGGACCGGGAAGTGGTCGCTGGCGCGGCGGGTCTGCGGGGTGTCCACCACGTCGTAGTCGACCACGGTGATCCTCGGATCGACGAAGAGGGCGTCGATGCGCCGCCGGGGGTCCGCGCAGGAGTAGGTGAGCCGGTCGGCCCGGTCCATCGCCACGGCGGCGTCGGACAGCCCGCGCGCCACAGTGGCCCAGGCCGGCCCGTCCGGCCCTTCGTTCAGGTCGGCCGCGGCGACCACCGGGGTGGTCGCGGCGTCCAGCTCGCGCTTGAACAGCGCGGCCTGCGCGGGCCGCTCGGCCGGGTCGGTGGACAGGTGCGACCCGGCCAGGGTGAACCGGGCCGCACCGGCGACCACGCACTCGGCGTACGCGGCGCCGCGCAGGTGCCGGCCGGGGGTGAGCGGGAAGCGCTGGCAGCGGTCGGCCACCACCCGCACCCGCAGGCTGGTCAGCAGCAGGTTGCCGAGCGCGGGCAGCCCGCCGGCGGCCACCACCAGGCCGAAGGACTCCGCCAGCGCCGCCGACTTCTGCCGCCACCGGAACCGGCGCGGGCCCTCCTGCACGATCACCACGTCCGGCCTGGCGTCGCGGACCACCGCCGCCAGCGCGGCCGTGTCGTCGCGCTGGCTGTGGATGTTGTACGACACGACGCGCAGCGGCACGCCCGAACTCTGCGTCACGGTCACCGCCTCAGATCCGGCGGGCCAGGTCGGCGGCGCCGATGACGCCGGCGGTGTTGCCCAGCTCGGCCGGGCGGATCTCGGCGACGGGGAGGCGGCTGCGCTGGGCGAGCGCGTCGGCGAACGACCGGCGGGTCGGCCCGAGCAGCAGGTCCCCGGCCTCGATCACCCCGCCGCCGACGACGAGCACCTGCGGGTCGAGGATCTGCGCCATGTCGGCGAGGCTGGTGCCGAGCCACCGGCCGACCTGCGCGAACGCCTCGGTGGAGACCGGGTCGCCGGCCTGCGCGGCGGCGGTGACCATGGGTCCGGTGACCGCCTCGGCCTCGCCGCCGGCCAGTTCCAGCAGGCCGGTGGCGCGGTGCGGCTCCTGCCGGGCGGCGGCGCGGGCGAACCGGACCAGGGCGCTGCCGCTGGCGTACTGCTCGATGCAGCCGAGCCGGCCGCAGCCGCACTGGTGGCCGTCCGGCACCGTCAGCATGTGGCCCAGCTCGGCGGCGATGCCGTTGGCGCCCCGCAGCAGTTCCCCGCTGAGCACGATGCCGCCGCCGACGCCGGTGCCGATGGTGAACATGACCATCGAGTCGTCGGCCTCGCGGGCCGCGCCGTAGCGGAACTCCGCCCAGGCCGCCACGTTGCCGTCGTTCTCCACGATCACCGGCAGGCCGGTGGCGGCGCTGACGTAGTCGCGCAGCGGCTCGTCCCGCCAGGCCAGGTTCGGAGCGAACAGCACGGTCGAGCGGCTGGCGTCGATCCAGCCGGCCGCGCCGATGCCGACCGCCTCGATCGCGTGCCCGGAGGCCAGCTCGCGGACCAGTTCGATGATGACGTCGCGGGTCTTGGCGACGTCGTCGGCGGGGGTGTCCCGTCGGGCCTGCACGAGGACCGTGCCGGCGGCGTCCACGACACCACCGGCCACCTTCGTGCCACCGACGTCGACTCCGATGGTCAGCGTCACCGCCGCCACTCCCCTCTGCTGTGCTGCCCGCACCGGCGCCGGCGGACGACCGGCGCGTGGTCGGGATGTGCGTTGGTCAGGCCCCGTCGCCCGGGGGTTGTCCGCCCTCGTCCCCCGGTGCCCGGGACGTGGGGACCACGGGCCCGTCGGTGGACGTCCGGACGGTCCCCGGGGCGGCCTGCCCGGCGACGTCGACGGGCGGTACGGCGGCCGGGGCGGCCTCGTCCTCCGCCCGCGTGGCGGCGGACCAGACGTCCCGTTCCGGTGCCGGCTGAGAATCATGCCCGCTACGGGTGGCCTCGCGCCACACGTGGTCGTCCCCGCCACCCGGAGCCGGGGTGGCCGCCGGCCCGGCGGGGGCGTCGGCGTAGGGCTCGGGCGGGGTGAACGCGCGCAGCAGGCTGGCCACCCCGGCGGCCAGGTCGCCCGCGCCGGTGGCGAGGCGCTCGGCGAACTCGGGACTCGGATCGCGCAGGGCGGCGATGCCCCGGCAGACCGGGCAGACGCAGCATTCGGCCGCGCCGGTGGCGAAACCGCCCGCGGGCGGCCCGGCCGACGCACCCGGGCTACCGCTGTGACCGAGGACACTCGACACGATCCCACCGAGCGGACCCCACTGGCCCCCCTTCGAGCCGGCCGCGGCCAGCCGGGCGGCGGCCAGCGCCGTGGCGACCAGACGTTCGGCCTCTTCCCGGGCCGAACCCGGATCCGTTGCACCCATGGTCGGCTCCCCTACCCTGCCGCGGGACGCGTCACTGCGCCGCACCGGATGCTTCTACCCGGCGCTTGAGCTGCTTCAACGCGGTATCCATGATCATTTTTTCGGCCTTGCGGCGGAACATGCCGAGCATCCCGACGGAGAGCTCGACCTCCAGGGTGTAGGTCACCGTCGTGCTGCCGTCCTGGTTGCCGTCCAGGTCGTACGAGCCGCGCTGGAACTTCTGCATCTTCGAGGGCGCCACCAGGTGCCACTCGATCCGGGAGAGGTCCTCGGCGTACTCGTAGGCCAGCACGTACTCGTCGGCCAGCACACCGGCGTCGATCGTGAAGCGGACCTGGCTGGCGTAGCCGTCCTCGTACTCCTCGATCACCTCGACCCGCCGCATCGCCTCGGTCCACTCCGGGTAGCTCGGGAAGTCGCAGATGACCGCCGCCACCCGCTCCGGTGACGCGCCGACGACGATCGACTGGGTGGAGGTGTCCGCCATGCAGGGAGGCTACCCGGCACCGGCGGCGCCCACGCCGCGCCGCCCCCGGCACGCCGGATCGAAGCGTCCGGCGGCGACCGGCGGGCAGCCTGGGCGACCTGCCTTTTCGCCCCGGCCGCCGAGGCGGGTAGGTTTCGACGGAGCCGACCCGTGGTGGCGGCCCGCCCGGCCAGTGTGAGCACGAGGGAGTGCAGGTGCGCGAGTTCTCCGTCCCGCCGATCGTCACCATCGGCGACGCGGCCAACCTCACCGACCCGGTCTGGGACAACGCCGAGGTCGCCCCGGACGCGGTCCAGTTCGTCCGCCCCACCGGCGCGGGGGAAACCTGGGCCGACGTCACCTGCCGGCAGTTCCGCGACGAGGTCGTCGCCGCGGCCCGGGGCCTGGTCGCCGCCGGCGTCCAGCCCGGCGACCGGGTCGGCCTGATGAGCCGCACCCGCTACGAGTGGACGCTGCTGGACTACGCGATCTGGGCGGCCGGCGCGGTCACCGTGCCGATCTACGAGACCTCCAGCGCCGACCAGACCGCCTGGATCCTGTCCGACTCCGGCGCGGTGGCCTGCGTGGTGGAGAGCAGCGCGCACGCCACCCTGGTCGCCGGCGTCCAGGACCGGCTGCCCGAACTGCGGCACGTCTGGCAGATCGACCTCGACGCCGTGGCCGAACTGGCCCGGGCCGGCGAGGCGGTCGACCCGACGGAGATCGACCGGCGGCGGGCCGCCGTCCGCGCCGACGACCTCGCCACCGTCATCTACACCAGCGGCACCACCGGCCGTCCCAAGGGCTGCGTGCTGACCCACCGGAACATGTACGCCGACATCGCCAACGCCGTGCCGGTGCTGCCCAACCTGTTCCGGCCGGGCGCCTCGACCCTGCTCTTCCTCCCGCTGGCGCACGCCTTCGCCCGGCTCATCCAGATCGGCGTGGTGCAGGCGCGGGCCACGATGCGGCACTGCGCGGACACCAAGAACCTGGTCGGCGAGTTGCAGGAGTTCCGTCCCACCTTCGTGCTCTCGGTGCCCCGGGTGTTCGAGAAGGTCTACAACGGGGCCAAGCAGAAGGCCGAGGCCGACGGCAAGGGCAGGATCTTCGCCCGCGCGGAGCAGGTCGCCATCGCGTACAGCGAGGCGCTGGAGACCCCCGGCGGCCCCGGCCTGGCCCTGCGCGTCCAGCACGCGCTCTTCGACAAGCTGGTCTACCGCAAGCTGCGGGCGGCGCTCGGCGGCCGGTGCCGCGACGCCATCTCGGGCGGTGCCCCGCTCGGCGCGCGGCTCGGCCACTTCTTCCGCGGCATCGGCGTGAACGTGTGCGAGGGCTACGGCCTGACCGAGACCTCCCCCGCCGCCGCCGCGAACCTGCCCGACGCCACCCGGATCGGCTCGGTCGGCCGACCGCTGCCGGGAGTCACCATCCGGATCGACGACGACGGCGAGATCCTGATCGCCGGCGATCTGATCTTCAAGGGCTACTGGCGCAACGAGGAGGCCACCGCCGAGGCGCTCAGCGCGGACGGCTGGTTCCGCACCGGCGACCTGGGCCAGCTCGACGACGACGGCTTCCTGAGCATCACCGGCCGGAAGAAGGAGATCATCGTGACGGCCGGCGGCAAGAACGTCGCCCCGGCCGTGCTGGAGGACCAGGTCCGGGCCCACCCCCTGATCAGCCAGTGCGTGGTGGTCGGCGACCGGGCGCCGTTCATCGCCGCGCTGGTCACCGTCGACGAGGAGGCGCTGCCGCGCTGGCTCGCCTCGGCCGGCCTGCCCGCGGACACCCCCGTCGAGAAGCTGCGCGACCACGACGGGCTGCGCGCCGAGATCCAGGGCGCCGTCGACGCCGCGAACCAGGCGGTCTCCAAGGCCGAGGCGATCAAGGTGTTCCGGATCCTGCCCCGCGACTTCACCGAGGCGACGGGCGAGCTGACCCCGTCGCTGAAGGTCAAGCGGCAGGTGGTGCACAAGTCGTACGCGGCGGAGATCGCCGACATCTACCGGGCCTGACTACGATCCGTCACGTGCCCGCCTCGACGCCCCCCCGGCCCCAGCCGCAACCCCTCGCCGCCGCCGCGCGCGTGGTCATGCTGGCGCTCGTCGCCGTCCTGACCCTCTACGCCACGCACGACCCCGGCCAGCTCTGGTGGATCGCGCTGCTGGCGGTCGCCGGGCTGCCCGCCCTGCTGGCGCCCGAACACCGGCCCGTCGGCCCGCTCAGCCGGGTGGCCGAGGTGCTGGTGCTGGGGCTGGCCGCGAGCCAGGTCGCCGCCGTGGCCACCGTCGGTGGGGACGTCGGCGGGCTGGGCGCCTCGGCGGTGCTGCCCTACCTGGCGGTCCCGGTGACCGTCACCGCGCTGCGCCGCCGGTTCCGCGAGGGCGTCGCCCTGCTGGCCGTCGCGGCGGCCACCCTGCTGGTGGCGGGTGCCCTCACCGAGACCGACGGCCAGCGGCAGATCGGCGAACTCGGCTACCTGGTGATCTGCGCCCAGTGGCTGATCCTGGCCGGGCTCGGCCTCGCCGCCGCCAGCGGCCTGCACCGGGTCATGCAGGTCCGCAACGAGGGCAAGCCCCAGCCGTACGCCGAGGCGACCCGGCTGCTCACCCAGCTGCGTACCGTGGCCCGGCAGCTGCCCGGGGCCACCCTGGACCCGGGCGGCATCTCCGAGCACCTGCTGGAGGAGCTGCGCACCGTGGCCCGGGCGGACCGGGCGGCCGTGCTGTCGGCCAGCGGCGGCGGCCGGCTGGTGGTGCTCGCCCAGGTGGGCGTGGAACGGGTCGACTGGGAGACGACGCTGGACGCGGACTCGGCCATCGCCGACGCGTGGGCCAGCCAGCAGCCGCACACCGCCGCCCGCTCGCAGGCCCGGTCGCACCGCGGCGGCGACGTGTCCGCCCTGATCGTGCCGCTGGTGGCCGGGGTGCGCACCGTCGGGCTGGTGGTGCTGGAGGCGGACGCGGCGCAGGCGTACCCGCCCGGCGTGGTGTCCCGGGTGACCGGGCTGACCCGCCCGGCCGCGCTGCGGCTGGAGGCGGCGCTGCTCTTCGACGAGGTCCGCTCGCTGGCCACCAACGAGGAACGGCAGCGGCTGGCCCGGGAGATCCACGACGGGGTGGCGCAGGAACTGGTCATGGTCGGCTACGGCATCGACAACGCCCTGGCGTACGTCGACGAGGACCCGCAGGAGACCGCCGAGGCGCTGCGCACGCTGCGCGGCGAGGTGACCCGGGTGATCACCGAGCTGCGGCTGAGCCTCTTCGAGCTGCGCAGCGAGGTGGACCGGCACGGCGGCCTGGCCGCCGCGATCGCCGAGTACGCCCGCACGGTCGGCGCCTCCGGTGGGCTGCGGGTGCACCTGTCCCTGGACGAGTCCACCGCGCGGCTGCCCGCCGCCACCGAGGCCGAGTTGCTGCGCATCGCCCAGGAGGCGGTCACCAACGCGCGCAAGCACGCGGGCGCGTCGAATCTCTGGGTCACCTGCGAGGTCGACCCCCCGTACGCGCAAATTGAAGTGTCGGATGACGGTCAGGGGATCGCTGACCAGCGGTCCGACGGGCACTACGGTCTTGCGATCATGGCCGAGAGGGCGGAACGTATCCGGGGCCGGTTGGAGATCAGGCCGCGGCAACCGAGCGGCACGACCGTGGCGGTGGTGCTCGGCTCCTCGCCCCGGCGCGATAACGTGCGCGGTAGCGCAGCGGCAGTAGAAGGGGAGTAACCCGAGGATGACCACAAGTCCGACACCGGCCACCCGTACCAAGGTCCTCCTTGTCGACGATCACGACCTGATCCGCAAGGGCCTGCGGCACGCGTTCGAGCGCGACCGGCAGTTCGAGGTCGTCGGGGAGGCCGCCACGGCGGCGGAAGGGGTGCGCCAGGCGGGTGCGCTGCAGCCGGACGTGGTGATCATGGACCTGCGGCTGCCCGACGGCAGCGGTCTGGAGGCCACCCGGGCGCTGCGCAAGTCGAGCGCCTCGATGGGCATCGTCGTGCTCACCATGTACGCCGGCGACGACCAGCTCTTCGGTGCCCTGGAGGCCGGGGCCAGCGCCTTCGTGCCCAAGACCGCGCCGGCGGACGAGGTGGTCGCCGCAGCCCGGCACGCCGCCTCCTCCCCCAGCGCCTTCACGGCCGCCGACCTGGCCGAGGCGATGAAGCGCCGGCTGGCCCCGTCCGGGCCGCAGCTCTCCCCGCGCGAGGGGCAGGTGCTGCGGCTGCTCGCCGACGGGATGAGCGTGGCGGGCATCGCCAAGCAGCTCTTCGTCAGCGAGTCCACCGCCAAGACCCACATCTCGAAGCTCTACGAGAAGCTGGGCGCGGCGAACCGGGCCCAGGCGCTGATGACCGCGCTGCGGCTCGGTCTGCTCGAGGCGCCGGACGCCCCGAAGTTCTGACCCGCTCCCGCCGGGAGCCCGACGACGTACCACCGACGGGTCCGCGACCGCCGAAGGGCGGCGCGGACCCGTCGTCGTCGCATCGAGCGGCGGCGTCGAAGGGCTCGCGGCGCGCTATGGTCTCCCGGGCGGTCAGCCGGCAGAATACCGGCGCGGGCAACGGTGTCCCGCACACCGACAGGAGGGGTGAACGCATGCAGCGGCCGGACTGGGCACCCGACGAGATCGACATCGAACGCCCCAGCGTGGCCCGCATGTACGACTACTACCTCGGCGGCTCGCACAACTTCGCGGTCGACCGGGCGGCGGCCCAGGCGATGGTGGCGGCGGTGCCGGAGGCCCCGCTGATGGCGCAGGCGAACCGGGCGTTCCTCCGCCGGGCGGTGCAGTTCCTCCTCGACGCCGGCGTCCGGCAGTTCCTGGACATCGGCTCGGGCATCCCGACCGTCGGTAACGTGCACGAGATCGCCCAGCGCGACGCCCCCGACGCCCGCGTGGTCTACGTCGACGTGGATCCGGTGGCGGTGGCCCACAGCCGGGAGATCCTGGAGGGCAACGACCGCGCCGTCGTGGTGCAGGAGGACCTGCGCCGTCCCGAGCGCATCGTCGCCCACCCCGACGTCCGCCGGCTGCTCGACTTCGACCAGCCGATCGCCGTGATGATCGTGGCGGTGCTGCACTTCGTGCCCGACGACGACCGGCCGGCCGAACTGCTGCGGACGCTGCGCGAGGCGCTGGCGCCGGGCAGCTACCTGGTGCTGTCGCAGACCAGCGGCGACGGCCGTGGCGACGACGAGCTGGCCGACGCCGAACGGGTCTACCGGCGGACCGACAATCCGCTGTGGATCCGCAGCCGCGGCGAACTCACCGCCCTCTTCGACGGCTTCGAGCTGGTCGACCCCGGCGTGGTCTGGGTGCCGCAGTGGCGCCCGGATTCCCCCGACAGCGCCGAGGACGCCGAGCGGGCGGCCTTCATCGGCGGCGTCGGGCGACTCGGTGGCTGAGCCGCCCGGGGTGACCACCGTCGCCCCGACCGGCACCACCGTGCGGCACCCGTCCTGCCCGGGCACCTTCGCCCGGGCATGGGCCAAGGCCGTCTCCGGCACCAGTTACCTGCCGATGACCCAGGCCCAACTGGAGGCGCTGCTGCAACGCCTCACCGAGGAACTCGCGGCGGCGCTGCTGGCCGAGCCGATCGACCTGCGGGTCGGCCACCGGGTGGGCACCGAACTGGTGGCCGCCCACATCGCCTCGGCCGAGGCGCTGGGTCGTACGGTCGAGGTCGTCCAGCTCCGACTGGCCCGCGACCTCGGCCTGGTCGAGGAGGAGGTCGAGGACCGGCTGGCCCGGCTGCTGGCCGCCGTGACCACCGGTTACGCCCGCGCGATGCGGGACCGGACGCTGGACGAGCAGGAGACGATCCGCCGGGCCGCGATGACCGCCCGGGCGGAGGCCGAGCGGGCGTTGCGCAGCAGCGAGGCGCGCTTCCGCCACCAGGCCACCCACGACCCGCTGACCGACCTGCCCAACCGCACGCTGTTGACGGAGCGCCTCAGCGCGGCCATCGACTCGCCCGCCGGGGGCTCGGCGCGCCTCGGCGTCTGCTTCCTCGACCTCGACCGCTTCAAGGTGGTCAACGACTCGCACGGGCACCAGGTCGGCGACGGGCTGCTGGTGGCCGTGGCGGACCGGCTCCGCCTGGCCCTCGACGGGCACCTGGTCGCCCGGCTCGGCGGGGACGAGTTCGTCGTCCTGGTCGAGGGCACCACCGGCACCGACGACGCCGTCGCCGTCGCCGAGGCCGCCCTCGCGGCGGTACGCGAGCCGGTGCTGGTGGACGGGCACGAGCTGAGCGTCTCGGCGAGCATCGGCATCGTCGAGCGGGAGGTCGCCGGCACCTCCCCCGGTGACCTGATGCGGGCGGCCGACAGCACGCTGCACTGGGCGAAGGCTGCCGGTGGCGCCCGCTGGGCGCTCTACGACGCCGACCGGGACCGCCAGGACCTGGCCCGGTACGCGCTCTCCGCGGCCATCCCCGCGGCGCTGGAGCGGGGCGAGTTCTACCTCGACTTCCAGCCGCTGACCTCGCTGCGCGACGGTCGGGTCCTCGGCATGGAGGCCCTGGTGCGCTGGCGGCACCCGGAGCTGGGCGTCCTGCGGCCCGACAGCTTCATCGGGCTGGCCGAGGAGACCGGGCTGATCGTCCCGCTCGGCGGCTGGGTGCTGGCCGAGGCGTGCCGGCAGGCCGAGAGCTGGGCCGTCGGCACCGGGCCCGCCCCGTTCGTCAGCGTCAACCTGGCGGTGCGGCAGGTACGCCGCGCCGGCCTGGTCCAGGAGGTGCGCGCGCTGCTGCGGCACACCGGGCTGTCGCCGGAGCGGCTCCAGTTGGAGATCACCGAGAGCACCATGATGAGCACCGCCGAGGAGCCGGTCCGGGCGCTGCGGGTGCTCGCCGACCTCGGCGTCCGGATCGCCATCGACGACTTCGGCACCGGCTACTGCAACCTGGCGTACCTGCGGAACCTGCCGGTGACCGAGCTGAAGGTGGCCGGGGAGTTCGTGGCCGGGCTGCGGGCGCCGGAGGCCCGGGCCGACGAGCGGATCCTCGCCTCGCTCGTCTCGCTGGCGCACGCGCTGGATCTGACCGTCACCGCCGAGGGCGTGGAGACCGCCGGGCAGGCGGAGCGGCTGCGGGCGATCGACTGCGACGCCGGCCAGGGCTGGCACTTCGGCCGCCCGGACTCCGCCGAGCGCGTCCTGGCCCGCCTGCGCTGAGACCGCGGCGCCGTCAGCCGGCGAGCAGGGCGGCCATCCGCTGCGCCTGCGCCTCCCAGCGCCACTCCCGCTCCACCCACGCGCGACCGGCCGCGCCGAACTGGCGGGCCAGGTCCCGGTCGGCGAGCAGCGTGGCCACCCGGTCGGCGAGCTGGGCGACGTCGCGGCCACGGACCACGAAACCGGTCTCGCCCTCGCGGACCGCGTCCGGCGCGCCACCGGAGTCGCCGGCGACCACCGGCAGGCCGGTCGCGGAGGCCTCCAGGTAGACGATCCCGAGCCCCTCGACGTCCAGACCCCGGTTGCGGGTGCGGCAGGGCATGGCGTAGACGTCGCCGGCGGCGTAGTGGGCCGGCAGCTCGGCCGACGGCACCGAGCCGGTGAAGACCACGTCCCGATCGACGCCCGTCTGGCGGGCCAGCTTCTCCAACGTGGCCCGGTAGGGCCCGCCTCCGACCACGAGCAGCGCGGCGTCGGGCACCCGGCGGCGGATCTCGGGCATCGCCCGGATCAGCATGTCCTGCCCCTTGCGCGGCACCAGCCGGGACACGCAGACCACCACCGGGCGGTCGGCCAGCCCGAGCCGGAGCCGGACCGGTTCGCCGTCGACCGACGGGTGGTAGGCGTCCACGTCCACCCCGGGGGCGAGCCGGTGGAGCTCGGTCACCCCGTGCAGCGCCCGCTCCAGCCGCACCCGGGTGTACTCGCCCAGGTAGGTCGTCACGTCGACGCCGCGCCCGATTCGCCGCAACGCGGCCCGGGCGGCCGGCAGCGCGGCCCAGCCGACCTCGTGCCCGTGGGTCAGCGCCACCGCCCGGCGGATGCCCGTCCGGCGGCGCAGGCCCGCGGCGAGCAGCCCGAGGGGGGCCGCCGCGCCGAACCACACCGTGTCGCAGTCGTACGCGCGCGCCAGGCGGGCGGCCCGGCGGGCCACGAGCGGCGTGGGCAGCAGCACCCGGGTGCGGTCCCGGACCACCTCGAACGGCTGGTCGGCGTCGAACTTCTCCGCGCCCCGCCACGTCGAGGCGTAGACGACCACCGAGCCGGCGGGCTGGCGCACCGCGAGGTTGTGCACGAAGGACTGGATCCCGCCGGGGCGCGGCGGGAAGTCGTTGGTGATCAGCAGCGTACGGCTCATCGGCCGGCCTCCCTGGCGTGGGCGCGGGCGGCGGCCATCCGCTCGACCGTGGACGGGTGCGTGGCGGAGTAGAGGTACTCCCAGCGTGGCGGATCGGGGTCGGCGAGGTTGATGCCGGCGAGCCGCCGCTGCATCGCCTCGAAGGCGGCCGGGTCGCCGGTCAACGCGAGCGCGTGCGCGTCGGCGCGCGCCTCCACCCGCCGCGACATCAGCGCCTGCGCCGGCGCGGAGACCAGCCCGGCCACCGTCACCAGGGCCACCAGCAGGGGGAACGCGCGCGGCTGGGCGACCGAGTCGACGCCGGCCAGCCGCAGCAGCGGGCCGGCGGAGCCGAGCAGGTAGAGCGCGACCACCGCGGCGGCGGCGCCCAGCGCACCGGTCAGCGTGCCGACCGCGACGTCCCGGTCCTTGGCGTGCCCCAGCTCGTGGGCCACCACTGCGGTCACCTCGGCCGGCGTCGCCTCGCGCAGCAGCGTGTCGTAGACCACCACCCGCCGGGTCGGCCCGAGCCCGGAGACGTACGCGTTGACCGCCCGGGTGCGGCGCGAGGCGTCGGCGACCAGCACGTCGCGCACCGGGACCCCGTCCCGGGCCGCCAGCTGCGTCAGCTCGGTGCGCAGCGGGCCCTGTTCCATCGGGGTGAACCTGTTGAAGACCGGTTCCACGAGCACCGGCAGCACGAAGGAGAGCAGCACCACCAGGGTCGCCGCGCCGGCCGCGCCGAACGCCCACCACCAGCGCGGCGACAGCCGGACGACGGTGTAGAAGCCGAGCAGCGCCACCGCTCCGATGACGGCGCTGACGGCGTACGACTTGAGCAGGTCGGCGGTCCAGCCGCTCCAGCCGTTGGTGCTCAGTCCGTAGCGGGTGAGCACGGCCTGCCGCCAGGCGGCGAACGGGAGGGTCACCAGGTCGGCGACGAGCACCACGGCGAGCCCGCCGAGGACGGCCTGGGCGGCCCAGTGGTCGCCGAACGGGCGCCCGGCCAGCTCGACGAGCCGGCTGCCCAGCGGGGTCAGGCCGAGCAGCAGGGCCACCAGCAGGCCGATCGCGATGGCGACCCAGCCGGCGGGGCGCAGCGCGGAGCGGAACTCCCGGCTGCGGGCCACCTGCTCGGCGGGGAGGTCGCCCAGCGCGGCGAGTTGGTCGGCCCGGGGGGCCGGCGGCCGGTGCCACGGGATCAGCAGCGCCGCCGCGACGAGGAGGGCGAGGGTCAGCCCGGCGAGGGTGAGCAGCGCCCAGCCGCGCGGGGTCACCGCAGCCGTCCTGGCGCCGCGTCGTCGCGAGCAGTGCGCATCCGTACCCGCGTCATGCCGCCGCTCCCTCCGCCGTGACCGCCCATCCTATTGCCCGCCGCGCCGCCGCCCGCGCGGCCCGGCAGGCCACGTCCCGGCGGCGGATCCACCTCCTGACGTCACCGACGTGCCATCATGACGCCATCCGAAGTCATTACGGCTTGCCATGACGTCATCTTGATGCCATAGTGACGTCATGGACCTGACGTCGTATGTCGACAACCTCCGGCAGGAACTGGCCGGCGTCGCCGAACTCGGCGGCGCCGAGGCCCGCGCACTCGCCGAGCGACTGGCGGGGCCGCTCGACTCGGCGCTCCGGCTGGCGCTCCTGGACGCGCTGACCGCGGCGGCGGCCGAGATCACCCGCGACCTGGCCCCCGGGTCGGTCGAGCTGCGCCTGCGCGGGCGGGAGCCGAGCTTCGTCGTGACGCCACCACCGGCCGGCCCGGAGTTGCCGGGCGAGGCCGGGGCCCCCGAGCCGGCCGTCCCGCCGTCGGCGGACGCCGAGGAGGGCGCCACCTCGCGGATCAGCTTCCGCCTCTCCGAACACCTCAAGAGCCGCATCGAGGAGGCGGCCGCCCGCGACGGCCTCTCGGTCAACGCCTGGCTGGTCCGGGCGGCCACGGCCGCCGTGGCGTCCAGCGGGGCGGGCCGGCAGCCGCAGCGACGCGCTCCGTTCAGCGGGGAGCGCTACACCGGCTGGGCCCGCTGAGCCGCCCGCCGGTCCGCCGCACGCCTCCGACCAACCGTCCCGCTCCGGGACGTCCACCCGCCAGAAGGGACTGCGCCGTGCCCACATTCGACACCCCGACCCCCATCTCGGCCACCGTCGACCTCGTCGTCGGTGACGTCCAGCTCACCGCCACCGACCGCACCGACACGCACGTCGAGGTCCGCCCGAGCAACGCCGCCACCGAAGCCGACGTACGGGCCGCCGAACAGACCCGGGTGGAGTACGCCGACGGCCGGCTCGTCGTCAGGTCGCCCCGGCAGCGCGGGTTCGGGCTGTTCGGCAAGCCCGGCTCGGTCGACGTGACGATCGGGTTGCCCACCGGCTCGCACCTGCACGGCGACGCCTCCGTGGCGGCGTTCCGCGGCAGCGGCCGGCTCGGCAGCTGCCGGGTCCGGATCGCGACCGGCGACATCCAGCTGGAGAAGACCGCCGACGTCGACCTCGACACCTCGGCCGGCGGCGTCCGCGTCGGGCAGGTGGCCGGTGCGGCCCGGATCAGCACCGGGTCAGGACGGATCCAGGTGCAGCAGGTCGACGGCGACGCCGTGGTCAAGAACTCCAACGGCGACAGCTGGCTCGGCACGGTCACTGGCGAGGTGCGGGTGAAGGCCGCCAACGGCGAGACCACCGTGGACCGGGCGCACGGTCCGGTCACCGCCACGGCCGCCAACGGCGACATCCGCATCGGCGAGGTCTCGGCGGGCACGGTGTCGGTCCGCACCGCGACCGGCGGGCTCGACATCGGCGTCCGCTCCGGCACCGCTGCCCTGCTCGACCTGCACACCCAGCTCGGCCGCGTGGACAACCACCTCGAGGCGTACGAACCGCCCGGCGAGCCCGAGGGCGCCGTGCGGGTGACCGCCCGGACCTCCTTCGGCGACATCGTGATCCGCCGCTGCTGAACCACCGCTCCGCCCGCCCGACCGGCCCCGACGGCCGGCCCGCCCCGACCGGCCCGACGGCCGGCGTGAAGGAGAAGACATGCCACCCAGCTCGGCCCCGGCGGCCATCACGGTCACCGCCCTCCGGAAGTCCTTCGGCGACCACGTGGTGCTCGACGGGATCGACCTCACCGTCGCCGCAGGGACGATCTTCGCCCTGCTCGGCCCCAACGGCGCCGGCAAGACCACCACCGTGCAGATCCTGTCCACCCTGATCCGCGCCGACTCCGGCGAGGCGCGGGTGGCCGGTCACGACGTCACGCGGGAGCCCGACGCGGTACGCGCCGCGATCGGCGTGACCGGCCAGTTCTCCGCCGTCGACGGACTGCTCACCGGCGAGGAGAACCTGCGGCTCATGGCCGACCTGCACCACCTGCCCCGGGCGGAGGGACGGCAGCGCGCGCGGGGCCTGCTCAGGATGTTCGACCTGGTCGAGGCGGCCGGCAAGCCCGCCGGCAGCTACTCCGGCGGGATGCGCCGGCGACTCGACCTGGCCATGGGTCTGGTCGGCCGCCCCCGCGTCGTCTTCCTCGACGAGCCCACCACGGGGCTCGACCCGCGCAGCCGGCAGGCCATGTGGCAGATCGTCCGGGATCTGGTGGCGGACGGCGTCACCATCCTCCTCACCACCCAGTACCTGGAGGAGGCGGACCAGCTCGCCGACCGGATCGCCGTGCTCGACCACGGCCGCCTGGTGGCGGAGGGCAGCCCGGCGGAGCTCAAGCGGCTCGTCCCCGGCGGGCACGTCAGCCTGCGTTTCGCCGACCGGGCCGCGTTCGACACGGCCGTCCGGGTGCTGCCCGGGCAGTCCCGCGACGCCGCCGAGCTCACCCTGCACGTGCCCGGCGACGGCGGGGTCCGGTCGCTGCGGGACCTGCTCGACCTGTTGGACAGCGAGTCGATCGCCGTGGAGTCGCTGTCGGTGCACACGCCCGATCTCGACGACGTCTTCCTGGCCCTCACCGGCCAGCCCGAGAAGGTGGGAACCCCCCGATGAGCACTGTGACGTACGCCGTCCGCGACTCCGGCACGATGCTGCGCCGCAACCTGCGCCGCTGGGTGCGCTACCCGTCGATGACGGTGCTGCTCGTCGGCATGCCCGTCATGCTGCTGCTGTTGTTCGTCTACGTCTTCGGCGGCACCCTCGGCGCGGGGCTGGGCGGCGGTGCGGGCGACCGGGGCGACTACGTCAACTACGTCACCCCGGGGATCCTGCTGATGACCGCCGGCCTGGCGGCCACCGGGACGGCGGTGTCGGTCGCGATGGACATGACCGAGGGCATCATCGCCCGCTTCCGGACCATGGCGATCGCCCGGGCGTCGGTGCTGACCGGCCATGTGCTGGCCAGCCTGGCGCAGAGCATGCTCGGCCTGGCGATGGTCACCGGGGTCGCCCTGCTGATCGGATTCCGGCCCACGACGAGCGCGCTGGCCTGGCTGGCGGCCGCCGGCGTGCTGGTCATGACCGCCTTCGCCTTCATCTGGCTCTCGGTCGCGCTGGGGCTGGTCTCCAAGAGCGTCGAGACGGCGAGCAACCTCCCCATGCCGCTGACCTACCTGCCCTTCATCGGCAGCGGGTTCGTGCCCACCGACTCGATGCCCGACGGGCTGCGGCAGTTCGCCGAGTATCAGCCCTTCACCCCCATCATCGAGACCCTGCGTGGCCTGTTGACCGGCGGGCCGGTGGGGACGAACGCCGCGCTCGCGGCGGCCTGGTGCGCCGCCATCGCGCTGGTCGGCTATCTCTGGTCGAAGAAGCTGTTCAACCGGGACCCGTCCCGCTGACCGTCGTCACCGACGCCCGTTCCCCGAGCCACCGGCCCGGGGAACGGGCGTAGTCGGGGCACCGGCCGTGGCCCGTCACGCGACGCGGCGGCGTCGGGTGCGCCGCCCGGCCGGCCCGGGAGCGGGCAGGACCTCCACCTCGAACCCGGCCCGGGCGAACACCTCGATGGCCCGGGCCTCCGCGCCGTCCAGCCCGGCGGCCGGGGACGAATCGTCGAGCAGGGCGGTCACCAGGCAGTCGCCGCAGCCGGTCCCCCGGATACCGCACCCCGCGCAGTCGATGAGCATCTCGCCTCCTGATGCGCTGCGGTGACCGGGCGCGGCGTCACCGTCGCCGCCCGAGCACCGTCCGTCACCACGACGGTAGGCAGGGGGTACGACAGAAAAGGGACAACCGGTCGCGGACGGCCCGAAAGCGATCAAGCACCCCGATCAGGAACGGGCCAGGCGGCGCAGCAGCGAGTCGGCACCGAGCGGGTACGCCCCGTGCCGGCGTACGCCGTCGGCGACCTCCCGGTCGGAGGAGACCACGACCACCGGCCGTCCCGGCGGCTCGGCGCGGACCAGGCGCCGGATCAGCTCGTCGGCGGTCTCCCCCTTGCGGGAGAAGAGCACCCGTACGCCGCGCGGCGCCGGCGGCAGGCCGTGCATCCGTTCGGCGCCGTCGAAGACCACCGTGACCTCGTCGCCGGTCTGCGCGGCGATCCCGCCCAGGCCGGTGATCAGCCGCTTGCGCTGCTGTTCCAGGGACATCTCGCCGAAGCCGCGCTTGGTCACGTTGTAGCCGTCGACGACGAGGTGCGCCCGGGGCAGGGCGAGCAGCTGGTCGAGGCGGGCCGGGTCGTCGGTGTCCCGGGCGCGCGTCGCGGCGCCGGCCGCCGGGGCGGCGGTCTGGTCGGCGAAGGCCTCGGCGACGAAGTCCGCGGGCAGCTTGTCGACCGGGTCGAGCGCCAGCTCGCGGCGCAGCCCGACGGCGGCCTGCCCGATGGTCTCCAGCAGCAGCCAGAGCCGGGCGTCGTCGACCGAGCGGGCCTCCTTGGCGCTGGCCCGGGCGACCCCCGCCGCCGCCTCCGCCTCGGCCAGCCGGGCCCGCACCCGGCGCAGCTCGGCGTCGGCGTCCGCCGTCGCGCGGGCGGCCCGCCCCCGCTCGGTGGCGAGCAGCTCGGTGGCCTTGCGCTCGCGGGCCTGCGTCTCGCGCAGCGACCGGGTCAGCTGCCGGCTCTCCTCGCGCAGCTGGCCGAGCTCCTCGCGGACCCGGGCCAGCTCGTCGCGGAGCTTCTCCGCCTCGACCCGGGCCACCGCCCGGTCGTGCTCGGCGCGGGTGGCCCGCTGCTCGGCCTCGCGGACCAGCTCGGCGACCACCGCGCTGTCGGCCTCGGCGCGGACCGCCGCGCCGCTGGCCTCGATCAGCTCCCGCCAGCCCCGGGGGCGGGCCAGGTAGGCCAGCGCGGCCACCTCGACCGGGTCGGCGGCGGCCGGCGCGGTGCCCTCCAGCACGGCGGCGCCCAGGTCGCCGGTGTCGGCGAGGACCCGGGCGGTGATCCGTTGGCGGAACAGCGGGTCCGCGGTGAGCTGGGCGGCGATGGCCGGGGCGCCGAGCCGGGCCCGGCGGTTGGGGGCGAACTTGGCGACCCGGCGCAGCGGGACCGGCACCTCGTCGGCGGGCAGCCCGGGCAGCACCGTCGCGGTGAGCGCCACGATGCGCTGCCTGACCGCCTCGGGCAGCACGGGCTCCGGCTCGGGCGCCGCCGCCTCAGGCTCGGCAGCCTCAGACTCGGACGCCTCAGACTCGGCAGCCTCAGACTCGGGCGCCGACGCAGACGCCTCAGGCTCGGACGCCGACGCCGCAGGCGCAGGTGCCTCAGGCTCGGAAGCCGACGCCGCAGGCTCGGGCGCTGCAAAATCGGACGCCTCGGACTCGGGCGCCGAAGCCGCGGCGGCCGCGGCGCCGGGCGGGGTGGTCCCGGCGGGGGTGCCCTCACCGGGGTCGCGCGCAGCGTCGACCGGATCCTCCTGCCGGAGGTGGTCGTCGTGCGGCTCGGTGAGGGGCATGTGGCAAGTCTCCCACCGCGACCGGGCCCACCGCCCGGTGAGTGAGCCGATCTCTCATCCTAGACCGGTGGTGACGTCTGATGCCGTTGGGACGGGAGTGTCGGACCGGACCGTTAGCGTGCCGCCGATGGCACAGACCGAGTACGTCCAGGAGCCGCTGGCCGGTTTCGACCCCGGCGCGGGCGGGGTCGACCCGGCGCTGCCGCTGTACGCGACGACGTTCGTGGTGGTCGACCTGGAGACCACCGGCGGCGCGCCGGACGGCGGCGGGATCACCGAGATCGGCGCGGTCAAGGTGCGCGGCGGCGAGGAGCTGGGCGTGCTGGCCACCCTGGTCAACCCCGGCGTGCCCATCCCCCCGTTCATCACCGTGCTCACCGGCATCACCCAGGCCATGCTGGTGCCGGCCCCGCCGATCGAGCAGGTGCTGCCGAGCTTCCTGGAGTTCATCACCGACGCCGTGCTGGTCGCCCACAACGCCCCCTACGACGTGGGCTTCCTCAAGGCCGCGTGCGCGAAGCACGGCTACCGCTGGCCCAACCCGCGGGTCCTCGACACCGCCGCGCTGGCCCGTCGGGTGCTCACCCGCGACGAGGTGCCCAACCGCAAGCTCGGCACCCTCGCGGCCTACTTCCGCACCGCCACCCAGCCGACCCACCGGGCCCTCGACGACGCCAAGGCCACAGTCGACGTGCTGCACGGGCTGATCGCCCGGCTGGGCGGGCACCGGGTCGACACCGTCGGCGACGCCATCGAGTTCGCCCGGGCGGTCACCCCCACCCAGCGGCGCAAGCGGCACCTGGCCGAGGGCCTGCCCAAGGCGCCGGGGGTCTACATCTTCCGGGCCGCCGACGACCGGCCGCTCTACGTCGGCACCTCCGGCGACATCGCCACCCGGGTGCGCAGCTACTTCACGGCGGCGGAGAAGCGGGCCCGCATCTCCGAGATGCTCGCCGCCGCGGAGCGGGTGGAGGCGGTGGAGTGCGCCCACTCGCTGGAGGCGGAGGTCCGCGAGCTGCGGCTCATCGGGGCGCACGCCCCGCCGTACAACCGGCGGTCGAAGTTCCCGGAGCGGGTGCTCTGGCTGAAGCTGACCGACGGGCCGTACCCCCGGCTGTCGGTGGTCCGGGCCATCTCCCCCGGCGACGCCGCCTACCTCGGGCCGTTCAGCTCCCGTCGGGCGGCGGAGCTGGCCGCCGCCGGTTTCCACGACGCCGTGCCGCTGCGCCAGTGCACCCACCGGCTCTCGCTGCGCACGGTCACGCCGGCCTGCGCGCTGGCCGAGCTGGGTCGCTGCCCGGCGCCCTGCGAGCACCGGATCTCCCCCGAGGAGTACGACGCCCGCGCGGTCGCGCCGTTCCGCACCGCCACCGCCAGCGACCCGCAGCGGGTGGTCGACGCCCTGCTCGCCCGGATCGACACGCTCTCGGACGCCCAGCGCTACGAGGAGGCGGCGGTGGCCCGGTCCCGGCTGGCGGCGGTGCTGCGGGCGACCGTGCGGATGCAACGGCTGACGGCGCTGACCGGGATCGCCGAGCTGGCCGCCGCGCGTCCGGCGGCCCGCGGCGGCTGGGAGCTGGCGCTGGTGCGGCACGGCCGGCTGGCCGGGGCGGGGGTCTCACCCCCCGGCGTCCACCCCCGACCGACGATCGCCGCGATCCGGGCGACCGCCGAGACCGTCCCGCCCGGCCACGGCCCGGTCCCGCGTGCCTCGGCCGAGGAGACCGAACGCATCCTGTCCTGGTTGGAGCGACCGGAGACCAGGCTGGTGGAGATGTCGTCCGGGTGGGCGTCCCCGGTGGCCGGTGCGGCCCGCTTCCGCGACCTGCTGCGCAAGGCCGAGAACGCCGCTTCCCACCAAAGCTCGACCGAACGCCCATGACCAAGTGACCGATCGGACTACCTCCACTCCCTTAGGCTGTTAGAGAAGTGCAGTCCTGCCCGTTTCGTGGGCCTGCTCCCGGTTGCCGGGTGTCGGCGGCCGCGGAGCCGGGGTGAGGAGGTGTCCCACGTGGACGTCGACGCCGGACGCGGCGCCGCCCTGGGGGGCGCGCTTCCGACCCAACCGGGCGAGCTGCCGCTGGCCCGCCGGCTGCGCTCGCTGCTGAGCTGGCCCACCGCCGACACCGACCCGGTCAGCCAACTCGTCCGGACCCACCGGACGATCCATCCCGGCACCGAGCCCTCCGTGCTGCGCCGGGCCTACACCATCGCGGAGAACATGCACCGCGGGCAGTTCCGCAAGAGCGGCGAGCCCTACATCACGCACCCGCTGGCGGTCGCCCAGATCTGCGCCGAGATCGGCATGGACGCCATCACCCTGGTCGCCGCGCTGCTGCACGACACCGTGGAGGACACCCGCTACACCCTCCAGGCGCTCGCCGAGGACTTCGGGCCGGAGGTGGCGCATCTGGTCGACGGGGTGACCAAGTTCGACAAGGCCTTCTACGGCAAGGCCGCCGAAGCCGAGACGATCCGCAAGATGATCATCGCGGCCGGCAAGGACGTCCGGGTCCTGATCATCAAGTTGGCCGACCGGCTGCACAACATGCGCACCCTGGGCGTCCGGTCCGCGGCGTCCCGGGAGCGGATCGCCCGCAAGACGCAGGAGGTGCTGGTCCCGCTCTGCGACCGGCTCGGCATCCAGACGCTCAAGCGCGAACTCGACGACGTGGTGCTGCTGCACCTGGAGCCCGACGAGCACGCCCGGATCGCCCGGCACGTGCACGACCGGCCCGGCTGGGACGCGTACCTCGACGAGGTGGTCACCCACGCGAAGTCGGCCCTGCGCCGCAGCCGGGTGGACGCGGCGGTGACCCCCCGCTCCCGGCACCTCTACTCGATCTGGAAGGACACCGTGGCCGGTGGCCACAGCGCCCCCTTCGACCTGCCCCGCATCGTGATCGTGGTGGACGGCCCGGCGACCGACTGCTATGCGGCGCTCGGCGCGGTCCACGGCGTGTGGCGGCCGGTCCCCGGCCGGTTCAAGGACTTCATCGCCTCCCCCAAGAACAACCTCTACCGCTCGCTGCACACCACCGTCTGCGGGCCCAGGAACCGCACCGTGGAGGTGCTGATCCGCACCGTGGAGATGCACCGCTCGGCGGAGTACGGGGTCGCCGCCGACTTCCGTTTCCCGCGTTCCGGCGGCGGCACGGCCCGGGCGGAGCAGCTCGACTGGCTGCGTCGGGTGCTCGACTGGGAGCAGGACGCGGCCGACCCGGCCCAGTTCCTCGAGTCGCTGCGTTGCGACCTCGCCGAGGCGCAGATCCAGGTCTTCGCCGACGGGCGACAGGTCGTGCTGCCCGCCGGGGCGACCCCGGTGGACCTCGCGTACGAGTTGGGCACCGCGCGGGGCGACCACTGCCTCGCGGCGCGGATCAACGGCCGGCTGGCCCCGCTCTCCTCCGAACTGGACGAAGGCGACGTGGTGGAGATCTTCACCGAGACCGACGCGGCGAACGGCTTCGACGCCGACGCCGCCCCGCGTGGCCCCCGCCGGGAGTGGCTCGGCTTCGTCAAGTCGCCGCAGGCGCAGATGCAGATCAGCCGGTGGTTCGCCGAGCACACCGAGCCCGGCATCTCCATCACCGACAAGGTCCGCCTCGGCCGGGCCACCATCGGGCTGGCCCTGCGCAAGCACGACCGGGGCCTCGCCAGCGACCTGCCGCTGCTGCGGCTGTCGGAGGAGTTGGGCTACCCCGACCTGGAGACGCTGCTGGTCGCGGTCTTCGACCGGGTGATCGAACCGGACACGGTCGTACGCCAGCTCATCGACCTGGTGGACCACCGGCAGTGACCGCCCCGGGCCCGGGTGGTCCGAACGCTCCTCGCGGCCACTAGCCTGGACGCATGATCCCCCGCTCGCGCGCCACCGGTCGAGCCGTCGCCTACCAGGTCTTCTACCGGCTGCCACTGCCGGTACGCCGCCGCCTGGTCCGGCTGGCCGTGCCGAAGTACATCGTCGGCGCGGTCACCCTGGTCCGGGACAGCGAGGCGGAGGGCGCGGGCCGGCTGCTGCTGCTGCGTCAGCCGCCCGGTAGGGGCTGGGGGCTGCCGGCCGGCCTGTTGCAGAAGGGCGAGGCGCCGGTGGTGGGCGCCGCCCGGGAGCTGCACGAGGAGTCCGGCATCCGGCTGTCGCCCCGGCAGTTGAGCCCCGCCGTGCCGAACGCCGTGGTGCACGCCAAGGGCTGGGTGGACGTCGTGTTCACCGCCGAGGTACCGGCGTCGAGCACCGAGTTGAAGGTCGACGGGGCCGAGGTCTACGAGGCCGCCTGGCACCCGCTGGACGACCTGCCCAAGCTGACCTGGCCGACGGCCCGGCTGCTCGCGTACTACGACATCGGGCCGCTGGCCGGGCAGTTCCCGCCACCGGTGCCCGACAAGAAGCCGTGACCGCAGCCCCCGGCGAGCGCGGCCCGGCAGCCGCCACCGAGGCCGGTCGTAGCCCGGCAACCGCCACCGGAACCGGCCGCGTCCCGGACCCCACCGCCAGGACCGGCCACGGCCCGGCAGTCGCCCGGGCTGAGGTCTGCGCGGTGGTGCTCGCCGCCGGCGAGGGCACCCGGCTGCGGCCGCTGACCGAGCGGCTGCCCAAGGCGCTCTGCCCGGTCGGCAACGTGCCGCTGCTCGACCGGGCGCTGCACCGGCTGGCCGGGCTCGGCCTGGTCGGGCCCGACCGGGTCGCCGTCAACGCCTGCTACCTCGGCGACCAGGTCGTCGACCACGTCGGGGACCGCGCCCACCTCTCGGTCGAGCCGGGCGACCCGCTCGGCACCGCCGGCGGCGTGGCGAACCTGCGGGACTGGATCGCCGGGCGCGGGGTGCTGGTCGGCAACGCCGACGCCTACCTCGCCGACCCGGCCCGTCCCCCGGGCCCCGACATCGCCGCGCTGCTGCACGACTGGGACGGCGACTCCGTACGCCTGCTCGGCCAGCCCGCCCCTGACCCGGCGGCACCGGGCACCTTCGACGGCCACGTCTTCACCGGTTTCTCGCTGCTGCCGTGGCGGCTGGTGCGGGGCCTGCCGGTCGGGTTCGGCGACCTCGTCCGGGCGCTCTGGCGGCCGGCGGAGGCGGCCGGCGCGCTGACCGTCGTGCCGTACCCCGGCACCTTCTACGACACCGGCACCCCGGCCGACTACCTGGCGGCCAACCTGCACGCGGCCGGCGGCGGCAACCTGGTGGACCCGACGGCCACGGTGACGGGCCGCTGCCGCTCGGCGGTGGTCGGCGCGGGCGCCGTCGTGCACGGCGACGTGGAGCGGGCAGTCGTCTGGCCCGGCGCCACCGTCGGCCCCGGCGAGCACCTGCGCGACGCGGTACGCGCCGGCACCGCCCTCACCGTCCCCGGCACACCGCCGTCCCCGGGCCGGGGAAGCCTCTAGCATGGGCGACGACGCCGACGAACGGAGAAATGTCCCGTGATCACCGCGATCGTGCTGATCGACTGCGCCACCGACTCGATCCCCGAGGTGGCCGAGAACCTGGCCAACCTGCCCGGCGTCAGCGAGGTCTACTCGGTGGCGGGCCACGTCGACCTGATCGCGATGGTCCGGGTCCGGGAGTTCGAGCAGATCGCGCAGGTGATCGCCGGCAGCATCTCCAAGGTGCCCGGGGTGCTCAACACCGAGTCGCACATCGCCTTCCGGGCGTACTCCCAGCACGATCTGGAGGAGGCCTTCGCGATCGGCCTCGCGAACGCCGACTGACGCGGACGCCGGGCGCCGCCGGCGGAGCGAGGCAGGTGGCGGCCGGGGCGGTACGCCGAACGGCCGGCCCACCCCTGGGGATGGACCGGCCGTCGTGGCGCGCGGACGTCAGCTCTGCGTGGGAGCCGGCGCCTCCTCGGTGCCACCCGGAGCCGGCGACTCGGTGGTGCCGCCCGGAGCCGGGGTCTCGGTGGTGCCGCCCGGAGCCGGCGTCGTGCCGCCCGGGCTCGGGGTACCGCTGGCGCTGGTCTGCGGCACCGGGATGCCCAGCTGCTCCGCCAGCTGCACCAGCGCGTCGTAGTGCGCCTGCAGCGTCGGCAGGGCGGTCTGGGCCAGCTGGACCACCGACTGCTCGGAGCCCTGCGAGATCTCCGTCTGGGTGGCCTGGATGGCCTGGACGTGGCCGGCCAGCTCGCTGGTCACCCAGAGCCGGTCGAACTCCTCGCCGCTGGCGTTGTTCAGCTGGTCGATGACGGACTGCTGATCCGCGGTGGGCTCACTCGGCAACTCCACGCCCAGCTGCGACGCGGTCTGCTGCACCGTCTGGTCGAGCTGGGTGTGGTCCGTCTTGAGCCGGGCGCCCAGGTCCTTGACCCCCTGGCTCTGGCCCTTCTGCTGGGCCAGGTCACCCGCGGTGATCTCGAACAGATTCACCTGGTGCACGGCCTGCAGGTACTGGGTGTCCTGCTGTGACGGCTGCACCGCGGCCTGTGCCGCCGCGGCCGGCGCGATCCCCACCAGCACCAGCGCGGCCAGCAGGCCGAGGCGTTTGATACCCAACATGCTTCCCCCCCTTGAGACGTTGGATCGCACGGATACCCGGCTGACCGGGGTTATTCCTGCGATCCCCCGTCGGGGAGGCGACCGACCGACACGCCCGTGTCGGACCGTCGGGGGGCGGAAACGGACGTGGCGCCCGCCGGAGGACTCCGGTGGGCGCCACGTCGAGGTGTCGCGGGGTCAGCGGCGGCTCTCGCCGCTGCCGATCTCCTCCCGTTCCGGTCGGGGCTCGACCGGCGGGTGCCCCGGCGAGACCGGCGCCTCGGCCGGCTTCTCGATCGGGTAGAAGAAGCCCCGGATGGCCGGGCCGAGGGCACCGAGCCGGTTCATCTTCTTCGGCACGACCCAGCCGGCGTACGGCAGCGCGCCGTGGCCGTCGCCGTGCCCGTCGGCCGCCACGAGCGGCTGGTGCACCTCTTCGAACCGGCCGTCCGGCAGGCGCCGGATGATGCCGGTCTCGACACCGTGGGCGAGCACCTCCCGGTCGTGCTGCTGGAGACCCAGGCAGATCCGGTAGGTGACGTAGTACGCCAGCGGCGGCAGCACCAGCAGGCCGATGCGGCCGGCCCAGGTCATCGCGTTCAGGCTGATCTGGAACTTGTCGGCGATGACGTCGTTGGCGCCGGAGAGGGTCAGCACGACGAAGAACGCCAGCGCCATGGCGCCCAGGCCGGTCCGGGCCGGCACGTCCCGGGGACGCTGGAGCAGGTTGTGGCTCCTGGTGTCCTTGAGGCGCCGGGCCTCCAGGAACGGGTAGAGCGTCGACAGGCCGACCAGGATGCCCGGCAGCACGACCGTCGGCCAGAACAGCGGCGGGATCACGTACCCGTCGCCGATCGGGATGTTGATCTCCCAGTTGGGCATCAGGCGGGTCGAGCCGTCGAGGAACATGACGTACCAGTCGGGCTGGCTGGCGGCCGAGACCACCCACGCCTCGTACGGGCCGAACAGCCAGATCGGGTTGATCTGGAACAGGCCGCCCATCAGCGCGATCACGCCGAAGACGACCATGAAGAAGCCGCCCTGCTTGATCGCGTAGCGGGGGAACATCCGCTCGCCGACCACGTTGCCGTTGGTCCGGCCGGGGCCGGGCCACTGGGTGTGCTTCTGCTTGAAGACCAGGCCCAGGTGGGCGCCGATCAGCGCGAGCAGCAGGCCCGGGACGAGCAGCACGTGGGCGATGTAGAACCGGCTGATGATGATCGTGCCCGGGAACTCCCCGCCGAAGACCGACGAGGTGACCCAGGAGCCGATCACCGGGATGGAGAGCATGATCGCCGAGGCGATCCGCAGGCCGGTGCCGGAGAGGCCGTCATCCGGCAGCGAGTAGCCGGTGAAGCCGGCGAGGAAGCCGACCCAGAACAGCAGCGAGCCGATGATCCAGTTGGTCTCACGCGGCTTGCGGAACGCGCCGGTGAAGAAGACCCGGAGCATGTGCACCACGATGGCGGCCATGAACAGCAGCGCCGACCAGTGGTGCATCTGCCGCATGATCAGGCCACCGCGGACGTCGAACGAGATGTCCAGGCTGGAGGCGTACGCGGCCGACATCGGCGTGCCCCGCAGCGGGGCGTAGCTGCCGTTGTAGACGACCTCGGTCATCGCCGGCTCGTAGAAGAAGGTCAGGAAGACGCCGGTCAGCAGCAGGACGACGAACGAGAACAGCGCGATCTCGCCGAGCAGGAACGACCAGTGGTCCGGGAAGACCTTGTTCAGCAGCCGGCGCAGCGGGGTGGCCACCTGGAAGCGGTCGTCCACCCCCCGGGCGACGTTCCCCGGGACTGCTGCCTTGTCAAACTTGCGCCGCTTCACGGCCGCTCCCAGAAGTCGGGCCCGACGGTCTCGGTGTAGTCGGACTTGGCCACGAAGTAGCCCTCGGAGTCCACCTCGATCGGCAGCTGCGGCAGCCGTCGGCTGGCCGGGCCGAAGATGGGCCGGGCGTTGTCGGTGATCAGGAACTGCGACTGGTGGCACGGGCAGAGCAGGCGGTTGGTCTGCTGCTCGTACAGGCTCGCCGGGCAACCGGCGTGCGTGCAGATCTTGGAGAACGCGGCGTAGTTGCCCCACATGTAGTCGCCGTGCTGCTCACGCTCGTTGGCCTGGCGCGACTTCTGCGCGTCGGAGTCCCGCAGGTGGATCAGCAGGGTCGGCGAGTCCGCGTGCAGGTTGCTCACGCCGTGGTCGATGCCGGGGAAGACGGTGATCTGGCCGCCCGCGCTGACGTCCGCCGGGCGGACCGGCCGGCCGTCCTCGCGGACCAGGCGGATCTTCTCGCCGCTCTCGGTCGGGGCGAAGCCCGTCCTGAACATCTGGTTGTTCTTGTGCGGCTGGGAGATCAGGCCGCCGACCAGGGGCGCCGCGGCGACCGCGCCGACCGGCGCGAGACCGGCCAGCAGCGAGATGCCGAGCAGCGGCCGGCGCTTCACGCCCAGCTCGTCGGCCATGTAGAGCATGGTCTGGCCGGTGATGATCCGGTCGTCGGAGGCGACGGCGCCCTCGTGCCGGTCCTGGATCGAGACCTCCTTCGGCAGCAGCTTCTTGCCCCAGGTCAGGATGCCGAAGCCGATGCCGAGCAGGGCCACGCCGAGGGTGACGCCGAGCAGGGGCGTGTACCACTTGTCGCCGCCGCTGCCCGGGGAGTACTCCCACGGCCACCAGATGTAGATCACCAGGAACGCGGTCGCCGCCAGGCCGGTCAGCAGGAAGAACGACGCGACCGTACGGGTCAGCCGGCGCTCGGCCTTGCTGCCCGGCGCCACCTGCGGCTCGTAGTGGACGATCTCGATGTCGTCCCGGCGCGCGCCCTCCCGGACGATGTCGAACTGGCTGAGCCCGGGGGTGTTCACGTCGAGCGGCTCCCGGCCCTGCTGGGCCTGGTGCTCGGTGTGCGTGGTCATGCCGTCACCTCGCTACGGGCGGTGCCGCGCTGCGGCACCACGGCACTGAATCGGATGAGCCGCCCGGTCACGACTTGCCCGCAATCCACAGGCTCGCGAAGACGAGCGCGACGATGCCCACCAGGAAGATCGCCAGGCCCTCGGTGGACGGCCCGTACCGACCGAGGTTGAAGCCGCCCGGGTCCTGGTCGTGCTTCAGGGTCTCCTGGATGTAGGCGATGAGGTCCGCCTTCTGGTCCGGGGAGATCTGGTTGTCGCCGAAGACCGGCATGTTCTGCGGGCCGCTCAGCATGGCGGCGTAGATCTGCCGGTCGGTGGCCGGGCGCAGGCTCGGCGCGTACTTGCCGGAGGACAGGGCGCCGCCGCCGCCGCCGAAGGCGTGGCACTGCGCGCAGTTGATCCGGAACAGCTCGCCGCCGGCGGCGACGTTCCCGTCGGCGTGCAGGTTGTCACCGTCGGGCACCACCGGGCCGCCGCCGAGTTCTTGGACGTACTGCGCGAGCTGGCGGGTCTCCTCGTCGGTGAAGAGCTCAGGCTTGCGCTGGGCCTGGGCCTCCTGCCGGGCCATCGGCATGCGGCCGGAGCCGACCTGGAACTCGACCGAGGCCGCGCCGACGCCGATCAGGCTCGGCCCGCGCCCCTCGACGCCCTGCGCGTTGCGACCGTGACAGGTCACACAGCTCACGTCGAACAGCGCCTTGCCCTCCGCGGCGGCACCGGTGAGCGGGGTGTCCTGCGCCTGCACGCCGGGGGCGAAGACGGTGTAGGCGCCGCCGGCCAGCATCAGCGCGGCGAACAGCCGGACCGCGGCACCCAGCCGGCGGCGGCCCCTGCTGCGCGCCGCGGGCCGCTCGCGCAGCCGCGCGAGCAGACCGCGTCGGCGGTCGTTGTCAGAAGTCATGACCTGTGTCCTTAACCGGTTGGACCTTGTCTCAGGGGACGGAGCAGCGGCGCGGTTCGTGACGCGCCAAGATCACTGAAGCCAGTAGATCATGGCGTAGAGCCCGATCCACACGACGTCGACGAAGTGCCAGTAGTAGGACACGACGATCGCCGACGTGGCCTGCGCCGGTGTGAACCGGCCCATGGTGGTGCGGATCATGAAGATGACGAAGGCGACCAGACCGCCGGCCACGTGCAGGCCGTGGAAGCCGGTGGTCAGGTAGAACATCGACCCGTAACCGTCTTCGTTGATCTTGATGCCCGCGTGCACCAGCTCGCGGTACTCGTTGAGCTGGCCGAGGACGAAGATCAGGCCCATCACGAAGGTGATCGTGAACCAGCGCCGCAGCGCGTGGACGTCACCCTTCTCGGCGGCGAACACCCCGAGCTGGCAGGTCACCGAGGACAACACCAGGATCACCGTGAAGGTGGTCGCGTAGGGGATGTTGAGGTGCTCGGTGTGCTTCGCCCACTGCTCCGGCGCCGCCGCGCGGATGGAGAAGTACATCGCGAACAGCGCCGCGAAGAACATGAGTTCGCTGGAGAGCCACACGATCGTCCCGACGCTGACCATGTTGGGTCGGGTCAGGGAGTGGATCCGGCTCTTGTCAATGGCTGGGGCCGCAGTCACGCGGTCATTATTGCCCTTGACCGGGGCCGCCGATCAGCGGGGGGCCAAACCCGTGGCATCCACAGCCCGATCGGGGCAGTCCGGTTCGCCTGACCTAGGCTGAAAAGCGTGCTGCACGCCGATCCGATCTCCGCCGCAGCCGCCGTCGCCGCGCCGGCGGCGAGCGCGGCCACCCCGCCACCGTTCACCGTGACCTCGGTGTTCACCGAGACCAGGCTGGACAGCTGGCTCGCCGTCGGCCTGGTGCTGGCCGCCGGCGTCTACCTCTACGGGGTGCACCGGCTGCGGATCCGGGGCGACCGGTGGCCGGTAGCCAGGACGGTCTTCTTCCTCGGCCCCGGCCTCGGCGGCATCGCGGCGGTCACCGTCAGCGGCCTGCACGCGTACGACACGGCACTGCTGTCGGTGCACATGGTCCAGCACATGGTGCTCTCCATGATCTCGCCGATCTTCCTCGCGCTGGGCGCGCCGGTGACGCTGGCCCTGCGCACCCTGCCGCCGCGACCGCGCAAGCGGCTGCTGGCGGTCGTGCACAGCCGGATCGCCCGGATCTACAGCTTCCCCCTGGTGGCGTTCGCCATCTTCGTGGTGAACCCGTTCGCGCTCTACTTCACCGACCTGTACCGCTACACCCTCGAGAACGTGTGGGCGCACGAGGTCGTGCACGCGCACTTCATCATGACCGGCTGCGTGTTCTTCTGGCCGCTGCTCGGGCTCGACCCGCTGCCGGGCCGCTGGCCGTACCCGGCCCGGGCGCTGCTGATGCTGCTCTCCGTGCCGTTCCACACCGTGCTCGGCCTCACCATCATGCAGAGCAGCACGCTCTTCGGGGGCGACTGGTACCCGTCGCTCGGGCTCACCTGGTCGGACCCGTGGCAGGACCAGGTGGTCGCCGGCGGCATCCTCTGGGCCGGCGGCGAGTTCGTCAG
Source organism: Micromonospora sp. NPDC007220 (assembly GCF_040634035.1). Taxonomy (NCBI): domain Bacteria; kingdom Bacillati; phylum Actinomycetota; class Actinomycetes; order Micromonosporales; family Micromonosporaceae; genus Micromonospora; species Micromonospora sp. NPDC007220. The sequence goes on along the minus strand of NZ_JBEYEU010000002.1, from coordinate 292,772 downwards.
CGTGACCATGCTGGCCGTGCTGGTCGTGCAGTGGATGCGGCACGCCGAGCGGGAGGCCCGCCGCGTCGACCGCGACCTGGACCGCCAGGAGGCCCGTCAGCGCGCCGCGGAGTCCACGGCCTGAGCCGGGCCGGCCGGTACGCCCCGGCGCCGCCGCCGGGCGGACGTCGCACACCTCACACCGACCGGTACGATCAGCGGGCGGCCACGAGGTGGGAGCCAGTCCGACCGACGAGCGCGCAGCGAACGAATCATCAAGCTCAGTGTGATGGTGCCGCACGACGGCACGGAGCGAAGCGGAGTGCCGGCATGAGCGATCGTCTTTGCACCGTCCTGCTCTACAGCGACGACCCGGAGGTCCGCGACCGGATGCGGCTCGCCGTCGGGCCACGCCCCGCGCCCGGCCTGCGGGTCGAGTTCGTCGAGGCGTCCGACTACGCGGAGTGCGTCCGGCTCGTCGACGACTACGAGATCGACCTGCTGGTGCTCGACGGCGAGGCGAGCCCGGGCGGCGGCATCGGCATCGCCCGGCAGATCAAGGACGACCGGGCCGACGCCCCCCCGACCTGTGTGGTGATCGCCCGCGCCGCCGACCGGTGGCTCGCGGCGTACGCCGAGGTCGACGCCACCCTGGTGCACCCGCTCGACCCGGTGACCACCGGCACCACGGTGGCCGAGCTGCTGCGGACGCACGCACCCGCCTGACGTCCCCCGCTCCGGCCCGCCACGGCGCCGGGCCGACCGGTGCCGGTTCCATCCCACCCGCATCTCGCACGCTCGGGAGGCCCGCCTTGGGCGATCGGACCTGGCCGCACCTGCTCAACGCGCTGCTGCGCGGCGAGGAACTCGCCACCGCCGACACCGCCTGGGCGATGGGCGAGATCATGGCCGGCTCGGCCGCCCCGGCGCAGATGGCGGGCTTCGTCGTCGCGCTGCGCGCCAAGGGTGAGACCTCGGCCGAGCTGGCCGGTCTGGTGGAGGCGATGCTCGGCCGGGCGGTCCCGGTCGAGCTGCCCGACGAGCTGCGCGCCACCGCCCTCGACGTGGTCGGCACCGGCGGTGACCTCGCGCACACCGTCAACATCTCGACCATGGCCTCGCTGGTGGTGGCCGGCGCCGGTGTCCGGGTGGTCAAGCACGGCAACCGGGCGGCCTCCTCCTCCTGCGGCACCGCCGACGTGCTGGAGTTCCTCGGCGTGCCGCTCGACCTGGGTCCCGAGGGGGTGGCCCGGTGCGTCGCCGAGGCCGGCATGGGCTTCTGCTTCGCGGCCCGGTTCCACCCCGGGATGCGGCACACCGGCCCGGTACGCCGGGAGCTGGGCGTGCCCACGGTGTTCAACTTCCTCGGCCCGCTGACCAACCCGGCGCGGCCCCGCGCCGGAGCGGTCGGCTGCTTCGACGCCCGGATGGCCCCGGTGATGGCCGGCGTCTTCGCCGCCCGGGGCGACTCCGTGCTGGTGATGCGCGGCGAGGACGGGCTGGACGAGTTCACCACCGCCGCGCCGACCCGCGTCTGGGCGGCCCAGGGCGGCGTCGTCAGGGAGTCGCTGCTGGACGCCGCCGACCTCGGCGTACCCCGGGCCACCCTGGCCGACCTGCGCGGCGGTGACGCCGCCTTCAACGCCGACGTGGTCCGTCGGCTGCTGGCCGGCGAGACCGGCCCGGTGCGCGACGCGGTCCTGGTCAACGCGGCGGCGGCGCTGGCCACGCAGGGCCCGCTCGACGGCGACCTCACCACGGCCCTGCGGGCCGGGATCGACCGGGCCGCCGAGTCCGTCGACTCCGGGGCCGCCGCCCGCGTCCTCGACCGCTGGATCGAGGTCGCGCGCGCCCTCTGAGCCCCGGGCCTCGCCGAAGGTTGTCGGACCCCCGTGGGAAACTACAGCTGAGTAGTTCCCACATTCGTCCTGCGCCGTCGAGCGCGGCGATCCCCGTCGGGCGTGTGCGACACGCCCCCGCGGGACCGGAGCGAGAGGAGACGCCCGTGTCGGAGCGCGAGCTCTACTGCGACACCTGTGAGGGCGTCGAGCCGTTCGAGGCGCCGCCGTGCGCCGACGGCCACGGCGCCGACTGCCCCGAACTGGTCTGCACGGGCTGCGGCGCGGCCGTGCTCGTCACCACCTTCACGTTCCGCCTGGCGCGTCCGAGCGGCCGGCACCGCCCGGCGAGCCGCCGCCGCGCCGCCTGAAACCGCCGCCACCGCTGAGCGGGCGTCGGGCCCCCGCGGTGTCCGCTCAGCGCCGCTGCCGACCACGTCCCGCGCCCGCGCCACCCGTTCCACGCCGAAGGCCCGCCTCCCCGGGGAGGCGGGCCTTCGGGACGTTCGCGGGTGACCGACCGATCAGTGCTCGGCGGTGCGCCGGGTGCCGCTGTAGTACTCGAACAGCAGGCCGCAGACGGAGAACGTGACCGCCAGCATGCCGAGGCCGAGCAGCCAGAACTGCCAGAACGCGAGGCCGAAACCGGCCATCCCGACGGCGATCGCCAGGCCGAACGGCCAGTAGCTGCCCGGGCTGAAGAAGCCGATCTCGCCCGCGCCGTCGGCGATCTCGCCGTCCGGCCGGTCCTCCGGCCGAAGGTCGATCCGGCGGGAGACAAACCAGAAGAAGCCGCCGCACATCGTGCAGAGCAGGAAGCTCAGCAGCAGGGCGACCGTGCCGACCCACTCGACCTGGCCGCCGGAGTCGGCGGCGGTCCACCCGCCGTAGAGGACGGTGGCGAAGAGCAGGAACCCGGCGATGACCAGGAAGATGCGCCACTCGGTCTTCATGCCCGATCCCTCAGCTTCCCGCGCCGGCCGGCGCGTCGTCCGGGTTGAAGTTGGCCTCGGTGCGACGGGTCTCGAACGGCTTCGTGGTCTTCGCGTACGGGTCCTCGCCGATGGCCGTCAGCGCCTCCTGCGTGGACCTGCCGTCCCGCTTGGCCGCCAGGAACTGCTCGTACTTCTCCGGGGAGACGACCCGCAGCTCGAAGTTCATGAAGGCGTGGTAGCTGCCGCAGAGCTCCGCGCAGCGGCCGACGTAGGCGCCCTCGGACTCCAGCTTCGAGACCTCGAAGACGTTGCGGATCTTCCCCGGCATGACGTCGCGCTTGAACAGCAGCTCCGGCACCCAGAACGAGTGGATGACGTCGCGGCTGGTCTCCTCGAACCGGATGGACCGGTCGGTCGGCAGCACCAGGATCGGGATGACCTCGCTGGTGCCGAGCACGGAGGCGACCGTGTTGGCGTCCTGGCCCTGACCGTCGCGGTAGTTGAACTGCCAGTTCCACTTGAACGCGACCACCTCGACCGTGACGTCGGGGTTCTTGGTCGTCCGCACCACGTCGGTCTGCACGACCGCCGTGTAGTAGAACAGCACGGAGACGATCAGGATCGGCGCGATGGTGTAGAGGAACTCCATCGGCATGTTGTAACGGGTCTGCACCGGCAGCTCGTTGCCCCGCTTGCGGTAGCGCACGACGCACCAGAAGATCAGGCCCCACACGAAGACGCCGACCGCGAGCGCCGCGATGCACGAGGCGATCCACAGGTCGTACATCCGGTGCGACTCGGGCGTGATGCCGCCCTGCGGCCAGCCGAAGCCGCCGAACGCCGCGCCGACGTCGCAGCCCGTGAGCAGGACCAGCAGCGCCGCTCCGCCGAGGCCGAGCCCGGCGATCCGACCGGCACCACGTCCCCGGCGCCCACCGGCTCCTGGGGAAGCGCTGTGCCGTACGGCCGACGGCCGTACCTCCGAACTCCTTGCGACCACCTGGTCCTGCCTCCCTAGCGCGCCGCGGTGTCTTGTCCCTGCCCTCCGCCTGCGGAGCGACAGCACCAGCGGCAAAGGCGTCACCGACGGTCGCAGATTACTCGACCATGACGGGCTGGACCGTGTTGGGGTCGCTGTCGGCCCCCATCGGGGGGATCTTGGGCATACCGGCGCGATACGTTGGCTCGCGTGAGCGCATCCCCGGTCTACCTGGACGCGGCCACCGCCGCGCCGCTGCATCCGGTCGCCCGACAGGCGCTGCTGGCCGCCCTCGACGACGGCTGGGCCGACCCCGGCCGGCTCTACACGCAGGCCCGCCGCGCCCGTCAACTCCTCGACGCCGCCCGCGAGGCCTGCGCGCAGACGCTCGGCGTCCGCGCCGACGAGCTGTCCTTCACCCCCAGCGGTACGACGGCCGCGCACTCCGCCGTGCTGGGGGGCCTGACCGGCCGGCGTCGGGTGGGCGCCGGCCTGGTGCACTCCGCGATCGAGCACTCGGCGGTGCTGCACGCCGCCGAGAAGCACGTCGCGGCGGGCGGCACGGCCACGTCCGTACCGGTGGACCGGCTCGGCCGGCTCGACCTGGACCGCTGGGCGGCGGCGGTCCGGGCGCCGGGGGTGGCGCTGGCCGCGCTGATCGCCGCCAGCCACGAGGTCGGCACGCTCCAGCCGGTGGCCGGGGCCGCGCGGGAGTGCGCCGAGGCCGGGGTGCCGCTGTACGTGGACGCCGCCCAGGTGGTGGGCCGGGCCCCGGTGCCGGCGGGCTGGTCGGTGCTGACCGCCAGCGCGCACAAGTGGGGCGGGCCGCCCGGGGTGGGGTTGCTGGTCGTGCGCAAGGGCACCCGCTGGGAGTCGCCCTGGCCGGCCGACGAGCGGGAGGCCGGGCGTACGCCGGGCACGCTCAACCTGCCGGCGGTGGTGGCGGCGGCGGCGAGCCTGCGCGCGGCGGCGGCCGACGCGGCGGCCGAGGCGGCCCGGCTGGCGCCGCTGGTGGCCCGGATCCGGGACCGGGTGGCGGCCGAGGTGCCCGACGTGGAAGTGGTGGGTGACCCCGACCACCGCCTGCCGCACCTGGTGACCTTCTCCTGCCTCTACGTCGACGGCGAGGCCCTGCTGCACGCGCTCGACCGGCGCGGGTTCGCCGTCTCCTCGGGCTCCTCGTGCACGTCGTCGACGCTGCGGCCGTCGCACGTGCTGGAGGCGATGGGGGTGCTCTCGCACGGCAACGTCCGGGTCTCGCTGCACCGGGAGACGACGGAGGCCGACGTCGAGAGGTTCCTCACCGAACTGCCCGGCGTCGTGGCGCGACTGCGCGCCGAAGCCGGGGTGGTGGGGCTGTGACGGCGCCGGCGGAGATCCTCGACTGCCGCGGTCAGCGCTGCCCGCTGCCGGTGATCGCGGCGGCCCGGCGGTTGCCCGAGCTGCCCGTCGGCACGGTGGTGCGGGTGCTCGCCGACGACCCGGCCGCGGCGGTGGACATCCCGGCCTGGTGCCGGATGCGCGGCCACGAGTTCCTCGGCACGGTCACCGGCCCGGACGGCCCCGCCTTCGACGTCCGCCGCCGCCACTGACCCGGGTGGCGTGGGGGCCCGACCCGCACCACGCCGCCGTTCCCGCCGATGCCGGCGGGCCGCCGGGGGTGTTCCTCACCACTCCCGGCGGCCCGGCGACGCGACCAGCGCCGGTGTCACGTCACGGCACGAGGTGCGGGCGGACGTCCTCGGCGGCGACGTCGCCGTACGACTCGGCCAGGCGCTTGACGAACAGGTCGCGGCGGACCTCGTACTCCTGGGTGCCGACGGTCTCCAGCACCAGCGTGGCGAGCAGGGAGCCGACCTGGGCAGCCCGCTCCAGCCCGAGCCCCCACGAGAGGGCGGTGAAGAAGCCGGCCCGGAACCCGTCGCCGACGCCGGTCGGGTCGACCGCCTGGGTCTCCCGCGCGATCGGCACGTGGATCGGGTCGAAGTCCCGCCCGGCGATCTCCACCCCGTCCTTGCCCAGCGTCGTGACCCGCACCTTGACCCGGTCGAGCAGCTGCGCGTCGGTCAGCCCGGCCTTGCTCTGCAGCAGCGACTTCTCGTAGTCGTTGGTCATCAGGTACTCGGCGCCCTCGATCAGCCCGACGACGTCCTCGCCGTCCATGCGGGCGAGCTGCTGGGACGGGTCGGCGGCGAACCGGTAGCCGCGCTCCCGGCACTCGGCGGAGTGCCGCAGCATCGCCTCCGGGTCGTTCGCGCCGACCAGGACCAGGTCCAGCCCGTCGAGGCGGCGGGCCACCGGCGCCAGCTCGATGTTGCGCGCCTCGCTCATCGCCCCGGCGTAGAACGAGGCGATCTGGCACATGTCGGTGTCCGTGGTGCAGACGAACCGGGCGGTGTGCGCCACCTCGCTGATGTGCACCGAGTCGCAGTCGACGCCGTGCCGCTCCAGCCAGGAGCGGTAGTCGGCGAAGTCCGCGCCGACCGCGCCGACCAGGACCGGGCGCAGGCCGAGCTGCCCCATGCCGAAGGCGATGTTGGCCGCCACCCCACCACGCCGCAGCACCAGGTCGTCCACCAGGAAGGAGAGCGAGACCTTGTGCAACTGGTCGGCGATGAACTGGTCGGCGAAGCGACCGGGGAAGCTCATCAGATGGTCGGTGGCGATCGAGCCGGTCACGGCGATCTTCATGTCAACCCTCGGGGTCGGGAGCAGGGCGCCGGTCAGCCTACCGGCCCGGCCCCCTCAGGATGACCGGTCGGTCGGCCCCGGGTCATCTTCCCGACGGCTCGTTTCCGACCGGAAGACGACGGCGGGGCCGCCCCGGAGGACGGCCCCGCCGTGGTCAGCGGAGGTCTGGCTCAGCTGAACGAGTCACCGCAGGCGCAGGAGTTGCCCGCGTTGGGGTTGTCGATGGTGAAGCCCTGGGCGTCGATCCGGTCGGCGAAGTCGATGGTGGCGCCGGCCAGGTAGGGGGCGCTCATCCGGTCGACGACGACCTCGACACCGTCGAAGTCGGTGACGACGTCACCGTCGAGCGACCGCTCGTCGAAGAAGAGCTGGTACCGCAGGCCGGAGCAGCCACCCGGCTGCACGGCGACCCGGAGCCGCAGGTCGTCGCGGCCCTCCTGCTCGATCAGGGCCTTGACCTTCTGCGCCGCGACGTCGGTGAGGACGACGGACGTGGGGGCCTTGGCCTCGGTCGACTCGGTCTGCGCTGGCGTGGTCACGTGAAATCTCCCTGCGCGGTTGGGTCCGGACGCACTGGCCAACATCTCCTGTCGCCCAGCCATTCCCGGTGTGGTCCAGATCCGATGGTACGCCGCCACGGCCGGCCCCACCCGTCCGGCGTGACCAGGGCCGCCGCCCGGAGCGCCTCCGCACCGGCCGTGGTCAGCGGCTCCACTGCCGGGCGAGCCGGGTGCCGAGCGCCCGCAGCCCCTCGGCCGGGCGCTCCATCGCGGCGGCCAGCCCGCCGCGTTCCTCGCCCCCGAAGTGCTCCACCAGGCTGTACGCGTCGGTCACCCCGGCCGCCCCGGCCTCCCGCCGCCCGGTGCTCACCCGGCCCGCGACCACCACGCAGGGCACGCCCCGGTCCCGGGCGGCGCCGGCCACCCCGGCAACCACCTTGCCGCGCAGCGACTGGTGGTCGAACGAGCCCTCCCCGGTGATCACCAGGTCGACCTCGTCGAGGGTGACGTCCAGCCCGATCGCCCGGGTGACCAGGCCGATGCCCGACTCGCAGTGCCCGCCCAGCGCCAGGACGGCCGCGCCCAGCCCGCCGGCCGCGCCGCCGCCGGGCAGCGCGCCCAGCCGTTCGGGGCAGCCGGGCAGGTCCCGCTCCAGCACGGCGGCGAAACGCTCCAGCGCGGCGTCGAGCAGCAGCACGTCGGCCCGGTCGGCGCCCTTCTGCGGGCCGAACACGTTGCTGGCCCCGTGCAGCCCGAGCAGCGGGTTGTCCACGTCGGTGGCGGCCACCAGGCGGGCGTCGCGCAGCCGGGGCGCGCCGTCGAGGGCGTCCGCCGCGCCGAGCGCGCCCCCGCCGTACGGCAGTGCCTGGCCGGTGGCGTCCAGCGGGGTCACGCCGAGCGCGGTGAGCATGCCCGCGCCGCCGTCGTTGGTGCCGGAGCCGCCCAGCCCGATCACGACCGTCCGGGCCCCGGCCTCCAGGGCGGCGGCCACCAGCACCCCCAGCCCGTACGAGGAGGTGGTCTTCGGGTCCCGCTCGGCCGCGTCGAGCAGGTGCAGCCCGCACGCCTGGGCGCTCTCCAGCCAGGCGGTCGCACCGCCGTCGGTGAGCAGGATCTCACCGGTCGTCGGGCGGCCCAGCGGGTCGACGGTCGGCACCGGAATCCGGCGTCCGCCGAGGGCGTCGGAGAGCACGTCGATGAAGCCCGGCCCACCGTCCGACAGGGGCCGCACGAGCAGGTCGTCGCCGGGGGCGACCTCCCGCCAGCCGGTGGCCACGGCATCGGCGACCTGCGGGGCCGGCAGGGTGCCGGCGAACTTGTCCGGACAGAGCAGCACGCGCATGTCGAGCAGTGTGGCAGCACACACCGCTGGAGGCTGCGCCGAGGCCGCACTGTGGGACCATGGGGCACGTGACTTCGACCTGGGTGGAACCCTCCAACACCGCGACGGCACTGCTGCTGCTCGGCCGGGGCAGCGACCCCGCCACGGAGCGCGGCGTCGAGTGTCCGGGTGACCTGCCGGCGCCCAGCGACCCGGACCTGGTGGCCCGGGCGACGGCGGCGAAGGCGGCGCTGGGCAGCAAGGTCTTCGTGCTGGGGCACCACTACCAGCGCGACGAGGTGATCCAGTTCGCCGACGTGACCGGTGACTCGTTCAAGCTGGCCCGCGAGGCGGCGGCCCGGCCCGACGCGGAGTACATCGTCTTCTGCGGCGTGCACTTCATGGCCGAGAGCGCCGACATCCTCACCTCGGACGCGCAGAAGGTCATCCTGCCCGACCTGGCCGCCGGCTGCTCGATGGCGGACATGGCGGTGCTGTCGCAGGTCGAGACCGCCTGGGACGTGCTCACCGAACTGGGCATCGCGGCGGAGACCGTCCCGGTGACGTACATGAACTCCTCGGCGGACATCAAGGGCTTCGTCGGCCGCAACGGCGGCGTGGTCTGCACCTCGTCGAACGCGAAGCGGGCGCTGGAGTGGGCGTACGAGCAGGGGTCGAAGGTCTTCTTCTTCCCCGACCAGCACCTGGGTCGCAACACGGCGGTGCTGGAGATGGGCTTCTCGCTGGACGACTGTGTCCTCTACGACCCGCACAAGCCCAACGGCGGGCTCACCCCGCAGCAGCTGCGTGACGCGCGGATGATCCTGTGGCGCGGGCACTGCTCGGTGCACGGCCGCTTCACGCTGGACAGCGTCGACGACGTGCGGGAGCGGGTGCCGGGGGTGAACGTGCTGGTCCACCCGGAGTGCCGGCACGAGGTGGTCACCGCCGCCGACTTCGTCGGTTCGACGGAATACATCATCAAGGCCATCGAGGCGGCCCCGGCCGGCTCGGCCTGGGCGGTCGGCACCGAGCTGAACCTGGTCCGCCGGCTCGCGCTGGCCCACCCGGACAAGCAGGTCATGTTCCTGGACAAGGCCGTCTGCTACTGCTCGACCATGAACCGGATCGACCTGCCCCACCTGGTCTGGGCGCTGGAGGAGCTGGTGGCCGGCCGGCTGGTCAACCAGATCACCGTCGACCCGGACACCGCGCACCACGCCCGGGTGGCGCTGGAGAAGATGCTGGCCCTGCCCGCGGCCGACACCCCGCCGCCCGCAGCGGGCTGATCACCCTCCGTAGCCGTATTGGCACGGAAAAGGGTCCGATCACCGATAAGTACCCTCAGGGACGATGTGACCGGGTCCATGATCGTCACCGAGGGCTATGCTGCCGGTGCGACGACTCACGCGGGCCGTTTCGACATGGCCGCATTCCGGGTAGCGATGACAATCGTGTGCCCCACCATCAACACGGCAGCACCGACGCGCTGGAGGTTGCGTTGACCGACGACGTCCTGGTCGTACACGGAGGTACCCCGCTCGAAGGGCGGATCCGCGTGCGCGGCGCGAAGAACCTGGTCTCGAAGGCAATGGTCGCCGCCCTGCTGGGTGACAGCCCGAGCCGGCTGTACGACGTACCGAAGATCCGCGACGTCGAGGTGGTCCGGGGCCTGCTCGGCCTGCACGGGGTCAAGGTCACCGACGGCGGGGAGGACGGCGAGCTCGTCTTCGACCCGGCGAACGTGGAGAGCGCCAGCACGGACCAGATCAACGTGCACGCGGGCTCCAGCCGGATCCCGATCCTCTTCTGCGGGCCGCTGCTGCACCGCCTCGGCCACGCCTTCATCCCCGACCTGGGGGGCTGCCACATCGGGCCGCGCCCGATCGACTTCCACCTTCAGGCGCTGCGGGAGTTCGGTGCGACGGTCGAGAAGACCCCCGAGGGGCTGCACCTGTCGGCGCCGAACGGGCTGCACGGCACCAAGTTCGCCCTGCCGTACCCGAGCGTCGGTGCGACCGAGCAGGTGCTGCTGACGGCCGTGATGGCCGAGGGCGTCACCGAGCTGCGCAACGCCGCGGTGGAGCCGGAGATCATCGACCTGATCTGCATCCTGCAGAAGATGGGCGCGATCATCAAGGTGCACACCGACCGGGTCATCGAGATCCAGGGTGTGCCGAAGCTGCACGGCTACACGCACCGGCCGATCCCGGACCGGATCGAGGCGGCGAGCTGGGCGGCAGCGGCGCTGGCCACCCGCGGCCACGTCGAGGTGCTCGGCGCGCAGCAGGCCGACATGATGACCTTCCTGAACATCTTCCGCTCCGTCGGCGGCGAGTACGAGGTCACCGACGCCCGGCCGCCGAAGCTGGGCGACCCGGGCCAGGAGGGCGGGATCCGGTTCTGGCACCCTGGCGGCGAGCTGCACGCCGTGGCGCTGGAGACCGACGTGCACCCGGGCTTCATGACCGACTGGCAGCAGCCGCTGGTGGTGGCGCTCACCCAGGCCCGGGGCCTGTCCATCGTCCACGAGACGGTCTACGAGCAGCGGCTGGGCTACACCGAGGCGCTCAACTCGATGGGCGCCAACATCCAGGTCTACCGGGACTGCCTGGGCGGCACGCCGTGCCGCTTCGGCCGGCGCAACTTCAAGCACTCGGCGGTGATCGCGGGGCCGAGCAAGCTGCACGCCGCCGACCTGGTCATCCCCGACCTGCGGGCCGGTTTCAGCCACCTGATCGCCGCGCTGGCCGCCGAGGGCACCTCCCGGGTCTACGGCGTGGACCTGATCAACCGGGGCTACGAGGACTTCGAGGCGAAGCTGGCCGACCTGGGCGCGCACGTCGAGCGCCCGTAACGTCGACCACTCCCGTACGCGCCCGGTGCACCGCGATGTGCACCGGGCGCCGTCGTTTGGCTACCCTTTCCGCGTGCCCTCGCTGTTTCGCCGCAAGTCCTCCGACCTCGTCGACGAGGCCGTCACCCCGGTGACCCCCGACGAGGAGTCCACGCTTGCCCAGCCCCGGGGCTACACCCCGAGCAAGAAGGAGCTGGGCAAGGCCACCCCGAAGCGGCCCACCGCCGGCCGTCGGCCGGCCGCGGCCACCAAGCCGTTGACCAAGGAGGAGCAGCGGGAGCGCAAGCGCCAGCTGCGCGCCGAGGCGGCGGAGGAGTTCCGTCGTGAGGGCGGTCCCCGCGACCGCGGCCCGGAGCGGCTGCTGGCCCGCAACGTGGTCGACTCCCGGCGTACGGTCGGCACCTGGTTCTTCGGTGGGGCGCTGATCGTGCTGATCGGCTCGAACGCCGCGATGCCGCCGGTCGTCCGCCTGGTCTCCAACATCCTCTGGGGCGCGCTCGCCCTGGGTGTGGTGGTCGACTCGCTCCTGATCTCGCGCAAGATCCGCAAGCTGGTCGGGGAGCGTTTCCCGAACACCGGGCAGCGGATGGGCTCGCTCTACCTCTACGCCATCATGCGGTCGATCACGTTCCGCCGGATGCGCGCCCCCGCGCCCCGGGTAAACATCGGCGACCCGGTCTGAGCCTGCCGCACCGACGGCCCCTACCGCAGCGCGGTACGGGGCCGTCGCCGTCACTGGCCCTGCGGGGGCGTCAGCGGCTCCGGTAGAGCCTGGCCACCACGTCCTCGATGTCCGGCTCGACGATCGAGACGTCCCGCAGCGCGCCCAGCCCGGCCAGGGCCGCCACCACCTCGGCCACCCCCGCCGACTCCAACGCGAAGACCAGCCGGTGCCCGTCGGCCTCCTGCCGTTGCAGCGGCGCGCCGGGCAGCACCGGCGGCTCGGCCAGCGGTGCGTCCAGGTCGGCGACGAGCAGCCGGCGCGACCCGTACCGCTCGTGCAGCGCGGCGATCGACCCGTCGTGCACCACCCGCCCGTGGTCGACCACCACCAGGCGCCGGCAGAGCCGCTCGATGTCGGCCAGGTCGTGCGTGGTGAGCACCAGCGTCGTGTCCCCGGTGCGGCCCAGCTCGCCGAGGAAGCCGCGGACCGCCTGCTTGCTGACCACGTCGAGGCCGATGGTGGGCTCGTCGAGGAAGAGCACCTCCGGGCCGTGCAGCAGCGCGGCGGTCAGCTCGCCGCGCATGCGCTGCCCGAGGGAGAGCTGCCTTACCGGGGTGTCCAGGAACGGATCCAGGTCGAGCAGGCTCCGGCAGCGGCGCAGCCGGGCGGCGTGCGCGGCGGCCGGCACCCGGTAGACGTGCCGCAGCAGCGCGAACGAGTCGCCCAGCGGCAGGTCCCACCAGAGCTGCGAGCGCTGGCCGAAGACCACGCCGACGCGCAGCGCGAGCCGGGTCCGCTCGGCCACCGGGCGCAGGCCGCACACGCGTACCTCGCCGGCGGAAGGCGTCAGCACGCCCGTGAACATCTTGAGCGTCGTCGACTTGCCGGCGCCGTTGGGCCCGATGTAGCCGAGCATCTCGCCCCGGGCCACCCGCAGGTCGATCCCGTCCACGGCGGTGACCCGCCGCTTCTCCCGCCGCAGCCGGCCGGTGCGCACCCGGACGGTGAACTCCTTGCGCAGCCCGTCGACCACGATCACGTCGTCGCTCACGACCCCGTACTCCGGTAGTGGCGGACCCCGGTGCGCCAGGCCGCCGCCGCCCCGGCGGCCGCGACCAGCGCGACGGCCGGCGCGGTGAAGCCCACCCACGCCGGCAGGCCGAGCGGGTCGGCGCGGCCGAGCAGCGCCAGCGCCGGGTGGTAGCTGACGAAGGCGAAGCCCAGGCCGTACGCGAACACCGCGCGGAACCAGCCCTCGAAGACGGTGACCGGGTACGAGGCGAAGTCCCGCCCGCCGTAGGTGACCGAGTTGGCCAGCTCACCCGAGTCGACCCACCAGAACGAGACGGTGGCGGTGGCCACGAAGACCGACCCGAAGAAGACCACCCCGGCCAGCGGGGCGAGGACCACCAGCAGCGCCCGCGCCGGGGTCCACTCGACGCCGGCGGAGCCGACCGCGACGACCAGCACGGCGATCCCGAAGACCGCCCGGGACACCTTGCGCAGCGGCAGGTCCATCAGCAGCAGCTGGGGCAGGGCGCCGAGCGGGCGGACCAGCACGGCGTCGAAGAGCCCGGTGCGCACGTACCGGGGCAGCCGCTCGATGTTGCCCACCAGCAGGTCGGCGACGGCGAACGCGCACGTCGAGAGGCCGACGACCACCAGCGTCTCGCGCAGCGTGAAGCCGCCCAGCTCCCGGGTGACCCCGAAGATCACCAGCACGGTCAGCACGTCGAAGACGGTGGACCCGACGTTGCCGACCACGTCGATGACGAACGAGGTCCGGTACGCCGTCTGCGCGCGTGCCTGCGCGCCGAGCAGCGCCCGGTACGCGGCCAGCGCCCCGCCCGACGCCTCAGCCACCCTGCACCACCAGGCGGCGTTCCGCGCGCCGCTGCACCAGCCGGCAGGCGGCCAGGATCAGCACCGCCCAGGCGAGCTGGAGGCCGACCAGCCCGACCTGCGTGCCGGTCGGATCCCGCTCGACCAGCACGTCGAGTGGGGTCTGGAGCAGGCTCGGGAAGGGGGTGCCCAGCCACAGCACGAGCTGGAGCCACTCCGGCAGGAAGCGCAGCGGGAAGTAGAGCCCGGCGAGCACGCCCGACGCGAGGGTCCAGAGGATCACCGGCCCCCGGACGTCCTGCAACCAGTACGCGGTCGCGTTGACCAGGAACCGGCAGCCGAAGCAGAGGACCACGGCGACGACGGCGGAGAACGCGAAGATCGGCAGGGTGGCCCAGCGGCGGGGCACGTGGACCTCGAAGAAGAGCGGCCCGACCAGCACCGGCGGCAGGAACCGGACCAGGGCGGCGTGGCCGGCGCGGCCCAGGTCGGCGGCGAGATGGCTGGTCACGGGGTGCACCGGCCGCAGCAGGTCGCTGGCGACGTCGCCGGTGCGGATCCGGTCGGCCAGCTCGGTCCAGCCCCAGAGCAGGACGACCGCCAGCAGGCCCTGGCCCACCCAGACGAAGGTGGCGAGCTGCCTCCGGTCGTACCCGGCCACCGTGCCGGCCGCGCCGACCGCCGCGAGCAGGACGTAGCACCGCAGGAAGCCGAAGACCGTGTTGGTCACGACGCCCGCCACCGATGCCTGCCGGTACGTGGCGTAACGTCGGAAGCCTGATCCGGTTATAGCCTTAAATGTCCGGAACCATAGGATAACGTTTGGGGTGGTGGGCGGTGCCACAGTGGCGGTGAGCGAGCCCACGCCGCTACCCTCCTTCCGCAGCCACGCCGTACCGGAGGGGCGACTCTACCGGCACGTGGAGCGCCCAGCGCGACAATTTCCAACGAGGTGACATCGCCGTGAGCGAGCGGACGCGGGCCGGCCACCGGGGCGCCGCCGTGAGCGGACGGACGCCAGCCGGGCACCCGGGCGCGCCCGCTCCCCGGCGGCTGGCACCGGGCGTTCCGCCTACCCTCCGTGGCGACAGGGCAACCGGATGAGCCGCTACTACGACCACTGGCACGACTCCGCCGAACCGGCCTGGATGATCGAGCCCACCACCGAGTGGCATCCGCAGTTCCCCGGCCAGCGCTACGCGGGCGACATCGGCGTCGAACACGCGCCGGCCGCGCCTCGGGGCCGCTCCGCCGTGGGCCGGGCCGAGGTGCCCCCGCTCGCACCCACCCGGCCGGACGGGACCTACATCGGCCGGTCGTGGGACGACCTGCCCGACGGGCGGCCCGGTCGGCAGGACGCGTGGCACGGCCAGCCGGACGGCCCCGACGCGCGTCGGTACGGCGACGAGTCGTACCGCCGCCCGCCCGCCGAGCCGCGCCGGCCGGACGACCGGCAGTGGCCGCCCCGACAGGAGCCGCCACACCGCAACGACCGGGGTCAGTTCGACGCCCCCGGCCGGCCCGTCGACTCCCCCCGGCAGCGCGACCACGCCGGTCCCGACCGCTACGACAGCCGCACCCCCCGGTACGAGCCGGCCGGGCGGGACCGTCCCGTCTCCCCCGCCGGCCGGCCCGATCCGGGCTGGCTCCCGGAGCCCGACGAGGACGCGCCGCCCCGCCGCCCCGCGGCGTACGAGCGCCCGGACGCCAGCTACGACCGCCGGCCGGACCCCGGCCACGACCACCGCCCCGGGCGCGTTCACGACCGTCCCGCCGCGTCCGGCCACGACCGCCGAGCGGAGACCGTCCACGACCGCCAGGCGGACGCTGACGGGCGCCGCTACCAGTGGGCGGCCCCGGCCCCGGAGCCCCGCCCCTCCGACGGCCAGCGGGAGCGTCCGGTCGACGGCCAGCGGGAGCGTCCGGTCGACGGCCAGCGGGAGCGTCCTTCCGACGGCCAGCATGACCGTCTTTCCGACGGCCAGCGTGAGCGTCCTTTCGATGGGCAGCGGGAGCGTCCTTCCGATGGGCAGCGGGAGCGTCCTTCCGATGGGCAGCGGGAGCGTCCTTTCGATGGGCAATGGGGGCGTTCGGCTGCCCCGCAGCCGGAGCGCTCGGCCGACTCGCAGTGGGACCGCGGCCCCGGCGGGCGGGGCCGCGAGGCCGGCGTACCCGCCGACGGGTGGCCACGCCCCGACCGGGCTCCCGCCGGCCAGCAGGCGCCTCCGGACAGCCAGCGGCGGCAGCAGGAGCCGGACGAGCGATGGCGGGCGCACGAGGCGGCGCGCGCCGAGACGTACCCGGAGCGGGGGCCGCGCGGGGTCGCCCGGCCCGACGCCCCTCGGGAGGCCGAGGCGTACCGGGGACACCCGCGGCAGGACGGCGGCCTGCCCTGGCCACCACCCGGCCCCCTGCGGCCCGGCTCCGACCGGGACGCGGCGCGGCGCGCCGAACCCCGCCCCGAGCACCGGCGACCGGCCGACCGCCCCCAGGACGCCGCGACCCCGCCGCTCCCGCCCGGGTACGACCAACGGCCGCAATCCCCCACCTACGGTGCCCCGACGACGTCCGGGGCGCCGGCCCCCGGGCCGGCGGCCTTCCGGGCCCCGGCCGGGGACGTTCCGCCGCCGGGCCGCCCCGTCTCCCCCGCGCCGGCCCGCGACCTGCCACGCTCCGACCGGCCCGACCCGACCGCACCGGTCCACGGTCGGCCGGTGTCGCCCGCCGGCCCCCTGTCCGGGCCTGTCTCGCCTGCCGGCCCGGTCTCACCCGCCGGGCCCCTGTCCGGCCGGACGTCGCCAGCGGGTCCCGCCCCGGCCCCGGTCTCGCCGGCGGATCCCGCCTCGGCCCCGGTCTCGCCGGCAGGCCCGAGCGTCAACCGCCCGGTATCGCCGGCGGGCCCGGATGTCCGCCACCCGGTGTCGCCGGCAGGCCCGGACGTCCGCCAACCGGTATCGCCGGCAGGCCCGGACGTCCGCCACCCGGTATCGCCGGCAGGCCCGGACGTCCGCCAACCGGTATCGCCGGCGGGCCCAACCGTCGGCCGCCCGGTATCGCCGGCGGGCCCGGTGGACCAGGTGGTCGGGCGGCCGGTGCCGCCAGCGGGTCCGGCCACCGGCCACACGCCCCGCCCGGCCCCGGAGGACGACGCCACGCCGATCTCGGCGCCTCCCGCCGCCCGACTGCGCCTGGAGTTCCTGCCGGCACCGGAGGCGACCGCCAGCAGGGTGTCCGGTCCGGCCCCGGAGACGACCGCCGACGCGACCCGGCAGGCGACAGCCAGCGCGGTGCCCGGTCCGACCCCGGAGACGACCGCCGACGCGGCCGGTCCGGCCCGCCAGTCGACCGCCAGCACGGTCCCCGGTCCGGCCCCGGCACACCCAGGACCGGCCCGGCCGGACGCACCGACGCCGCACCCGGGCACCGGGCACGGCGAAGCCCGGTCCGTGGCCCAGCCCCCGGCCCCCACGCCGTCGGGGCAGCCGTCCGCCACCCGTCCGAGCGCACCGCACCGCTCGCCGGAAGCCCCGGCAGCCGCAGGCACGGCCAGGCAGGACGTCCCGGCACCGCAGGCGCCCATCGCGCCCGACAGGCCCAGGCGGTACGTCCCGCCACCGCCGAGCGACCCGCCCACACCGGCCGCCCCGCCGCCTCCCCAGGCGCCCACCTCGAGCGGACCGGACGCCTGGTTCCGACCGTCCCGGCCCGCGGCACCTGCCCCGGTCACGCCGGACGGGTCTCGGCCCGCCGGCCAGGCTGTCTCTCCCCCGACCACCACGCCTCCCCCGACCACCACGCCGCCCCTGGGCGGCACGGCGACTACGAGTGGCACGCCGGCGCAGAGCGGCACGGCGACTACGAGTGGCACGGCGGCGCAGAGCGGCGCGGCCGCATCGAGTGGCGCGGCGGCACCCAGCCAGGCGCCGGACCCGAGTGGTACGACGGCTGCAAACGGCACGGCGGCCCCGAGGGATACGGCGGCTGCAAACGGCACGGCGGCTGCAAGCGGCGTGTCGACTCCCCACCGCACGCCGGGCGTAGACGCCGTGCCGAACCGTGGCCTCGACGGGTCGGTACCGAATCCGCCCGACGGCGGTGCCGCCTCGCCCGAACCTGCCACCTCGTCGTCGGCGAGATCCACGTCACCGTCTCACGACCACCCCGAACCGCCGACCGAGGTCGCCCCGGCGGAATCGGCCCCGGTCCCGCCGGCCATCCCAACGGTGTCCGGCCCACGGGTCGTACCGGCCACAGCGCCGGCACCGCCCGCGTCCTCCCTTTCCGAGCAGGCGTCTGGTCCGCCCGCTGGGCTGGCACCGCCCGCGCCCACCCTTGCCGAGCCGGTACACGTTTCGCCCGCTGTGCCGGCGCCTTCCGCACCCGACCCGGTGTCCGCTCCGCCCGCCGCCCCGGCCCCAACGCCTGCCCCGACGTCCCCTGCGCCTGCCGTCCCGGCGCCGCCGACCGTCCAGGAACCGACGCTGGCGGACCTGCCGCCGGTCGCCGTCCCGCCGGAGCAGCCAGTCACCGCAGCGCCCGCGCCGCCCGCGCCCGCACCGCCCATCCCCGCACCGTCCGCACCGCCCATCCCCGCACCGCCCGCGCCCGCACCACCCGTGCCTGCACCGTCCACGTCGCCCGTCACCGCACCGTCCACGCCGCTGGCGCAGAGCAACTCCGCAGCGCCCGTCTCCGCGCCTCCCGGGCAGGCCAACTCCGCGTCGCCCACGCCACGCCCGGTCTTCGCAACTCCTACCCGGCCCGTGTCGGCACCACCGTCCGGCCCGCAGGTTGCGGCGCCGGTCGTACGGCCGATGCCGGAAGCACCGACGGCGGCAGCAGCCCAGGCACAGCCGGCCGGGCCCGATGCCGTCACGGCGAATGGCACCGCCCCGAAGACAGCGGCACAGTACGAAGCAGCGTCGCCGCCCTACCCGAACGCGGCGGACACAGCGGCCCCGCGCATGGACCGGCACGCCACCACTCCCACGCTCGAACCGGTCGAGCGGGTGCCGAACGAACCGGCTGCGCCCACCGGTGGAACACCATGGTTGTCACCGAAGGCTTTTGACACCCGTGGTGTTCCACCCACCGCGGCCGATCCGCGTCCCGTGTCCGCTCCGCCCGTCGGCGCTGCGACATCGGTGTCCACACTGCCGGTCTCCCCCGTCGCCGGCCCTCCGGCCGAGCCGGCGGAGGTGTCCCGGGCCGGTTCTGTCGTCGGGCCGACGGCCGAGACGAACGAGTCGGTCCCGGCCGCACCGGCCCCGCGCCCTGTCTCCGCGCCACCGGCCCAGCAGGTTTCCGCGCCACCGGCCCAGCCCATCGACGCGCCAGCGGCCCAGCAGGTCTTCCCGTCGCCGGCCCGGCTCATCGACTCGCCAGCGGCCGAGCAGGTCTCCGCGCCACCGGCCCCGCGTCCTGTCTCCGCTCCGCCGGCCCAGCCCATCGCCGCGCCGCCGGTACCGCCTGTTTCCGGGCCGCCCGTCGCGTCGGATGCGTACGTGCCTGCGCGGGACGCGTCCGCCACTGCCGCGCCACACGCCGACGCGGTGTCGGCCCCGCCGGGCGAGCCTGTCTCCGCTCCGCCCGCCGCGTCGGCGCCGCCCCCGCCCATCGTCCCTGGCGCGTTGTCGCAGGCACCGCAACCTGTCTCCGCACCCGCCGCAGACCTCGTGCCGGCCCGGCCCGTTTCCGCGCCGCCGACGGCCTCGGCACCGCCCACGGACGCCTCGCCGGTACCGCCCCCCTCCGAGCCGTCGGCGCAGCCGGTGTCCGCGCCGCCTGCCGCCACGCCGCCCGCCGCCACGCCCCCCATCGCCACCCCGCCCGCCGCCACGCCGCCCGGCGGGCAGGTGCCATCGACGAGCGCGGAACGGACCTCCGCGTCCCGCACCGCCGAGCCAGCCATCGCCGCAACGAACACCACCGAACCCCACGCCGTCGGAGCCAGCGCCGCCGAACCACGGACCACCGAACCGGGCACCACCGAACCACGGACCACCCAACCGAGCGCCACCGAACCACGGACCACCCAACCGAGCGCCACCGAACCACGGACCACCCAACCGAGCGCCACCGAGCCACAGACCACCGGACCAAACACGGCCGGACCACGGGCCGACGGACCACGGGACGCCGGAGTGGGCAGCAGCGGACCGCGGGCCGCCGGGATGCCCGTCGGGTCGCGGGACGCCGGGCACCAGAGCGCGGCGCAGGGCGATCCGGAGCAGGTGCTGGCGAGCTACCGGTGGCGGCTCGATCCGGCCACCCTGCGGGAGGTCGTGGAGGAGCCGGACGAGTTCCGGACGATCCGGCGGCGGCTGACCGAGAAGCTGGGCGCGGCCGTGGACAACAAGTCGCGCGCCCGGCTGCTCAGTCTGCGGGCGGTGGTGTCCCGGATTCTCGGCGAACTGGACGATGCCCTGGCGGACGGTCGGCTCGCGCTCACCTACGCCGAGGCCACCGGGGAGTTGCGGCGTACGGCGGTGGCTCAGGCTCGGCTGGCGCACGTGTTGCGCTGGCGCGGCGAGTTCGTCGAGGCCGACCGGCTCTTCGCCGAGGCGAACTCCACGGAGTTGCCACAGCGGCTGCGCGCGGTGCTGCACGAGCACGCCGGGCGGTCCTGCTACGACCAGGGTCGGCTGATGGAGGCCTGTCACCACTTCGAGCGGGCCCTGGACCTGCGTGGCACCGAGGACCCCGAGTTGCAGGCCCGGATCCGGCTGAGCCTGGACGCGGTGGCGGAGCGGGTCGCGGAGACGGGCTTCGGGCCGTACCCGCGCAGCCGCGAGGAGGTGTTGGAGCGTGACCGGCCCCCGATGCCGGCCCGCGACGGCGACCTGTGGGGTTTCTCCGACCCGGACGGCGACCTGGTCATCGCGGCCGGGTACGCGGAGGCGCAGCCGTTCCGCGACGGGCTGGCCTGGGTGCGGCGCCCCGAGACCGAGCGGTGGTCGCTCATCGACCGTACCGGCGCCACGGTGCTCGAACCGTCGTACCCGGTGGTCCGCTCGTTCTCCGACGGGCTGGCCTGGGTGTCCGACGGCGGCGACGCCGGCTGGGTGGCGATCGACGCCACCGGCGAGGTGGTCGTGCCGCACGGCTTCGCGGACGTACGCCCGTTCCAACGCGGCGTGGCCGTGGTCCGCCGCGACGGCTGGGGCGCGGTCGACCGCAACGGCCGGATCGTGGTGCCCACCCGGCACCACGGGTTCGCCACCGTCCTGGCCGACGGCCGGTACGTCGACGGCTTCACCGAGGAGGGGCTGGCCGTGGTGGAGGTGGCCGGCCGGCGCGGCGTGGTGAACCGGGCCGGGAAGGTGCTGGTGGCGCCCAGCTATCCGGCGCTGGTCGTCCACCCGGTCGCGTTCCTGGTCGGCGACGGCACGGGCCGCTGGGGCGCGCTCGACCGGCGGGGCGAGCTGCTCATCGAGCCGGTGCACCGCGACCGCGACGAGGTCGTCGCCGAGATCGAGCGGCTGCTCGTCGACACCAGCCCCGTGCTCTGAGCGACAGGGAGGCCCGCCACGAGGGGTGGGCATGATCGGAACGGGCTAGGGTCGACTCATGGAATTCCGTCACCTGGGCCGTTCCGGCCTGATGGTCAGCGAGATCTCGTACGGCAACTGGATCACCCACGGCTCGCAGGTCGAGGAGGACGCGGCGTTCGCCTGCGTCCGGGCCGCCCTGGACGCCGGCATCACCACCTTCGACACGGCCGACGTGTACGCGGGCACCCGCGCCGAGGACGTGCTGGGCCGCGCGCTGGAGGGCGAGCGGCGCGAGGGGCTGGAGATCTTCACCAAGGTGTACTGGCCCACGGGGCCGGGCCGCAACGACCGGGGCCTGTCCCGCAAGCACATCATGGAGTCGATCAACGGCTCGCTGCGCCGGCTGCGCACCGACTACGTGGACCTCTACCAGGCCCACCGGTACGACCACAGCACGCCGCTGGAGGAGACGATGGAGGCGTTCGCCGACGTCGTGCACTCCGGCAAGGCGCTCTACATCGGCGTCTCCGAGTGGAAGGCGTCGGAGATCCGCGCGGCCCACCAGCTCGCCCGTGAGCTGCACATCCCGCTGGTCTCCAACCAGCCGCAGTACTCGATGCTCTGGCGGGTCATCGAGTCCGAGGTCGTTCCCACCAGCGAGGAGCTGGGCATCGGGCAGATCGTCTGGTCGCCGATCGCGCAGGGCGTGCTCTCGGGCAAGTACCTGCCGGGCCAGCCGCCGCCGGCCGGCTCCCGGGCCACCGACGAGAAGTCGGGCGCGGGCTTCATCTCCCGGTTCATGACCGACGAGGTCCTGAACCGGGTGCAGCGACTCAAGCCGCTGGCCGAGCAGGCCGGACTGAGCATGGCGCAGCTCGCCGTCGCCTGGGTGTTGCAGAACCCGAACGTCTCCTCGGCGATCGTCGGCGCCTCCCGCCCGGAGCAGGTGCACGACAACGTCAAGGCGGCCGGCGTGAAGCTCGACGCCGAGCTGCTCAAGGCGATCGACGAGATCGTCGACCCGATCGTCGAGCGCGACCCGGCCCGCACGGAGTCTCCCGCCGAGCGCCCGTGACGCGTCCCGGCCCGGGCCGGCCCGCACCACGGGCCGCCCGGGCCGGACCGTGCCGGCGGGGGCGCGGGTCAGCCCTGCCAGAAGCGGATCAGGTCCAGGCCGAGGGCGTAGAGCCACGGGGGCAGGCCGAGGAAGTCGCCGACGGCGAAGACCGCGTCGAAGAACCAGCCGCCGATCCGCGGGTTCCACAGCAGCGCGAACAGCAGGATGAAGCCGAACGGGGCGAACAGGTCGTACATCCTGCGCCACTGCGGGTTCAGCCACGGCTGGATCATGTTGCCGCCGTCCAGGCCGGGCACCGGGAGCAGGTTGAGCACGCTCGCGGTGAGCTGGAGGAACGCCAGCAGCGCCACGGCCGCCCAGAACTCGACCGGCCCGCCGCCGGCCGCCCCGAGGCGTACGGCGAGCACCAGCAACAGCGTGAACAGCACGTTGGTGGCCGGGCCCGCCAGGCTGACCAGGGTGTGCCGCAGCCGTCCCGGGATGGCGTGCCGGTCCACCCACACCGCCCCGCCGGGCAGGCCGATGCCGCCGAGCAGCACGACCACCACGGGCAGCCCGATCGACAGCAGCGGGTGGCTGTACTTCAGCGGGTTGAGCGTCAGGTAGCCCCGGTGGGCGACGCTGCGGTCGCCGGCCCGGTAGGCGACGACAGCGTGGGCGTACTCGTGCAGGCAGAGCGAGACCAGCCAGCCGGACACGACGAAGAGGAACACGTCGAGCCGGAC
This sequence comes from Micromonospora sp. NPDC007220, assembly GCF_040634035.1. Classification (NCBI taxonomy): domain Bacteria; kingdom Bacillati; phylum Actinomycetota; class Actinomycetes; order Micromonosporales; family Micromonosporaceae; genus Micromonospora; species Micromonospora sp. NPDC007220. The sequence goes on along the minus strand of NZ_JBEYEU010000002.1, from coordinate 269,870 downwards.
GTTGCCGAACCCGTTCCAGGTGAGCACCCCGCTGGTCACGAAGAGCGCGACCAGGGCGAGGAAGACGGGGCTGGGCCGGAACGCCGCCCGGGGCACGCCGAGCACCAACGGCTCGCCCCCCGGGCGGTCGCCGGCCATCACTCCGCCGGAGGCAGCAGGCTCATGCGGTAGTCCACCCGGTCGTCCTCCACGAGCGTGACCGAGGTGACGCCGGACGCCGCGAGCTCCCGCCAGGCCTGACCGATCCAGGACTCGGCGTCCGCCTGGCTGCTGAACGACTCCGCCGGCCCCTCGACCGACTCACCGTTCGCGCCCTCGTACCGCCAACTCCACGCCATGCCGCGTCTCCCCTCGCCGCTGATGTCCCGTGGGACGAACCCCCGCCAGCGTAGTCGGCCGGGCGCGGGGCGGCCCGACATCCGTACGCCGGGCGGGCGGCGCAGGGTTCCCCGGCCCCTGTCCGGGTATGGGCCTCCTGACGCGCGACGGGGCGGTCGCCGACCGCCGACGGGCCTGGAGGAGGCGACGATGGACGAACCGCTGCACGACAAGGACACCGAGGCGCTGCGGGCGATGGCGGTGCGCGGCGGCATCGTGGGGGCCGCGCACATGGAACGGGAGGACCTGCTGGACGCCCTCGTCGCCCGCCCCGGGGAGGGCGCCTGGCAGGAGGACCCGAAGCCGGCAGCGGTCAACCCCAACGACTTCCAGTACCAGACACCCCGGTAGTCCGTCGCCGCCCCGCCGGGCGGCCAGCCCCGCTCCGCCGCCCCGCCGGGCGGCCAGCCCCGCTCCGCCGGGCCGGTACGGTGTCGCGGTGCTTACTCGGGGAGTGGTGCTCAGCGACCGGTACCGGCTGGACGACCGAGTGGCGATCGGCGGCATGGGCGCGGTCTGGCGCTGCACCGACCTCATGCTGGAACGTACGGTGGCGGTGAAGGCGCTGCTGCCGGCGTTGAGCGCGGATCCCGAGTTCACGGCCCGGTTCCGGGCGGAGGCGCGGATGCTGGCGGCGCTGCGCCACCCGGGCGTGGTCGCCGTGCACGACGTCGGCCGGTCCGTCCTCGACGACGGCAGCCAGGTCGACTACCTGGTGATGGAGTACGTCGACGGCCAGCCGCTGAGTTCCTGGCTGCGGCGCGGGGGGCGGCTCGACCCGGCGTCGACCATGTCGGTGGTGGCGCAGGCCGCCGAGGCGCTGCACACCGCCCACCTCGCCGGCATCGTGCACCGGGACGTCAAGCCGGGCAACCTGCTGGTGAAGGGCGACGGCCGGGTGGTGCTGGTCGACTTCGGCATCGCCCGCTCCGGCTCCATGGCGGGCATCACCGCCGCCAACGTGATGCTCGGTACCGCCTCGTACATGTCGCCCGAGCAGGCCGCGAACCAGCCGGTCTCCCCGGCGACGGACGTCTACGCGCTCGGCGCGGTGGCGTACTTCTGCCTGACCGGCCAGCCGCCGTTCGACGGGGACAACCCGCTCCAGGTGGCGTTGCGGCACCTCCAGGAGGAGCCGCCGCCGCTGCCGCCCGACATCCCGGCGGCGGTGGCCGCGCTGGTGCAGCGGGCGATGGCGAAGCGCCCCGGCGACCGGTTCGGCGACGCGGCGGCGATGGCCGACGCCGCGGCCGAGGCCCGCGACGCGACCCTGGCCGTGGTGCCGACGTCCGCCCGCCCGCCGTGGGCCGTCGCCGGCCCGACCTCGGCGGTGCCCGCCGCCGCGCAACCGGACCAGGGCGGTACCCCGGCGGCCGGTGACGCCGTTGCGCCGGCCCCCGCCGGGCCGGTCGCCCCGCCGGATCCGTGGGCGCCGCTGCCGCCCGTCGCCGCCCGGCCGCACCCGGGACCGGCGACGGGAAGCGACGCCTTGGGACCGGTCCCGCCCACCCGGGAGGACCCGGTCGTGCCGCAGCCGGCACGGCGGCGTCGGGCCGCGCTGCTCGGCGCGGCGGCCACCGGGCTCGTGGTGCTGGTCGGGGTGGCCGCGCTCGCCCTGGCCCCCGACGACGGCCCGGCCGGCGGAGACGTCCCGGCGGCGCTGACCGGCGAGTCCGCGGCGGCGGGCCCGTCCGGCGCGGCGGCCGACGACGGTACGGGCCGGTTGCGCGTCGAGCCCACGCCGGGTGCCACCCGCGCGACGGCGTCGTCCCGCAGTCCGTCGGCGTCGCCGCCCGGGCGCTCCCCGGTCCCGACGGCGGGCAGCGGCGAGCCGACCGCGACCGCTCCCGGCGGACCCGGCCCCGGACCGACGGCCGGACAGCCGGCGAAGCCGAACCCGTACACGCCGGTCGAGGCGTGCGGCAGCGGGTACAGGGTGATCGACTCGGCCCCGCTGACCGCCTCGGGCAGCCGGAAGGGCAGGGTCTACCTGCTCTACCACGCCGGCAGCGGCAACAACTGCGTGGTCACGATGAAGGCGACCGCGGTGGGCACGGCCACGGCCGCCTCGGCGTGGCTGGAGGTGCGGGGCCGGGCCCGCAGCACCGACAGCGGGTCGTTCTCGTACTACGCGGGGCCGGTGCGGGCCAGGGCCGCCGGGGTGTGCGTGAAGTGGGGCGGGTCCACCGGCGGGGCCAGCTACGCCAGCGGTTTCGAGCACTGCGACTGAGCGCCGCCCGGGGGTGCCCCTGCCCGCGGCGGCGACCGGCCGCCTCCCTGCGGGGCCGGGCCGGCCGTACCCCGCACCTCCGGGGGGCCGCACCCGGGCGCTGGCTCTAAAGTACGGGCATGTCCGTTGACGGGTGGAACACGGTCCTGGTGCTCGGCGGTATCCGGTCCGGAAAGTCCGAGTTCGCCGAGGCCCTGGTCGCCGACGCGCCGACGGTCCGCTACGTGGCCACGGCCGCCGACGCGCCGGCCGACGACGCGGAGTGGGCGGCCCGGCTGGCGGCGCACCGCGAGCGCCGACCGGAGACCTGGACCACCGAGGAGACCGCGGCCGACCCGCGCCGCCTCGCGGACGTGCTGGCCTCCGCCGGGCCCAACGAGACGCTGCTCGTCGACGACCTCGGCGGCTGGGTGACCGTGCTGCTCGACCCGGCGCACCAGCCGGCGGACGACACCGCCACCATCGCCGAGCTGGCGGCGGCGGTGCGCTCCTGCGCGGCCCGGCTGGTGCTGGTCAGCCCCGAGGTCGGGCTCTCCCTGGTGCCCACCACCCCGCTCGGGCGGGCCTTCACCGACGCGCTGGGCGCGGCCAACCGGGCGGTCGCCGACGCCTGCGACGCGGTCGTCCTCGTGGTCGCCGGCCAGGCCGCCTGGCTCAAGCCCGGCGCCCCGCACCCGGCCACCGTGCCCACACAGGCCGGCCCCGCACAGGCCGGCGCCCCGGGCGTTCCCGGCGGCGCTGGCGGGTCGGTGGCCGCGTCGGAGCCCTCCCCGGACGTGTTCACCCCCACGCCGCCGACCGCACCGGACGCGGTGCCCGGCGCCGAGCCGACCGGCACCGCCTGGGCCGCCCCGACCATGGCGCTGCCGATGGTCGCCACGGGCCTGGTCATCCAGCCCGGCATGGAACTGCCCATGCCCGACGAGTACGCCGGCCCGCAGGCGATCGAGCGGCTCGCCACCCTGGACGTGCCCGGGTCGGGGCTGGGCGTGCTGGAGCGGGCCGTCGGGTTCGCCGCCGCCACCCAGGGCACCGTCACCCCGGCCCCGTGGGGCCGGGTGCGGGTGCTGCTGCTGCACGGCGACCACCTCGGCGACGCCGCCGCCGGCACCGTGGAGGGCGAGTCGACGCGCCGCGCCCGGCAGGCCCGCGCCGGGCAGGGGGCGCTGGCCCGGCTGGCCGCCGAGAGTGGCGCCGAGCTCCAGGTGGTGGAGGTCCCGGCGTCCGCGCCGATGGAGACCGAACCCACGCTGACCGGCGAGCAGGTCGAGGTCGCCCTGCGCTACGGCTGGCGGCTTGCCGAGGAGGCCGCCGACGCGGGCGTACGACTGCTGGTGCTCGGGGCGTGCGGCGCCGGCACCGAGGCCGCCGCGGCGGCGGTGCTGGTGGCGACGGCGGGCGCCGAGGCGCCGGCGGTGCTCCGGCGGGTCGTCACCGACTCGGGCGAGATCGACGACGCGGCCTGGATGCGGCGGTGCGCGGCGGTACGGGACGCGCTGCACCGCACCCGGAACTCGCCGCGCAGCGCCAAGGACGTGCTGGCCGAACTGGGCGGCGGGGACGTCGCCGTGGCCACCGGCGTGCTGCTCGGCGCCACCGCCCGCCGGCTGCCGGTGATGCTCGACGGTCCGGTCGGGGTGGCCGCCGCCATGGTCACCCGCGACCTGGCCGGGCAGGCCCGGCACTGGTGCCTGCTGGCCGACCACGGCGGGCACCCCGCCGTCCAGCTCGGCGCCGACGTGCTCGGCCTGACCCCGCTGCTCGACCTGCGGCTCGACCTGGGCGAGGGCGCGAACGCGCTGGCCGCGCTGCCGCTGCTGCGCTCGGTGCTGGCGCTGGCCGCCGCGCTGCCGGCCCACCCGTCGCTCGGCGGCGGCGAGGACGACGAGCCGGAGACCGCGCCGGACACCGACGAGCCCGACTTCCGCGAGCCGGAGCCCGCCGGCCCCGGACCGACCAGCACCGAACCCGACTTCCGCGAGCCGGAGCCCGCCGGCCCCGGGCCGACCAGCACCGAGGCCGACCTCCGCGAGCCCGGCAGCGCCGGGCCGGACACGGAAGCGGTGGACCCGTCCGGCCGGCGTGCCGGCTGAGTCGCGGTTCGCCGACGGGGCGCGGCTGGCGCTGACCACCTTCACCACCCTGCCGGTACCCGCCGGCCGCATCGACCGGTCGGTGGCGGGCACGGCGATGGCGCTCGCCCCGGCGGTCGGCGCGCTGCTCGGCGTCGTCCTCGCCGGCGTCCTGCTGCTTCCCGGTGCGCTCGCGCCCCCGCTGGTCGCGGCGGCGGTGACCGTCGGCGTCGGGGCGCTGCTCACCCGGGGGCTGCACCTCGACGGGCTGGCCGACACCGTGGACGCGCTGGGGTCGTACCGGCGGGGGGACGCCGCGCTGGAGATCATGAAGAAGCCGGACGTGGGCCCGTTCGGGGTGGTCGCGCTGGTGGTCGTACTCCTGGTGCAGGCGGCGGCCCTCGCGGAGCTGGCGGGACGGTCGTGGCCGGCGGCGCTCGCGGCGGTGGTCACGGCGACCGCCGCCGGCCGGCTCGGGGTGGCGGTGGCCTGCCGGCGCGGGGTGCCGGCCGCCCGCCCGGAGGGGCTCGGCGCGCTGGTCGCGGGCACCGTCGGGCCGGTCGCCCTGGCCGCCGGGGCGGTCGCCGTCGCGCTGCCGGCGCTCGCGGCCGTGCCGGGCCGCCCGTGGCAGGGGCCACTCGCCGTCACCGTGGCACTCGCCGTCGCGGTGGGGCTGCTGCGACACGTGGTACGCCGGCTCGGCGGCGTCACCGGCGACGTGCTCGGCGCGACCGTGGAGGTGGTCACCACGCTGGTCTACCTGGGAGTGGTGCTGTCCGGCTGAACGGGGCGCACCGCGCCGGGTAGCGTTCTCCCACGACAGCACCGGCGCGGCCAACCGGGGGACGACATGCTCATCACGGACGACTTCCTGCCCGTACCGGTTCCGGAGTCGCTGAGCGCGACCTACCTGGTGCCCATGACGGGGCTGCCGAAGGTGAGCGCGAAGACGGCGGTGGCGCGGCTCACCGGCCGGCTGGCGGAGCCGGTGCACGGGCTCGCGCGGCACATGCTCGACAGCCCGCTGATGAGCGTCGACACCCGGCCGATCGGCGAGTTCCCCGAGCTGCCGCCGGACCTGCTCACCGCGTTCGGCGCCACCGAGGCGCAGCTGGCCCGGCTGGCCGCCGCGAGCCACCTGGTCGTGGTGCAGGCCGAGTACCGGCCCGGCTGGCCGCCGGCCCACGAGTGGGCGGCCCGGGCGGTGGCCGCCGCCGTCGCCGAGTCCGTCGACGGCGACGTGGTGGACGTGTTCGGCCTCCAGTTCCTCGACCCGGCGACGGCGCTGCGCTCGCTCCCCGACGACCAGGGGCGGATCCGGCTGGTCGACTGGGTGCTGGTGCCCTACTCCTCCGACGCCGAGGGGCTCTGGTTCACCACGAAGGGGCTGCGCCGCTTCGGGCTGCTGGAGTTGCAGACCCAGGGCGTGCCGGACCACCTGACCCGGGCCTGGGGCGCGGTGATGACCGGGGCCGCCCGGCGGCTGCTGCGGGACTGGACCGACGGGCTCTCCGGGGAGGAGGTGCCGGCGTTCGTGCAGCTGCCGGTGCTGGCCACGGTGACCGGGCACGACATCGCGGTGGCGTACGGCAATCCGGAACAGCACGGCGCGACGGCGCCGGTGCTGCTGCGCCTGGAGCTGGACCCGGCCACCGACCCCGACGCCGACTCGTTCCTCAGCCTGCGCCCGCCCGCCGGGCATCCGGGGCCGGACGGCCGCTACTACGCCGCCGCCTGCGCCACCCTCTTCGCCGGCATCCAGCCGGACGTGCGCTACGCCCGGGCGGGCGACGCGATGAGCAGGGCGGTCGCCACCGCCCGGGCCGGGCTGGGCGACATCCGGGCCCGGTTCCTCGCCGGCCAGCTCCCGCCGGAGACGCAGCTCGTGGTCAAGTACGGCCTGCCCGGCGACGACGGCCCGGAGCTGGTCTGGGCCGGGGTGACCTCGTGGGACACCCCGGAGCGGATCGTGGCCGCCAGCGCCAGCGACGCCAACACCGACCCGACCGTGCGCATCGGCTCACCGGTCATCGTGGAGGCCACCGACGTCGTCGACTGGGCCGTCCTCGACGGCACCGGCGTCATCGAGGGCGGCTGGACCCAGGCCGTCCTGGACGCCGGCGAACGCCCCCACCCCCCACTCTGACCCCCGCTCTCCCCCCCACCCTCCCACTCCCACTCCCCCGTTGATCATGAAGTTGTTGCCGGGACACGCCGGTCCGGGTGACAACAACTTCATGATCAACGGGGGGAAGGGGGCCGGGGCCGGGGGTGAGAGGGGTCAGCGCACCGAGGGGGTTACGAACGGGGGGCGGGTGACGCGCATCTGGGCGCGGCGGCCGCGGATGTCCACCTCTACCAGGTCGCCGTCGATCAGCTTCGCGGCGGTGTCGAGGAGGGCGAGGGCGACGCCCTGCTTCTTCGTCGGCGAGAACGTGCCGCTGGTGATCGTGCCGACCTCCGCGTCGCCGACGTGCACCGTCATGCCGGGGCGCGGGATCGCCCGGTCGACCGCCTCCAGGCCGCGCAGCGTACGCCTCGGGCCGGCGGCCTTCTCCGCGAGCAGCGCGTCGCGGCCCCAGAAGGCCGGCTTGTCCCAGCCGACCGCCCAGCCGGAGCGGCCCTGCACCGGGGTGATCTCCGGCGACAGGTCCTGACCGTGCAGCGGGTAGCCCATCTCGGTGCGCAGGGTGTCCCGGGCGGCCAGCCCGCAGGCGCGCAGGTCGGCGTCCGCCGCGAAGAGCGCGTCCCAGACCGCGACCGCGTCGGCCGCCGGCACCACCAGCTCGTAGCCCAGCTCCCCGGTGTAGCCGGTGCGGCACACGGTCAGCTCGACCCCGTCGAGCGTCGCCGTGGAGAAGCTCATGTAGTCGTGCCCGGTCGGCAGGCCCAGCGCGCCGAGCAGCTCCGCCGAGCGCGGGCCCTGCACGGCGAGGACGGCGTACGCCTCGTGCTCGTCGGTGACCGTGACCGACGCCGGGGCGGCGGCGCGCAGCCGGCGCACCACCTCGACGGTGTTCGCGGCGTTCGGGATGAGGAAGACGTGGTCGTCGGCGTGCAGGTAGGCGATGATGTCGTCCACCACGCCGCCGGTGGCGTCGTCGCAGCAGAGGGTGTACTGCGCCCGGCCCGGCCCGATCCGGCCCAGGTCGTTGCTGAGGCAGGCGTTGACGAACTCCGCCGCGCCCGGCCCGGTCACCCGCGCCTTGCCCAGGTGGGAGACGTCGAACACGCCCACCCCGGTCCGCACCGAGGTGTGTTCCTTCAGCACCCCGCCCCCGGCGTACTCCAGCGGCATCTCCCAGCCACCGAACGGGGCGAACTTGGCGCCGCGAGCGGTGTGCCGCTCGTGCAGCGGGGAACGGCGCAGCCGGGTCGCGGCGGCGTCGGAGGTCACGTCGGTCATGGGTGGGAACTTACCGGGAGCTGGGCGGCTGGTTAGCATCGGCGGGACCCGTCGGAGCCGTCGACGGGACAGCCCCGACCTCCGACGGGTACGTTCCGCCGGAGACCTCCATCGCCGGTACGCGACGACGCGACCGGCCCGGCCCGCCCGGAGTAGCTTCAGTGACATCGCCCAGCACCACCCTGAGCCTGGTCGACACCGACCCCGCCGAGCTCGCCGTCGACGCGATCGTGATCGGCCTGCACAGCCAGACCGGCGAGCAGGACGCCACCACCGGCCTGGCCGGAACCCTGCTGCTGGCCAGCGGCGCGGAGAGCATCGCCGCCGCCTTCGACGGCAAGCTGACCGAGACGCTGGCCCTGCTCGGCGCGACCGGCGCCCCCGGCGAGGTGATCAAGCTGGCCACGCTGGGCACCGTGACCGCCCCGGTGGTCGCCGCCGTCGGGCTCGGCCCGGAGCCGACCGGCGCCGCCCCTGCCCCGGAGACCCTGCGCCGGGCCGCCGGCGGGGCCGTACGGGCGCTCGCGGGCGCGCCGCGGGTGGCGCTCGCGCTGCCGCTGCCGGACGACGCCGACGCGCCTGCGGCGCTGCGCGCGGTGGCGGAGGGCGCGCTGCTCGGCGGCTACCGCTTCGCCGGCTACAAGACCCGGCCGCAGCCGTCCCGGCGGGAGCCGGTGGCCGAGGTGCTGGTCGCCGTGCCGGACGCCGGTGACGCCGGCGCCCAGGCCGAGATCGCCCGCGCCCAAGTGGTGTGCGGCGCGGTCCGGCGCAGCCGGGACTGGGTCAACACCGCCCCGAATGAGCTGCGCCCGCCGTCCTTCGCCGACTCGGTGGCGGACTCCGCCCGGGAGGCCGGCCTGACGGTCGAGGTGCTCGACGAGGCGGCCCTGGCCGCCGGCGGGTACGGCGGCATCATCGCCGTCGGGCAGGGCTCGGAGGCCCCGCCGCGGCTGGTGAAGCTGACCTACACCCCGGCCGGCGGTGGCAACGGCAAGCGGGTGGCGCTCGTCGGCAAGGGCATCACCTTCGACACCGGCGGCATCTCGATCAAGCCGGCGCAGGGCATGTGGGAGATGAAGTCCGACATGGGAGGCGCCGCGGCGGTGGCCGCGACCATGCTGGCGGTCGCCGCGCTCAAGCCGTCGGTGGCCGTGACGGCGTACCTGCCGATGGCGGAGAACATGCCGTCCGGGCGGTCGTACCGGCCGGGTGACGTGATCAGCATGTACAACGGCAAGAAGGTGGAGGTGCTCAACACCGACGCCGAGGGCCGGATGATCCTGGCCGACGCGATGGCGCGGGCCTGCGAGGACGGCTGCGACTACCTCTTCGAGACCTCCACCCTCACGGGCGGGCAGGTGGTCGCGCTGGGCAAGCGGATCGCCGGCGTGATGGGCAGCCCCGAGCTGTGCGAGCGGGTCCGCACCGCCGGCGACGCGGTCGGCGAGCCGGCCTGGCCGATGCCGCTGCCGGACGACGTACGCAAGGGCATGGACTCCGACGTCGCCGACATCTCCCAGGTCAACGCCGGCATGGACCGGGCGGGGCACATGCTCCAGGGCGGGGTGTTCCTGCGGGAGTTCGTCAGCGCCGACGTCGACTGGGCGCACATCGACATCGCGGGCCCGAGCTACCACTCGGGCGAGGCGACCGGCTACTGGACCAAGGGCGGCACGGGCGTGCCGGTCCGCACGCTCGTCCAGCTGGTGGAGGACGTCGCCGCCAACGGCTGACGTACGCGAAGGAGGGCCCCTCGTCGAACGAGGGGCCCTCCTTGCGTTCTCACCCGGCCGGGCGCCGGCTCAATACAGCTCGGGGCGGCGCTTGCGGCGCTCGTTGTAGTCGCGCATCCGCTGCGGGTAGCCCATCAGCCGCACGTCGTAGACCGGGATGCCCATCCGGTACGCGAAGCGGCGGGCGCCGTCGGGGCCGTCGATGCGGCGGCGGGTCCACTCCCCGTCGTCGGCGATCAGCATGACCGTGGTCTCGGTGACGGTGGTCCGCGGCTCGATGTAGGCCTCGACCCCGCGCCGGCTGCGGACGAAGCCCTCCAGGTGCTCCAGATCGGCGCGGTCGGCGGCCCGGTCGAGGCTGACCGCCCGCGTCTTCTTGCGTCGCCGGAACAGTCCCACCGAGCGTCTCCCCATCAGTCCGTCATCGAAGCCAGGGCCAAGCGTACGTGTCACGGACGTGTCGTTGGGCACCTCACTACGCGGGCGGCGGGCGGTGGTGACAAGATGACCGAGGTGGGGTGTGCCCGTTGTTGCCCCGCCGTGACCCCCGAAGCAGTGACGCGACCTGGGAGTTGAACGTGAGCGAGCCGAACGACGCAACCTTCGACATCGTCATCCTCGGAGGTGGCAGCGGCGGCTACGCGACCGCCCTGCGCGCCGTCCAGCTGGGCCTGAAGGTCGCGCTGGTCGAGAAGGGCAAGCTCGGCGGCACCTGCCTGCACAACGGTTGCATCCCGACCAAGGCGCTGCTGCACGCGGCCGAGATCGCCGACCAGACCCGCGAGTCGGAGCAGTTCGGCGTGAAGGCCGAGCTGGTCGGCATCGACATGGCGGGGGTCAACGCCTACAAGGACGGCGTGATCTCCCGGCTCTACAAGGGCCTGCAGGGCATGCTCAAGGGCAACAAGTCGATCACCATCGTCGAGGGCCACGGCAAGCTGGTCGGCAAGAACGTCGTCGAGGTCGACGGCAAGCGCTACACCGGCCGCAACATCGTGCTGGCCTCCGGTTCGTACGCCAAGAGCCTGCCCGGCCTGGAGGTCGACGGCGAGCGGGTCATCACCAGCGACCACGCGCTCACCCTCGACCGGGTCCCGGCCTCGGCGATCGTGCTCGGTGGTGGCGTGATCGGCGTCGAGTTCGCCAGCGTGTGGAAGTCCTTCGGGGTGGACGTCACGATCGTCGAGGCGCTCCCCCGGCTGGTCGCGGCCGAGGACGAGGAGTCCTCGAAGGCGCTGGAGCGGGCGTTCCGCAAGCGGAAGATCAACTTCAAGGTCGGCAAGCCGTTCGAGAAGGTCGAGAAGACCGACAAGGGCGTCAAGGTCAGCATCGCCGGCGGTGACACCGTCGAGGCGGAGCTGCTGCTGGTCGCCGTCGGCCGCGGCCCGAACACCGCCGACCTCGGCTACGAGGAGCAGGGCGTCAAGATGGACCGCGGCTACGTGCTGACCGACGAGCGGCTGCGCACCAGCGTGCCGAACGTCTACGCCGTCGGCGACATCGTGCCCGGCCTTCAGCTCGCCCACCGGGGCTTCCAGCAGGGCATCTTCGTCGCCGAGGAGATCGCCGGGCAGAACCCGGCCGTCATCGACGAGGTCGGCATCCCCCGCGTCACCTACTCCGACCCGGAGCTGGCGTCGGTCGGCCTGACCGAGGCGAAGGCCAAGGAGCAGTACGGCGCCGACAAGGTCAAGACCTACAACTACAACCTGGGCGGCAACGGCAAGAGCCAGATCCTCAAGACGGCCGGCTTCGTCAAGCTCGTCCGGGTGGAGGACGGCCCCGTCGTCGGCGTGCACATGGTCGGCGCCCGGGTCGGCGAGATGGTCGGCGAGGCGCAGCTCATCTACAACTGGGAGGCGTACCCGGCCGAGGTGGCGCAGCTCGTGCACGCCCACCCGACGCAGAACGAGGCCCTGGGCGAGGCGCACCTGGCGCTCGCCGGCAAGCCGCTGCACGCACACGCCTGATCACGACAACCGCGGCGTCCGGCGACGGGCGATGATCCCACCAGGGGAATGAAGGAGTCTTTGAAGATGCCGGTATCGGTCACCATGCCCCGGCTCGGTGAGAGCGTCACCGAGGGCACCGTCACGCGCTGGCTCAAGCAGGAGGGCGACACCGTCGAGGTCGACGAGCCCCTGCTCGAGGTGTCGACCGACAAGGTCGACACCGAGATCCCGTCCCCGGCGGCGGGCGTGCTGAGCCGGATCGTGGTCGGCGAGGACGAGACCGCCGAGGTCGGCAGCGAGCTGGCCGTGATCGCGGGCGAGGGCGAGTCCACCGGCGGCGGCGAGACCGCCCCGCAGCAGGAGGAGCCGGCCGAGGAGGCCGCCGAGGCCGCCGAGGAGCCGCAGGCCGAGGCGGAGCAGCCGGCCGTCGAGGAGCCGGAGACCCAGGCGCAGGCCGCGCCGGCGCCGTCGGGCGAGGGCACCCCGGTCAAGATGCCGGCCCTGGGCGAGAGCGTCACCGAGGGCACTGTCACCCGCTGGCTCAAGCAGGTCGGCGACACCGTCGAGGTGGACGAGCCCCTGCTGGAGGTCTCCACCGACAAGGTCGACACCGAGATCCCGTCGCCGGTGGCCGGCACGGTCCTGGAGATCAAGGTTCCCGAGGACGAGACCGCCGCGGTCGGCGCCGACCTGGCCGTGATCGGCGCCGCCGGCGCCGCCCCGGCCGAGGCGAAGCCGGAGCCGAAGCCCGAGCCCAAGGCGGAGGCCAAGCCCGAGCCGAAGCCCGAGCCGAAGGCCGAGGCCAAGCCGGAGCCCAAGGCTGAGGAGCCGACCCCGGGCATGTCGTACAACGAGCCGTCGGCGGAGGCCGAGACCTCGGCGCAGCCCGCGCAGGCCGAGCAGAAGGCCGTGCCGTCGGCCCCGGCCCAGCAGCGCCCGTCGGCGCCCGCCCAGGGCGGCGAGGAGGCCGCCGGCTACGTGACCCCGCTGGTGCGCAAGCTGGCCAGCGAGCACGGCGTCGACCTCTCCTCGGTCAACGGCACCGGCGTCGGTGGCCGGATCCGCAAGCAGGACGTGCTGGAGGCGGCGGAGAAGGCGAAGGCCGCCAAGGCCGCGCCGGCCCCGGCGCAGCAGCCCGCCGCGGCTGCCCCGGCCAAGCCGGCCGCCAAGCCGCAGCCGAGCGCCAAGCGCGGCAGCACCGAGAAGCTCCCCCGGATCCGCGCGACGATCGCCAAGCGGATGCAGCAGTCGCTGCACGAGATGGCGCAGTTGACCACCGTGGTCGAGGTGGACGTCACCAAGGTCGCCAAGCTGCGGGCGCAGGCCAAGGAGTCGTTCCAGCAGCGGCACGGCGTCAAGCTGTCGTTCCTGCCGTTCTTCGCCCTCGCGGCGGTCGAGGCGCTGCAGGCGTACCCGATCGTCAACGCCAGCATGGACCTCGACGCCGGCACGATCACCTACCCGGACTCGGAGAACCTCGGCATCGCCGTGGACACCGAGCGGGGCCTGATGGTGCCGGTGATCCACGGCGCGGGCGACCTGAACCTGGGTGGCATCGCCAAGCGGATCGCCGACCTGGCCGAGCGCACCCGGACCAACAAGATCAGCCCGGACGAGATCGCCGGGGCGACCTTCACGCTGACCAACACCGGCAGCCGGGGCGCCCTCTTCGACACCCCGATCGTGCCGTCGCCGCAGTCGGCGATGCTCGGCACGGGTGCCGTGGTCAAGCGTCCGGTCGTCGTCAACGACCCGGAGCTGGGCGAGGTCATCGCCGTCCGGTCGATGGTCTACCTGGCCCTGTCGTACGACCACCGGCTGATCGACGGCGCGGACGCCGCCCGCTTCCTGGTCGCGGTCAAGGAGCGGCTGGAGTCGGGCAACTTCGAGGCCGAGCTCGGCCTGTAGTTCCCGCCCGACGGCACGAAGGGCGCCCCGGTCACCGACCGGGGCGCCCTTTCGCCGTCCGGCCGCCCGGCCTGCGCGCCGTCTGGTTCCCCGCCGCCCGACCGGCCCGCCGTCCGGCCGCCCGTCGCCTGGTTCGCCCGCCGCCCGGCCCGCGCGCCGCCGGGCTGGCGCGATTCCGGCCCGGCCGGGACAGGGCGCTGCCAGAGTGGTTGGGTGGGTGTCATCCGGTGGCGCGAGCGGCTGGGACCGGCCGTCTCGATCGCCCCCGGCGCCCGGGTCGACCGGTTCGAGGTCTTCTTCGACCTGGTCTTCGTCTTCTCGTTCTTCATCATCACCCGGACCACCGCCGCCAACATCTCCGGTTGGTCGCTCGTGCACGCCATGCTCGTGCTGGCCGTGCTCTGGTGGTGCTGGGTGGTGCACTGCGTGGTCGCCACCCGGGTCCGGCTCGGTGAGGGCTTCGTCCCCGTGCTGATGGTCATCGGCATGGCCGCGCTGTTCTGCTTCGCGCTCTCCCTCCCCCAGGCGTTCAGCGACGCGACCGACGTGGCCGCCGGGCCGATGGTCGTAGCGCTCAGCTACGTGGTGATCAGGGGTGTGCACCTGGCGCTGTACTGGCACGTCGCGCAGGAGAGACCCGGGGAGCGGCGGCTGCTGCTGAAGTACTCCCCGGAGGTCACGATCAGCACCATGCTGCTCACGGCCGCCGCGCTGATCCCGCCCCAGATCGAGGACCCGGACCGGGCGGCGATGCTGCGCGACGGCCTGTGGGTCAGCGTCGTCCTGCTCCAGTACGGCATGGGCCTGGTCGCCGGCGCCTGGGGCTGGATGGTGACCTCCGCCGAGCACTGGACGGAGCGGTACGACCTCATCCTGATCATCGCCCTGGGCGAGTCGGTCATCTCCGTCGGCGTCGGCAGCAACCTGCTCGGCCAGCCGCCCACGTGGCCGGCGGTCGCCGCGGCGGTGCTCGGCATCTTCTTCACGGCCGCGCTCTGGTGGGCGCACTACGACGTGATCGCACCGGCCGCCCGGATAGCCCTGCACGCGGCCGAGGGCCGGCCCCGGGTCTCGATGGCCCGCGACGCGTACGCCTACATGTACCTGCCGATGATCGCCGGAATCATCCTGTTCGCCCTCGGCGCCGAGGAGATCGTGCACCAGGTCGCCGATCCGGACACGCCCGTCGGGGACCCCACGATCGGCCCCGGTGTCCTGCTGCTGTTCGGCGGGGTCGCCTGCTACCTGTGCGCGAACATGCTGTTCCAGTGGCGCACCCTGCGTACCGTCTCGTGGACCAGGGTCGGTGCCGTGCTCCTCCTGGCCGCCACCGTTCCCGTCGGCCAACGGCTGCCGGGGCTGGCCGCCCTCGCCCTGCTCACCACGATCTGCGTCGGGCTGGTGGCCGTCGAGGCGGTGGTCATGGCGGACTCCCGGCGCGCCCTGCGCGAGATGGTCTTCGAGGAGAAGACCACCCACGAGGCGCACGAGGCCGCCTGGCGCGCCCGCTGGCGCGAGCCCACCCCGGACGAGCCGTCGACCTGACACCTGGGCACCGGAGCACCCGGATGTCATCCCTCGGCCCACGGCGCCGGGTAGCACCTCGTAGCACGCTCGTCAGGATTACGCCGTGGTCACCATCCGGCCCGTCCGTCGGCCCTGACGGGGCACGTGGCCTCGCGCCTGCTGTCGTAGGCTGGCCACAGCGTCGCGGTGCACCCGGCAAGGAGACCGCCGAGGGCATGGAGGCGCGGGACCGCATGGGAAACACATGCCTCCGTTCACGCCCGACGAGCGCCTGCGGGCCTTCGGCAACCAACTGATCGAGATCCACCTCTGGCTCCGCGAGGAGCTCGCCCGCCTGCGCGACGGCGTGGGCGACCCCGGCGTACGGCCGAGGGACCTGCGGACCCACTGCCTGGCCTTCTGCGCGGCGCTGACCCGGCACCACACCGGCGAGGACGCCGGGGCGTTCCGGGTGCTGGCCGAGCAGGTGCCCGAACTGGTCCCCGTGCTGCGCGAGCTTGAGGCCGACCATCACATCGTGGCCGAGGCCCTGCACCGGGTCGAGGAGCTGGCCGACGCCACCGCGCCGCCGCACGAGGTGCGGGCCGAGCTGGACACCCTCGCCGCGCTGCTCGAGACGCACTTCGTCTACGAGGAGAAGAAGCTCGTCGGCGCGCTCAACGCGCTGACAGCCGGCAGCACCAAGGGGCTCCTCGGGGTGCCCCTCCCGCCGCTCGACCGTGACCCTGGACCGGTCCACTGACCCGTACCCGGGCGAGCGCGCCGGCGGCACCACGGGGTCCACGCGACGTTCGGCCCGGCCCGGGTCTGCCGGTAGCAGAATCGCCGCGGTCGGGCTTTGTCGGCGGGCCCGGGCCCGGCAGGGTGGGCGCATGGCGATCTTCTCTCTCCAGGCGGTCCCGTCCGACGGCCCGGGCTGGCTGGACCTGGCCCGGCGGGCCGAGGCAGCCGGCTTCGACACCCTGTTCACCGCCGACCATCCGGGTTCGGCGGCGTCCCCCTTCGTCTCGCTGGCCGCCGCGGCGGCGGTGACCTCGACGATCGGCCTGGGCTCGTACGTCTCCAACGCCGGCGTCCGCGAGCCGATGCTGCTCGCCTCGGACGTGGCCTCCCTCGACCTGTTGTCGGGCGGGCGGGCCCGGTTCGGCCTCGGCGCCGGCCACACCCCCGCCGAGT
The DNA here is from genome assembly GCF_040634035.1 of Micromonospora sp. NPDC007220. Taxonomy (NCBI): domain Bacteria; kingdom Bacillati; phylum Actinomycetota; class Actinomycetes; order Micromonosporales; family Micromonosporaceae; genus Micromonospora; species Micromonospora sp. NPDC007220. The sequence goes on along the minus strand of NZ_JBEYEU010000002.1, from coordinate 253,488 downwards.
GGCGCGCGGTCGGCCGGGAGCGCCCCGACGTCGCCGGGCGGGTACGCCGCTGCCTGGCCGTGGCCGAGGCCGTCCGCGCCCTGCTCGACGGCGAGGAGGTCACCGTCGACTCCCCCGACCTGGTCCTGCGGGGCGCGCGGCTGGAGGCCCCGCGCCCGGTGCAGCGGCGGATCCCGTTCACCCTCGGCACGGCGAACTCGGCGATGCTGCGCTGGGCCGGCGCGCACGCCGACGTGGTCGGGCTGTCCGGCCTGGGGCGCACGCTGCCTGACGGTCACCGGCACGACGTGCGCTGGCGCGAGGCGGACATCGAGGCGCAACTGGCCTGCGTCGCCGCCGGGGCGGAAGGGCGGGCCGAGCCACCGGTGCTGGAATCGCTCGTGCAGCACGTCGCCGTCACCGACGACGCCGAGGCCGCCGCCGCGCCGACCGCCGAACGGATCGGGCTGAGCGTCGCCGAGCTGCTCGCGACGCCGTTCGTGCTCATCGGCACCGAGGACGAGATCGTCGCGGCAGTCGCCGCACACCGGCGTCGCTGGGGCGTCACCCGCTTCGTCGTACGCGAGGACGCACTCGACCCGCTCACGCCGGTGCTGGCCCGCCTCGCCGCCTGAGCGACGCATCGACGGCAATCGGGGCGGGGACGCTTCCGGTCATCGAAACTTTCTGACATCATCCGGCAGATAGATCGAAGGTTATGACCATGGAGGTTCGGATGCGTACCCGCCTGACGAGTTCCCTCAGCGTCGCCCTGCTGGCGACCGCCGCCTTCCTGGTGCCGGCGTCGCCCGCCGCCGCCGCGCCGTCGTTCCGCACACCCTTCCCGTGCAACCAGACGTGGTCCGGCCAGACCCGCACCGCCCACAGCCCGCAGTACGCGATCGACTTCAACCGGACCGACGACCACGGCGATCCGGTCAAGGCCAGCGCCCCGGGCACGGTGGACGTCGTCGCCAACCTCGGCGACACCAGCTACGGGCGGTACGTGCGGATCAACCACGGCAACGGGTACACCACCTACTACGCCCACCTCAGCGGATTCAACGTCTCGGTCGGCCAGTCCGTCGGCTACAGCACCACCATCGGGTACGTGGGCAACAGCGGCGGCTCCTCCGGCTCGCACCTGCACTACGAGCAGCGCCTGAACGGCAGCGACATCAAGGTGCGCTTCAGCGGCAACCTGGCGCTCTACTTCGGGACGCAGAACTACACGCGTACCGCCGGCTGCTGATCCGGCGCGACGCCGCCGGCCGGCCGGTCGGCGGCGTCGCCCCGGTACGGTGCGCGCCCGCCACAGCGCATCCGATCCGCCGTCCGTACCCGAAGATGGGAGCATGCGGATCCTCATGGCCGGCGCGTCCGGCTTCCTCGGCACCCGGCTGGTCGACCGGCTCACGGCGGAAGGCCACCAGGTCACCCGGCTGGTCCGCCGGCCGCCGCGCACCGCCGACGAGCGGCAGTGGAACCCGTCCGCCGCGCAGCTCGACCCGGCGGTGGTGGCGGAGGCGGACGCGGTCGTCAACCTGGCCGGCGCGGGCGTGGGCGACAAGCGGTGGAACGACGGGTACCGGCAGCTGATCCGGTCCAGCCGGGTCGACACCACCACCACGCTGGCGATCACCATCGCCGGCCTGCCCGAAGCCGACCGGCCGAGGACACTGCTGAACTCCTCGGCGGTCGGCTGGTACGGCAACACCGGCGACCGGGCGGTCGAGGAGGACGCCCCGGCGGGCGAGGGCTTCCTGGCCGACGTCTGCCGGGTCTGGGAGGCCGCGACCCGGCCGGCCGAGGACGCGGGCGTACGCGTCGTGCGGCTGCGCATCGGGCTGCCGCTGCACCGCGACGGCGGGCTGCTCAAGCCGCAACTGCTGCCCTTCCGGCTGGGCATCGCCGGGCGGCTCGGCAGCGGCCGGCAGTGGCTGCCATGGATCTCCATGGCGGACTGGCTGGACGCCGCGCGGTTCGTGCTGGACCGCGACGACCTGGTGGGGCCGGTCAACCTGGTCGGGCCGGCCCCGGTGACCAACGCCGAGTTCACCCGGGAGCTGGCCCGGCAGCTGCGCCGGCCGGCGATCGTCCCGATCCCGGCGCTGGCGTTGAAGGTGGTGCTGGGCGGCTTCGCCCACGAGGCGCTGACCAGCACCCGCGTCCTCCCGGGCGTGCTCACCGGGGCCGGCTTCACCTACCGCCACCCCACTTTGGCCGCCGCCCTGCACGCGGCCCTCACCGCCCCCTGAGCCGGTCGACCATGAAGTTGTCGTCACGCCGCGCGGGGCGGGGTGACGACAACTTCGTGATCGGCGCGTCGGGAGCGGGATCAGCAGCCGATCACCCAGTGGTTGGGGCCGGTCTGCTTGAGGGTGCTGGTGTAAAAGGTGTTGTAGAGGCCCATCCGCTGGTTCGAGCCGTTGGCGTAGGCGTAGCCGCCGGACTGGTAGGCGCGACCGGCGGCGACGTGCGCGTAGTTGCTGGCCGTGACGCAGGTCGGCGCTGCGGTCGGGCTGGCGGTCGGGGAGGCGGTGGGGCTCGCGGTCGGGGACGCGGTGGGGCTCGCCGTCGGCGTCGGGGTGGGGTTCGTCCCGCCGTTCAGGCCGAAGAAGACCGCGTCGTGGTACGCCGAGCAGATGGTGTCGAGCATGTACGCGGCGGCGGTGCCGCACTGCTCGGCACCCGGGCCCGGGTCGACCGGGGTGCCGTGACCCATGCCGGAGACCCGGTAGACGCGCACGTCGTTGTTGCCGTACACCTCCAGGCTGGTGTTGGCGGGCAGCGACGCGGTGCTGGTGGGGGTCTGCGAGACGCCCCGGACGTTGGTCCACTGGTCGCGCAGCTCGGTGGCGTTGGCCGGCACGACGGTGGAGTCCGACGTGCCGTGCCAGATGGCGACCCGGGGGCGCGGGCCGGTGTGCCCGGGGTACGCGGCCCGGACCACGTTGCCCCACTCCTGCGGGGTCTTGTTCACCCCGCTGTACTGGCAGGTGCTGGTGGAGGCGGGCGGCGAGCAGCGGTACGGCAGGCCGGCGACGACCGAGCCGGCGGCGAAGACGTCCGGGTAGGTGGCCAGCATGACCGCGCTCATTCCCCCGCCGGCGGAGAGGCCGCTGACGAACACCCGGCGGGCGTCGGTGCCGTAGTTGTTCCGCGCGTGGTCGACCATCTGCCTGATCGACAGGGCCTCGCCGGAGCCTCGGGTGATGTCCTGCTCGACGAACCAGTTGAAGCAGCTCAGCGGCTGGTTGGCGCTGGACTGCTGCGGCACGATCAGGGTGAACTTCCACTGGTCGGCGAACTTCTGCCAGCCGGAGTTGGCGAAGTAGCCGGCCGCGTTCTGGGTGCAGCCGTGCAGCAGCACGACGGCCGGGGCGCCCGCCGGCAGGTTGTCCGGCCGGTACGCGTACATGGCGAGGTTGCCCGGGTTGGAGCCGAAGTTGGTGACCTGGGTGAGGGTGGCGGCCTGGGCGGGGGCGGCGACGGTCGCCACCGCGGCGGCGGCGAGGACCATCCCGGCGACCGCGCCGGTCAGCCGGGAGAGCAGGGACGGGGAGCGGCGCACGGGGCCTCCTGGGGACGGGGTGTGAACTGGGTCACCCGCGAATTGCCGCGACGTTACGTCGATACGTCGATGTTGTGACATGGGGCACGGTCACACATTCCGTGCCCGAAGGATGTGCGTCCTGACCGGCGTGCCCCGGTGCGGTTGGTAACGTCCGCTGCGTGCCGACCTCCCCGTCCCTGGCGCCTTCGCCGGCCTCGCCGCCCCGCGTCGTCCGCCACCGGCGGGCCGACCTGATCGTGGCGCTGGTCGCGCTGGCGCTCGCCGTCTGGGTGACCAGCGGGCTGTGGCAGGACCCGAACGCCCGCGCCATCACGGTCAACTCCAGCGACCAGGCGCTCTTCGAGTGGCTGCTGGCCTTCGGCGGCCACGCGGTGACCCACGGCGACGACCCGCTCTTCACCTACCTGGTCAACGTCCCCGACGGGGTGAACCTCGCGGTCAACACCTCGATCACCGTGTACGCGGTGGTCTTCGCGCCGCTGACGTACCTGATCGGGCCGCCGGCCACGTTCCTGGTGATCCTCACCCTCAACCTGGCCGCCACCGCGTTCGCCTGGTACTGGCTGCTCTCCCGGCACCTGGTCCGCAGCCCGCTCGCCGCCGCCGTCGGTGGGCTGTTCATCGGCTTCTCCCCCGGCATGGTCTCGCACGCCAACGCGCACCTGAACTGGACGGCGGGCTGGCTGGTGCCGCTGCTGATCTGGCGGACCTTCGCGCTGCGCGGCTCCCGGCACCCGCTGCGCGACGGCGCGATCCTCGGCCTGCTCGTCGCCGTCGCCTTCTCCATCGCCGCCGAGGGGCTCTTCTTCACGGCGCTGGCCCTCGGCGTCTTCGTCGCCGTCTGGGCACTGCACCCGGCCCGCCGCGCCGAGGCCCGCGCGGCGCTGCCGACCTTCCTGCGCGGCCTCGGCGTGACCGCCGTCGTCGCGGGCGTGCTGCTGGCGTACCCGCTGTGGCTGCACTTCGCCGGCCCGCAGCGCTTCCACGGCACCGGCTTCGACGCGGTCATCCACTCCGAGGACGTCGTCGCCTACGGGGCGTACCCGCGCCGCTCGCTGGCCGGGGAGGTGGGCCTGGGTACCCGGCTGGCGCCGAACCCGACCGAGGAGAACTCGTTCTTCGGCATCGGGCTGCTGCTGCTCACCGTCGCCTGCTTCGTGGCGCTGTGGCGCCGGGCCGACGCGGCCCGCCGGGCGACGCTCTGGGCGCTGGGCGTGACCGCCGTCGTGTTCACCGTGCTCTCCTTCGGCCCCGAGGCCAAGATCGACGGCCGCCGTACGGACCTGCCGATGCCGTTCGACCTGCTCGGGCACCTGCCGGTGGTGAACGCCGCCCTGCCCGCCCGGCTGGCGCTGGTCGTGGCACCGGTGATCGGGGTGCTGCTCGCGTACGCCGTCGACCAGCTCCGCGCCGATCCGCCCCGGCGCCGCCGGACGCGGCTGGCCTGGTGGGCGGGGTTCGCGCTGGCGCTGCTGCCGCTGGTGCCGACGCCGCTGCTGACCATCGAACGCGAGCCGATCCCGCGCTTCATCACCGCCGGGACGTGGCGGGAGTACGTCTCCCCCGGCGGGGTGCTGACCCCGGTGCCGCTGACCCTCGACGTCTACCCCGACGGCCAGCGCTGGCAGGCGTACGCGCTGGCGCACCGGCAGGGCGAGTTCGCCATCCCCTCCGGTTTCTTCCTCGGCCCCGGCGGCCCGGACGGGCGGGGACGGATCGGCCCGCCGCCGCGCCCGTTCAGCGCGCTGGTGGACCAGGCCGGCCGGACCGGGCTGGTGCCGATCATCACGGAGGGCAGCCTCCAGGAGGTCCGCGCCGACCTGCGGCACTGGCGGGTCGAGACGATCGTGCTGCCCGACGAGGTGCACGGGGCGAAGTGGCCGGTCGACGAGGAGGCCGTCCGGCGTACGGTGACCTCGCTGCTCGGCCCGCCCGAGCGGGTGGACGACGTGTGGCTGTGGCGGGTCCCGCAGGGCTGAGCCGTCGCCCCGGCCGATCGCGGGCAGCCGGCCCCGCCGCCGGGTCCCGCCGTGAGCCGCGTCACCGCTGGTGACCGGCCGGTACGGGTCTAGGCTTGGCAGCGTGACCACGACGACCTCCGGCCTCACGGCCGTCCGCGCCGGTGTCCTCGACTACCAGGCCGCCTGGGACGAGCAGCGCCGGCTGCACGAGTCGGTGGTGGCCGGCGAGCGCGGCGACACCGTGCTGCTGCTGGAGCACCCGAGCGTCTACACCGCCGGCAAGCGCACGGAGCCGTGGGACCGCCCCATGGACGGCACCCCCGTCGTCGACGTGGACCGGGGCGGCAAGATCACCTGGCACGGCCCGGGGCAGCTGGTCGGCTACCCCATCGTGCGGCTGCCCGACCCGGTCGACGTGGTCGCCTACGTCCGCCGCACCGAGCAGCTGCTGATCGACGTCTGCGCCGAGTTCGGGCTGACCGCCGGCCGGGTCGAGGGGCGCAGCGGGGTCTGGGTGCCCGAGGACGACCGGGGCCCGGCGCGCAAGGTCGCGGCCATCGGCATCCGGGTCGCCCGCGGGGTGACCCTGCACGGCTTCTCCATCAACTGCGACTGCGACCTGGGCCACTTCGACCGGATCGTGCCCTGCGGCATCCGCGACGCCGGGGTCACCTCGCTCACCGCCGAGCTGGGCCGCCCGGTGTCCGTGGTTGACGTACTGCCGGTGGTGGAGCGCCACCTCCCCACCCTCGTCACGGCCTGACCGGTGCGGATCGACCTGGTCACGATCGTCGTGGCCGAGTACGACCCGGCCATCGAGTTCTTCACCGGGGTGCTCGGCTTCGAGCTGGTGGAGGACTCCCCGTCGCTCACCAACGACGGCCGGCCGAAGCGCTGGGTCGTCGTCCGCCCGCCCGGCGCGCAGACCGGGCTGCTGCTGGCCCGCGCCGACGGCGACCGGCAGGCTCGATCGGTCGGGGACCAGGTCGCCGGCCGGGTCGGCTTCTTCCTCCAGGTCGACGACTTCGACGCCGTCCACCGGCGGATGGTCGAGGCGGGCGTCGAGTTCGTGAAGCCCCCGCGCACGGAACCGTACGGCCGGGTCGCCGTCTTCCGCGACATAGCCGGCAACCCCTGGGACCTCCTCGGCCCACCCTGAACACCCCCGCCCCCGCCCCCGCCCCCGTCCCGCCCCCGCCCCCGCCCCGCCCCGCCCCGCCCCGCCCCGCCCCGTTGATCATGAAGTTGTTGTCACGACACGCCGATGCCGACGACAACAACTTCATGATCAACGCGGGCCAGGGGGAGGGAGGGGGCGGCGGCCGGGGGGGGCTATGGGGTTAGGCGGTGGAGGTCGCGGGGGAAGGCGGTGACCTCTCGGACGTTGGTTGCGCCCGTCAGGCGGGCCACGAAGCGTTCCAGGCCGATGGCGAAGCCGCCGTGCGGGGGCATGCCGTGCCGGAACGCGTCCACGTAGCCGGCGTACGGCTCGACCGGCTCGCCCCGGGCGGCGAGCGCCGCCAGGTAGTCGGCGTGCCGGTGCAGCCGCTGCCCGCCCGTCACCAGCTCCAGTCCCCGGAAGAGCAGGTCGAACCCGTTGGAGTACGCGGGCCGCGCCGGGTCCGGGTGGGTGTAGAAGGGCCGCTTCGCCATCGGGTAGCCGGTGACGAAGAGGAACTCCGAGCCGTGCTCCCGCCGCGCCCACTCGCCCAGCGCCCGCTCGTGCGCCGGGGCCAGGTCCGGCTCGTCGGCCGGCGCGCCCGCGATCCTGAGCGCCTCGGTGAAGTGCACGGCGGGGATCTCGGCCGGCACGTCCGGGGCCGACACCCCGAGAGTGGCGAGCGCGCCCCCGGCCCGCTCCCGTACCGCGTCGAGCATGCCGGCCACGGTGTGCCGCAGCACGGCCATGACGTCCCGGTGGTCGGCGACGAAGCCCAGCTCGGCGTCGAGCGACGTGTACTGCGCCAGGTGCCGGACCGTGTCGTGCGGCTCGGCCCGGAACACCGGCCCCACCTCGTAGACGCGCTCGAAGACGCCGACCATGAGCTGCTTGTAGAACTGCGGCGACTGCGCCAGGTACGCGGGCCGGCCGAACCAGTCGAGCGCGAAGACGTTCGCCCCGCTCTCGGTGGACGAGCCGACGACCTTCGGCGTGTGGATCTCCACGAAGTCGCGGGCGTCGAGCGTGGCCCGGAACCCGGCCACCGCCGCCGCCGAGACGCGCAGCGCCGCCGCCCGGGTCGGGTGGCGCAGCGCGACGGGCGCGTGGTCGAGCTGGGTGGGCAGGCTCGCGGTGAGCGCCGGCCGGTACAGGTCGAACGGCGGCGGCACGGCGGGCGGGCCGAGCGGTCGTACCGTCGGCGCGGTCAGCTCGACCCCGGCGGGCGCGGTCGGGTTCGCGACCACCGTGCCGGTGACCTCGACGACCGTCTCCTCGGTGAGTGCCTCCACCTCGGCGCGCACGGCCGGGTCGGTGACCACCACCTGGGTCAGGCCGGCGGCGTCCCGGACGATCAGGAAGGCCACCGACTTGAGCAGCCGGCGGCGGTGCACCCAGCCGGCGATCCGGACGGGTACGCCGACGTGGGCGGAGAGTTGGCGGGACAGGACACGTTGCATGGCAGGGCTGCCTCTCGGTCGATCGCGACGCCTGCCAGCGGGGTGGCGGGCGTCGCCCCAACCCCGTCAGGTGTGGGCGAGCGGGAAACCTCGCGGTGCCACCACACCTTCGCCCCCGCGGACGGGGGCCTCGTTCGTCGCCTTTTCACCGGGGCCAGCCGGGCGGGCTCTACTGGGCTCTGCGTGCGGAAGGGGCCCTTCGTCCACCGGAGGCGTTGAGAAGGTGCCCTTCCTTGCATGCCGTTCTTCCCGCAGCTCGGGAGGGTCTTCGCGGGCCCGGTGCCAGACCGCCTCGCAGCAACCGGCGGCTCTCTTCAACTGGCGGGTCGGGGCGCTACTCGGCTCCGTCACAGCTCTGGCGGGCACGCTAGCACCCCCGCCGAGCCTTCTGTGACTGGTTTTTCCCGGCCCCGGTGTCCGGCGTCACAAGACTCCCGGGGTGACGCCGGTCGCCCGAACTACATCGACGGCGGCCGTCGGGCGTAGGCTCGGTTTTGTGACGATCGAGCACTCCGCGCCGACGACCGGCCAGGCAGCGCGCACGACGACGCCCGCCCCCGAGGGGCGGCGCCTCCTGCGGATCGAGGCGCGCAACGCCGAGACGCCGATCGAGCGCAAACCGCCGTGGATCAAGGTCAAGGCCAAGATGGGGCCGGAGTACACCCAGCTGCGCGGGCTCGTCTCGCGCGAAGGGCTGCACACCGTCTGCCAGGAGGCCGGCTGCCCCAACATCTACGAGTGCTGGGAGGACCGGGAGGCCACCTTCCTCATCGGTGGCGACCAGTGCACCCGGCGCTGCGACTTCTGCCAGATCGACACCGGCAAGCCGGCCGAGTTCGACGCCGACGAGCCGCGCCGCGTCGCCGAGTCGGTGGTCTCGATGGGCCTGCGCTACGCGACCATCACCGGGGTGGCCCGCGACGACCTGCCCGACGGCGGCGCCTGGCTCTACGCCGAGACCGTCCGGCAGATCCACGCCCTCCAGCCGGGCTGCGGCGTCGAGCTGCTGATCCCCGACTTCAACGCGGTCCCCGAGCAGCTCGCCGAGGTCTTCGGCGCCCGGCCGGAGGTGCTCGCCCACAACGTGGAGACCGTGCCGCGGATCTTCAAGCGGATCCGGCCGGCCTTCCGCTACGAGCGGTCGCTGGACGTGATCCGGCAGGCCCGCGCCGACGGGCTGGTCACCAAGTCCAACCTGATCCTGGGCATGGGCGAGGAGCGCGCCGAGGTCTCCCAGGCGCTGCGCGACCTGCACGAGGCCGGCTGCGAGCTGATCACCATCACGCAGTACCTGCGCCCCACCCCCCGGCACCACCCCGTCACCCGCTGGGTCAAGCCGGAGGAGTTCGTCGAGCTGCGCGAGGAGGCCGAAGAGATCGGCTTCGCGGGCGTGATGAGCGGGCCGCTGGTGCGCTCGTCGTACCGCGCCGGGCGGCTCTACCGGCAGGCGCTCGAGGCCCGCGAGGGCCTTCCGGTCACCGCCGGCTGACCACCCCGGCGACGCGCCGGCACCGTTCGACCACGGGCCGGCGGCAAACTGCCATGATCGGCTCATGACGGTCGGCGTACGCCAGCGGTGGCGTGACTCGCGTCCCGCGCTCCCGCCCGACCGGCGGCGCGTGCTGCCGACCGTCCTCGCCGTGCTCGCCGTCGTGGCCGGGACCGGCTACCGCCTCGGTCTCCTGCTGCACGACGCCCCGCCGACCAACAGCGACGAGGCCACCATGGGCCTGGCCGCACTGCACATCTCCCGCGGGCAGGAGTTCCCCGTCTGGTTCTACGGCCAGGCGTACATGGGCACGCTGGAGGCCTACCTGGCCGCGCCGGTGTTCGCGCTGGTCGGCCCGTCGACGCTCGGGCTGCGCCTGCCCACCCTCGCCCTGTACGCGGTCTTCGTCGTGCTCGCCTGGCGGCTGACGCTGCGGCTGACCGGGGACCACTGGTTCGCCCTGCTCGTCGTGGTGCTGCTGGCGCTCGGCTCGGACCGGGTGGTGAAGAACCAGCTCATCGCCGGGGGCGGCTACCCGGAGATGAACGCGGCCGGGGTGGCGCTCGCCGTGCTGGCGTACGACCTGGCGGCCGGCCGCCCCGGACGCCGACTGCCGCGCTGGGCGGGGTGGGGATTCCTGGCCGGGCTGATGCTCTGGGTGGACCCGCTGGTGCTGCCGTACGTGGCCGCGACCGGCGCGGTGCTCCTCGCGTACGGCCGGCGGGAGCTGCGCGGCCGGGCCGGGGTGCTGCTCGGTGCCGCCGCGCTCGTCGGGGCCGGGCCGCTGCTGGTGCACAGCCTGGCGGCGGGGCGCAATCCGATCGCGGCGGTGCTCGCCGCCGGTGGCTCCGGGCAGCCCGCCGGCTGGGCGGACCGGCTGCACGGCGGGCTGGTGCTCGGCCCGCCGCTGGGCATGGGCTTCTGCTCCCCGAGCCGCTGCACGCCCGGCCAGTCGTGGTGGGCGGTCGCCCTCCCGCTGCTGCTCCTCGCGGCCGCCCTTTCGGCCTGGCGCACGCTGCGCCCACCCGTCGCAGATCTTGGACAGTTGCCGTCAGCTCTGAACGGCAACTGTCCAAGATCCATCGTGGCGGCGGGCGGGGCGGTCCGGCTCGCCCTGGTGGTCGCGGCCGTCGGGACGCTCGCCCTGTACACGGCCAGCAGCGCTGCGGGCCGCACGCCGGTGGAAAGCTCCCGGTACCTGTCCTGCCTGCTCATCTCCGTTCCGGCCCTGCTCTGGCCGCTCTGGTCGGCCGCCCGCCGCGCACTCCGACCGGTCACGGCCGGCACGGTCACGGCCGGCACGGACACGGCGGGGCCAGGCCTGGCCGGAACGGTCACGGCCGGGGCAGGCATTGCCGGAGCGGACGGTGTCCGGACACGCGGTGGCGCGGGGGCCGGGGCGCGGTGGCGGGGCATGACGGGCATCGCGGCGGCCATGGTGCTCGCGGCCACGCTGGGCACCGCCGCCGTGGCCACCGGCGGCGCGGTCGACGCCGCGCCGGCCGCCCGCGCCGCCGAGGCGCGGCACGCCGGACTGGTCGCCGCGCTGCGCCAGCGGGGCGTCCGGCACGTGTACGGCGGCTACTGGACCTGCAACCGGCTCACCTTCGCCACCCGCGAGGACGTGCTCTGCGCGGTCGTCGACGACGACCTGCGCCCGGGGCACGACCGGTACCTGCCGTACCGCCGGGCGGTGCGGCAGGCGGCGGCACCGGCCTGGGTCGCGCCGGCCGGCTCACCGCTGGCGGCCCGCCTGGACGAGCGCCGGCACGCCGATCCGGCCGCGCTCGACCTGGTCACCGTCCCCGGCTGGCGGATCTACCTGCCCCGCCCCTGACCGGCTCCTTCGCTCCTGGTCCCACGCCCACCGGCCGGTCGCCCGACCGGTCGCCCTCGACTGGCGCCCGCCGGGCGACAGGATCAGCGGGGCGCGGTGGGAGCGCCGAGCAGGCCGAGGCGGTGGGCCAACGCGGCGGCCTCGACGCGGTTGCTCACGTCGAGCTTGGCGATGATCCGGGAGACGTGCACGCTGGCCGTCTTCGGCGAGATGAAGAGCCGCTCGGCGATCCGGCTGTTGCTGTGGCCCTCGGCGACCAGCCGCAGCACCTCCCGCTCGCGCTGGGTGAGCAGGTCCGCGCCGGGACGCCCCCGGGTCGCCCCGCGCAGGCCGACCCGGCGGGCCAGGGTGGCGGCCTGCGCCGCGAGCGGTACCGCGCCCAGCCCGTCGGCGATCGCGGCGGCCTCGGCGACCGCCGCCGCCACCTCGTCCCGCTCCCCCGCCGCGGCCGCCACCTCGGCGAGCGACAGCAGCGCCCGCCCGAGGGGGTACGGCTGCCCGTCGGTGCGCCACGCGGCGACCGCCGTACGCCATGCGGCAAGTGTCTCGCCGCCGACGGCCAGGAGCGCCGCCACCTGGGCGGCGTGCGCCCGCTCGGCCGGATGACGGGCCGGCAGCCCGGCGGCGAGGGCGGACACCGCGCCGGCCAGTTCGGCGTCCCCGGTCCGCTCGGCGGTCCGGGCGACGGCGCTGAGCACCGGCCAGCCCTCCCGGGGAAGCTGCGGCAGGCGCTCGTCGGCCAGCGCGGCGTGTGCCGCGCGTACCGCGCCGGCCGGGTCGTCGGCCGCCAGCGCCGCCTCGATCCGCAGCTCCCGCAGCGGCAGCCGGTGGTTCGGCCACAGGTAGGGCCGGGCCAGGAAGGCCAGGGCGCGGTCCACCAGTTCCTCGGCGGTGGGGTGGGCCCGGGCCAGCCGCAGCCCGGCGCGGAGCTGTAGCCAGTGCAGGCCGGACACGCCCGGCAGGTCGATCCGGGCCGCCTCCGCGCAGGCGGCGTCGGCCTCGTCCCAGCGCCCCAGGGCGATCAGCGCCTCGGCCTGGTTCGACAGCAGGTACGCGCCGGTGGAGCGGCTGACGCCGACCCGGCGCGCCTCGGTCGCCCCGGCGGCGGCCGCGTCGGCCGACTCGGCGTACCGGCCCAGCTCGAACAGCACGTCGGAGAGGTGGACCAACGCGCTCACCAGCGCCGGCGCCGAGCCGGCGGCGCGGGCCCGGTCCTCGGCCAGGCGCAGCCCGGCCAGGCGGCGCTCGGGTGACGGCTCGGTACGGCAGAGGATGGCGATCCGGGTCGGCAGCAGCTCCAGGTCGTCGCCGAGCGCCTCCACCGCCTCCGCCGCCTCGGCCGCGAGCGTCCCGGCCTGCTCGGGGTCGAGCCGGAACAGCTGCGCCGCGACGTCGGCGAGCAGCCGGACCTGTTCCGGCCCGTCCGGCGCCCCGCAGGACAGCCGGTACGCCTCCCGCAGCTCGGCCGCGCCGTCGCTCTTGCCGAGCATGGCGAGCATCCGGCCGCGCCGGTCCAGCAGCCGCGCCGCGCGCAGCGGCTCCGCCTCGACGTCCACCTCGGCCAGGGCGGCCCGGGTGAGGGTGAGCGCGCGCTGGTAGTCGCCGGCGGTGGTGGCGGCGGCGATGGTCTCCTCCAGCACCGCGAGGTGGTCCATGTCGAGCCGGTCGGCCGCGTCGGGCACCAGCTCCCACAGCTCCAGCACCCGTTCCAGCAGCCGGCTCTGCTCCGCGTACGCGTACCGGTCGGCGGCGGCGCGCGCCGCGGTGCGGGCGGTCACCAGGGCCCGGGGGTGGTCGTGTGCGGCGTACCAGTGGTGGGCCGTCTCGGCGGGGGCACGGCCGGCGGCGACCAGGTGCGGCTGGGCCTCGATGGCCGCCGCCCAGCGGGCGTGCAGCCGGGCGTGCTCGCCGGGCAGCAGCTCGTCGTGGACGGCCTCGCGGACCAGCGCGTGCCGGAACTCGTAGTCGCCCTCCGGGTCGGCCACCACGAGCTGGGCGGCGACGGCGGCGCGCAGCGCGTCCTCCAGCTCCGGCTCGGGCAGCCCGGCGACCTCGGCGAGCAGTTGGTGGGCGAACCGGGTGCCCCCGGCGGCGGCCATCCGCAGCACCCGCTGGGCGGCGTCGGGCAGCCGGTCCACCCGGGCCAGCAGCAGGTCGCGCAGCGTCTCGGGCAGCGTGCCGCAGCCGACCGGGCCGCCGGCCGCGGCCAGCTCCTCGATGAAGAACGGGTTGCCCTGGGTGCGCTGGTGGATGTCGTCGACCGCGCGGGCGAGCGGCTCGGCGCCGAGCAGGTCCGCCAGGACCGCCCCGGTGCCGTCCCGGTCGAGGCGGCCCAGCTCGATCCGCTCGACACCACGGGCCCGGTCCAGCTCGGCGAGGAAGGGCCGCAGCGGGTGACCACGGTGCAGCTCGTCGGTGCGGTAGGTGCAGACCAGCAGCAGCCGGGCGGTGCGGGCGGCGCGCACGAGGAAGGCGATCAGGTCGCGGGTGGACCGGTCGGCCCAGTGCAGGTCCTCGATCACCAGCACCAGGGGCTGCCCGGCGGCGAGCCGCTGAAACAGCTCGGCGACCAGGTCGAACAGGTAACCGCGCGGGGCGTCCGGGACGAGTGCGACGGCGGGCGCGGCGACGCCGGCCGGTCCCCGGGCGAGCTCCGGCAGGAGGCGGGCGAACTCGGCCTCGTACCCGTCGAAGACGCCGGGACCGTCGCGGCGCAGCACCGCCCGCAGCGCGGCGGCGAACGGCGCGAAGGGCAGCCCGGCCTCGCCGAGTTCAAGGCACTGGCCGACCAGCAGCCGCGCGCCGGCCTCGGTGGCCGACCGGCCGAACTCCTCCAGCAGCCGGGTCTTGCCCACCCCGGCCTCGCCGCCGACCAGGACCGTGGTCGGTTCCCCGGCGCGGGCCCGGCCCAGGGCGTCGTGCAGGGCCACGATCTCCCGCTGACGGCCCACGAGGACGGTGCTGGCGGCGCGTACGGTCACGGCTCCGAGCATGCCACGGCCCTCGCCGCCGCCGGCTCCGCTGACCGGCCGGTCAGCGGAAGGCACCCGGCGCGGGTCGCGGGCCGGCCGATCGGCACGCTCGGCCTGTCGCTGGCCGGCCCGCGCGCCGTCGTCCCGTCGACGGTCGGCCCGGGCGGCGTCGGCCCCCGGCGGTTCGGTGGCGACCGCCGGGGGCGCGGGGCCGCTCACCGACGCACGTCGCCGGCGCGTCCCGGGTGATGCCGTCGACTGAGCCAGGCGCGCGTGGTGCGGCGCGGCAGGGCCCGGGCGAGCCGGTCGACCGCGGCCTCGGCGTGCAGCTCGGCGGCGTGCGTACGGTGGATCGAGAGGATGAAGTCTGCGTCGTTGCCGAACATGTGGGGCTCCCTGGGTCGTCTTCGGCTGTCGACTCCGACTCTGCGCGCGAAGGTGCCCCCGGGGCATGGGTCCGCCGCCCGATCTTCGCCCGCCTGCCCTCCTTACTCCCGCCCCTCGGCGGCGCTACGGCGGCGTAAGGTACTCAGCCCGGCCGCGGACAACGCGACGTGCGGCGACCACTAGACTCTGCGGCATGGCAAAGCCCCAGGAGAAGGTCTCGTTCGGCCAGCGGCTGAAGCAGATCGGGATGGTGTTCAAGTTCACCGCCAAGCAGGACCGGTGGTTCGCGCCGTTGGCCGCCGGCGCGGTGCTGATCCCGCTCGCGCTCACCGTGGTCGCGGTCCTGCTCTGGGGCTGGATCTGGCTGCCGCTGGGCATCCTGTTCGCCCTGCTCTGCCTGCTGATCGTGCTCAACCTGCGGTCCAACCGGGCGATGATGAACGCCGCCGAGGGGCAGCCCGGCGCGGCGGCCCAGATCATGGAGAGCATGCGGGGCGACTGGCGGGTCACCCCGGCGGTCAGCTCCACCACGCAGATGGACATGGTCCACCTGGTCATCGGCCGGCCCGGGGTGATCCTGCTGGCGGAGGGCAACCCGCAGCGGGTACGCGGGCTGCTCGGCCAGGAGAAGCGGCGGCTGGCGAAGGTGATCGGCTCCGCCCCGCTCTTCGACTACGTGATCGGGCAGGAGGAGGGCGAGCTGCCGATCCGCAAGCTGCGCATGACGCTGATGCGGCTGCCGCGCAACCTCAGCGGCAAGGACGTCAACTCGCTGGACAAGCGGCTCAAGGCGCTCACCGCCCGCCCGCAGATGCCCAAGGGCGCGATCCCGAAGAACATGCGGCCCGCGCGGGGCGCGTTCCGCCAGACGCGCGGTCGCTGACTTCCGACGCGTACGCGAAAGAGCCGGGCCTGTTCGCAGGGCCCGGCTCTTCGTGCGTCTCAGGGGCGGGGGGCGTCGGTGACGACGGAGCCCGCCAGGCGGTCGTGCAGGCCGCGACGGTGGCCGTCCATCAGCAGGGCCGGGACGACCAGGGCGAGCAGCAGGCCGCGCAGCAGGGCCCGGGCCACCCCGATGCGACCGCCGTCGGCCCAGGCGACGCAACGGATCTTCGTGATGAACATGCCCGGCGTCTGCGCGAAGAGCCCGAGGAAGAAGCCGTACTCGACGATCAGCACCAGCACGGGTGCCCACCCGTCACGCACCGGGTCGGCGAAGCCCCCGGCGATGAGCAGGCAGAGCACCCAGTCGATCACCAGCGCGCCGAACCGGCGCCCCAGGCTGGGCGGCGTGAAGGCGGGATCCGACGCGGGCGGTACGGGGCGATCATGCGGCTTGGTCACAACGGTCAAGGGTATCCAGGGGGTGTGGACGGATCGGGGACGGTCGCCCGCACCCGGGCAGCAAAAAGGGGCGAAAGCGAGCAAGTGTCAATAGAATGGCACAGTCGGTGGTGTCCCGTCGCACGGTCCGGCCCCGCCCGAGCGGCGCGGATGACGCTCCGCGAGGGACGTAACACGGCAGAAACACTCAAGACATGGCCGGGCAACCGCGCGGCCATAGCGTCGCCAAGAGCCTAGCCACCCGTGGACGTGCCAGGAGGACGTGTGTTCGCCAATCCCGAGGAACTCCTGCGATACCTCAAGAACGAGGACGTGAGGTTCGTCGACGTACGGTTCTGTGACCTGCCCGGCGTGATGCAGCACTTCAACCTGCCGGTCGAGTCCGTCGACGATGCCTTCTTCACCGAGGGCCTGGCCTTCGACGGGTCGTCGATCCGCGGTTTCCAGGCGATCCACGAGTCGGACATGCTCCTGCTCCCGGACGTCGCCACCGCCTTCATCGACCCCTTCCGGGCGCAGAAGACCCTCGCGCTCAACTTCTTCATCCACGACCCGTTCACCCGCGAGGCCTACAGCCGCGACCCGCGCAACGTGGCGAAGAAGGCCGAGGCCTACCTGGCCGCCAGCGGCATCGCCGACACCGCGTACTTCGGCGCGGAGGCGGAGTTCTACATCTTCGACTCCATCCGCCACGAGACCTCGGCGCACCAGTCGTTCTACTACATCGACTCGATCGAAGGCGCCTGGAACACCGGCCGCGAGGAGCCGGGCGGCAACCGCGGCTACAAGACCGCGTACAAGGGCGGCTACTTCCCGGTGCCGCCGGTCGACCACCTCGCCGACCTGCGCGACAGCATCGTGCGCCGGCTGGTCGACAGCGGGTTCACCGTGGAGCGCTCGCACCACGAGGTGGGCACCGCCGGCCAGTCCGAGATCAACTACCGGTTCTCGACGCTGCTGCACGCGGCCGACCAGCTCCAGCTCTTCAAGTACATCGTGAAGAACGAGACCTGGGCCAACGGCAAGACCGCGACGTTCATGCCGAAGCCGCTCTTCGGCGACAACGGCTCCGGCATGCACACCCACCAGAGCCTGTGGCTCAACGGCGAGCCGCTGTTCTACGACGAGACCGGCTACGCCGGCCTGTCCGACATGGCCCGCTGGTACATCGGCGGCCTGCTGCACCACGCCCCGTCGCTGCTGGCCTTCACCAACCCGACGGTCAACTCGTACCGCCGGCTGGTTCCGGGCTTCGAGGCGCCGGTCAACCTGGTCTACTCGCAGCGCAACCGCTCCGCCTGCACCCGCATCCCGGTGACGGGCAGCAACCCGAAGGCCAAGCGCGTCGAGTTCCGCGTGCCGGACCCGTCGGCCAACGTCTACCTGGCCTTCTCGGCGATGATGATGGCCGGCCTCGACGGCATCAAGAGCAAGATCGAGCCGCCGGCACCGATCGACAAGGACCTCTACGACCTGCCGCCGGAGGAGTGGGGCGACGTCAAGCAGGTGCCAGGCTCGCTGTCGGCGGTGCTCGACTCCCTCGAAGCCGACCACGACTACCTGCTCGACGGCGGGGTGTTCACCCCCGACCTGATCTCGACCTGGATCGAGTGGAAGCGCACCAACGAGGTCGACCCGGTGCGCCTGCGCCCGACCCCGCACGAGTTCGCCATGTACTTCGACTGCTGACGCAGCAGGACACCCCCAGGAAGGCCCCGGGTCCCCCGGGGCCTTCCTGCGTTCACCGGCACCCCTGCCGCGCGCCGCACCTTCCCCGCCCGGCCCATCCGCCCCGGCCCGACCGCCCCGGCCCGACCAGCTCTGGCGGCAGGGGCGAATGCGCCAAGGTGCGCCCCATGCGCCCATGCGCCGCATGCGCCCCCGTGCGCTGCGCCGCGTGCGCCAGGTGCGCCCCGCGCGCCAGGTGCGCCCCGCGCGCCAGGTGCGCCCCGCGCGCCAGGTGCGCCCCGCGCGCCAGGTGCGCCCCGCGCGCCAGGTGCGCCCCGCGCGCCGGGAGCGCCGCGTGCGCCGGGTGCGCCGGGTGCGGTCGGGCCGGTGGGGTTAACCGGGAGCGGGTGGGCCGGGGCGGGTGGGGCCGGGGCGGGTGGGGCCGGGGCGGGTGGGGCCGACCAGCTCCGCGATCGCGGTCGGTGGAACACCACGGGTGTCACCGGAGCGCTTTGACACCCGTGGTGTTCCACTCGACGTGCGATCGGCGTCCATACCTCGCCCGTCGCGGCGCCGATTGGCGGCCCTGGCTGTACTGCCCAGGGACGTTGTTTGAGGTGTGACGACACGACGTAGAGAGGCGTGATGACGAAGACCTCCGGTTGTGGAGTGGAGCTGTCCAGGAACCGCTCCGCCGACCAGGAGGCTTCGTGTCCCGCGCTGACGCTGCTTTGCCGCCTCGTGCACGTCTCCGTCTGGCGCGCCTGACCGTGGACGAGGGCTGGCCGGCCGCTCGGGCGGCCGAGCGCTATGACGTGTCCTGGCCGACCGCGAAGCGGTGGGCCGTGCGGTATGCCGAGCAGGGTGCGGCCGCCGGACGGCGCGGCTGGAGCAGGTTCAGCACGTAACGGGCCACTGCATACCTTCGCGTCCGTTATATTGCTGGCGTGGACACACCGCTGCGCGAACCCACCTTCCTGATCCTCACCGCACTGGCCGGCGAGCCGATGCACGGCTACGGCCTGATCGGCGAGGTCGCCGCCCTCTCCGACGGGCGCGTGTCGCTGCGGCCCGGCACCCTCTACGGCGCGCTCGACCGGCTGACCGACGCCGGCCTGGTCGAGGTCGACCGCGAGGAGGTGGTGGACGGCCGGCTGCGCCGCTACTACCGCCTCTCCCCCGCTGGCGACGCCACGCTGAGCGCCGAGACCGAGCGCCTGCGCCGCAACGTCGAGGCGGCCACCGCCCGCCTGCGCGCCCGCGCGGCCCGACCGCTCGCCCCGCGTACCGCCGGGGGGTTGGCATGAGCGGCCTGGAGCGGCGCTACCACCGCCTGCTGCGCGCCTACCCGGCCGAGTACCGGCGGGCGCGCGGCGCGGAGATCGTCGGCACGTACCTCGACCTGGCCGGGCCGGGGCGACGCTGGCCCTCGCCCGCGGACGCCGCGGACCTGGTGCGCGGCGGCCTGCGCCAGCGGCTGCGGGCCGCCGGGGCCGCCGGCCTGATCCCGGGCGTACGCCTCGCCGCCGTCCTCGCCTTCCTCACCGCGACGGCGTTGGCGGGGACCTGGTCGGTGCTGGAACTGCGGCCACCGCCCGCCGAGTGGGGCACGCCGACCGCGGGGCCATTCGTCTCGATCGGCGTCGCGGTGTGGCTTGGCTGGCTGTTGGCCGCAGTGGCGCACGCCGCCGCGCCGGCCCGCTGGGCACGGCGTGTCATCGCCGTCGCGGTGCTGCTGACCCTCGCGGTCATGCCCGCCGCCGCCCTCGCCGATCTGCCCCGCCCGCCGCTGCTGGTGCTGGTGCCGCAACTCGGGCTGGGCCTGGTGGCGCTCGCCCTTCCCGACCGGCTGCCGGCGCCGGTGCGGAGCCTGCCGCTGCTCGCCGCCGGGGCCGCAGCGCTCGCACAGACCAATCTTCAACCCCCGGTCGACTTCGTCGCGACCTCCTACCAGTGGGTCGGAAGCCAGGTTCTGCCCTGGACCGCCGCGGCGATGCTCGCCGTGGTGTCGTTGCTCGGCACCTGGTGGGCGGCGCGCGCGGACCCCCGGGGCGGGTGGGCGTTGCTCGTCCTGCTCACCCCGCTGGGCCTGCTCTCGCTGCACATTCTGGCCGGTGCGGCGGATGGCCTGCTGCATGGCGCACCCAGACCGGGCTGGGCCGCGCTCGCCGCGACGGCCGTCGTGGTCGCGTTGGTCGGCCCGGCGCTGCTCCCGCTGGCGATCGCCCTGCGCGGGCGGGCGCGCGGGGCCGGCCCGCTCGGAGCGGACGCCCGCTGCCCCACCTGTGGGCACACCGCCGAGCGGGTCCTGTAGAGCAGCGGCCGCAACATCCGTGCGGTCGGGTGGAACGCCACGGCTGTCTCACCCGTGGCGAGAGGGAGGGCGGTCAACGCAGGGCCGCCTCCCATTCCCGCGTGTGGGCGGCGAGGTGGTCGGCGGTGGCCAGCCAGTACGGACCGTCCTCGGTCCAGATCCGGGCCCACGGCTCGCGCCGCTGCTCCGCGCCCTCGCGCAGCAGTTCGTACATCGCCCGGGCGCGGCGGCCGAGCATTCCGGCCAGGGCCGGGCGGGACGCCTCGTCGAGGCGGTAGCCGTCGGCGAAGGCGCGCAGCCGGGCCGCCGACTCGGCCACCGGTCGGTCCGGACGCAGGCCGGCCATGCTCTGCGCGGCGTACGCGACGTCCCACAGCCGGGAGCCCGGCGCGGCGGCGTCCCAGTCGATGAGCACCCAGCCCCGGTCCGCCCTGATCAGGTTCCAGGGGGCCACGTCGTTGTGGCAGACGAGTTCCTCCCGGTCGGGCGGGATGAGCCGCTGCCACGCCGCGCCGGCCGGCGGGGTGAAGCCGGCCAGCGCCTCGTGCAGCTCGGCCAGCATCCGGCCGATCGCGAACAGGTCCGCCACCGGGTACGTGCCCGACGCCGCGCCGACCTCGCCGGGGACGTACTCCAGCACCTGCCGGCCCTGCGCGTCCCGGCCCAGGGGTCGGGGCACACCGGAGAATCCCACCGCGTGCAGGTGTTCCAGCAGGGCGTCCACCGCGTCGGTCCAGGGGCCGACCGGACGGCGCACGGTGTCGCCGACGCGCACCACGCCGGCGGTGGCGTTGCTCGGCAACGGTTCCTCGGCTGCGCTCATCCCACGATCATGGACCCGCCAGCCGCAGCGCGCGTCACGGACCTCAGCCGGGCGCGCGGCACGGGCGCGACGCCCCGAGGACGCGGCGAGAACCCCGCCGGCCGGAACGCGCGGCGTGGCCCCTCAGTCCGGGCGCGCGGCACCGGTCCGGCGGAGCCGGCGCAGGCCCCACGCCGCCAGCCCGGCCGTCAGCGCGGTCATCGCCAGCGCGCCCGGGGCCTTGCTGAACCGGGCCAGGTTGGTGCCGTCGGGCAGGGCGAGGAAGGCCGCCGCCGCGCAGGGCGCCACGAACCAGGTCGTACGCGCCGCGGCGACCGCGAGCAGCGCCAGTGGCCAGGTGGCGTACCAGGGGTGGAAGACCGGGGCCAGCGCGACCGTGGCGGCCAGCGCCAGCCCGGCGCCGAGCAGCGCGGCCGGGGGGCGGGCGGCGTCCGGGCGGGCCACCCGCTGCCCGACGCCGCTCGCCCGGCGCAGCCCCGACCAGGCCCGCCACCACAGCGCCGCCACCAGCACGGCGAGCAGCAGCAGGGCCGCCGCGCGGGTGACCGGCACCGCGCCCGGCTCCCGGCCGGCGAGGCCGCCCGCGTAGTCGACGACGAAGCCGACCGCCGTGGGCGGGGACGTCCACTGCTCCGAGTCGCCGCTGCGGGTCAGCCCGCCCACCCAGCCGAGGCCAAGACCGGAGAGCAGCGAGGTGACGGCCACCGCGCCGAGCGCCCCGCCGGCCAGCCAGCCGCCGTCGCGCAGCAGCGCCCGTACGGTGTGACGGCCGTGCACGGCGGCCAGCGCCGCGAACGGGAGCACCACCACGGCGGTCGCCTTCACGGTCACCGCCAGCCCGAGCAGCGCCCCGGCCAGCAGCAGCGGCCCCGGCCTGCCGGGACGGCGGACCAGCACGAGCAGGCCCAGCGTCAGCAGCCCGAGCATCACCGCGTCGTTGTGCGCGCCGGCGATCAGGTGCACCCCGACCAGCGGGCTGGCCAGCGCCAGCCAGGCCGCCCGGCGGGTGGGCACGCCGGCGGCCCGGGCCAGCCCGACCAGGCTGAAGGCGGTCAGCAGCACCCCGGCGACCGCGAGCAGCCGGAACGCCACGATCGCGCCCACCAGACCGCCGCCGAGGGTCACCGCGAGCGCGGCGAGCGGCACGAAGAACGGACCGTACGGCGCCGGCGTGTCCCGCCAGATCGGTGCCACCGCGTCCACCCAGGGGCAGCCGGCCCCGGCCACGCCGACGGCGTACGGGTCGACGCCGTGCGCGTACGCCCAGCCCTGGCAGGCGTACGAGTAGACGTCCCGGCTGCCCAGCGGCGGCGCGGCCAGCAGCGGCAGCGCCCACAGCCCGGCGGTCCGGTACGCCCACCGCGTCGACGGCGCGCCCCGGCGCAGCGCCCACCAGGCGCCGACCAGCAGCCCGGTGCCGACCAGCCACAGCGCGACGGTCCACGGCTCGTCGGCAGGGCTCGGAGCAGGGGTGGCCCGGGGCAGCGCGCCGCCGAGCCAGCCGGCGACGGTCAGCAGCACCGCCCCGGCCAGGCCGGCCCACCGGGCGAGCCCGGCGGAACCGGGCGACGGCGGGGCAGGTCCGGGCGACGGGGATCCGGGCGACGGCGGCGGCCCGGATGGCGGGCCGGGCGGGGGCGGGATGCCAGGCGGTCGCGGGGTGCCGGGCGGGACCGGCGGAGCGCCGGGAGCGGTCACCGGCGTCCCTCTCCTCAGTCCACGGCGGCCGGTCGACGGGCCGCTCGGGCCGACCGTACCAAGCGGACCACCACCACGATCACGAACAGCGTCATCAGCGGCGCCCCGACGGTCTTGGTGTACCGGGCCAGCCCCGTGCCGTCGGCGAGCACCAGGAACGACGAGACGATCGCGACGACCGCGAACCATCCGGTGCGCCGGGCCGTGGCCGCGAGCACCGCCAGCGGCCACGTCCAGTACCAGGGGTGGAAGAGCGGGGCGAGCGCGACGGTGGCGGCCAGCGCCAGGCCGGCGTGCCAGATCGGCTCCCGGGTGCGCGCCCGCCACCACAGCCAGAGCAGCACCAGCGCCAGCGCCGCCATGCCGATCCCCCGGGTGGCCGGCAGCGGGTCGCCGTGCCAGCCGAACGGCGCGGCGAGGTAGGCGACGGTCTGCCCCACCGCCGTCGGCGGCGAGGTCCAGGCGATCACCAGGCCGCCCTGTTCGAGCCCGGTCACCCAGCCGAAGCCCAGGCCGGTGGCGAGGGTCGCGCCGACCACGGCGGCGACCGCCCCGCCGACCACCCACCCGCCGTCGCGCACCAGCGCCCTGATCGAGTACGCCCCGACGATCGCGGCCAGCGCCGCGAACGGCACCACGACCAGCGCGGTCACCTTGATCGCGACGGCGAGGCCGAGCAGCACTCCCCCGCCGAGCAGCGGGCCGGGGCGACCCGGCCGGGACACGACCACCGCCAGCCCCGCGACGAGCAGCCCCACCATCAGCGCGTCGTTGTGCGCCCCGGAGACCAGGTGCACCCCGACCAGCGGCGAGCCCAGCGCCAGCCAGACCGCCCGGCCGCCCGGTACGCCGCAGCGGCGGGCCAGCGCCGGCAGGCAGGCCGCCGTCAGCCCCACCCCGACGACGGCGAGCAGCCGGAACAGCACGATGCTGCCGTACAGGGATCCGGTGGCCTTCACCACCGCCCCGGCGAGCAGCACGAACAGCGGCCCGTACGGGGCCGAGGTGTCCCGCCAGATGTAGGAGATGGTGTCCAGCCACGGGCACGGCAGCGCCGAGACGCCCTGCTCGTACGGGTTCAGGCCGGCGGAGAAGCTGGCCCCCTGGCAGGCGTACGCGTAGACGTCCCGGCTGCCCAGCGGCGGCGTGAGAAGCAGCGGCAGCAGCCAGAGCCCGACGGTGACCAGCGCCCAGCGGGTCGACGGCACCCGGTCGCGCAGCGTCCACCAGGCGTACGCCATCGCGCCGGTGCCGACCGCCCAGCTCGCGATGATCAGCGGGCCGTACGGGCCCTGCCAGATGCTGACCGGGGTGGGGCGCAGGTCGCCGTCGGGGAACGCTCCGCCGAGGAACGCGGCCACGGCGAGCAGCGTCGAGCCGGCGAGGCCGATCCAGCGCGCGAGGTGGTGAGGCACGCCGGACATGCTGCCAGTACGGTGGTCGCGGTACGGAGGTGGGCATGCGGCGCAGTCGGGTGGTGGCGGTGGCCGCCGTCTCCGCCGTGCTCCTCGCAGTGGCGTACGTCGCCCTCCCGCCGACCGGCTCCGACCTCGCCGCCCAGGTGGCCCGGGCCGACTTCTTCGCCGCGCACGGCCTCGCCCCGGTGGACCTGCGCTGGTACGGCGGCGTGCAGCAGTTCGGCTACAGCCTGGTCTCGCAGCCGGTGATGGCGCTGCTCGGGGTACGGGTCACCGGCGCGCTGGCCCTGGTGGCGGCGGCGACCGCGTTCGCGGCGCTGCTGGTGCGTACCGGGGTGCCCCGCCCGTTGCTCGGCAGCCTCGTCGGGGTGCTCACGATCGCCGCCAACCTGGTCTCGGGCCGGGTGACGTACGGCCTCGGGGTGGCCTTCGGCCTCGGCGCGCTGCTGGCCCTCACCCTCGGCCCGACTGCCCCCACCGGCGGCGCCCGGGGTGGACCGACCGATTCCGGCCCCGAGGGACCGACCGGCACGGGCCCGGGTGGGCCGACCGGCGCGGGCCCCGACAGGCGGGGGCGGCGACGGCGGCTCGTGCGGCTCGGGTTGGCGGCGGCCGGTGCGCTGCTGGCCTCGGCGACGAGCCCGGTCGCGGGTCTCTTCGTCGGCCTGGCCGGGGCGGCGCTCCTGCTGACCCGCCGGTACGCCGACGGCCTGGTGCTCGGTGTCGCCGCCGCGCTGCCGCTCGGGCTGACCGCCCTGCTCTTCGGCGACGGCGGCTGGATGAACATCAGCCGCACCGACACGGTCCGCGCCGTGCTGACCAGCCTGCTCGTGGCCGCGCTCGTGGGGTACCGGCCGGTGCGGGCGGGTGCGTTGCTCTCGGCGGCCGGGGTGCTGGCGGCGGCGCTGGTGCACACCCCGGTGGGGCTGAACGCCACCCGGCTGGCCGTCATGTTCGCCCTGCCCCTGCTGGCCGCCGCCGCCCGCCCCCCGGCCCGGCTGACGAGATGGCTGGGCCGGGGCGGCGCGTCACCCGCCGACGGGCCCGGGGCGGCCGGGCGGACCGGCGTAGGACCCGCCGGAGCCAGCGGCACGCGGGCCTGGGGCGTCGCACTGGCCGGGCTGCTGGCGGTGGTGTGCTGGTGGCAGCCGCCGGTGTCCCCCGCCGACCTGCGCAGCGTCGAGGACCCGACCAGCCGGGCGGCCTACTTCGCGCCGCTGCGGGCGTTCCTCGACGGGCAGCGCCTCACCGGCCGGGTGGAGGTCCCGCCGACCCGCAACTACTGGGAGGCGGCGAGGCTGGGCGAGGTGCCCCTGGCCCGGGGCTGGCTGCGGCAGGCCGACATCGACCGCAACCCGCTCTTCTTCACCACCGTGCCGGGGGCCGCGGGCACCGGGGTGCCACTGACCGCGGCGAGCTACCGGGACTGGCTCACCGACAACGCGGTGCAGTTCGTCGCGGTGCCGGACGCCCCGCTGTCCTGGGTGGGGCGGGCCGAGGCCGAGCTGGTGGCGGGCGGGCTGCCCTACCTGACGCCCGTCTGGTCCGGCCCGCACTGGCGGGTCTGGGCGGTGACCGACCCGAGCCCGATCGTCGAGGCGCCGGCCGAGCTGGTCGCGCACGACGGCGCGTCGGTGACGTTCCGGGCGCCGGGCGCCGGCACGGTGCCGGTCCGGGTGCGGCACAGCCGCTGGCTGACGGCCTCGGGCGGGGCCACGGTCGCCGCGGACGGCGGCTGGACGGCGGTGACGGTGCCGCGCGCCGGGCAGTACCGGCTCGGCAGCTGACCGGTCACCACCTTTTGCCAACCCGGCAACAATCTTTGCTCCCACGCTGCCGCCACGCCACGATCGACGGGCAGGGACGACCTCGTCGCAGTCGGCATGCTCGGCGAGGAGGCAGGCAGCGCACCAGGAGGACGAGACGTGCAGCACGACGCGACGACCGGTGGACACCGGCACGACGACACCAGCGCGGCCTCCGGCCACGACGGGCGGCGGCACCCGGACGTGGACGAGGAGACCGCGCGGTTCTGGGAGGAGCACTACGGGCGGCACGAGCGGGTCTGGAGCGGCCGGGCGAACCCGGTCCTGGTCGACGTCGCCGGCTCGCTGCCGGCCGGCACCGTGCTGGACCTCGGCTGCGGGGAGGGCGGCGACGCGCTCTGGCTGGCCGCGCGGGGCTGGCGGGTGACCGCCGTCGACGTCTCCGAGACCGCCCTGGCCCGGGCGGCCGAGGAGGCGGCCGCTGCCAGGGTCACGTCCCGCATCGAGTTCCGCCGGCACGACCTCACCCGGACCTTCCCGCCGGGCGCGTACGACCTGGTCTCCGCGCAGTTCCTCCAGTCGCCGCTGGAGTTCCCCCGGGCGGAGCTGCTGCGGTCGGCGGCCCGGGCCGTGGCCCCCGGCGGCCGGCTGCTGATCGTCGAGCACGGCGAGGTCCCGCCCTGGGGGCGGCACGACCACGCGCACGCCCGCTTCTCCACCCCGCAGGAGACCCTGGCCGCGCTCGACCTCGACCCCGACCGGTGGGACACCGAGCGGCTCGACGCCCCGCGCCGGCAGGCCACCGGCCCGAACGGCGAGCTCGGCGAGCTGGTCGACCACGTGGTGCTGGTGCACCGCCGCCGCTGAGTTCCGCAGCGACGACCCGGCCGGGCGGCGGGCTCAGGAGTCGAGCACCCGTTCCATCGCCGCCCGGGAGCGGCGGCAGGTGCGCAGGTACTCGTCGAGGAACTCGCCGGGATCGTCGCGGCCGAGCAGCCGGACCACCCCGGCCAGCTCGACGCCGTGCCGCGGCAGCTGGTCGCCCTCCCGGCCCCGGACCAGCATCAGCGCGTTGCGGACCTGCGCGGCCAGCGTCCAGCCGGCCGCCATCTCCGTGGCGTCCGTCGGGTCGACCAGGCCCGCGTCCCGGGCCGCCGCGAGGGCGTCGAGCGTACGCGTGCCGCGCAGCGCCTGGAGTGCCCCCGCGTGCCGGAGCTGGAGCAGCTGCACGGCCCACTCGACGTCGGCGAGGCCACCCCGCCCCAGCTTGGTGTGGGTGGCCGGGTCGGCGCCCCGGGGCAGCCGCTCGTGCTCCACCCGCGCCTTGATCCGGCGGATCTCCACCACCTGCTCGCGGCTCAGCCCGTCGGCGGGGTGGCGCACCGGGTCGATCATCGCCACGAACTCGGCGCCGAGGTCGGCGTCGCCGCAGACGAACCGGGCCCGCAGCAGCGCCTGCGCCTCCCACACCTTCGACCAGCGTGCGTAGTACTGCGCGTACGCGGCGAGGCTGCGCACCAGCGGGCCCTGCCGGCCCTCCGGACGCAGGTCGGCGTCGACGCCCAGCGGCGGGTCGGGCGCGGGCATGCCGAGCAGCCGGCGCAGCTCCTCGGCGATCGCGCGGGCGGCGGCACCCGCCGCACCGTCGCCCGCGCCGGCCGGCGCGTCGTAGACGAAGAGCACGTCGGCGTCGGAGAGGTAGTTCGACTCGTACCCGCCGAGGCGGCCCACGCCGATGACGGCGAAGCGCAGCCCCGGCACGGGCGGTTGGGCCGCGCGGGCGGCCCGCAGCGCGGCGGCCAGGGTGGCGTCGGTGACGTCCGCCAGGGCGGTGCCGACGGCGGTCACGTCGGCCAGGCCCAGCGCCGCGCGCCCGCCGTCGGGCCGGGGCGGCGACGGGGCCAGCGAGCCGGCCCGGCACAGCAGGTCGGCGCAGGCGATCCGGACCAGTTCCCGACGGCGCAGCGCGCGGATCGCCCGGGTGGCCTCGACCGGGTCGGAGTGCCGGGCCGCGGCGGCGGCGAAGCCCTCGCAGAGGACCGTGCTGGGCCGGGGCACCAGCTCGCTCTCCTCGGCCAGCAGCCGCAGCGCCTCCGGCTCGCGGGCCAGCAGGTCGGCGGCGTAGCGGGAGGAGGAGAGCACCCGGGCCAGCCGGCGGGCCACCGGCCCGGAGTCGCGCAGCAGGCGCAGGTACCAGGGGGTGCTGCCGAGCTTGTCGGAGACCTGCCGGTAGTTGAGCAGGCCGCGGTCCGGCTCGGGGGCGTCGGCGAACTCGCTGAGCAGCACCGGCAGCAGGGTGCGCTGGATGGCGGCGGTGCGGCTCACCCCGCCGGTGAGGGCCTGGAGGTGACGCAGCGCCCCGGCGGGGTCGGCGAAGCCGAGGATCTCCAGCCGGTGCCGGGCCGCCTCGGGGGTCAGCCGCAGCCCGTCGGCCGGCACCCGGGCCACCGACTCCAGCAGTGGCCGGTAGAGCAGCTTGGCGTGCAGTCGGCGTACCTCGGCGGCGTGGGTGACCCACTCGGCGCGGAACTCCTCGACGGCGCTGCGGCCCGGCGTGGCGGTGTGGCCCAGCGCGGCGGCCAGCCAGCGCAGCGCGGTCGGCTCGGTCGGCACGGTGTGGGTGCGGCGCAGCCCCTGGAGCTGGAGGCGGTGCTCGACGCCGCGCAGGAAGCGGTAGCCGCGCAGCAGCGCCTCGCCGTCGGCCCGGCCGACGTAGCCGCCGGCGACCAGCGCGCGCAGCGCCGGGATGGTGCCGGGCACCCGCAGCGACTCGTCGCCCCGGCCGTGCACGAGTTGCAGCAGCTGCACGGCGAACTCGATGTCGCGCAGCCCGCCCGGACCCCGCTTGATCTCGCGCTCCAGCTCCTTCGGCGGGATGTTGTCGATGATCTTGCGCCGCATGGCGCGGACGTCCTCGACCGCCTCGGGCCGCTCGGCGGCCCGCCACACCAGCGGGGCGAGCTGGTCGATCCACGCCCGGCCCAGCGTCAGGTCGCCGGCCGCCGGCCGCGCCTTGAGCAGCGCCTGGAACTCCCAGGTGCGCGCCCAACGCCGGTAGTAGGCGAGGTGGCTGGCCAGCGTCCGCACCAGCGGCCCCCGGTTGCCCTCCGGACGCAGGGCCGCGTCGACCGGCCAGGCGACCAGTCCGCAGACGTGGATGAGCCGGGTGGCGACCGTGGTGGCCGCAGCGAGGTCGTCGTCCTCGGCGGCCACGAAGATCACGTCGACGTCGGAGACGTAGTTCAGCTCGTCGCCGCCGCACTTGCCCATCGCCACGACGGCCAGCCGGGGCCGGGGGGTGCCCTCCGGCAGCTCGCCGACCGCGATCTCGTACGCCGCGGCCAGGGTCGCGTCCGCCAGCGCGGAGAGCGCGGCCATGGTCTGCTCCAGGCCCCGGCCGCCGGTCAGGTCGGCCGCCGCGATCCGCAACAGCGCCAGCCGGTACGCCCTGCGCAGCACCGCCACCGGCTGCCCGTCGCCGGACAGGTCGAGCCGCCCCTCGGCGGTCGGCGCCAGCCCGTCCGGAGCGGTGCACAGCGCCGGCCACTGGTCCGGGTTGGCGACCAGGTGGTCGCCGAGCGCCGACGAGGCGCCGAGGACGGCGATCAGCCGGCGGCGCAGGCCGGGGTCGTCGGCGAGCCCCGCCAGCAGCGCCGACGGCGCCTGTTCCGGGGCCTCCCGACGCTCGGCCTCGACCGGCGTCCCGGGGTGGGCCTTCCCCCCGGACCGGCCCGTGGCGGGGCCGGTGCCGTTCGCGGCCATCCGGCGCTCGGCCTCGACGATGCGGTGCAGCTGGCGCAGCGCCAGGTCGGGGTCGGCGGCCCGGGAGAGCGCGGCGAGCAGCTCCGCCGCGCGGCCGTCGGTGGGCTCCTGCACGTCCGGCTGCCACAGCCCCAGCCCGTCCGGGCCGAGCAGGTCGGCGGCGCGGGTGGCGCCGGCACCGCCGTCGGTGCCGAAGCCGTAGCGGGCGAGCCGTCCCGCGGCCCTGGCCGGCCGGCTCATCACTGCCCGAGCAGGGGCAGGCTGCGGCGGGGCGTGGCGTCCTCCAGCTCACCCAGGGCCAGCGCGGCGAACCGGGCGGCAAACGGCTGCCAGACCTCCTCGACGTCGACCATCACGTCGTGGCAGGCCGCCACCACCAGGTCGGGGTCGTAGCCCAGCTCGGCCAGCAGCCTCGAGTCGGCTGCCCAGTCGGCGATCATGGCGGTGTCGCACTCGATGTGGAACTGCAACCCCCAGGCCCGGTCGCCGAGGCGGAAGGCCTGGTGGGGGTAGCGGGTGGAGGCCGCCAGCAGGGTGGCGCCGCGGGGCAGCTCGGTGATCTCGTCGGCGTGCCACTGGAACACGTCGGGGATCAGCGGGACGTAGCGGAACAGCGGGTCGGTGTCGGCGGCGTCCCGCTTGCCGACCACGCAGGGGCCGACCTCGGGGCCGCTCGGGCTGCGCACGACCTCGCCGGCGTGCGCCGTGGCCAGCAGCTGCGCGCCGAGGCAGATGCCGAGGGTCGGCACCCGGTGCCGGACGGCCTTGCGCAGCAGCCCCTCCAGCGCCGGCAGCCAGGGCGCGGCGGGCGACCCGTCCGGCAGCGGGTATGGCGCCATCGCGCCGCCGAGCACGACCAGCGCCGAGTATCCCTCCAGGTCGGCGGGGATCTCGTCACCGGCGTGGGCGCGAACCACCCACAGGTCGAGGCCGGCTTCGGTCAGCCACTCGCCCAGCCGGCGGACGTCGTCGGTCGGGTCGTTCTCGATCACCAGCGCGGTAGCCACGACGTCGAGGCTAGCCGGTGGCCCGGACGGACCCCGGAACGCCTCCACCGGCGCGGCGGACGATCGAACTCAGGGGGCGCGCAGCGCGTCGAGCATCCGGGCCAGGGCGGTGCGGGTGTCGGCCAGGGCGGTCGGGTCGGCCGCCCTGGCGATCCAGAGCGCCGCCTCGTTCATCGCACCCGAGAGCAGGTGGGTGATGGGCGCCACCGGCTGCGGCGCGATCAGCCCCTCCTGGATCAGCAGGGTCAACGCGTCGGCCAGGTGCCGGCCTGACGCCGCCTCGTCCAGCGCGCGCCACTCGTTCCAGCCGAGCACCGCCGGGCCGTCGATCAACATGATCTGCTGGATCTCGGGATCGGTGCTCGCGGTGAGGAACGCCTGGCAGCCCGCCGTGAACCGGGCCCACGGGTCCGCCTCGGCGTCGGCGGTCGTGGCGACCCGGTGCGCCACCTCCCGCTGCACCTCCGCCAGCACCGCCCGGAACAGCTCGGCCTTGCCGGCGAAGTGGTGGTAGAGCGCGCCCTTGGTGACTCCGGCCACCCGCACGATCTCCGCCAGGCCGACCGCCGCGTAGCCCCGGGTGGCGAACAGCTGCCGGCTCTCGGCCACCAGGGCCCGCCGGGTCTGTTCCCGCTGCTGCGCCCGGACACCCTCGGTCATCGCACCCCCTCGTTGACATACCGACGGTATGTGAAATACGGTCCTCGACATACCGATGGTATGCGAAAGGGCCGAGATGAACCTGACCAGCTTCTACCCCGTCGTCTGCACCGCACAGCTGCGCGAGTCACACGACTTCTACCGACGCTTCTTCGGCTTCGAGACGACCTTCGAGGCCGACTGGTACGTGAGCCTGCGCCGACCGGGGCCGCCCGCGTACGAACTGGCACTGCTCGACCACCAGCACCCGACGCTGCCCGAGGCGTACCGGGCACCCGTGCGAGGACTCCTGCTCAACCTGGAGGTGACCGACGTCGACGCCGAATGGGAGCGGCTCGTCGTCCGGGGCGGACTGCACGCCGAACTGCCGCTGCGTGACGAGGACTTCGGGCAGCGGCACTTCATCGTCGCCGCACCCGACCGGGTGCTGATCGACGTGATCACGCCCATCCCACCGTCGGGGGCGCACGCCGAGCAGTACCTCGACGGCTGAGCCGCCCGCGCGACTAGGCTCTGCCGCTGTGTCAGACCTCGCCCGCACGAGTCCCGCCACCGCCGTACGACCGCCGGCGCTGCGCCCCGGCGACACGGTGATGCTGGTGTCGCCGTCCGGGCCGACCCGACCGGAACGGGTGGCCCGGGGTGTCGAGCTGCTCACCGGCTGGGGACTGCGGCCGGTGCTGGCGCCGAACGCGTACGCCCGGCAGGGCTACCTCGCCGGCACGGACGACCTGCGCGCCGCCGACCTGAACGCGGCGTTCGCCGATCCCGAGGTGCGCGGGGTGATCTGCACCCGGGGCGGCTACGGCGCGCAGCGGATCGTCGACGCGATCGACATGGCCGCCGTACGCCGCGACCCGAAGGTGGTCGCCGGCTTCTCCGACATCACGGCGTTGCAGTTCGCACTCTGGCGGGGTGCCCGGCTGGCCGGCGTGCACGGCCCGGGGGCGGCCTGGCTGGACGAGCGCACGCCGCTGCGCTCGGCCGAGTCGCTGCACGCCGCCCTGATGACCACCGAGCCGGTCACGGTCAGCGCCGTCGCCGAGGAGGAGACCTTCGCGGTACGCGTGCCCGGCCGGGCCACCGGCCCGCTGCTGGGCGGCAACCTCTGCCTGGTCGTGGCGTCCCTGGGCACCCCGGACATGCCGGACCTGACCGGCGCGGTCCTGCTCGTCGAGGACGTCCAGGAGCCGCCCTACAAGGTGGACCGGATGCTCACCCAGCTCCGCCGCGCCGGGGTCCTGGACGGGCTGGCCGGGGTGGCGGTGGGCCAGTTCACCGACTGCGCGGACGGCTGGTCGGTCGGCGTCGCCGACGTGCTCTCCGAGCGCCTCGGCGACCTCGGCATCCCGGTCCTCGGCGGCCTGCCGATCGGTCACGGCCCCGGCCAGCTCACCGTCCCCGTGGGCACCGAGGCCACCCTCGACACGGAAACCGGCACCCTGACGGTCACCCCCGCCGTCCGCTGACCCCACCCACCCACCCACCCACCCCACCCCGCGCTCGGCCCGCGCCGCGCCCGGCCCGCGCTCGGCGCGTTGATCATGAAGTTAATTGCGGCAATACGGGCGTCTGGCGGCAATAACTTCATGATCAACGCGCCGAGGGCGAGGGGGGATGGGCGGGTGGGGGGTGGGTGGGTCAGGGGGTCAGGTGGGCCAGGGCGCCCGTTTCCAGGGCGGCCCAGACCGTGGCGTCCGGGGCGACCGTGAGGCCGTGGGGTTCGGAGGCCGGGGTCGGCAGGTCGTAGGTGTCGATCGTGCCGTCCTGGGCGACGTGGCCGATGCGGTTGCCGCCCCACTCGGTGTACCAGCAGCCGCCGGCCGGGTCGGCGACGATCGCGTGCGGCCGGGCGGACCGGTCCGGCAGCGGGTACTCGGTGATCCGCCCGTCCGGGGTGATCCGACCGAGCTGACCGGCGCCGATCTCGACGAACCAGAGCGCCCCGTCGACGCCGGCGGTGATGCCGACCGGCGCGGCCCCCTCGGTCGGCAGCGCGTGCAGGGTCACGGCGCCGTCCATGCCGATCCGGCCCACCGCGTTCGCCTGGTTGAGCGTGAACCAGACGGCCTCGTCCGGCCCGGCGGCGACCATCGAGGCGAAGCCGCCGCTCACCGGCAGCGGGAACCGCGTCTGCTCCCCGTCGACGGTGACCCGACCGATCGCGTCGGCGTTCATGGCCGCGTACCAGAGGGCGCCGTCGGGACCGGCGGCGATGCCGCAGGGGCCGGTCCCGGCCGGAAGCGCGACGGCGCTCAGCACGCCGTCGGTGGTGATCCGGCCGATCCGGTCGTCGCCGGAGCGGGTGAACCAGAGGGCGCCGTCGGGGCCCGGGGTGATGATCAACGGTCGGCTGTCGGGCGACACCGACCAGGTGCGCAGCTCACCGCCCGCACCCATCCGGGCGATGCCGCCGGCATGGGCCAGCGTCAGCCAGAGCGCGCCGTCGGGGCCGACCGTGATGCCGTACGGGCCGCCGCCCGCCCCGGCCAGCGGGACTTCCCTGATCTTCGCGGACGTCGTCACGAGGGTCACCTTCCGTCACCTGCTCCGCCCCGGCGGGGCCCTGCCGACCGCACACCCTCGCCGCTAGCGCGCGTCGATGCAACCCGTTTGTCCGGTCGGGCGGCCCCCGGATTGCCAGCTCGCTGACAGGGTCGCCACGGCATCCCCTCAGCCCTACCGGTCACTGTCGGTGAGGTCATCGCACGACCCATCGACGAGTTGGAGGACGACATGTCCCGCACCACGAGGAAGAAGCACCTGCTGGCCGGGCTGGCCGGGGCCGGCGTACTCGGCGTGGGCCTCGCCGCCCCGACGGTCGCGTTCGCTGCGGACGGCGACACCCCGGCGCCGGGCGCCAGCACCAGCGCCGCCGAGGGCGGCGACCGCCAGCAGCAGCGGGCCGACCGGCAGGCGGAGTTCGCCGGGAAGCTGGCCGCGGAGCTGGGCGTCGACACCGACAAGGTGACGGCCGCGCTGGAGAAGCTGCGCGAGGAGCACAAGCCCGCCGACCGGCCCGGAAAGGGCGACCGGCCCGAGAAGGGCGGTAAGGGCGACCCCGCCGACCGGCAGGCCGCGATGAAGGAGCGCCTGGCGCAGGCCGTCGAGGACGGCAAGCTCACCCAGGAGCAGGCCGACGCCGTCACCGCCGCCGCCGAGGCCGGCGTCCTGCCCGGCCCGGGCGGTCGGGGCGGCCACGGCGGTCCGGCCGGCAAGTGACGTACGCCGTCCGCCCCGGCGACCCGGCCGGGGCGGGCGGCGACCCGGCCGGTCTTGCTCAGGCCCCCGGTGGCGGGGCGTAGACGCCGAAGTGGTTGCCGACCGGGTCGGCCAGGTGGGCGAAGGTGAGCCCGTTGTCGTTGGACCTCGGCGGCACCAGCACCTTGCCGCCCGCCGCCTCCGCCCGCCGGGCGGCGTCGGCCACGTCGGCCACCTGGACGTAGAAGATGGCGTAGTTCGGGCTCGCCCCGCCGGTGTCCCGGATCGCGCCCTGGATGGAACCCGCTGGCCCCGCCTCCGTCACCCGGTACGACGCCTCCGGCGTCCCCTGCTCGCCGAACGCCCAGCCGAACAGGTCGGTGTAGAAGCGCCCGGTCTCCTCCGGCCGGTCCGTGCCGACCTCGAACCAGTTGACCCCGCTGGTGATCGTGGACATGTGTCGCCTCCCGTTCGCACGCCGGCCGTTCGGCCGGCGCCGTCAGGAGTCAGCCTCCGCCCCGTCCGCGACACCGTCCTGTCGGTGTTTGCGACCAGACCGCTACTCGGACGGGTCGGTGAGCGGAATCAACCGGTCGACCAGGTCGGGGCGGCGCGATCCGTGGCGGGCGCGGAAACTCGCCGCTTCGGCCACCGATACCGGGTACCGCCGCACGCCCGCCTCGTACGTGCGGACGACCAACTCCGCGGTGTCGGTGTCGAGCCAGTCGAGCGGACTGCCGCCAGCGGCGGCGTACCACTGTGCGCCGGCGATCAGGCGGTCGGCCTGCTCAGCCAGCCTGACGTCGGTCTCCCGGTCGCGGCCGAGGAAGGCAAGAACGCAGCGGGCGGCCGACGCCAGCAGGGAGCCGACGAGCGTCACGTCCTGTTGGAGAAGACACAGCACATCGGCGACGAACGCGGCGGACAACCCGTGATCGGTCGAGATCCGATCCAGCACGAACTCCGCCACCGGCAGCTGCGGTGTCTCGTCCGGCTCCTCCACGATGGCCAGCAGGCGTTGGTAGGCCCGCTCCCGCTCCCGAGCCCCCGCGCCGAGGATCGGGAGAAGCGACACGTCGAGCAGGAGCCGGGCTTCCGACCGGTCGCCGTCCGTGAAGGTCCAGAAGCCGTCGAGCGCGTCGAGCGGATGCCCCAGCGGTCCCAGCGCGTGCAGCGCCGTGTCGAGATTCGGATCGCACTCGAAGTGCGCGGTCCGAGCGAACAGGGCGAAGTCTGCCCCGGTCGTCAGGTAGTAACTCGCCGCGTCCTCCACGGGGCTGTCGTCCCTGGAGCCGCTGATGAACCACCTGGGGTCGCCCGTCGGCGGCGGCGACTTGTCCTGACCTTCCTCGATGGCGAGGAGCAGATCCCGTCGCGTTCCCGACCACGCCCGCTCGACCCGCACCGCGCCCAACAGGCCGGCGTACTCGCTGTCGCTGAGCTGGGAACGCCAGAAGAGAGCCAGTCGGTTCCACCCGGACACGACGTCGCCGCTGTCCAAGGGGAGTTCGCTTCCCCGCAGTTGCCCGCTCGCGGCGAGCAGCAGCACGAGCAGGTTCACGCCGTACACGGCGTGGCGCTTCGGAACCGACAACTGCCGAGGCTCATACGACTCGAAGTGGCGCGCCGGTCGCCGGCCGGTCGCCGCCCGGAACAGGCGCAGCAGCATGTCGACCACGGCGTCCCGCCGGCTTCCGCCCCACGACGTCAGGATCTCGGTGAGGAAGGTGACGATCGGGGTGCGTCCGGTCAGTGTCGCGAAGGACAGCAGGGCGTGGAGCGGATCGTCGTCCGTCGGCGTGGCCCCCAGCAGGGCGCTCGCCTCCCGGGCCACCAGGTCGTCCAGCACCAGCGCGGTCGTCCGGGCGATCAGGAACTCACCGAAGGTGGCGTGCAGGAACTCGTAGGTGCTGGCCCGGGTCTGGTCCCGCATCGCCTGTGAGCGGTGCACGAAGAAGAAGCGGCCCAGGACGATCTCGGCAGGTCGCAGCGGGGTACGCAGGTGTCCGTCGGTCGTGACAGCCGCCGGACGGCTGCCCAGGAACGGCAGCGCGGCGAGATCCGACTCGAAGTCGTTCTCGGTGACCCACTGGACGCCCCGGTTGAACATGCCGAACGCCACGATCGACAACCTGCGCAGCTCGTCCTCCGTCGCCCGGTCCAGGTCCCGCTCGGACAGGCCCGGCCGGTGCTTCATGACCTCGCGGCGGGCGAAGCTGCGCAACAGGCGTTCGTAGAGCTCGCCCCGGCGCAGCTCGCCGGCCGATCGCAGGTCGTTGCCCTCGGCGTCGTAGAGCGCCAGCATCAGCAGCAACAGCGGCTGTTCGGCCAGCTCACGGTGGGCCAGCACCGTCGCCGGCTCCAGCGGCTGCACGCCGAGCGCGCGGAACGCCCCGTCGTTGACCCGGTTCCAGGTGGCGGTCCAGGCCCGCACCCGCTCGCCGTCGAACGGTTCCAGCCGTACCGCCACCGTGCCGGGCGGCGGCTGCGCCCGGTCGGCGACGCTGGTGCGGCTGGTCACCAGCACCGCCACCGGACGCCCCTGGTCGGCCTCGCGCCGTTGGAAGGCCGCCACCCGGCGCAGGTAGTCGGTCTGGCTGACTCCGGTGGCCTGGAGCAGTTCGTCGAAGCCGTCGAGCAGCACGACCGGCAGGGCGTCGCCGGCCGACCTGGACAGGCCGGGCCAGTCCACCCTCTCTCCGGTGTCGTTACGGACCGCCTGCTCGATCTGGTCCTGGAGCTCCCCGGCGGCGTGGACGTCGCGCAGCACCACCCGCACCACCATGAAGTCGGCAGGCGGCAGCTGCGCGGCGAGGACCCGGGTCAGCACGGACTTGCCGGAGCCCGGCTGGCCGAGCACCAGCAGCGGGGCCCGGGTGGCGTTCGGCGAAGTGAGGTGCACGACCAGGGACTGCCACAGGTCGTCACGCAACGGCCGCCCATCCCACCACGCCTCGTCGCTCGGTCGCGCGTGGGCGGGCAACTCCTCGATCCGGCACAGCGGCGGCACGTACGCCTCGCCGAGCGTCGGCACCGTCAGCCCGGTCGGCACCTCCCCGGACGAGATGATCGGCCGTCCCAACTCCGCGGTGTACGCCACGGCGAGCGCCGCCCGACGGCCGTCGGGTGGGCCTCCCGCGGAGAGGGCGACCAGGGCCTGCCGCATCTCGTCCAGCCCCACCGAGAGGGCACGCACCTGCGTCCGGGTCGCCTCGTGCTCGTGCAGGCCGATCCAGAACGACACCTCGACGTAGTCCACCGCGAGCTGGGTCAGCAGGTCGCGGTGCCGGTCGGCGGCGGTCATAGGCAGCCGGAGCAGCACCTTCTCCGTCGCCTGTCGCCGCCATTCGTCGACGGCCTCCCACACGGCCAGGCCGCGTAGGAGGTGTTGCAGCCGGCCGACGAGCCCGCCGTAGTAGGCGACCAGGGCATGGCGGAACGCGGGATAGGGCAGTTGCGGACCAGGCAGCGGCGCCGCGGTGGCGAAGAACGCGTCGGTGAGGGCCGCCTCGTGCACCGCTCCTGAGCCGGCCAACGACAACTGCTCGGCCTTGCTGATCCGGGCGCTCGCCACGTCGAAGGGCAGGTCGATCTCGCTCAGCACCTCGAAGAAGGCGGTCACCGCGATGACGGCGTGCGCCGCCTCCAGGCGCTGCGTGCGGTCGTACCGGGACAGCCCTGAGCGCTTCTCGGACATGCCGCGTACCAGCTCGTGGCCGAGCCGGACGAACTCCGCCTTCGCGTCGAAGATCCCCAGCAGCGCCGGCACCGGCACCGAGGCGGCCAGCAGGGCTCCTCCGGTCAGCTTGTCGAACCAGTCGACGACCCTGCTCTTCTCCCCGCCGAGCAGGCGAACGGCGTCGGCGTAGCTGAGCGCGTCGGGCACGTGGTGACCTCCTGCGGGGAACATGCGGAAGAGACAGCATGCCGTGCACGGGAGGGCCGCGCTGCCCCGTGTCAGACCAGGCTGAGCCGGCGGATCCGCTCCTGGGGGATGTCGATGTCGTCGGCGGACAGCTCGCGCTCCGGCACCCGCTCGGCGAGGGTCGTGACCGAGGTGATCCGGTCGACGCGGAAGGCGCGGATGCCGGCCCGCAGCCGGCACCAGCCCAGCAGGTACCAGTGGCGGGGGTTGCCGAGGTAGCCCAGCGGCTCCACGTCGCGCAGCGAGCCGGCACCGGAGCGGTCGGCGTAGCGCAGGCGCAGCACGCGTCGCGCGCGCACCGCGTCGGCGACGGCGGCCGGGACGGGCGTCACCGGGCCGTCGCCGATCAGGTGCACCCGGGCGGCGAGCCGGTGGGCCTCGGCGGCGTCGGCGGCCGGCATCACGGAGATCAGTTTGCGCAGGGCGGTGCCGGCCGCGGCGGCGAACGGCGTGCCGCGCATCCGGTGCAACGCCACCGCCATCGCGACCGCCTCGACGGGGGTGAGGTTGACCGGCGGCAGGGTGCGGGCCCGGTCGAGCGCGTAGCCGCCGGTGCGACCCGGCTCGGCCCAGATCGGCACGCCCGACTCCTGGAGGGCGCCGATGTCGCGCTCGATGGTGCGGGTGCTCACCTCGAAGCGGGCGGCGAGCCAGCGGGCGCTGCGCGGCCGTGGCGACACGGCGCGCAGCTCCTCGACCAGGGCGTAGAGACGGTCCGTCCGGTTCACCCCCGCAACCTACGACGGGGGTGTGACGGGACAGGTCAGGCGATGCAGGCGCAGACGATCAGCGCGGCGCCGAAGTGCGTGGCGGCGCTGACCCGCGCCGCCGGGTGCGGCTCGTCCGAGCAGATGATCTCGCCGAGCTTGCCGGGGGTGAGCAGGTCCAGCACGAAGAACGCCAGCGCCATGATGACCAGCCCGACCAGGCCGAAGACGAGAGTCGAGGCGAGCCCTCTGGCGAAGTCGCTGTAGCTGGTCAGGATCGCGGTGAACACGATCCCGGCGATGCCGAGCTGGTTGGCGGCGAGCAGCAGCGCGGCGTTGCCGTTGCGCCGCACCCAGATCAGCTCCCGCAGCCTGCCGGGGGTGAGCATGTCGACCAGCCCGAACCCGGCCGCCATCAGGGCCACCCCGACGACCCCGAACACGACGCTCTGCCAGGCTCCGCTGAGCAGGTCTTCCAGCACCGACTGCCTCCCGAACTCTGCGCCCGGCGGGGATGCCGGCGCGGTGACCGAGACGATAGCGGCACCGCGCCAGCAGCGGGAGCCCCGCTCCGGCTCCGGGAGGCGGGCCTACAGCGACAGGTATCGCTGCCGCTCGTAGGGGGTGACCTCGCGGCGGTACTGCTCCCACTCGGCCCGCTTGTTGCGCAGGAAGAAGTCGAAGACGTGCTCGCCGAGCACCTCGGCGACCAGTTCGGAGCCGGCCATCACGTCGATCGCCTCGGACAGGTTCTCCGGCAGCGGCTCGTAGCCCATCGCCCGCCGCTCGGCGCTGGTCAACGACCACACGTCGTCCTCGGCGCCCGGCGGCAGCTCGTAGCCCTCCTCGATGCCCTTCATCCCGGCGCCGAGCAGCACCGCGAAGGCCAGGTAGGGGTTGGCCGCCGAGTCCGGCGAGCGGACCTCCACCCGGGCGGAGTTCGGCTTGCCGTAGGCGGGGACCCGGACCAGCGCGGACCGGTTCAGGTGACCCCAGCAGACGTACGCGGGGCTCTCGGTCACCCGGTCCGGCAATGCCTGCGGGAACAGCCGCTTGTAGGAGTTGACCCACTGGTTGGTGACGGCCGTGTACTCCCGGGCGTGCACCAGCAGCCCGGCGATGAACGCCCGGGCCACCTTGGACAGCTTCATCGGGTCGCCGGCGTCGTGGAACGCGTTGCGCTCCCCCTCGAACAGCGACAGGTGGGTGTGCATGCCGCTGCCCGGCTGGTCGGTGAACGGCTTCGGCATGAAGGTGGCCTGCACGCCGGTGGAGAGCGCCACCTCCTTGACCACGTGCCGGAAGGTCATGATGTTGTCGGCCGTGGTGAGCGCGTCGGCGTAGCGCAGGTCGATCTCCTGCTGGCCGGGGGCCACCTCGTGGTGGCTGAACTCCACGGAGATGCCGATCCGCTCCAGCGCCAGCACGCCCTGCCGGCGGAAGTCGCGGGCCACGGCGTGGGTGGTGTGCTCGAAGTAGCCGCCGGTGTCGACCGGGATGGGCACCGAGCCGTCCAGCGGGCCGTTCTCCAGCAGGAAGAACTCGATCTCGGGGTGGGTGTAGAAGGTGAACCCCTTCTCGGCGGCCTTGGACAGCGCCCGGCGCAGCACGTGCCGCGGGTCGGCCCAGGACGGACCGCCGTCGGGCAGCAGGATGTCGCAGAACATCCGGGCGCTCTCGCCGCTGGCCCCACCCTCGAACGGGAAGACCTGGAAGGTCGTCGGGTCGGGCATGGCCACCATGTCGGACTCGAAGACCCGGGCGAAGCCCTCGATCGCCGAGCCGTCGAACCCGATGCCCTCCTCGAAGGCCGCCTCCAGCTCGGCGGGGGCCACCGACACGCTCTTGAGCGTGCCCAGCACGTCGGTGAACCACAGCCGGACGAACCGGATGTCCCGCTCTTCCAGCGTACGGAGGACGAACTCCTGCTGACGGTCCACTTCCACCCCTCGCGACACCGTTGCGCACCTGCGACCGGGGTCGACCCGGCCTGACCGACCAGTCTCCACCGGCCTCGTTACGCCGACGTTACGCGACCGGCCGGCGGGCGTCCTGCCCTGTCCCGCGGCTCCCGTGGTCTCGCCCCGCCCCGCGTGTCGGGTCCGCACGGCTGGGGCAAGATGAGGACATGCCCACCCTGCGTCTCGCCCTGTGCCAGGTCAACCCGACCGTCGGCGACCTCGCCGGCAACTCCGGCCTGGTCCGTGACTGGACCCGCCGGGCCGCCGACACCGGCGCCCAGATCGTCGCGTTCCCGGAGATGATGCTGACCGGCTATCCGGTCGAGGACCTGGTCTTCCGCCGGTCCTTCGTCGCCGCGTCGAAGGCCGCGCTGGAACGCCTCGCCGCCGATCTCGACGCCGACGGGCTGGGCGCCCTACCGGTGCTGGTCGGCTACCTGGACGCCGACGGCCCGCCGCAGGTGAGCGGCGACGCCGAGCCCGGTCGCGGCGCCCGCAACGCGGCGGCCCTGCTGCACCACGGTCGGATCGTGGCCACCTACTTCAAGCACCACCTGCCCAACTACGGCGTCTTCGACGAGGACCGCTACTTCGTCTCCGGCGACGCGCTGAGCGTCGTCCGCGTCGGCGGGGTGGACGTGGCGCTGACCATCTGCGAGGACCTGTGGCAGGCCGGCGGTCCGTTCGCCGTCGCCCGCCAGGCCGGGGTCGGCCTCGTCCTCTGCGTCAACGGCTCGCCGTACGAGCTGAACAAGGACGACGTCCGGCTGCCGCTGGTCCGCCGCCGGGCCGCCGAGGCCGGGGCGATGATCGCGTACGTCAACATGGTCGGCGGGCAGGACGAGCTGGTCTTCGAGGGCGACTCGATGATCGTGGGCGCCGACGGCACGCTGCTCGCCCGGGCCCCGCAGTTCGTCGAGCACCTGCTGGTGCACGACGTGGAGCTGCCCGCCGCCGGCGAGCCGGCCGCCCCGGAGCAGGAGCTGGCGGACGGGATGCGCGTGGTGCGGACGGAGGCCGGGGACGTCCCGCCGGCGCCCACCGGCCCCGCCGCCACGGGCGGGATCATCGCACCGGTGGCTGACGAGGCCGAGGTGTGGCAGGCGCTCGTGCTGGGCCTGCGCGACTACGTCAACAAGAACCGGTTCCCCTCGGTGGTGCTGGGTCTCTCCGGCGGCATCGACTCGGCGGTGGTGGCCGCGCTGGCCGTCGACGCGCTCGGGCCCGACCGGGTGGTCGGCGTCTCGCTGCCCAGCCAGCACTCCTCCGAGCACAGCCGGGATGACGCGGCCGAGCTGGCGAAGCGGACCGGGCTGGACTACCGGGTCGAGCCGATCCAGCCGATGGTGGACACCTTCCTGGCGAACATGTCGCTCTCCGGGGTCTCCGTGGAGAACCTCCAGGCGCGCGTACGCGGGGTGATCCTGATGGCGCTGTCGAACCAGGAGGGGCACCTGGTGCTGACCACCGGCAACAAGAGCGAGCTGGCGGTCGGCTACTCCACCCTCTACGGCGACTCGGTCGGCGGCTTCAACCCGGTCAAGGACGTCTGGAAGACGCTGGTCTGGCGGCTGGCGAAGTGGCGTAACGCCGACGCCGCCCGCCGGGGCGAGACCCCGCCCATCCCGGAGAACTCCATCGGCAAGCCGCCGAGCGCCGAGCTGAGCCCGGGCCAACTCGACAGCGACACGCTGCCCGACTACGACGTGCTGGACCCGATCCTGATCGGCTACGTCGACGGTGACCTGGGCCGCGACGGGCTGGTCGCGTCCGGCCACGACCCGGCCGTCGTCGACCGGGTGCTGCGGATGGTGGATACCGCCGAGTACAAGCGCCGCCAGTCCGCGCCGGGCGCGAAGATCTCGATGAAGGCCTTCGGGCGGGACCGGCGGCTGCCGATCACGA
Source organism: Micromonospora sp. NPDC007220 (assembly GCF_040634035.1). Taxonomy (NCBI): domain Bacteria; kingdom Bacillati; phylum Actinomycetota; class Actinomycetes; order Micromonosporales; family Micromonosporaceae; genus Micromonospora; species Micromonospora sp. NPDC007220. The sequence continues at coordinate 210,508 of NZ_JBEYEU010000002.1, read as the reverse complement.
ACCGGTGGCGCGAGGACGGCTGAGCCATGTCGCTCCCGGGCCGGCGGCGGCCCGGGAGTGACATCCTCCACTGCGCTCTGCCGCCGGCCGGTCGTCGGGTGCGACGATCGCGGCGGAACCCGGGGACCGCGCACGCGGCCTCGAGGAAGGAGAGAGCCATGGTGGAGTCCACCCCGTCCGAGGTGACCGCCCTCTACGGCGGCCCGGCCACCCGGCGGGTACGCACCCGCGACCTGATCGCCGCCAAGGAGCGCGGCGAACGGTGGCCGATGCTCACCTCGTACGACCAGTACACCGCCTCGATCTTCGACCAGGCCGGCATCCCGGTGCTGCTGGTCGGCGACTCGGCGGCCAACAACGTCTTCGGCTACGAGACCACGGTCCCCGTGACCACCGAGGAGCTGCTCCCGCTGGTCCGTGCGGTCGTCCGGGCGACCCGGCACGCGCTGGTCGTCGGCGACCTGCCGTTCGGCTCCTACGAGGAGGGCCCCACGCAGGCCCTGCGCACCGCCGTGCGGTTCATGAAGGAGGGCGGCTGCCACGCCGTGAAGCTGGAGGGCGGCCGGCGCTGCGCGGCGCAGATCGCCGCCATCACCGGCGCCGGTATCCCGGTGATGGCGCACATCGGCTTCACCCCGCAGAGCGAGCACGCCATCGGCGGCTACCGGGTGCAGGGGCGCGGCGACACGGCCGACGACGTGATCGCCGACGCCCGGGCGGTGGCCGAGGCGGGCGCGTTCGCCGTGGTGCTGGAGATGGTGCCGGGGCAGGTGGCCAAGCGGATCACGGCGGAGCTGCCGATCCCGACCGTGGGCATCGGCGCCGGCGCGGACACCGACGCCCAGGTGCTGGTCTGGCAGGACATGGCCGGCCTGCGTACCGGCAGAGCGCCGCGCTTCGTTAAGCGCTACGCCGACCTGGCGGGCGCCCTGACCGACGCGACGCGGCGCTTCGCCGACGAGGTCCGCGGCGGCGACTTCCCCGCCGAGGAACACACCTTCTGATCCGTCCTACGGGCGGTGCGCCCCTGCGGGCCGCACCGCCCGCCGGGCCGGCCCACCACACCTCGCTCATGCAGCCCGGCCCACCAGCCCCGCTCGCGATCCCCGCTCAGTGGCTTCGCTCGCAGGCCCGCCCAATGAGCCCGCACGCAAGCCCCGCACAGCGGCCTCGCACGCAGGCCCCGCCCAGTAGGCCCGCTCAGTGGCTTCGCTCGCAGGCCCCGCCCAATGAACCTGCACGCAAGCCCCGCACGCAGGCCCGCTCAGTGGCTTCGCTCGCGGGCCCCGCCCAATGAGCCGCACGCAAGCCCCGCACAGCGGCCTCGCTCGCAGGCCCCGCCCAGTGAACCCGCACGCAAGCCCCGCACACGGCCTCGAGCAGAGATCTTGGTAGGAAACGGCCCCCCGAGGGGCCGTTCCGTACCAAGATCTCGGGGCGGGGCGGGGCGGGGCTAGACCGGGTTGAGCACGCCAAGCAGGGTGCAGCACGCCCAGCAGGATCGAGCCGGGCAGGGCCAGACCAGACCAGGCCGGGCCAGGCCGAGCAGGGCAGGGCAGGGCAGGGCCGAGCAGGGCAGGACCGAGCCGAGCGGGGCGGGTGTTGTCAGAGGTCGGTGACGCGGATGCCGGCGTGCGCCTTGTAGCGCTTGTTGATGGCGATCAGGTTGGCGGTGAACGCCTCGATCTGGTGGGCGTTGCGCAGCCGGCCGGCGTAGATGCCGCGCATGCCGGGGATCCGGGCGGCCAGCGCGGCGACGACGCCGACCAGCTCGCGGTCCTCGGTGCAGATCAGCACGTCGAGGTCGATCCGCTCGATCTCCGGGTCGGCGAGCAGCGGGGCGCTGACGTGGTTGAACGCGGCGCAGACCCGGGAGTCGGGCAGCAGCGCGGCGGCCTGCTGCACGGCGCTGCCCTCGGCGACCGTGAGCGCGTACGGGCCCTGCTTGTCGAAGCCGAGCGGGTTCACGCAGTCGACGACGATCTTGCCGGCGAGCGGCTCGGCGAGCGCGGCGACGGTGGCGGCGTGCCCGTCCCACGGCACCGCGATGATGACCACGTCGCTGCGCCGGGCCACCTCCTCGTTGCCGCCGCCGGCCACCGGTGCCCCGGCGGGCACGCCGGGCAGGGCCGCGATCTCCTCGGCGGACTGGACGGCCCGCTCGGCGGTACGGGACCCGATCAGCACGGGCTGGCCGGCCCGGGCGAACCGGTAGGCGAGCCCCCTCCCCTGGTCGCCCGTGCCGCCGATGATGCCGACGGTCAGCCCGGACACGTCGGGCAGCGTGCTCGCGTCGTAAGCCATGCCGCCATCCTCGCAAACCCGCAGGCCGGCGGCACCGGCGGGCGCTGTGACAATCCCCGCTGCCGCCGACGGTGCCGAGGCATCCGCCGGCGGGACCGGACCGGCCCGGCGGTCACCGCGCAGGGCGACCGAGCCAGCGGGATCAAGACAACCCGGCGGCCACCGCGCGGACCGACCGGGCAGAGCGGGCAGGCGGGACCGGGCCCGCCCGGCAGCCATCACGCAGAGGTGGGCGGGCCTGCGGGATCAGGCCAGTTCGAAGGCCACCGTGCGGGTGGCGGGGTCGGCGGTGACCAGGCGGACCCGCACCCGCTCGCCGAGCGGCAGCTCGCCGAGGCAGCGGGCGCGCACCGGCGGTTCGTCCAGCGCCACGGTGCCGCCGGGCCGACGGCCCGGGCGGGCCTTGCCGTCCGGGGCCGCATCGACGTCCAGCACCGCCGCGTCGAAGGTCTCCCCCACCCGGTGCTCCAGCAGCACCGCCTCGGCCAGCTCGATCGCGCCCCGGGTGGCCGCCGAAGCGGTCCGGTCGGTCGTGGCCATCACCTCGGGCAGCCGGGGCAGCGCCGCGCGGGCCCAGTCGGGCACCGCCCGGCCTTCGTGCAGGGCCAGGCAGACCTCCGTGGCGTACCTGTCGGCCAGTCGCCGCAGCGGCGCCGTGACGTGGGCGTACGCGGCCGCGACCCCGCCGTGCTCCCGCTGCTCGGGCGGCGCGCCGTCGAAGGCCGTGTACGCGGCGCCCCGCATCAGCTCGGCGGCCTGGTCCACGAAGGCGGCGGCCCGGGGCTGCGACGGGTCCAGCCCGGCGATCACCTCGCCGGGGCCGGCGCCGTCCGGCCAGTGCACGCCCAGCGGGGCAGCGGCGGCCCGCAGCCGCGCCACCGCCTCGGGCTTCGGCGCCGGCATCGTACGCAGCAGGCCGATGCCGCCGGCGAGCATGATGTCGGCGGCGGCCATCCCGGTCAGCAGCGAGATCTGGGCGTTGTGCTCCTCCATCGGCACCGGCCCGCGCAGCACCAGCCGCCAGCCGTCGCCGTCTGCCTCCACGTCCTGCTCGGGCAACGGCAGGTTGATCGCTCCCCGGCGCAGCCCGCGCGCGGTGAGCAGGGCCCCGATCTCGGGCAGCAGGGCGATGGGATCGGGTAGCCGGCCGGCGTCGGCGTCCGCCTGGACGCCGACGTAGTCCAGCTTGGCCCGGCTGCGCACCAGCGCGCGTTCGAGCGTGACCCCGACGGTGCCACCGTCGGCGTCCAGGTCGATCGTCCACAGCACGGCGGCCCGGTCGACGTCCGGCAGGAGGCTGGCCGCGCCCTCGCTGAGGGTCTCGGGGTGCAACGGCACGGTGCCGTCGGGCAGGTAGACGGTCTGCCCGCGCCGCCAGGTCTCCTCCTCCAGCGCGCCGCCGGGGCGGACGTGCGCGGCGACGTCGGCGATCGCGTACGACACCCGGTAGCCGCCACCGGGGCGGCGGGCGAGGTGCATCGCCTGGTCCAGGTCGCGCGAACCGGCGGGGTCCACGGTGACGAACGGGACGTCGGTGCGGTCGGCGGCGGGCCGGGGCGGCGCGGCCGCCGCGGCGTCGGCCTCGCGTTGCGCCTCGGCCGGGAACCCCTCGGGCAGCCCCAGTTCGCGGCGCAGCGCGCCGAAGTCGATGCGGGGTGCGAGTACGCGTCGGATCACCACGGGGTCAATCCTGACAGTGTGGCGGATGATCCGCTTCCCGGCGAGTGCCGGTCTCCGCGTCGCGGTCAGCCGGTCGCCCGGCGCGCGCTCGCCCGTACGCCCCGGGGGGCGGTGGCCCGGGCCGCCGTCGTCGGGGCGGGTGCCTTGCGGGCGGTGACCTTCTTGGCCGGCGCCTGGGCGACGGTCGTCTTCTTCGCCGGCACCTCGGCGACGGTCGTCTTCTTCGCCGGCGCCTCGGCGACGGTCGTCTTCGCCGGGGCCTTCTTCGCCGCCGCCTTGCGGGTGGTGGCCGAGGAGGTCGTGGTGGCCTTGCTGGCGGGGGCCTTCGTCGCGGCGGCCTTGCGGGCGCCGCCGGTGGGCCGGGTCGCGGCCGTCTTCCTGGCTGCCATCGTCTTCTTGGCTGGCGTCGTCTTCTTGGCGGTGGCCTTCTTCGCCGGGGCCTTCGCCGCCGTCGTGGTCCTCTTCGCCGCCGTGGTGGTGCTCTTCCTCGCCGCCGTGGTGGTCTTCTTCGCCGCCGAGGTGACCTTGCGGGCGGGGGCGGTGCCGCCGGCGGTGGCCTTCTTCGCCGGCGCGGTGGCCTTCTTCGCCGTGGTGGCCTTCTTCGCCGTGGTGGCCTTCTTCGCCGTGGTGGCTGCCTTCGTCGCCGCCTGCCGGGCTGGCGTCTTCGCCGAGGTCGTCTTCTTCGCCGCCGTGCTCTTGGCCGCCGCCGTCGTCCGCTTCGCCGCGGCGGGCGCCTTCTTCGCGGCGGTGGCGGTCGTCTTCTTCGCCGCGGCCGTCGTCCGCTTCGCCGCGGTGGCGACCCTGGACGCCGCCTTCTTCGCGGGAGCCTTCTTCGCGGGGGCCTTCGCAGCGGAAGCCTTCGCGGTGGGGGCCTTCTTCGCCGGGGCCCGTCCCGCGCCGCCGGTCGCCTTGCTGGCCGGTGCCTTCTTCGCCGCCGTGGACGTGGCGGGCGGGCGCGTCGTCCGCGCCGTGCCCGCGGTCCGCTCCGCCGCGGCGGTCTTCCTGGCGGTCGTACGTCTGGCGGCCGGGCGGGTGGTGGCCTGCTGTGCTTCGGCCATCTCGGTTCCCTTCCTGGGGACGTGCTCTCGCCCTCGCGGAGCACCACGTGCCTCGGCGCGGGCCGTCCCGCGCCGCCTATCTGTTCTCCCCGGCCCAGCGGGCGTCCTCGGCCTCCCACGCGTCGTTGCGCTCCCGCACCGTCTGCAGGGCGTTCTCCGCGTCGGCGGCTGAGGCGTACGGCCCCAGAACGTGCCTGGCGGGGCACACGTCGGCGTCGGTCTCGACCCGGTGGTGCCGGGTGCACCAGTAGAAGTGCCCACCGCTTCCGCTGTCGCTCATGGGATCACTGTGCACCGCGAACCACCCGGCCGCCACCGGAACACCACAAGTCGCCGATGTTCTCCACAGTAGACGTGCCCCCGCCGGCAAGGGCTGGAACTGCGAAAACAGGGCCGCCCGGGGGTACGGCGCCCACCCCGTCGGCCCGCGACGGGGCAGCCGCGGGGCGGGCCCGTGGCGCACAATCGCCCCGTGCGACACGGGGGTGGGACATCGGTGTGGCCGCGGCGCGTACTGACGGTGGCGGCGCCGGCGATCGTGCTGACGGTGGCCGGGGCGGCCGCCGGGCTGCCGCTGCTGCGGGACCGGTCACAGCAGCGGCTGGAGCGACAGGCCGAGCGGGAGGTGACCGCCACCGCGCAGCTCGCCCGCGCGCGGTTGCTCGCCGAACCGGCGGCCGGGGAGTCGACGCTGCGGCGGGCCGCCGACGCGGTGGACGGGGTCGAGGTGCTGACCGTACGCAGCGACGGGCCCCGCGCGGAGGCGACCGTACGGCTGGTGTTCCGCGTCCGGGTCGCCAAGACCGCGGCCTCCGTCTTCGGCTGGCAGCGGGCCGACTCGGCGGCGTGCTTCGCGCTGGCCGTGCCCTCCGACGCCGGTCCCGTCGCTCTCGAACGGCTGCCGTGCCCCGACTGACGGACGGCGGGCGGGTTAGGGTCGCCGGATGGGCGTTCCGGACCACATCCTGCGGCTGCGCGAGCGCGTCGGCCACGACCTGCTCCTGCTGCCGAGCGTGAGCGCGGTGGTGCGCAACGACGCCGGCGAGCTGCTGCTCGGCAGGCGCGCCGACGACGGGCGCTGGTCGGTGGTCAGCGGCATCGTCGAGCCGGGCGAGCAGCCGGCCACGGCGGTGGTCCGCGAGGTGCGGGAGGAGACGGGCCTGGAGGTCGAGCCGGTTCGCCTGAGCAGCGTCGTGTCGCACCCGCACACCTACCCCAACGGCGACCGCTGCGAGTTCTTCAACCTCGGCTTCCACTGCCGGCTGGTCGCCGGCACGGCCCGGGTCAACGACGACGAGTCGGTGGCCGTGGAGTGGTTCCCGCCGGACCGGCTGCCCGCGCTCGACCGGCACGCCCGGCTGACCGTCGCGCACGCCCTCGGCACCGAGGCGGGCGCGTGGTTCCTGCCCGCCGGGACGGCCTGGACCGAGTCCGGTGACTGACCTCGACCCGCCCCTGCGCCGCTACCTCGCCGACCTGGTCGCCGCCGCCCGCGACGTGCTCGGCGACGACCTCGTCGGGGCGTACGCGGCCGGCTCGGTCGGATTGGGCGCGTACCAGCCGGGGCGCAGCGACGTCGACGTCGCGCTGGTCTGCGCCGACGCCCTCGACCTCGGGCGCCGGCAGGAGCTGGTGGCGCGGCTGCGGCACGAGGCGCTGCCGTGCCCCGCGCGCGGGCTGGAGCTGGTCGTGTACCGCCGGGCGGTCGCCCGCTCCGGCACGCCGGAGCCCGGGTTCGAAGTCGAGCTGAACACCGGGGCGCGGATGCCGTTCCGGGCGACGTGGGCCGCCGCCGACCGCCCCGCCGAGGACGGCCTGTTCTGGTACGGCCTGGACCGCAGCATCCTGCACCAGTGCGGGCACGCCCTGCTCGGGCCGCCAGCCGCCGAGGCCTTCGCCGACCTCTCCCCCGCCGACCTGCGCCGCCTGCTGACCGACGCGCTGCGCTGGTGGCTGGCCCTGCCGACCCCGCCCGGCGACGGTCCCGCCCCGGGGGCCGAGGACGCGGTGCTCGGCGCCTGCCGCTCCCTGGTCAGGGTCCGCCACGGCGTCTGGCTGTCGAAGGTCGACGCCGGCCGCCGGCTGCTCGCCGACGACCGGCCGGCCGACGGCGACGCGGCCGTCGACCCGACCGACGGCGCGACCGCCGACCTGATCGAACGGTCGATCGCAGCGCGGGCCGGCGGGCCGCCACCGAGCGGTCCCGAGGCCCGTGCCTTCCAACGTCGCGTCCTGGACGAGGTCCGCGCGACGGCGGTGTGACCCGCGGCCCGGGCCGGGCCGGGGTTTGGCAGCGGCCGGCCGCGACCGGTCGCCCCTCCTCGCGGTCGGGTCAGGACGGACGGACGACCGGTTCGGGGACGGCGTGGTCGGCGGCCGGCCCCGGCCGGCTGCGGGCGGCGCGGATCGCCCAGGCCAGCGCGTAGGGAGTGCAGGCGAGGTAAAGCAGGGGCTCCAGGAGGACCGCGTCGGTGATCAGGAAGATCTCCTCTTCGGTCGGTCCGGGCAGGCCGAGCGCCGAGTCGGTGTAGCAGGCGAGGAGCCACAGCGGGGCGAAGGTGGGGTCCACGCCCTGCGGCACCCCGTAGACGACGGTCCCCGCGCCCACCGGAACGTGGCTCAACACGGCGACGACCGTCGCCAGGTCGGCCACGACGATCGCGCCGAGCACGCCGACGCACCACGCGAGCCGAACCCGGCCGCGCCCGGCCAGCCTGGTCGTCACCCCTAGGACCAGGGCCAGGCCGGCAAGCCAGAGCACCAGCCCGGGCGCGACGCGGGCCAGCGCGTCGACGTCCTCGATCACGGCTCGCCCGGCCGCCGCGAGGGTCAGCGCGACGGGGACCACGACGCCGAAGGACACGCGCCAGCCTCCGGCGGGCGCGCCGCCGCGAGCCAGCCGTTCCGCGAACACGGCCAGCCCCACCGCTCCGCAAAGGGTCAGTACGGTGGCGATCGGCAGTTGCAGGTCGAACGCCCACCCGACCCGCCAGCTCAACCACTCGACCACGACGTTCATCGCGAACAGGCTGACGAGGACCACCCCCACGCAAGCCGACGGGGCGAGCAGCAGCGGAAGGGCCGTCCGGAGCAGTCGGCGGGCGATCGGCGCGCGGTCGGGGGCATCGACGCCGGAGCGGCGTACGGCCAGGCTGGCGGCGAAGCGCAACATCCGCACCCGCTGTCCGCGCTCGGCGAGGACCTGTAGCTCGGCGGCCCACTCCCGGCCGAGGTCGGCGCGGAGGTCGATCGGCCAACGACGCCGCGCGACCGCGAGCAGCACCGCCGCCACGCGACGGCTCACCACGCCGGCGCCCCGGCGGGCTCGATGCCGCCCCCGGACGGGCGGGGGTCGGGGGCCAGGGCCCGCAGCTCGGCCAGCGCGCGCCGGGCGGCGGCCACCCCCTCCACCGTCAGCCGGTAGTAGCGTCGCGCCGGCCGGCCCACGCTGGACGGGTCGACCGCCTCCCACTCGGCGGTAAGCCACCCGGCCGACCGGAGCCGGTGCAGCACCGGGTAGAGGGTGCCGCTGGGCAGGCCCGTCATGGCGATCAGGTCCAGGCCGTAGCGCTCGACGTCCGGTTCGGCCAGCAGCGCGGCGAGCACCCGCGCGACCGGGATGGTGATGCGCACAGCCGGACTATATCGAAACTCTACATAGGGTCGGGGGCCCTGCCGGTTCCCGGCAGGGCCCCCGAGGTGTCAGCCGGTGACGGGCTCTACCGGGATCCAGAGTTCGGCGTCCGCCTGCGTGCCGTCCGCCGACAGCCGGGTCCGGGAGATCTCCGGTCCCGGCCGGCTGCGGTACGGGTTGGACGGGAACCACTGGGTGAACACGTCCCGCCACAGGTACTGCACCGCCTGCGGAAACTCCCCGGAGGTCTCGAAGACCGCCCAGGCGCCCGCCGGCACGGGCAGCGCGTCCAGGTCCTCCGGCGCGTCCGCGCCCGTCACCACGCCGTACCAGTAGTCCAGCTCGGTGCCCTCCGCGCGGCTGTCGGCCACGTCGGCGCTGACGTTGACGACGCCCTGCGGCTCCTGGTCGGACAGGGCCTCGATCCGGCGTACCGTCTCCGGCGGGATGCCCTTGACGAAGGCGACGATCGACGGATTCATCCCCTCGTGCACCAGCGGCACCCGGGCCTTGCGGCCCACCAGCTGGAACCCGTCCTTGTGCACGATCCGGTATCGCATGCTGCTGCTCCCTTCGACGACGAGTCGGAAGGACATCCGGGGCTGGGAGTGCAACGCCGCCCCCGTACGCCGGGCCTCGCCGGGGCCCACGCCGTGCACGGCGTGGAACGCCCGGGCGAACGCCTCGGTGGAGCCGTAGCCGTAGCGGACCGCGACGTCGAGCAGCGTCCGCTCCCCCGCGAGCACCTCCGCGCCCGCGACCGTGAGCCGCCGCCGCCGGATGTACTCGGACAGGCCGACGCCCGCCAGCGCGGAGAAGATCCGACGGAAGTGGTACTCCGACGTCACCGCGATCCGCGCCAGCTCGGCCACCTCGATCTGTTGGTCGAGGTGCCGCTCGATGTGCTCCATGGCCTGGTTGAGCCGCTCCAGCACCCGGTTCTCCTTCCCGTTCCGAACAGCAACGCTAGGCGCGCGGGATGTTGGCGCACCCGACATGCTGTGCCCGGATCGGTCGCCCCGGTCGCGGCATGGGCATTATGGCTCAGGAAAGACCCGGATCGGCCCCGCCGCCGTTGGTTCGTGGCTGGTCGAAGCGGTGCCGGGCGAACGCGTCCGCCCTGCCCCAGCGGCCCGGGATGTCCAGCAGTGCGAGCCGGTCGAGGCCGGGCGGCAGCGCCGGGTTCACGGCGAGGTGGTCCTCGTGCGGTTCGATACCGAGCATGATCCGGATGAGCAGCAGGGACGCTCCGCTGGACCACGCCTGCGGGCTGCCGGCGGTGGGGTACCGGACCGGGTACCGCGTGGTGTGGCGGTCGAATCCGCCGAAGGCTTCGGGAAGCCGGCCCTGGAAGTAGGTGGCGGCGTCGATGACGCCCTCGGCGATGCGTCCCGCCTCGTCGGCGAATCCGTAGCGGCGCAGACCCCAGGCGATGAACGAGTTGTCGAAGGGCCAGACGGTGCCGCGGTGGTATCCGAGCGGGTTGTAGCGGCCCTGCCCCTCGGCGAGGGTCCGCACTCCCCAGCCGGAGTAGAGCGCCGGCCCCATCAGGTGCTCGGCGACCCGCCCGGCACGCTCCGGCGGCACGATCCCGCTCCACAGCAGGTGCCCGATGTTGGAGGAGAGGCTGTCGACGGGAGTGCCGTCGCGGTCGAGGGCGAGAGCGTAGTAACCCCGGTCGTCGAGCCAGAAGTCCCGGTTGAAGCGCTCGTACAGCGCCGCCGCCTCGCTTTCCAGCCGGTCCGCGTAGGCCGGGTCGTTCCAGAACGTACGGGCCAGCCGCGCCGCCCGGATCTTGGCGTCGTAGGCGTAGCCCTGGGCCTCACAGGTGGCCCTGGGAAAGCCCGGCAGCCTGCCGTCGGCGTAGGAGATGCTGTCCCAGGAGTCCTTCCAGCACTGGTTCTCCAGCCCGGTGACCCGGTTGCGTCGCTCGTACCAGAGGTAGCCGGTGGACGTCAGGTCGGCGTACTGGTCGATCCACGCCAGGGCCGCCCGGGCCTCCTGTTCCAGCTCCATCACCAGCGCCGCGTCGCCGCTCCACCGTTCGTACTCGTCGAGCAGCACCACGAACAGCGGCGAGGCGTCCACGGTGCCGTAGTACGGCGAGTGCGGCTGCTCCTCGAACGCGGCCGACTCGCCGTAGCGCAGCTCGTGCAGGATCCGACCGGGGTCCTCTTCCAGCACGTTGTCGGTCCGGGCGCCCTGCAACGAGGCGAGGATCCGCAGCGTCGGCGGGGTCAGCGACGGGGTGAAGGGCAGGGTCTGCAGGCAGGTCAGCAGGCTGTCCCGGCCGAACAGGGTCATGAACCAGGGCAGTCCCGCCGCCGGTACGGCCGCGCCGCCGAGCGAGAGCGGGGCGAAGCGCAGCGCCGCCAGGTCCACCAGGCTGCGGTGGTACACCTGTTGCAGTGCGCTGCTGTCGGTGTCCAGCTTCGGGGCCTCCGCGAGCCACTCCCGCACGCTCGTCGGCAGGGTGGCGGCGTCCGGGCGCAGCGCCCGCACCGAGGCACGGAGGTCGACACCGTCCGGACGCAGCGCCCGCATGACGACCCGCAGCTCCGTCGACCACCGGGCGCCGGGCGGCAGCCGCAGCGTGAAGCGGAGCCCGTCCCGGTCGAAGTCGGCGGGCTCACTGGCCGAGACGGACACCTCACGCTGGAACGTGCCGCGCCGGTAGCCCAGCCGCAACTCGTCCGGACCGACGTGGAGGTAGTGGCTGCCGGCCTTCTGGCGGACGTCGAACTTGATGTCGAAGATGTCGGCGAAGTCGGCCGCCACCTCCAGTCGTACGTCGAGGTCCATCTCCTTCTCGCCGTAGTTGAACAGCGTCAGCGACTCGGTCAGGTCCGGTCCGATCCGCCGCCGCCGGATCGCCGACACGTCGGCCTCCACGTAGTCGGTCTGCCCGCCCGGCACCACGAAGAACGCCGCCTCGTAGTACTGGCTGTCGTCCACCGACAGCGCGGTCAGCCGCTCGCCGTTGACGGTGAGCACCCATCGGGACAGGAAACGCGAGTCGGCGGCGAACAGGCCGACCGGGGTCGCGGGTGACGACTCCACGTCACCGCTGGAATCCGAGACGATGAAGGTGCTGCCGTCGATGCACGACACGGTGCCCGGGATGTCCTTCACCGGGTCACTCCCCGCGACCGGAGACGGCCTGCTGCCGTGAGGCGGGGGGCACCGGGAACAGCCGCCCGACCCGCATCGCCAACGCGAGGTTCCCGTCGACCATGATCTCGCCCCGGGTGATCCCGGCCAGGCCGTTCATCTCACCCCGCGACATCGCCTCCGCGACGTCGGCGGTGACCGTGATGACCGTTTCCGCCGGGGCGTCGCTCTGCGTCACCTTCAGGCTTCCATGGTCGATGTCCAGCAGCCACCGCTCCACCCGGTCCCCCTCCCGGATGTCGAACCGGACGGTGCCACGGACCTTGCACAACCGTGGATCGTGACCGACATCCGCCAACTGCTCGAAGAAGGCACTGGTCGCCGTCATACGACCTCCCCGCCACTTGTCAGGAGCGCTCGCCGACTACCCGTCGTACGGTGGCACTAACGCTCCCACCGGCGCCCCGGCCCGCTGCACCGAGTTGCGCATGCTTCGCATCGGCCGGCCAGCCGGCGCCCGGCCGATGCCGGCACGGCCGAACCGGCCGCTCAGGCGGCGTCGCCGCGGGGCGAACCGACCGCCGTGAGGAGGCACTGCGCGGGTGAGGAGTCAGCGGCGGCCGCACCAGGCGCGGGCCGGCGCGGTACGGACCAGGAGCCCGCTGACCAACAGCGCCAGCACCGCCAGCAGCCCGCCCGCCGTCGCCGCGACGAAGGCCAGGTCGACCGGGGGCGTGATCAGCGACCCGAGGCGCGGCCCGAAGAGCAGCATGATGCCGGCCCCCACCAGGAACGCGACGGCGACCGGCGCGGCGAACCCGTGCACCACCCGCCACGCCGTCGGGCCGCCGTGCCAGAGCCCCCGGAGCACGGCTGCGGCCGCCGCCGTGCAACAGGCCAGGGCGAGCCAGTTTCCCGCGCCGCCGACCGCGCCGAGCAGCGTGACGGCCACGACGATGGTGTACGCCCACCAGAGCGCGAGCAGCACCATGCTGATGACGATGCTGGACGGCCGCCGCATCGGCTCCCGACCGGCGGGCAGCGGGCCGGACTCCAACGGCTCATCGGTCATCGCCGGATCCTATTGCGCCCGACCAATCGGGGTTCGGCGGCCGAACATCGTGGAAGATGTGCGGCTCTGAGCTGGTGGGCGACGGTCTGCCGCACCGGGCCACACCCCGCACCGGCCCCTCCGGAAGAAGGCCTGATGGTCTTTCAGCACCCCCATGGCATCGGGCACCAGGGCCTGGGACCGCTCGCGCATCGCGGCGCGTGGCCGACTGCGTTGCGCGTTGTCAATCCGCGGGTGCCGGCTCGGTGGGCCGTGGTGTGAAGAAGCGGATGATGTCGTCGGCAGCGGTGGGGGACAGCATCATTGCCTGGACCCGTGCGGACATTTCGGCGATCGGGTGGATTCTGGTGAACATTGCCTCCTCGTACGCCTGGATCGCCGAGTCCGGGTCGGCGGGGTTGGCGGCGAGTTCGCCGGCGAGTTCGGCGGCGTCGAGCATGGCCTGATTGGCACCCTCGCCGACCGGTGGCATGAGGTGCGCGGCGTCACCGATGAGGGTGACGCCCGACTGGTGTGCCCAACGTGTACCGATGGGCAGCGTCTCGATCCTTCGAGGCGTCGGCGCGCTGTCGCCGGCTTCGACGAGTGCGGTGAGATTCGAGTCCCAGCCGTCGAACATGTCCAGCAGAGCGCGCTTGCTGCGGTAGGTGTCCAGGTGCCGATCGTCCGCGCGGAGGGAGATGCCGACCCGGATGCCGCCGTCGCCGAGGCGTTGCGCGGCAAGGATCTGGTTCACGCCGATGCACCACAGGTTCCCGGGGCCGACCAGCTCGGCGAGATCCGGGTGGCGCCGGTCGGCGTCGCTGATGCTCAGCTCGACCAGGGTGGCCACGTAGGACAGTTTCGCGTCGGTGAGCAGCGGCCGGACGACCGAGCGCGCGCCGTCCGCGCCGATGAGGACGTCGCAGTCGGCGCGGTGACCACCGTCGAACGTCAGTCCGAAGCCTCCGTCGGGTCGCGGCGTCGCCGCGACGAGCCGGTGCTGCCAGGCCACCGTGTCGCCGGGGAGCGAATCGAGCAGAAGATCCCGCAGTGCGGCGCGGTCGATCTCGGGGCGTCCGGAGAATGAGCCGGGTTGCGGCGTGTGGTGCACGAGGGTGCGTCCGGCCGGGTCGAGGATGCGATGTTCCTCGCCCTCCGGCCGCGCCTCGGACCGGAACCGGCCGGCGAGGCCCGCCTGGGCCAGGGCCCGCTGCCCGGACTCCGGGTGCAGGTCGAGCGATCCGCCCTGCGATCGCGCGGATCGGCTCGCCTCGCGTTCGTACACCACCGCGTCGATGCCGTGCCGGTGCAGGATTCGCGCCAGTGTCAGGCCGCCGAGGCCACCGCCGGCAATCGCGATCCGCATCATCACCTCCGTTACCGTACGCTGTATCTTATGGATACGCCGTACGGTAGCGCGCCGTTGCCCGTCTGGGAACGGCCCGAGCCTCAGCCGCGAGCGGCGCCGGTGCCGCTGAGCCGCGCGAAGATCGCCGCCACGGCTATCGGGCTCGCCGACGCACACGGCCTCGACGGCCTGTCGGTTCGCAAGATCGCCAAAGAGCTCGGCGTCGGTCCGATGCGGCTCTACGACTACGTGTCCAACAGATCCGAACTGCTCGACCTGATGGTCGACGCCGTGTACGCCCAGATCGCCGAGGCCGGTCAGCACTCCGAGTGGCGCGCCACGCTACTGGCCGTCGTCCACCGGACCCGCGACGCCGCTCTTGAGCATGAGTGGTTCGCCGACCTGCTCGGCGCAAGGCCGCACCTGGGACCTCATGCGCTTGCCGTGGGCGAATCGACCGCGGCGGCGCTCAGCCAGGCCCCTGGCGTACGCGGCATCGACGACCTCCAGCGGGCCATGGGCGCCCTCAACGCGTTCATCATCGGGGCGCTCCGCAGCGAGGTCACCGAGCGACGCACCGCCCGTTCCACCGGCACCGACGTGTCCGCCTGGCAGGCCGCCCTCGGGCCCTACCTGACACGCATGCTCGAAACAGGCCGCTACCCCACCATCGCCCGGCTCGTCATCGACGGCGCCCACCTCAACGCCGAGGAGACCTTCCACCACAACCTGATCACCGTCCTGGAGGGCATCACCGGCCATCCCCAGACGTGACCACATGCTCCGAGGCCAGCCGCCCGCTGAGAGCCTGCACCTCGGTCAGACATCCGGATCTGCTGCAACCAGCGCGCCGAGGGTGTGGCAGATCAGTTGACGGACTGCCACCGCCCGGCGATCGTGCACCTACGATTCTGGCCAGTCAGCCACGATGACCAATGGGACCAGGTCCGGCGACCGGTAGTCGTCGCCAGGGAGGTACTCAATGTGCTGATGCCGACGGACTGTCCGATCATCGGCAGTCTCGGCCTGCTCAGCCACCCCGTCCAGCATGTCCCAGATGATGTCGAGATACTCACGCCCGCCGGAGAAGTGCAGCGTGGTTCCGCCTTGCAGACCGACAAGCAGCGGGCCTGCGGTCGCCTTCTGACTGACGACCCCGTCGGTGACCGCCACCTCAATGGGCTCGGCATGTTGGCGAAGCAGCCGGCTGAGGGCGCGGAGCGCAGCCGGCGGACCGGCAAGCTCCAACTCGTCGTCGCTGACGGAGACACGGCAGCGTCGGTGATCCTCCATCGACGCATTGTCCCTCGCCGCGCGATCCTTGCGTCGCCCGCCGCGAAGGCCTCCGCGAGCGCCTTGAGGAACATGTCGGGCATCAGGTGGGACGCGAGCGTCAAGCATCTCCCGGAGGCGAGGACGTCCATCAACATCGCCGTGGCGCCAGCGAACGCCTCAACCAGGTCGCGGCTATCTGCCGCGTGCCATTGCACCGGTGCCATTCTTAGCGCTGCTCGTGGTTCTGTCCAGAATGACCGCATCTCACGCGCGTACCTGACCCGCGTCCTATGCGCAGAGACGAGGGAGCAGTTTTATCGTGGTGCGCCGATCGTTGGCTGGTGCCCACCAATCGTGGCCTGCCTACTGGCCGAAAGTGGAGCGCAGGTTCGCGTTGATCAGTTCGTTGAGCCGCTTGCGTAGGTGTCCCAGCAGTGACGGGTCGGGCAAGGGCTCGGCGACCAACAGCGTCCAGCGCAACTGCGTGCCTTGTGCACCGTCGGGCACCAGGTCGAAACGCACCTGAGCATCGGGGCGCCTGGGCCATAGTGACGACCACATGACCAGGCGCGGATGCTCCGCGTGCAGGATCTGCGGAGTTTGCTCGTCGTCGAGCAGCCGCAGCCAGGGGCGCGCCGGGTCGCGGTCAGGCTCGGTGAGCGCCTCGAAGACGATGGCCGGTGGGGGTGGCTGGCTACGGGTGCGGCTACCGGCTTCGAGCATGCCTCAGAATAAGGGCGAACAACTCATCGTGATGAAGGGCGCCTGATCAGGACACGCGACGGTGTGTCGCTGCTCCAGATGGAACGAGGCTCCAGTAGGACAGCAGTCGACCAAGAACAACCGGCCAGTACGGAAGCCTCGTTGCTGACCTATCTTGCCGGCGTCTCACTGTCCACGCGCAGCCTGACCCGTCTGACCGAGCTGATCCGTGACCGGCACTGCACGCTCGTATCGTCAGGGCTTCCGGCTGCCGCGCCAGTGCAACCCCGGGACTGGCTCGCCACCGGGTCACCGGGTCGCGGCACCAGCTCCACCGCCAGGACGTTGCGGGGCCTCCCCCACAGCAGCCGGCCATCGAGCCAGGCCTCCAAGCGCCGGACCGGAAAAGGCCCTCACGACGGCAGAGCGCGCCGTACCGAGGCAAGACCAACTGACCCCAGCACTCAGAGCGTTTCCAGGGCGTCAGGGCGTCCGTAGGGCGTCAAACGCCGGCCAAAGTTGACCAAGAACGACCATCGGCATCCAGACATAGAACCAGCTCAGAGCCTTGATCAGGGCTGGGAGCTGGTGGGCGACGGACGAGTCGATTTGTACGCCGGATTACGATCATCGCACCCGCGTTGACCTGGGGCGGAGCCTGGCGACAGCCACTATAGGCCGTCGCCAGGCCGTCAGGCGCCGCAGGTGCGAAGATCGCATGTCGTCGGTTGTCACACGGACGGGTCCCAGGCGGCGAGTTGATCGAAGATACGGCGGTCGCCTTCGAACTCCAGCGACTCCAGCGGTATGCGGCCGTAGAAGAACAGGACCAGGTCGCTTGCCGTGCCCCGGGCGGAGACTCGGGCCTTTTTGGGATCCTCGCCGGCAGCGGGCGTGAAGCGGGCGACCTGTGCCCCGTCGCGGGAGAGCCGAAGGCGCCAGGAGTGGCCCTCGGTGGCGTGGTAATCGACGATGGCGGGGTCGTGTGGCCAGGCGACCGTGGTTGCGCAGACGGTGAACTGGCAGTCGTCGAAACCGTCGAGGGCGACCTCTTCTGGTAGCGGCTGCGGGGCACCCAGGGTGAGCTGGGCGTCGTAGGTGTACACCGCGATCTCGGGGACTTGTCGCCGCGCCCAGGCACCAGAGGTTTGCGGTGACGGCGAGTCATCCCACCACGTCCAACAACTGCGATCCGGGCCGGCCTCACGCAGCGCGCTCGTCAGGTGCTCGATGGACTCGGTCCACCAGGCCAGCAGTGCCTCGCGCTCCCGAGGCGCACCCATGCCGTCGTCCCAAGCCGACTTCTCCGGGGGCGCGTCTGCCGGCCCTGCGACGACGATGGCGGCCGATTTGCGGCGGGCCATGCCCACGTGTTGCACAAGATCGAACAACGTCCGCTCGGGATGAGTCGGAACCTGCATGTCGAGGCGGGGCGCCGCGGCGACCGCGGCGCGGAAGGCGGTCGACCGTTCGTTGATCAGCCGCAGATGATCAGAGAACGTGAGAACTTTATGCACCCGGCTTTCTACCACTGTGCTCCGACGACCGGACAGCGAATTTCGCGACCGATCGCGCCGGCCGCCCCGGCACTGATACGTGCCCTTGGTTGACGCGCGGAAAGCGACATCCGCGTTGATGCTCTCCCCCCGCGTCGAGCAACGCCGAGGCGTAGAAGTGACGCAGCGCGTGCATCCCGCTGGCCCGGGTCGGCGCGCGGCGTCATGCCCGGCACCGAGGACGCAGAACGCACCATCAGGTACGTCACGAAGTACATCACCAAGCACACCGGCGACTGCCACAAGATCACGAGCGGCCGGCAGCGTGCACACCTCGACGCCGTCCAGGAACTTGCCGACCTCGGATTGGTCAAGACCACCACCACCGAGGTACGCGTCCGGGTTCGCGATCAACTCCAAGATCCGCCGCCAGGATTACCCGTTCAAAGCTGCATGACGAGGCACTAGGTTGGCGGCGTGGGTTCCTCGCCAACGGAAAGAAGGAGGAGGAGGCTGTCCGTTGGGCTACACGCTTGACGCCCTCATCGGCTCCGTCGGCGCTCTCCACGCCGCTGCAAGCCAGTGGCCGGCTGCTGTGCCCGTGCCGCTGGCGCATGACCTCGCGCTGCTGCCAATGACCGACGAACTGTTCGACGCCGTCACGGACGGCACGACGGAGCGGGTACTCGGATTCTGGAAGCTGCCGGGCGGCTTCGACCGTGAGCTGTCGTCCTGGTCCTCAGTGGGACCGGTCGGCTATGTCGAGGCGGACTTCTTCGGGGGCGTGGGCAGCCAGCGTGCGGCCCTCTGGGTTGCTGGCGAGTTGGTGTTCGGACCGCTGTTTGTGGGCGAGGGTGAACCGTTCGCTCCCCAAGGAAGCCCTATCTCTCAGCTGCTGGCGCGCCTTGGTGTCGAGCGCCACAGGTACCGCGATGAGTTCGAGGCGGTCGGCCTCGGACGCCACCGCGAGACGGCGGACTGGCTGCCATAGCGGCGAGGAACGTCGATCATGTCAAGCATCGGCTGGGACGCAGGTGTAAAGCATCAGCCGGGACACGACAAGCCTCTTGCGAGAAGCTGCCGTCGCAACACGACCTCGTCAAGCGGTTCAGCGTCGCCCGCGAGACGATCAAGGCTGCGCTACGGAAGCTGCAAGATGAGCGCCTGATCGTCACCCGTCAGGGCAGCGGCACCTTCGTCCGCGCCAACACTGAACGCCCGGTCGGACTCCGGCCGCACATCGAACGAGCCTTCGAGGCCACGAACGTCACGATCGACTTCGCCGGCTTCTCCGGAGAGACGATGTACAACGCGATCCAGGAGACCTTGGACAAGGTCCGCATCGGGCGCCTCACCCCGGAGTCGATCCGGGTACGGGTCCTGATCTCCGACATGACCTCACCGATGGCGATCCCCTGCCGCGCCGAGGACCAGGCCGACGACCCCGGCATCCGCGCCCGCGCCCGCCGCATCACCGACCGCTCGATCCATGCCCTCACCGACGCCGTCCAGGAACTTGCCGACCTCGGATTGGTCAAGACCGCCACCACCGAGGTACGCGTCCACAGGGCCGCCCCGCTGTTCAAGCTCTTCATCATCAACGAGCAGGAAGCGTTCTTCGGCTTCTACCCGGTGGTTGAGCACACCGTCTCCGTTGACGGCAAGCCGATGGCGATCTACGACGCGATGGGCAAGGACGCGATCCTCTTCCCGTTCACACCCAGCGACGAGGACGCCAGCAACGACGCCCTCTACGTCGAGCAGGCCCGCGCCTGGTTCGACAGCATGTGGGGCACCATCGCCCGCGAGTACGCCTCGTGACCGCCGCCGACTTGGCCAAGGTGATCGACCGCGCCCGCGTGATTCTGCTCGACTTCGACGGGCCCGTGTGCAGCATCTTCGCCCAACACTCCGCGTCGACCGTCGCCCACGAGTTGCGCCGGATGCTCGTCGACCAGGCCGTCACCCTGCCGCCCGAGATCCTGGCCGAACGCGACCCGCTCGCCGTGCTCCGCTTCACCGCCACCCTTGGCCGCCCTGCCGTCGTCCGCCTCGTCGACCAGGCCATGACCCGCGAGGAAGTCACCGCGGCCCGCACCGCCGAACCCACGCCGTACGGCCGGGAAGTCATCGTCGCCGCCCACCAGACCGGCCGCCGGGTCGCCGTGGTGTCGAACAACTCGGCCGCTTCCGTCCACGCCTACCTGAGCGCCCGACGCCTCACCTCGTACGTGCACCCGGTAATCGGCCGCCCCGAGGCAGCGCCCGAGCGGATGAAGCCGGACCCGTTCCCTGTGCTCGCAGCCGTACGGGAGCTGGGCGCGCAGCCGACGGAATGCGTCCTGGTCGGTGACTCGGTCAGCGACATCGAGGCCGCCCACGCCGCCGGAGTCGCCGCCATCGGATACGCCAACAAGCCCGGCAAGCGCGAACGGTTCGCCGCCGCTGATGTCGTCATCGACAGCATGGCCGAACTGGTGACCGCCTTCGCCGTCGACGAGCTGTAGCACCACCACACCGCACACGAGCGCCCCGGGAGATCATCACCGGGGCGCTTCTCGTGCTGGAAGATCTCCGGTTACATGCCGTAACAACCGGGAGACAGCGGCGGGCGGCGACATACCGATGAGCTGATGTTGGCGCGCGGCTCCAAACGCTGGGGGACTGCGGCCATCGGCTGACGTGTCCGGCTCAGTCGTGGCGGTGGCCGTTCAGGTCGCCGCGTGCCCAGCTGACTCGTTCCGGCCGGTCGCCGGTGTCCCCGTAGCAGAACTCTTCCACGGCCAGACGAATCTGGGGTATGGGCAGCGTGCTGCGAGGGCTGTGGATCAGTCCAGCGTCGGGGTTCGCCACGACCTGGGGGGCGGCCTTCGGTGGGCTTGGATTGTCGGTCAGCCAGACGTGCTCATAGATGCCGCCGCGTCTCGGGCTGCTGGAATCGACGCACCACATCAAGGCTCCGTAGCCAGCCGTCTTGTTGACCGCGACGGCGAGCCAGGTGTCCGACGCCAGATCGTCGTAACTGACTCGCCGGTCGGCGATGCCGAACCAGGCAAGATCGTCAGACGGGAGCCGGTCCATCGTGAGCGCAACCAGCCGAGCCTTCTCCTCCAACGTCGTCGCGTGGCGCCAGGACTCATCGAACACGCGACTGCTCACCGACAGAATCACGCCCGACACCGTAGCGATCCGGCCAGGCCTCTCGAAAGGTAAGACCGCACCCGTCTGCCGGGTTGCGCGCACTATCGCGGACCGTGATGGGCTTCCGTAGGGCTTTGAGGTCATGTCAAGCATCTGGTGGGACCCAGGTGTCAAGCATGTCCCGTGACGGGACAACG
Source organism: Micromonospora sp. NPDC007220 (assembly GCF_040634035.1). Classification (NCBI taxonomy): domain Bacteria; kingdom Bacillati; phylum Actinomycetota; class Actinomycetes; order Micromonosporales; family Micromonosporaceae; genus Micromonospora; species Micromonospora sp. NPDC007220. The sequence continues at coordinate 189,508 of NZ_JBEYEU010000002.1, read as the reverse complement.
TCCCCGAAGGAGGCCTTGCCGAATTGCTCTTTTCTAGATCAAGGCACCGCGCTCCGCGCGGTGCGGGCGGCAAGCCCGGCCGGCGGCAAGCCGCCCCGGCCGCCTACGGCGCCGGGGCGGTGAGCCACCGACAGCCGCCGGGATACCGCCCCAGCACACCCGAGAACCAGCCCCAGTAGGGCCGTGACGGAAGCCAGGGGGTCGGCCTGATCGCGTGGTCGGGGCTTCCGGCTGCCGCGCCAGTCCAACCCCGGGACTGGCTTGCCACTGGGTCACCGGGTCACGGCACCAGCTCCAACGCCAGGACGTGCCCGCCCTCCCCCGCAGCCGCCGGCCCCGCTGCGGAACCACCGAGCAATTACCCGGAAAGGCCCTGACGCCGGCGTGGCCCGCCCGGCCCGAGGCAAGGCCAACTGAGCCGGCGCTCAGGGCGTCTCCAGGGCGTCAGGGCGCCCTCAGGGCGTCAAACGTCGGCCAAAGTTGACCAAGGACGACCATCGACGCCCGAACATAGAACCAGCTCAGAGCCTTGATCGAGGCTCTGAGCTGGTGGGCGACGGACGAGTCGACCTGTACGCCGGATTCTGTGGCCGGCGCGCGCCCCGAGGGGCTCGCGTCGGCGGCGGCCATCCATCTAGGCCTGCCGTCGCCGGCAGGCTCGAGCGGCCTACCCGCAGACATCGGGCGGGCAGCCCTCAAGCGTCTGCGCCGGGTCGTCATCATGTCTGGTGACGGCCCTTGCTTGGCCTTGCTCCGGGTGGGGTTTACCGAGCCACCCCGGTCACCCGGGGTGCTGGTGGGCTCTTACCCCACCGTTTCACCCTTACCGTCCCCGATGGGGTCGGCGGTCTGTTTTCTGTGGCACTGTCCCGCGGGTCGCCCCGGGTTGCCGTTAGCAACCACCCTGCCCTGTGGAGTCCGGACGTTCCTCGGCGGCGGGCCGGAGCCCGCCGACGCGACCGCCCGGTCGACTCGTCCGTCGCTCATCCATCCTAACGACGCCACGGGCGCGCCCATTGCCACCCCGGGGCCGACCGGCACCCCGCCTGCCGGAAGCGGGTACTAGCCTCTGGTGACCATGGATGTCTCCGACGCCGCGCTGCTGCTCGCCGCCGGTCTCGCCGCGGGCACGGTCAACGCGGTGGCCGGCGGGGGCTCGCTCATCACCTTCCCGGCGATGATCGCGGTGGGCCTGCCGTCGGTGCCGGCCAACGTGAGCAATTCGGTCGCGGTCTTTCCCGGGTACGTGGCGAGCGTGGCGGGCAGCCGGCAGGACCTGCCGCCCCGGCGGATGCTGGCCGCGCTGGTGCCCACCACGATCGTCGGCACGATCGCCGGCGCCCTGCTGCTGCTGGCCACCCCGGCCCGGGCGTTCGAGCTGGTGGTGCCCTTCCTGGTGCTCGGGGCGACGGCGGTGCTGGCGTTCCAGGATCCGCTGCGCCGGCTGGTCGGGCATCCGCGCGACCTGGCGCCGCGCCGCCGTACGGTCACCGTGCAGGCCATGGTCGCGGTCGGCGCGGTGTACGGCGGCTACTTCGGCGCGGCGCTCGGGGTGATGCTGGTCGCGGGCCTGGCCCTGGTGCTGGACGCGACGCTGGCCCGGGTGAGCGCGATCAAGAACCTGCTCTCCGCGCTGGTCGGGTTGACCACGCTCGTGGTGTTCGCGCTGTTCGGGCCGGTGAACTGGGCGGCCGTCGCGGTGGTCGCGCCGGCGACGCTGGTCGGCGGGTACGCCGGCGCGCGGCTGGTGCGCCGGCTGCCGCCGGTGGTGCTCAAGGTGCTGATCGTGGTCTTCGGCACGGCGATCGGGCTCTACCTGCTCTGGCGCGCGCTGCGCTGAGCCTCGGCGACACGTGGCCGGCCTGGGGCACCCGAGCGGCTAGTGGTCGTGGAGCGTGAAGCGGGGGCCGCCTGACCGGCCTTGATCGGGATGGTCGCCTTGATCCCTCGGCGGCGCAGGTACTCACGGTTGGCCCGCGAGCTGTAGGCCATGCCCACCATCGCACCCACTTCGAAACGCGGCCCAGGGTGATCAGCCCACCAGTGTGATCAGCGCGCTACCGGCGGGCGGCAGCGCTGCGCTGGCGTGCCGATTCGTAGAGCACGACGGTCGCGGCGACCGCCGCGTTCAGGGAGCTGGCGGCCCCGGACATCGGGACCCGGACGAGCTGGTCGCAGGCCTCACGCCAGCCGACGCTGAGACCGGTGGTCTCGTTGCCGATCAGGGTCAGCGCGGGTTGCGTGAAGTCGTACTCGGCGGCATCCAGTGCGCCGTGCTCATCGGCACCCACGATGCCGATGTCGACGCCGTCGGCGCGCACGTCGGCGACCCAGGAGAGCACCGCCTGGTGTGAGGGCGCCCGGACCACGGGCAGCGCGAACAGCGAGCCGGTGCTCGCCCGCACCGCCTTCGGGTCGTACACATCGGCGGCATGGCCGGTGACGATGACGCCGGACGCGCCGAAGGCGTCTGCGGACCGGATGAGCGTCCCGATGTTGCCAGGGCTGGTGGGCCGGTCGAACACGACGGTGAGCATGGTCGGCCCGGCCGGGATGCGGCGCAGGTCGTCCTGCGGCAGCGCGACCACGGCCAGCAGCTCCGGAACCGTGTCCGTCTTGCCGCCCAGCATGTGCATCAGTTCACGGGAGACGGCGAACCTCTCGGCCCGGACGGTGTCCAGGGCCTTGCGTGCCCAGCCGGAGAGCTGGACGTCGGCGTCGTAGAGCAGCTCTCGAACCTGCCAGCCGTGTTCGATGGCCATGGTGATCGGGCGCACGCCCTGCACGAGGAACTCGCCGCGACGCTGCCGCTTGGTTCGATTGCGGAGCAGTGCCTCCCACTGCTGGAATCGTGCATTGCGGCCACTCACCCGCACCCTCACCGTTGTCCCCGCCTTCCCCGTACATCAGGAACGGGGGTGTCCTGCCCGAGTCCTCGGCGAATCGCGATCTCCACGGGCGAGTACGCACCGTCGGCCCGTTCCAGTTCGAACGGCGCGGCCGGCACCAGCGGCGGCTGGGCCATGAAGCGCGGCCGCGTCCCGTGGTGCGGTTGCGCCGCGTGCACCAGGAAAGGATGGCACAGGAATACATCGCCAGGAGACCCGGTGGCCAGGGCGAGTGGCCGGTGGTCGGACGCCGCCACCAGCTCGGGCGCGAGGTCCAGCCCGCTCGCCCCGTCCTCCCCGTACTTCTCCAGCACCTTCGGCACGTCGAGGTGTGAGCCGACCCGGATCCGTGTCGGGGCGTCCTCCGCACCGATCTCGCTGAACAGGAACAGCATCAGCAGCGCCCGGCCCCGGGAGCGAACGTTCGTGAAGTACCAGCTCGCACCCTCAGGCAGATAGCTGCCCTCGATGTGCCAGCCCGCGTCGTTCGGCTCGTCCTTGTGCGGGAAGCGCAACGGGAACGTGCCCAGCGAGTAACGCGGCTCCCAGCGTCCCGCGCCGACGAGCAGGTCGTACGCGTGATGGAGGAACGGTGAATTGGGTGCGGCGGCGAACGGCCCCTGCGCCATGCCGGGCACCCAGTGCACGGGCTGCGTCCAGGTGGCTGGGTCGTCCGGGTCGCAGCCCGTCTCCCGCCACAGCAGCCGCGCGCAGTCCGCGGCCACGCGCGGTGCGACGGCGCCCGCCAACTTCACGAAGCCGTCGCGAAGGAACCGGGATACCAGTGTCGTGTCGTCCATGCCCCCATCGTGTGGCGGCACCGATCCCGATCACCCGACACTTTCCGCTCCGCCTCTGTCGGGTGTGCCGCAACAGAGCCGGTCACGATACGGAGGCACTGTCGCACAGCACTACAGCTTGAGGTTCCGCCCAACTGCCGAAGGGAGCGAACGCATGGAAACCCGCATCGTCGACCATCCCGCGTTTTGGCTCGTGGGGCACGCTGTCCGGGTTCCACTGATCCACCGAGGCATCAACCCGCACATCCAGCAGCACATCGCCGCGCTGCCGGCAGAGGAGCACCTGCGCTTGAAGGCACTCGGCGACACTGAGCCGGGCGGCCTGCTCGCGGTCTTCGATGACCTCGACGCGGACTACGACGAAGGCAGCGAGCTGACCTACCTGCACGGGGTCGCCGTGTCCCCGGGCACGCCGGTCCGGGGCGATCTCGAGGTCATCGAGGTCCCGGCGGGCCGCTGGGTGGTCATCCGGGCCGTGGGGCCGCAGCCGCAGACCCTGCAGAAGATCTGGGCCGCGGCCGCATCCGAGTGGTTTCCCTTCAACCCGTGGCAACTGCGGCCGGGCCCGGAGATCGTCGCGGTGCCCGAGCCGACGGACGACCTCAGCACCGCGACCCGCGAGCTCTGGCTGCCCGTCGAGCCGGCGTAGCCCGCCTCTGGAATACGGCCTAGTGGTCGTTGAGCGTGAAGAAGAACGTCCGGTGCTCGACGTCCAGGAAGGCGGTCCGCCACCGCGTGGACGGGGTCGCCTCGTCGTACGCCCGGCTGTGCAGCCAGCGGGGCGCGGCCGGCAGGAACGGCGCGAGAGCGGGCCAGGCGTCCGCCGGGCTGCCGGAGTGGGGAGCCTTGGCGGCGGGCGCGTACGGCACGAAGTCGTACCGCTGCGCCAGCGTCCGCGCGTCCTCCGGACGCAGCCGGACCACGCCCTGGTAGGCCCAGTCCACCGGACCCGGCGCGCGGCCGCACGGCTCGCCCGAGAGGGAATGGACCTGCCAGTGGATCTCCAGGTAGTCGCCGAGGTCCGGCAGCTCCTGGGGCGGGTCCCACCGGTTGGTGCGCACCTTCGCCTCCTCGGCGCGCACGGACTCCCGGCACTCGGGGGTGTCGCCCGGGTCGTCGCCGACGACCCGGATCACGGCCCCCACGCACCCGACGACGACCACCAGCAGCAGCGCGGCGGAGCCGCCGAGGACGGCCACCAGCGCGCGTCTCGTCATGGTCGTCAGCGTACGAAGGGCGTCCACTCCCGCCGCGTCGCCCCCGGCCGGTACGGGCCGGGGGCGACGCGGTCCGGGAGACGCTCAGGCGACCGGTTCCGGGGCCGCGTCGGCGTCCCGGTGCGGGCCGGGTACGACGCGCGGGTCGCCCTCGTCGGCGAAGTAGTCGTCCGACGTGGTGCCGTCGCCGCCGTCGCGCACCTTCGCCGCCCGCAGCACCACCGTGAGCAGCGCCGCGACCCCGAGGTTGACCAGCACCGCCACGATCCCGACGTAGATCGTCTTCGGGGTGTCGAAGCCGAAGTCGGCCAGCGGGAACGCCGAGCCGCCGAAGTGCTTGCGGCCGGTCGCGGCATTCGGGATCTGGTAGAGCATCCACATGCCCAGTCCCATGCCCGCGATCCAGCCGCCGATCAGCGCGCCGCGGTGGAACCAGCGGGTGTAGAGGCCGAGGGCCACCGCCGGCAGCGTCTGGAGGATGATCACGCCGCCGATGAGCTGGAGGTCGATGGAGAACTGCGGGTCGAGGAAGACGATGCAGGCCACCGCGCCGACCTTCACCACCAGCGAGGTGATCTTGGAGACGTTCGCCTCCTGCGCGGGGCTGGCGTCCCGCTTCAGGTACTCCTTGTAGATGTTGCGGGTGAACAGGTTCGCCGCCGCGATCGACATGATCGCCGCCGGCACCAGCGCGCCGATGCCGATGGCCGCGTACGCGACGCCGGCGAACCAGTCGGGGAACTGCTGGTCGAACAGGACCGGCACCACCGTGTTGCTGTCCACGGTGCCCTCCTTCGACCCGGGCAGCGGCTTCACCCCGGCCGCGATGGCCATGAAGCCGAGCAGCGCGATCAGGCCGAGCAGCAGGCTGTACGCGGGCAGCGCCGACATGTTCCGCTTGATCACGTCGCGGTTCCGGCTGGCCAGCACGCCGGTGATGCTGTGCGGGTAGAGGAACAGCGCCAGCGCCGAGCCGAACGCCAGCGTGACGTACTGGAGCTGGTTGTTGGCGTTGAGCAGCACCCCGTCGTTGGGGTTCGGCGACGCGTCGAACTTCGCGTCGGCGGCGTCGAAGATCTCGCCCCAGCCGCCCAGCTTGTACGGCAGGTAGAGCACCGCCACCAGGATCACGATGTAGATCAGCGTGTCCTTGACGAACGCGATCAGCGCCGGCGCGCGCAGCCCCGACTGGTAGGTGTACGCGGCCAGGATCGCGAACGCGATGATGATCGGCAGGTGCCGGGCCAGGGCGCTGTCGCCGGTCACCCCCATGGTCTTCAGCACCGCCTCGATGCCGACCAGTTGCAGCGCGATGTACGGCATCGTCGCCACGATGCCGGTGATCGCGATCAGCAGCGCCAGCACCGGCGAGTCGAACCGCTTGCGGACGAAGTCCGCGGGGGTGACGAAGCCGTGCCGGTGCGAGACCGACCAGAGCCGGCACAGCACCAGGAACACCAGCGGGTAGATGACGATGGTGTACGGGACGGCGAAGAAGCCGGCCGCGCCGGCACCGAACATCAGCGCCGGCACCGCCACGAAGGTGTACGCGGTGTACAGGTCACCGCCGACCAGGAACCAGGTGATCCAGCCGCCGAAGTTGCGCCCGCCCAGCCCCCACTCGTCGAGGTGGGCCATGTCCTTCGGGGCCCGCCACCGGGCCGCCACGAATCCCATCCCGCTGACCAGCAGGAAGAGCACCGAGAAGACGATGATCTCGGTGAGGTGGTCGCGCCACATCAGCGATCACCCGCAGCCGTGTCGCCCGGCCCGTCCGACGGCGCGCCGGCCCGCTTCTTCGTCATCTGGTACACCAGCGTGGTGGTGGCCACGCCGAGCAGGATGTAGACGAGCTGGAGCCAGTAGAAGCGCGGGAAGCCGAGGAACCGGGGCGAGTCGGCGTTGAAGAAGACCGGGATCAGGGGCACCACGATGGGGATGAAGAGCAACCAGTTCCAGGGGCTGTGGTCCTTCGCCCTGGAGCGCGCCGCGGTCGGCGCCTCCGGTTCGGGTGCGGCCATTGCGACAAACCTCCGCGAGTCGTAGATCGACACAGATGACGGCCGGAGGCTACGACCCTGTGACCCGGGTCACGTTCTACGGGAGGAGGTTGCTGCGCCGAACGGCGGACGGCGTGCGCCGAACGGCGACCCCGGGCGGCCGGACGGCCGGCCGCCCGGGTCAGATCCCGGCGAGGTGCGCGGTGTCGTTGACCGTACGGACGGCGACCCCGCCGTCCGGCCACGTGTCGAGCACCGAGATGCCGGCCGCGTCCAGGAAGAGCCGGTGCAGGAAGCCGTCGCCGGCCGCGAGGGCGTCGCGCAGCACCAGCTTGATCGGCGAGACGTGCGAGACCACCACCACGGTCTCCCCCGGGTACGCCCGGCACAGCCCGTCGACCACGCGGCGGCAGCGCTCGGCGACGTCGACGAACGACTCGCCGCCCGGCGGGGCCACCCGGGTCGAGGCCAGCCAGGCGTCCATCTCGCCCGGCCACTCCTGGCGGACCTCGGCGAAGGTGCGCCCCTCCCAGGCCCCGAAGTCGCACTCGATCAGGTCGTCCTCGCGGCGCACCGGCACGCCGCCGAGCGCCCCGGCGATCGCCTCGGCGGTCGCCGTACACCGGGACAGGGGCGAGCTGACCACGGCCGCGACGGTCGGGGCCAGCTCGGCCACCCGGGCGGCCGTGGCCCGGACCTGGGCCCGGCCGCGCTCGGAGAGCGGCACGTCGCCGCGGCCCGAGTAGCGGCGCTGTTCGGTGAAGGCCGTCTCGCCGTGCCGGACGAGGACGAGCCGGGTGGCGGTGAAGCTCGGCCGCGGCTCCCAGGAGGCGGGCGCGGTGGCCGGGTCGGTGCCGGTGCTCGTCGCCGACGCGGCGCGGGCGGCCACCTCCCGGGCTTTCGCGCGGGCCGGCGAGTCGGGACCGGCGACCTCGCGCGGCGGCTCCACGACGCGCGGCGGCGCGACGGCGGGCCGGGCCGGCGCCTTGCCGGCGGCAGCGTCCATGGCGGCGTTGGCGAGGGCGTCGGCGTGCCGGTTGCGTTCCCTGGGAATCCAGCGGAACCGCACGGCGGCGAAGCGGTTGACCAGCCCGGCGGCCTGCGCGGCGAGCGGGCGCAGCCCGGGGTGCTTGATCTGCCAGCGGCCGCACATCTGCTCGACCACCAGCTTCGAGTCCATCCTGGCCTCGACCTCGGCGGCACCCAGCTCGGCGGCGGCCTCCAGCCCGGCGATCAGCCCCCGGTACTCGGCGACGTTGTTGGTGGCGACGCCGATCGACTCGCCCCGCTCGGCCAGCACCTCACCGGTGTCCGCGTCGCGGACCACCGCGCCGTAGCCGGCCGGGCCGGGGTTGCCCCGGGATCCGCCGTCGGCCTCGACGACGACCACGCGCGGCGCCACGGGACTACAGGCCGGACTCGTTGGTACGGACCATGATCCGCCGGCAGTCCTCGCAGCGGACGACCTCGTCCGGGTCGGTCTTGCGGATCCGGGCCACGTCGGCGCCGGAGAGCGTCAGACGGCAGCCGCCGCACCGGCCGGCGGTCAGCAGCGCCGCGCCGAGTCCGGTGTCCTCGCGGATCTTGTCGTAGAGCTGCACCAGGTCGGCCGGGAGGTCGCCCGCCAGCGGCTGGCGGGCGCCGCGCTTGAACTCCTCCTCCTTGGCGATCTCGGCCAGGCTCTCGTCGCGGCGCCGCTCGGCGTCGTCGCGCTTCTCCCGCACCTCGGCGAGCCGCTGCTCGACACCGTCCAGCACGCCCTGGGCCGTCTCCCGCTGCTCCATCAGCTCCAGCTCGGCGTCCTCCAGGTCGCCCTGACGCCGGTTGAGCGAGACCAGCTCGTGCTGCAGGGCCTCCAGCTCCCGGGCCGGGCCGGTGCCGGCGGCGAGCCGGGCCTCGTTCTTGGACTTGCGGGCCCGCACCTGGTCGACGTCCTTCTCCATGCGGGCGATGTCCCGGTCCAGGTCGTCAACCGCGACCTGGGCGCGGACCCGCTCGTCCTCCAGCGCGGACAGCTCCCGGGCCAGCGCGTCCAGTTCGGCCCGCTCGGGCAGCGAACGCCGCCGGTGGGCGAGCTGGGCGAGGGTGGTGTCGATCGCCTGGAGGTCGAGCAGGCGGCGCTGGACCTGGGGGTCAGCCTTCACGTTCTGGGCTCCTTGTCGTCCACCGCGGGTGGGGCGGCGTGTACGGTCCACGGGTCGGTGGCCAGGTCGGACACCAGCGTCTCGACACCCGTCGCCTCCCGCAGGAGGACGGCCAGGTCGTCCAGCCACGGTCGTTCCGTCGCCCAGTGGGCGGCGTCGAGCAGGGCCGGGCCGTCGGCGGCCAGGTGCTCGCCGGCCGGGTGGTGGCGCAGGTCGGCGGTGAGGAACGCGTCCACCCCGGCCGCGGTCGCGTCGGCGAGGAAGCCGTCCCCCGCGCCGCCGCTGACCGCGAGGGTACGAACCATACGCCCGGGATCCCCGGCGGCGCGAACTCCCCAGGCGGTGGCGGGCAGTACGGCGGCGGCGTGCCGGGTCAGCTCCGCCAGCGTCATCGGCTCCGGCAGCTCGCCGATCCGGCCGATCCCCCGGCCGTCGCCGTGCGCGGGCGAGCCGGGTGCGGGCCGGTGCAGCGGGCGAAGCCCGGTCAGCCCGAACCGGGCGGCGAGGGCGTCGGAGACACCCGGGGCGGCCACGTCGGCGTTGGTGTGCGCGACGTACAACGCCACGTCGGACTTGATCAGCCGGTGGACGATCCGGCCCTTGAAGGTCGTGGGCGCCACCGAGGAGACGCCGCGCAGCAGCAGCGGATGGTGGGCGACGATCATGTCGACGCCGGCGTCGAGCGCCTCGGCGACCGTCTCCGGCACCACGTCGACGACGCAGAGGACCCGGCGCACCGGGGCGCAGGGCTCGCCGAGCACCAGCCCGACCCGGTCCCAGTCCTCGGCCCAGGCCGGCGGATAGCGCCGCTCCAGCTCGGCGACCACGTCGGCGACGGTCGGCGGGACTGCGTTGGTGCTCACGGCGGGCCAGCTTACCGGCGCGAGCCGTGGCCGGGGCCCTCGCCCACCGACGCGGCGGCGTGTCCCAGCGCTCCCCCGGTGCCGAAGGGTCCCCGGCGGACGCCACACGTCAGCCGGGGACCCGTCGGCACGCGTCAGGCGACGGGGCAGAGCCGGTCCCGTACGGCGGCCAGACCCAGGGCCCACGGGAAGGCGTGCACGTGCCGCTCGCCGGTGCCCGGCGGGTGCAACGGGAAGACGTCATCGCCGAAGAGCACCGTGACCCCCCACTCCGCGAGCCGGGCGATGCCCGCCCGGAAGGCCGGGTGGGCCGCCATCGCCGCGTTCGTGTACGGCACCGCCACCACCGGCACGCCCAGGCCCTGCGCCTCCACCAGCAGACCGAGGGCCAGCGTGTCGGTGATGCCGGCCGCCCACTTGTTGACGGTGTTGACCGTCGCCGGGCAGACGATCATCGCGTCGGCCTGCGGCAGCACGTCGAGATCGCCCGGATTCTTGTAGTGGGTGCGGACCGGATGGCCGGTCTGCCGGGCCAGCGCGGCCCGGTCGACGAACTTGGCGCCGTCCGGCGTGGTGACCACGCAGACGTCCCAACCGTCCTGGTGGGCCAGCTCGACGAGCCGGCCGACGTGGCGGGCCAGCGGCGAACCGCAGGCGATGACGTAGAGCACCTCGCGGCGCTCGCTGCTCGGGTGCGGGCCGGTCATCAGGCCGGCTCCGCGCTCATACCCCAACTCCCATGTGCTCAGCCAACTCCGCAATCGGAGAAGGCGGCGCACCACGTGTGCGACGCAGGATGTCCGACATCACCTCGTGGGCGATCGGCCGGCAGCGGATCTCCGACGGGGCGAGGCGGTCGCCGCGCAGCAGCATCTCGCCGGCGTTGGCCACGTCGCCGATCTGGGCGAAGCCCCGGGCGATGTCGAGCAGGTGGTGGGCCCGGCGTTCCGGCAGCAGGGCGCCGAAGGCCGGCTCCTGGATGCGCTGCTGGTGCACCTCGACCGCCCGGCCCCCGTCGCCGAGCTCGACCGCCGCCGCCGCCCGGTGCAGTTCCACGTTGGTCGGCCCGAACGAGGTCCAGTAGTGGTTGTGGTCGCCGCCCAACAGGACGGCCGCCTCGTGCGCGCCGTTGATCAGGTCGCCGACCGTGGCGGAGTCGCCGATCCGGGCGGCGGCCATCGCCCCCTGGAGCAGCAGCATCCCGTAGACCGAGAGCAGGGCCGGGTCGGCGGCGTTGCCGCAGCCGGGGGCGAGCCGGTTGGCGATGGTGACGTTGAGTTCGAGCGCGGGCCGGGGCCGGCCCATCGCCACCAGCGCGTTGCAGACCCGGGTGGTGGCGATGCCGGCCAGCAGCGGGTCGTCGGCGCGCTGGGCCACCGCCATCGAGCGGTCGGCGGCCAGCCAGGCCAGGTCGCACTCGCCCAGCTTGCGCAGCACCGACGAGGCGATCTGGTAGACCTGCCCGAGCAGGTGGGCCGCCTCGACCGCCTGGTCGCCGCCGTGGCCGGCGTCGGCGGCCTGGGCGTCGCGCAGCAGCTTCGGCAGCGCCCGGGTGAGCATCCCGTAGCGGCCGTACTGGTAGGTGAGCCAGGCGTGGTTGACGGCCTTGCGCATGTCGCCCAGGGGCGGCGGACACGGCGCGGCGTCGAAGTACGCGCTCATCGAGTCGTACCGCTCCAGGGCCGCCCGGATCTCCTGCACCTCCACCTGGTCGATGCAGTTCAGCGCGTCCGTACGCCGCTCCGGGTCCTTGCCGAGCAGTAGCTGCACGTCGACCTGGAGGATGTCGGCGATCTCGTAGAGGACGGAGAACTTGTCCAGCCGGCGCACCCCGCGCTCGACCTTGTCCACCCAGCTCTTCGACTTGCCCAGCCGGTCGGCGAAGACCTGCTGCGACATCTTGCGCCGCCCCCGCCAGTAGGCCACCCGCCGCCCGATGGGTAACTCGTCCATCCACCCGTTCCTTCCCCTGTGCCTGCTCGAGCGGGCGTGCCGGCCGGTCCTGCCGGGTGCGGCGATCGATCCGTACGTCTCAGGTTTTCGCTGGTCGCACAGCGTGTGCGTCAGCCGTACAGCCAGTTCTCGTAGTTTTCGTGCAAGTTGCACGAGCCGTTCGTCAGCTCAACGATCGCGGGTTACGGCAGTGACGGTGCTCGACATGCGACCTGGGCACCGGCCGGGTCCGGCGAGGGGAGATGGCACATGTGGGGGAATGTCGCGCCGCGCGTCGTTCAACTGTCCCCGTTGGAACGGGTGCGGCTGCGCCGGGTGGCCGTGCGGTACGCCCTGCACGGCTGGGACGTCACCCCCGGCGCCTGCCTCGCCCGCAGCCGCTTCGTCTGCGGGCGGGCCGGCTGCCCGACGGTCGGCTGCCACCCCGCCCTGGAGAACTGGGAGCACGCGGCGAGCGCCGACCCGGCCCGGGTCGCGACATGGTGGCGCACCCGGCCGCACGGGGTGCTGCTGCCCACCGGGCGGGCGTTCGACGTGCTGGAGGTCCCCACGCACCTCGGCCGGCACGTGCTGGACGCGGTCCGGACGCACCCGGCCGGCGTCGGCGTACGCGGGCCGGTGCTGGTGACGCCGACCGGCCGCTGGATGTTCCTGGTCCGCCCCGGCGACCCGCTCCGCCCCGAGTTGGACCACTGCTTCCACGTGGTCCGGCACGGCCCCGGCTCCTGGATCCCGGCCCCACCGACCCGGCTGCCGGAGGGCACCGTCCGGTGGGCGGTCGCGCCCGAACAGGCCCGCTGGCAACTGCCCGACTCCTACCTGGTGCAGAACGCGCTGATCGAGGCCCTGCGGGCCACCGGGGTCAGGATCACCTCCGACCTGCTCCCCGGGCACCTGCCGCTGCCGCGCCGGGGCATGTGACGGCGGCGCGGCAGCGACGCCGGAGGGCCGGCGCTCGTTGAGCACGGCGACGGCGCACCCGCGCCGGGAGCGGGGGGTTACATGTCCACCGACGACACCGCGCGCCAGCCGGACGGCGCGGAGCCGCCGCCCCGGCACCGGCCGCGCCGCCGCTGGCCGGTCACCCGTCCCGTCGGCTCCCGCCCGGGCCGCCCGCGACCCCTCGGCTCCCGCCCCGCCACCACCCGCCCCTTCCGCTGATCCTCAGCCGGCCAGGGGCAGGGCGGTGGAGTGCAGGAGGCGGGCGTCGTCGGTGACGACCGCGTGCTGGTGCCCGGGCAGGCCGTCCAGCCAGCCGATGCCGGCCGGCCCCATCGCGACGGCCGCGGTGGCGTACGCGTCGGCCAGCCCCAGGTCCGGCCCGACCACGGTGACCGAGCGCAGCCCCCGGGCCGGCACGCCCCGGCGTGGGTCGAGCACGTGGTGGCCGCGCTCGTAGACGCCGGACGTGGCCACGGCCAGGTCGGTGCCGGTGAGCACGAGGCAGGTGGACATCGCGTCCCACGGGTGGCGGACGCCGACCCGCCACGGTCGCCCGGTCGAGGAGTGGCCGCGTATCCGCACGTCGCCGCCGGCGTTCAGGCAGTGGTTCGCCGCCCCGGCCGCGAGCAGCCGGTCCGAGGCGACCTGCACCGACCAGCCCTTGACGTAGCCGGACGGGTCGAGCCGCCCGGTGGCGTACGCGTCGAAGAAGCCGTCGGTGGCCTTCCACAGGTCGGCGCAGCGCGCCAGCACGTCCCGCAGGTCGGCGCCGGCCCCGGAGAGCGGCAGCTCGCCCCGGTCGACGCGGCACACCTCGCTGTCCGCCCGGTACGTGCTGAAGCGGGCGTCCACCTCGCGCAGCCAGGCGAACACGTCCCCGGCCAGCCCGTCCAGCTCGGCGGCGGGCAGGTCGTCGGCGAGGTCGAGGCTGATCGCGGTGCCCATGACCTGCTCGACCCGGCGCAGCCCCGGCCTGGTCGCCGACGGACACCCGCCCGACTCGCGCCGCCCCGCCGCCGGCACCGGCACGTCACCTCGCCCGGTCGATCGCGGCCTGCAACGACTGCTTGTACGAGGTGCTGGTGGCGGTCGCCCCGGAGACGGTGTCCACGTCGGCGCTCTGCCGCTGCACCACCAGCCCGGAGCCACCGCTGTAGCGGCCGTCGACCTGCTCGCTGCGCTGGTCGGACTGGGCGGTCTCCTCGGGCAGCTCCAGGGCCACCACGTCGACGATCCGCGTCCCGGAGAGGGTGATCTGCACCTGCACGTTGCCGTACTCGTTCTCCACCACCGGCCCCGTGACGGTGCGGGTCGTCGGCGCGGGCGGCGGCTTCGTGGTGGTGCGCGGCGCGGACGGCGCCCGGCTGGTGACGCTGGGCCGGCTCGCCGGCGCCCGGGTGGCGGTGCGACCGGGCCGGGGGGACGCGCTGGTGCGGGCCGGCGACGGCGGGGCGGAGACCTCCCCGCCGCCCGGGGCCGGACCGGCTGGCGCGGGGACCACCGGTGGGGGCGCCGCCGGCAGGTCCTGGGCGACCGGGCTGGTGCCCGGCGAGCCCTTCAGCACCACCATGGCGGTGGTGCCGGCCGCCAGGCCGGTGATCGCGAGCAGGGCGCGACGCATGGAAGCCTTCCTACAGCTCGAACGTGGCCAGGTGGATCTGCCGGCGGGGCACGCCGGCCTCGCGGAGCACCCGCAGCGACTGCTCGACCAGGCCGGGCGGCCCGCAGAGGTAGACGTCGCGCCGGGCGAGGTCGGGCACCAGCCGGCGCAGCCCGTCCGGGCTCATCACCTGGCGGGGGCCGGGATCGTGGCGGGAGCCGACGACGTACCAGATCGCGGTGTCCCGGGCCTCGGCGAGCCAGTCCAGCTCGCGGTGCAGCAGCACGTCGTCCGGGGTGCGGGCGCGGTAGATCAGCGCGGCGCCGGGCGGCAACTCCTCCAGCATGGCCCGGATGGGGGTGATCCCGCTGCCGCCGGCGATCAGCAGGGCCCGCTCCCGGGTGCGGTGGGCGGCGGTGAAGGTGCCCGACGGGCCCTCCGCCCAGACGCGGGTACCCGCTTCGAGGTCGCGCAGGTCGGCGGTGTGCCTGCCGACCACCTTGACGGTGAGCCGCAGCCAGCGGCCGTTGGCGGCGGCCGAGACCGAGAACGGGTGCGCCTGCCACCAGCAGCCCCGGGCGAGGAACCGCCAGCGGAAGAACTGCCCGCCGAGCATTTCCAGGCGCTCCAGCCGGTCGCCGGTCAGGTAGATCGAGATCGTGTCCGGGCTCTCCGCGACCACGTCGGCGACCCGCAGCCGGTGCCGCAGGTTGAACGCCAGCGGCGCGACGACCCGGCCCCAGAGCAGGGCGGCGAGCACCACCACGTACATCGCGATCCAGAAGGTGCGCACCGGGCCGGGCCGGAACAGCTGCGCGCCGTTGCTGAACTGGTGGGCGAAGCCGAGCAGCAGCACCGCGTAGCTCGACAGGTGCAGGGCGTGCCACAGCTCGTAGGGCAGCGCGGTCCGGATCGCCCGGACGCTGGTGAGGCCGACCAGCACCAGGATGCCGGCGGCGGCGAACGCCGAGACCATGTCCTCGTAGTCGCGCAGCAGCACGCCGGCCTCGGTGAGCACCGGGTTGTCCTCCAGGTCGGCGTAGCCGACCAGGATCAGCGACGCGTGCGCGAGCACGGCCACCAGCAGGGTGGCCCCGACGTCGCGGTGCCAGCGGGCGATCCGCTCGCCGCCGGCCCACCGCTCCAGGATCGGCAGCCGGCTCATCATCAGCACCTGCACGAGCAGCAGGTAGCCGGCGACCAGCCCGGTGACCCGGCCGGCGGCGGTCACGGTGGCGGCCGTCGTCCGCAGCGATCCGGGCGGGGTGTCCAGCCACCAGGGCAGCACGCTGGCGAGCAGGCCGACGACGAGCAGCGCGGCCAGCAGCCGCCGGCCGCCGGGTCCGCGTCGCGGCGGCACCAGGGGGCGTACGTCCGCAGCCGGCCGGCCGCCGCGCCGGGACGGGGTCGTCCCGGCGCGGCGGCCGGCGGCGTGGGTGCGCGGGTACGTCACGCGTACAGCTTCATCGGGCGGTACTTCTGCCGGGGGAAGATCTTGTCCACCTCCGCGTTGGTGAGCCCGAAGCGGCCCTGCGCGACGGCCCCGTAGACGTTGAACATGTTGTTGTACTCGGGCACGTCGCCGGAGTCCAGGTCGGACAGCCCGTTCCAGGTGCCCAGCAGCGAGCCGGCGAGCTTGCGGCCGGAGAGCACGGTGACCACCCCGCCGTGGCCGTGGTCGGTGCCGCCGCCGTTGGAGGCGACCCGCCGGCCGAACTCGCTGGAGACCATGATGGTCACGTCGGCCGACTTCTCCCCCAGGTCGGTGAAGAACGCCGCCATGGCGCCGGCCAGCTCGTTGAGCCGCCGGTGCAGCTGACCGCCGTCGCGGGTGCCCTGGTTCTCGTGGGTGTCGTAGCCGCCCATCCCGACGGTGGCGACCCGGACGTTCGCCCCGCCCTTGATGAGCTGGGCGAGCTGCTGGAACGCGTAGCCGACACCCTTGTACTCGACGCCCTCGGCCGCCTGGTACGGCTTCGCGGCGAGGCGCTGCGCGGTGGCCAGCGCGCCCAGGCCGTCCTGCACGGCGTCCTGCACCGGGTGGTTGATCCCGGTGAAGAGCCCCTTGATCGCCTTCTCGGTCGCGGCCCGGTACCGGTCGTCGCCGTTGAGCCGCAGCGAGCCGACGCTGTTGAGCGAGAGCGCGCCGTTGTTGCCGACCAGGGACCGGGGCAGCGTGCTGCCGATGCCGACGCTGCGGAACGCGGTGCCCGTGCCGAGCGCGTCGACCAGGCTGTCCAGCCAGCCCCGGCCGCCGGTCTCGCTGGGCAGCCCGCCGAGGTTGCAGGCGTCCGCGGCCTGGAAGTGGCTGCGGGACAGCCGCTCGTCGGAGACCGCCGGGACGAAGCCCAGGTTGCCGCTCTTCAGCCACTTCTCCAGCGGCTTGAACGCGCTGGTCAGCTTGAAGCCGCGGCCCACGGCCAGGGAGTCGTCGCCGAGCAGCAGGTCGGGGCGGGCCTTGGCGAGCACCGGGTCGTCCGCCGGGGCGACCAGGCTCAGCCCGTCCAGCCCGCCGTAGAGGAAGACGTGGATCAGGGTGCCGGTCTTGGTGGCGGCGAACGAGGCCGAGGTGGTGACGAACTGGGCGGTCGCGAGGGCGGTGGCGGTGGCGGCGGCGCCGGCCACGAACGTCCGCCGGGTCACGCCCCGACCGTCCTGCTGGGCCTCCTCGAGGTCCTCCAGCCGCCGGTAGCGGTCGGCCTCGGCGGCGTTCTCGGCGGCGACGATGTCGGCCTCCGCCCGCAGCAGCGCCTCGGCCGGGTCGTCGGCCAGCCGCCGCAGGTCGGGGCATTCGGGGTGCAGGGGGAACGTGTGCACAGTCTTCTCCATCGGGTGCCTCACCGGAGGTGGTGCTGGGGGGAAGCGAGGATCGCCCGCGCTACGGCGGTGACGGCCCCGTCGAACGTGGCGTCGACCTTGTCGCCGGCAGCCACGCCGGCCACGCCGAGGATCAGGGACCGTTCCCTGGCGCTCAGCTTCTGACCCACCAGCCGCAGGGCCAGCGCGTCCACGTACGCCCCGGCGGTGGCCGGTGGCCGGGCCACCAGCTTCTCCGGCGGGGTGTAGGTGAAGACGGTGCGTCGGCCGGCGAGCAGCTCGCCCGCCTCGTTCCAGCCGTGGACCATGGTGCCGGCGGAGGTCCAGGCCACGTAGACGTCCGGGTAGCCGTCGGGGGTGGGCTGGCCCATCGGGTACTGGCCCAGCTCGCGCATCCGGTCGTGGATCTGCCGCAGCCCCCGGGCGTACGGGGTGCGCTTGTTGTCGCCGTTGTCGTGCTTCGGCGACGCCTCCGGGGACACCCCCAGGACCCGGTACGTGGCGACCAGGTACTCCATCGGCCGGCGCACCTTCTGGCCCACCGCCGCCCAGAACTCCGAGGAGCTGAACAGCGTCATCAGCACCGGCTTGATCATGCCCTTGTTCAGGCTGTACGACTTCGCCAGCCGCTCCACGAGGGACTTCGGCGGGGTGTCCGAGACGAACCGGGTGGCCAGGCTCTGCGCCACGTACTTCGCGGTGGACGGGTGCAGCGCGATGTACGTGATGTACGCGTCGATGGCCGCCTCGGCCTTCTTCGGGTCCTTCGAGGCGTTCGCGTGGGTGAAGCCGAGCACCTTCACCTTGCCGACGTAGTGCCGCTCGGGGCGGAACACGTACTTCCCGTCGTTGACGCCCCGGCCGGTCTGGAGCAGGGCCGCCTGCCGGACGTCCTTCTCGGTGTAGCCGCCGTCGACGCCGACCGAGTACAGCTCCAGGTTCTCGCGGGCCAGGTTCTCGTTGACGGCGTCGGCGCGGGAGTCGTTCTGGTTGAGGTAGAGCAGCAGCGCCGGGTGCCGGTTCGCGGCGAGCAGCATCTCGGGGTAGCTGCCGAGGGCGTGCGCCCGGACGACGTCCCGGTCGAAGGACGCCCGGTAGACCTCGCCCCCGTCGAAGTCCGCGGCGACGTGCAGGAAGTCGTTCCAGAAGTCGACCATGACCTCGAACAGCTGCCGCTGCGACCAGATCTGCCGGGCAATGGTGGCGTCCACCATCTCCTTCTCCGGCTGCGCGCCGCGCTCGTTGAGCTGCTCGCGCTGCTCGCGCAGCTGCGCGGTGCCCAGCTTCAGCGTCGGCAGGTCGGCGAGCTTCAGCTCGGCCTTCGTCGGGGCGATCTTGTCGGGGTCGAGCTGCCAGCGCAGCCAGCCGTCGATGCCCCGCTCCTTGATGTCGGCGAGGACCTGCCTGGTGGCGCCGAAGGTGGCCCGGCGGGCCAGGTGCAGGATCGGGTCCTTGGCGAGCACCGTCTTGACGGTCACCTTGGTCTCCGCGGCGGCGGCGGCCGGCCCGGAGAAGGTCCGGCCGCCGGCCGGCGCGTTCTTCTTCAGCGCCTCGCCGGCCCGGGAGCCCATGTAGCTCTCGTTCTGCTCGGTGTAGGTGCGCACCGTGCTCGGCTGCTGGCCGCTCGGCCGGGCGGGGGTGCCGTCGGTGACCGTGGTGCCGGTGGCGTCGCCGGCCACCGCCTCGTCGCCGAGGAGGCTGCGGATCTGCGGGGTCATCGCCAGGGCGGCGCCACCGGCGACCACGGCCGCGGTGCCGCCGAGGGCCACGAGGGCCTTGCGCCGGCCGACCTTGGGGCCCGGCTCGTCGCCGTCGTCCAGGTTGGGCAGTCCCGGGCCGGCCGACGGCGCGGCGGCCTGCCGCGCGAAGCCCTCCGGGCCGACCCACTGCGGCCCGCGCGCGGCCGGGTGCCCGGCGTGCGCGTACTGGCCCTGCGTGTCTTCGGGGTGTCCGCCCTGGTGCGGGGCGCGCGCGTCGTGGCCGTACGGGGTGGGGGCGTAGGTGTCGCGGTGACCGTCGCCGGCGGCGGGGTACTGACGCCCGTCCCATCCGCGATCGTCCCGCGGTCGCCGTGGTGGCACATTCTGGTCGGCCATGTACCAATCCGTTTCTGCTGCGCCGCGACGACTGGCACCGGGCACGGGGGCAGGTGCGGCGACTGGTGCCTGAGGGGGTTGTCACCGGAAGGTAATGAAGCGTTCAGGTGCCTTCAAGCAGCACCGGAAGCCCCCAGGACGGCACTTAAGGCGCCGCTCAGCGCGGGTCGGCGACACCGGAACCCGGCGCCGCCCGGCACGGACCTCGCGAGCAGGGCGTACGCGGCACGGCACGGGCCGGACCCGGCCATCGCGGCCGACCCGGCGCGGGAGGGTCATTTCATCGCCACAGGCAAATTTAAGGTTCGGCTAAGCCTGCGCTGAGGCGCTCCCCGCGCACCCGGAGGGCCGGGGCGCGGCCGGACGGGCGTGGGCCGGGCGGGGCCGCAAAGTAGCAGCAGGACGGGAGCGTGAGCCGCCGCCGCAGCGGGTATGCCGCCGAACCGCTGAACACGTGAGGGGAAGGCACATGCTCAGCAAAGAGGATCAGCGCAGGTTCGAGCAGATCACCCGTCAGCTCCGGGAGAGCGATCCGGCGTTCTTCGCCCGGCTCGACAACCGGGCCCGGGCCCGTCGCGGCCGGTGGCTGATGCTGTTGACGATCGTGCTGTGGGCCTCGCTGCCGGCGATGACCGTGCTGGCCGGGCGACTGGCCGGGGCCGTCTGCGCGGTGGTCCTGGTGGCCAACGCCGCACTCATGTGGCGGTTCCGCCGCCGCTGGCTGTGAGCCGGGGCCGCGTACCGTTCCGCCGGCGGTCTCACCCGCTGAGGAGCCGGTACGCCCGCCGCAGCCGCTCCAGGAGACCGGGCCCGCCGATGGCGGGGGCCGGCGCGCCGAGCTGCCGCAGCAGCAGGTCCGGTCCGGTCGACAGGCTGGGTGGCCGGTCGGGCAACGGGACCGGCGGCAGCCAGAACCGGTCGACCGCCTCGGCCAGCGGCGCCGGCGGCAGGCCGGCGAGCGCCCGCGACGCCCCGACCGGCGGGGCGGCCACGGCGTCCCGCCCGGCACCCAAAACAGCGCCGTCCCGCGTGGACTCCGCCGTCGGCGGCAACGCACCGTCCGGGATGGACGGCGTGGGCTGCGGTCCGGCACCGTCCGCCACGGACGGCACGGCACCGTCCGACATGGACGGCGAGGCCGGCACGGCACCGTCCGAGCTGGACGGCGTGGTCGGCACCGCACCGTTCGGCAGGGACGGCGACGCCGGTGCGGCCTCCGTCGCGGCCGGCTGGTCGTCGGCGCCTGCGGCGTCGGCCCGCAGGACGCGCAGCCGGTCGAGCAGCTGCGTCCGGCTCCGACCCCGCCAGTGCAGCAACTGGAACGGGTCGGCGTCGAACGCCTCCGCGAGCAGGTAGAACGTGGCCGCGAGATGCTTGCAGGGAACGGCGAAGTCGGGGCAGCTGCACCGTTGACGCAGCTCCGCCACGCCGGCGGGGAAGAGCGGGGCGCCGGCGGCCCCGAACAGCTCCTCCAGTTCCGGGGGCAGGTCGCCGGCGAGCAGCCGGGCGCTGAAGAACGCCTGGGCGGCCAGCTCCGCCTCCACGCGGGCCCAGATCGCCTCCGGAAACGGCGGCAGCGCGATGCTCACCTCGTACGGCTGCGCGCGGGAGCCCTGCACGACGGCGCCGACGGTGCCCGGGGCGACCTCCAGCCGGACCACCTGTCCGGCCCGCGCGTACGACCGGCCACGGGTCAGCCGGGTGCCGAGGGCGAACGACTCCAGCACCTCCAGGAAGCGTTGGGACCACCAGGACCGGCCGATGGCCCCCCGGGTGCTGCGGGCCCGCAGCCCGCCGTCGACCCGGCGCGGCCGGCCGTAGTCAGCGAACCGGCCGTTGGCGCCGCCGTCGCCCTGCGCCTGCCCGCTCACTCCACCACCGCCCCGGCCTCCAGGGTGAACAGCTCGCGCAGCTGCGTCGTGGACAGCTCGGTGACCCACTGCTCGCCGGTGCCGACGACCGAGGCGGCGAGGCTGCGCTTGTCGGCGATCAGCGCCGCCACCTTCTCCTCCACCGTGCCGGCGCAGACGAACTTGCGGACCTGCACCCGGCGCCGCTGACCGATGCGGAACGCCCGGTCGGTGGCCTGGTCCTCGACGGCGGGGTTCCACCACCGGTCGACGTGCACCACGTGGTTGGCCTCGGTGAGGGTGAGTCCGGTGCCGCCGGCCTTGAGCGACAGGACGAAGATCGCCGGTCCCCCCGGGGACTGGAACCGGGTCACCATGGCGTCCCGGTCGGCCTTGCCGACCCCGCCGTGCAGGAAGAGCACCTCCCGGCCGAAGCGGGCCGACAGGTGCCCGCGCAGCATGCCACCGAACTCGGCGTACTGGGTGAAGAGCAGGGCCCGCTCCCCCGCCGCGAGGACCTCGTCCAGGATCTCCTCCAGGCGGGCCAGCTTGCCGGAGCGGCCGGGCAGCGCCGAGCCGTCGCGCAGCAGTTGCGCGGGGTGGTTGCAGACCTGCTTGAGCCGGGTCATGGCGGCGAGCACCAGCCCGCGGCGCTCGATGCCGTCGCTGGACTCGATCCGCGCCATCATGTCGTCGACGATCGCCCGGTAGAGCGAGGCCTGCTCGGCGGTGAGGTTGCAGAGCACCTCCATCTCCAGCTTCTCCGGCAGGTCGGAGATGATCGAGGAGTCGGTCTTGAGCCGGCGCAGCACGAACGGGCCGGTGATCCGGCGCAGCCGCTCGGCCGTCTCGGCGTCGCCGTGCCGCTCGATCGGCTCGGCGTACTTCTTGCGGAAGGTCGCCGCCGGCCCGAGCAGGCCGGGGTTGGCGAACTGCATGATCGACCAGAGGTCCGCCAGCCGGTTCTCCACGGGCGTGCCGGTGACGGCGATCCGGTGCCGGGCGGGCAGCGCGCGGACCGCCTCGGCCTGCCGGGTGGCGGCGTTCTTGATGGCCTGGGCCTCGTCGACGACCACCCGCCGCCAGTCGATCCCGGCCAGCTCGACGGCGTCGCGGGCCGCGACCGAGTAGGTGGTGAGGACCAGGTCCGCGTCGTGCACGGCCGCGCCGAACGCCTCGCCCCGCGCCCGCTCCGCGCCGTGGTGCACGTGTACGCGCAGCCCCGGCGTGAACCGCGCCGCCTCGCGCTGCCAGTTGCCCACCAGCGACATCGGGCAGACCAGCAGGGTCGGGCCGGCGTCCGGCGGGTCCCCGGCGAGCAGGGCGAGCAGTTGCACCGTCTTGCCCAGCCCCATGTCGTCGGCGAGCACCGCGCCGAGCCCCAGCGACTGGAGGAACGCCAACCAGGCCAACCCCCGCCGCTGGTACGGCCGCAGCGTGCCGTGGAACCCCGGCGGCGGGTCCAGCGGGGCGAGCCGGCGCTCCACCGCCCCGGCGAGCAGGTCGCCCAGCGCGCCGTCGGCGCCGACCTCCAGGACCGGCAGCGCGTCCGGCTGCTCGGCGTCGGCCAGGCCGAGCCGGAGCAGGTCGGCGACGGTCAGCTCGCCGGAGGACCGGAGCAGCCGCAGGCCGGCGGCGAGCCGCTTCGGGTCCAGTTCCACCCACTGCCCGCGCAGCCGCACGAGCGGGGTCTTCAGCGCGGCCAGCGACGCCAGTTCCTCGGCCGTGAGCGGCTGGTCGCCGAGGGACACCTCCCAGCGGTAGTCGACGAGGGCGTCCAGCCCGACGCCCCCGGCGGTGGCGGTGACGGTGCCCGGGGCGGTCCGGCTGCGGGCCTGCAACCGGGCGCCGAGCCGGGACGACGGGCACCGCCACCAGGACGGCAGCAGCACGGCGAACCCGGCGGCGTGCAGCACCGGCGCGCCCTCGCGGAGGAACCGGTGCGCCCCCTCGACGTCCAGCTCCAGGGCCTCCGGCGTGGCCGTCCGCAGGGCGGTGTCCAGCTCGGGCCAGAGCCGGCTGGCGCGCCCCAGCTCGGCGAGCAGGGTCTCCTGCGGGTCGTCGCCGCGACCGGCCAATCCGGCGACGCTGGCCGGCGCCCGCCAGACCTGCCCGGCGTCCACGTGCAGGCTCGGCTCGTCCGCCGCCTGGAGCCCGAACTCGATGCGCCACCGCCCGGCCGGTCGCGCCGTCGCCGCCGGGTCGGCGGGCACCACGACGACCGGCTCGGTGAGTTCCTCGGCCGGCGGTTCGACCAGGCGGAAGCTGGCCCGCACGGCGCCGCCGGCCGCGTCGCGCTGCCAGGCGTCCAGTTCGGCGCGGAGGGTGTCCAGCGCGGCCGGGTCGGCGGCGAACTCCCGCACCGGCCCGGTGAGCGCCGCCAGCCAGGCCGGCACCGCGCCGTTCGGGCGTACGCCCCGGGCCAGCGCGGTCTCCGCCAGGGTCGCCCGGACGGCGGCGTCGGTGAGCGCGTCGAGCGCGTCGGCGACCAGCGCGCCCGGCGCGTCGACGGCGGCCGGCGCGGGCCGGTGACGGCCGGCGGGCGGGCCGGATCGCGCGCGCCGAGCGGCGCCCGGTCCGGACGGGGTGCCCGTCCCGGCGGCGGCACCGGGGTCGCCCGGTTCGTCCGGCCCGGTGGCGGCGCGGGCGGCCGGGGGTAGGGCCAGCGCCAGCGCCCGGGCCCAGGCGGCGTCCGTGCCGGTCAGCAGCGGTCGCCAGACCGCCCGGGCGCCGGCCTCCGCCCGCTTCCCGCCCGCCCGGGCGCGAGCCGTCGGGGGCGCCTCGGCGAGGCCGGGCAGGACCCGGCCCCGGGCCGCCAGGTCGACCGCGAAGTCGGCCAGCTCGGCGAGGTGGCGCAGGGTCGCGCCCGGCACGGCGGCCACCGCGTCGACGCCGCGCAGCAGGGCCAGGGCGGCGTCGGGGGCGTACCAGAGGACGGGCACCCGCCAGCCGGCGAGGGTGACCGGCCCGCGGACCGGCCCGGCGACGTCGGCGCGGACGAGTTCCGGGGAGTCCAGCGGTGCGCCGGCCCGGGTGGGGAGGGTGAGCAGGGCGGTGCCGAGGTGGGCCGGCTCGGCCGTCGCGGCCAGCGCGGCGACGAGCGCGGCCTGGTCGGCGGCGAACGGGTGCGGCCGTTCCCGGGGCGCCCGGCCAGGGCGGCGCGGCGCGTGGGCCGGCAGCGCGCTGTCCTCGGCCCAGACGGCGAGCCCCACGCCGGAGCGCCAGACCCCGTGGACGACCAGCACGCGTCCCCCTCCTCGCGACGACCCCGGCGAGGATATCGGTCCGGGCCCGGCGGCCCCGGCCAGCACACCGTCGGCCGTCCGGATGAGCGGGCGGCGGGCGGCCCGGGCCCCGTGGCCGCCGGGCGACGGGCGGCGGGGATAGGGTCGGGCGCGTGTACGACCTTCTCGTGATCGGCGGTCTCGGCGTCGACGTGCGGGTACGGGTGTCCGCGATCCCGCTGCCGGCCGCCGACTCCGTCACCGTCGACCCGATCGACCTGCGGATCGGCAACACCGGCGCCGGGGTGGCGCTCGCCGCGCACGCGCTCGGGCTCCGGGTGGCGGTGGTCGACGTCATCGGTGTCGACCCGGCCGGCGAGGTGGTCCGCGCCGCGCTGGCCCGCACCGGCGTGCACGCCGTGCTGGGCGACGCCCCGGCGGGCACCCGGCGGTCGGTGAACATGGTCGACCCGGCCGGCCGGCGGATGTCGCTCTACGACCCGCGCCCCTGGCACGGGCCGGCCCCGTTCCCGGCGGCCGAGGTGACCGCGCTCGTCCGGCAGGCGGCCCACGTACATCTGTCGATCATGGACTGGACGCTTCCCCTGCTGACCGCCCTGCGCGCGGGGCTGGCCGACGGGGCCGTCCTCTCCACCGACCTGCACGACTGGGACGGCGGGAACGCCTACCACCGGCCCTTCGCCGAGGTGGCCGACCTGGTCTTCGTCAGCGGGGTCCGCCTGGGCGCGGGGGCCGGCGCGCTCGCCGCCACGCTGGCGCCCCGCACGGTGCTGGTGACCCGGGGCGCGGACGGCGCCGAACTGCACACCGGCGGCGGCGCACCGACGGCGGTGCCCGCCGCCGCGCCGCCCGCACCGGTCGTCGACACCAACGGCGCGGGGGACGCCTTCGCGGCGGGCGTGATCGCCGCCCGGCTGCGCGGCGCGGCGCTGACCGACGCGGCGGCGTACGCGGCCCGGGTCGCCGCGGCGGCCTGCACCCACGATGGCATGGAGTATCCGCCCGACCTGCTGCCGCCTCGCTGAGCCCGCTGTGCGTCGGCGCGCGGGCGCGCCCGGGTCAGGGTCAGGTCGCCGCGCGGCCGGCGGTCAGAGCGCGCCGGTGGCGCCGTCGGTCAGCTCGCGGAGGATGTCGGCGTGCCCGACGTGCCGGGCGGTCTCCTCGATCATGTGCACGAGGATCCAGCGCAGCGAGACCTCACCGAGCTGCGGGTGCGGCACGACGTGGTCGAGGTCGAACCGGCCGGCGACCTCCCGGGACCGGGCGCAGGCCCGCTCGTACGCGGCGGCGAGCCGTTCGACGGTGTCGTCGTCGGTGAGCGTGAAGCTCGCCGCCGCGTCCTCCTCCGAGGTGAGGTAGACGTCGCCCGGGCCGGGGGCGAGCAGGCACGGGAACCAGTTCCGCTCCACCAGCGTCAGGTGTCTGACGAGGCCGGCGACGGTGGTGGCCGAGGGCACCAGCCGGCGGGCCGCGTCGGCGTCGGAGAGCCCGCGCACCTTGCGCAGCAGCACGCCCCGGTGGAAGTCGAGGAACGATTCGAGCACGGCGCGCTCGTCGCCGGTGCGCGCCAGCACCGGGCCGAGCGTGGGATCGATTGCCATCTCCGCCATCCACCGACCCTAGTGCCGGTCCGCCCAGGCCCGCTGCCCCGCTATCCGCTGCGGGGTCCCCCCGGGCGGGGCAGGATGGGGCGCATGGCATCAACGGCAGAGATCCCCCTGGCCGGCGGCGTGGCCGACGGCGAGACCGTCACCGTGGAGCTGGACCCGAACGGCCGCCCGCCGCTGACCCATCACCACCTCGGCGCGAAGGGGCTGGCCGAGGCGGAGATCTACGAGCTGGAATCCGTGGACGCCGACGCCGACCGGTGGTGCTACCGCTGGCGGGGGCCGGCGGTCTGAGCCGGCGGGTCAGACCGCCGGGGCCAGGGTGCGGGCGCGCAGGCTGTCCAGCACGGCGCGGGTGACCTGGGAGGTTCCCCGGGCCTCGTCGCACACCTCGGCCACCCGTCGGGCGGTGGCCTCGGCCCGCTGCTCCCGCTCGTCCCAGAGCCGGTCGACCTCGGCCAGGAGCGGGCCCTCGACCTCCCGCTCCACGCCGCGCAGCGCCGGCACCCCGAGCCGCTGGGCGAGGTCGAAGACCTTGCCGGCGTACGGCAGCGGCAGGAACGGCGTGCCCGCCATCGCGGCGAAGATCAGGAAGTGCAGCCGCATGCCCACGGCCAGGTCGAAGTGGCGCATCAGCCCGAGCACCTGCTGGGGCGAGTAGGTGCCGTGCAGGATCCGGCCCCGCTCGGCGGCGACCATGTGCGACAGCACGCCGTGCGAGTGCCGGATGTCGTCGCGCTCCATCGGGACGAAGAGCACGTAGGCGTCGATCCGGTGCACCAGGAAGTCGCCGATCTGGGCGAGCAGGCGGTGGTAGCCGTCGACGTCGAGGCGCTCGGCGGCCCGGCCCGGTTCCCGCACGCTCATCCCCACCAGCCGCTTGCCGGCCGGCACCCCCTCCTCGCGGAGCAGCTCCGCCGGGAAGTCCTCGGGCTCGATCAGGAACGCGGGATCGGCGGTGACGGTGATCGGGTTGAGTAGCCCCGCTTCCTCCAGCACCATCCGGGACTCCTGGTCCCGTACGGTCACCTGGGTGGCGCTGGCGAGGGTCTCCCGCACCATGCCGGTGTCCACGTCCTCGCTGAGCGGCCCGACCCCCACCGCGTACGTCAGCAGCGGCAGGCCCCGTTCCTGGGCGACCCGGACCACCCGCAGGTAGCGGCGGGCCTCCCGGTCGTAGAGGATGCCGCCGCCGCCGAGGATCAGCACGTCGAGCTGGGCCAGGACCAGCGCCGAGTCGGTCCGGCTGATCCCCTCCCAGGGCACCGCCTCCACGTCGGGATGGGCGATCCTGGTGTGCTCCGGGTTCCGGGAGAAGACGATGATCCGCCCGTTCGGCTCCTGCTCGCGCAGGTCGGCCAGCAGACCGCTCAGGATCGCCTCGTCACCGAGGTTGCGACCGCCGTACGAGCCGAGCACACCGATGGTCAGTCCGCCACCATGCCTCATCCGTCGCTCCTCCCCAGGTGCGTCCGGGGCGGGGTTCCCGCTGCGCCGGGGAACACTCCTGACGGGCTCAGCCGGCCGGGGAGATCCGCTTCGTCATCTGCTGGGCGGCCACCCGGTAGCCGAGGTCGTGGTAGAGGTGGATGGCCCCGGTGTTGGAGCCGAAGACGTTCAGCCCCAGCTCGGGCACCCCGAGGGCGGCGAGTTCCGCCTCGACGAGCTGGATCATCCGCCGCCCGTACCCCTGTCTGCGATGTCCGGGATGCACCTCGACGCTGTTGAGCCACGCGGTGTGGGGCCCGGCGGGGCCGCCGGGGAGCCCCACCCAGATCCACCCCACCTCGACGTCGCCCACCCGGGCCGTGCGGAGCAGGGCGCCGGCGCTGTCGACGCCGTCGGGGAGCTGTTCGCGCAGCTGGGTGGTGGCCCGCTCCAGGGCCGTGGCCGGCGCCAGGCCGCGGTCGGTGACCATCGCCTCGGCGTACGAGCGCACGAGCGGCTCCCGCACCCGCGCGAACTCCTCGGCCGTCATCGGTACCAGTTCCACCACGCCGCCTCCCTCTGTCGGAGTCACCGGTCGACACCGCCGACCAGCCGGGACACGAATGCCACGACCACGTCGTCGGCGTCGAATCCCGCCTCGATGGACGTGCCGAGCAGATCGAGCAGCAGCCCGTCCACGGCGTAGTGCAGCAGAGCGACCTCGAACGCGCCACCCGGTAATCCGGCGGCGAGGTGGAACGCGACGTCGTCGCGGTAGCCGCGCCGCAGGGTGTCGCCGAGGATCCGGGCCAGGTCGGGGCGGCGGGCGGCCTCCAGCCGCAGCTCGATCAGCGCCCGGGTGAGATCGGGCTGCCGCGTGGTCCGCTCGACGATGTAGCGCAGGTAGTCCGTGAACAGCTCCAGGGACGGCTCGCGGGCGCCCAGCGTCAGCCGGGCGGCGACACCGGGTGGGTGAGGAACGGCAGGACGGCGGCGGGCAGCGCCGGCGAGACGACGATGTCGTAGTGGGTGAGTCCCGGCAGCACGGCGAGCCGGGAGGCCGGGCGGTCGGTGCCGTCCCCGCCGGCGTCCCGGTGGCCGCCGCCGAGCAGCCCGAAGAACTCCACCACGTGCGCGGCGCTGACCGAGTCGGCGTCGGCGAAGACCAGCAGGGTGGGCACGGCGAGGGCGGCCACCTCGGCCGACCAGTCGTAGTCGCGGCGCAGCAGCTCGCCCGTCTTCGCCCAGAGCCGCGACCAGTCCCCCGGCCGGGGCGCGACGCGGGTGTAGAGCGCGTGCGACGGCGTGCCCCGCATCCGCTCGCCCGCCTCCTCGTCGGGCTCGGGCATGCCCGCCAGCACCTCCGGATACCAGCCCAGCCGCCGGCACGGCGCGGAGACGACGACCAGCCGGCGCACCAGCGCCGGGTGCTGGATCGCGGTACGCAGCGCCACGCCGCCGCCGAGCGAGTAGCCCAGCACGTCGGCCTCGGCCAGGCCGAGGTGCCCGATCAGCGCCGCGACGTCGTCGGCCATCGACTCGTAGCGCAGCGGGCGGTCGACGTCGGCGGTGCGCCCGTGGCCCTGGAGGTCGACCGCGATCACCCGACGACGCGCGGCCAGCGCCGGCAGGATCGGCGCGAACGTCTCCACCGACCCGAAGCCGCCGTGCAACAACAGCAGCGGGCGGCCGGCGCCGTGCTCCTCGTGCCACAGGCGCAGCCCGGCGACCTCCGCGTAACTCATCGCCCCATCCAACCCCGGCCCGCACGACGTACGCGGCCGATCGGCCGCGCTCTCCCTGGGACGGGGCGGCCGGGCTGGCCGTGCGCTAAAGCCGCTTGCGCATCTGGATGGCGGTCGCCTCGAAGCCCAGCTGCTCGTAGAGCCTGCGCGCGGGGAGGTTGAAACCGAAGACGCTCAGGCCGATCGAGACGACTCCCCACTCCCGGCACCGCTGTTCGACGGCCTGGAACATGGCCCGCCCGTAGCCCCTGCGCCGCACTTCCGGTCGCACCTCGACGTCGTAGCAGAAGGCGTGCGGCCCGTCCGACTTCTGTTCGACGTGCAGCCAGAACATGCCGACCTCGTCGTCACCGTCGTGGACCGTCCAGAGATGGTGCCCCGGCGTGGCCAGACCGTCGGGCAGGAGCGTCCCGTAATCCTCCTGGGCCTTCCGTTCGGCCTCCGGCGCCGGCAGCGCGCCGGACTCGGCGATGTGCTGCGCGTAGCTCGCCTCCGCCCGCCGCCGATACCGGAGGTACTGCTCGGCGGTCATCGGCTCAAGTCTCAGCATCGCCACCCCGACACCGTGTTTCAGCCGTCCGGGCCGCAGCGTCCGACGAGGACAAACAGGACGGTCCGCAACCGTCCTGCTCCACGGCCGTCCCGACCGGCCCTGCTGTCCCGGCTACCTCGGCCGTCCTGCTCCACGGCCGTCCCGGCCAGCCCTGCCGTCCCGGCTAGCCCGGTCGCACGCACGGGTCGGTGACCGTGCGGGTCGCGCTCTGCGCCGTGCGGCCGTCCGTGGCCGTCGCCCGTACCGACCAGGTCAGCGTCGGTGCGCGCAGCCGCCCGACGCTCGCCCGCGCGGTCGTTCCGTCCACCGTCATCGCCCGGGTCGACGTCCTGCCCCCGGCGGGTGTCCAGCGCACCTCGGCGCCGCCGAGCGCGGCACTGCCGGTGGCCTGCACCACCAGGGTGTACGTGTCCGAGCCGCACCGCACGTGGGCGGTGGCGGAGACCGTGAACGCCGCGGCGACCTGCGGTGTGGCGGTCGGCCGGGGCGCGGTCGGAGGCCTGGACGGCGCAGCGGTCGGCGACGGCGCGGGGCCACCCGGCACGGCGTCGGGCGCGTCAGTCCGGGTAACCCCGTCGCCGTCCGCCGGCGTGACCACGGGCCCGGGCGTCGGACCGACGGCGCCGGCCGACGGCGGTTCGGCGGCCCGCGTACCGGTCACCGGGGCGGTGCCCGACGGCAGCGCGGAGGCGGGCGTCACCGGGTCGCCGGCCGCCGGTCCGTGCGTCTCCGACACCGGCTGGCCGGCGGCGTCCTGCGCGGCGGTCGGGCGCCCGGGTGCCAGCGCCCAGGTGCCGAGTGCGGCGAGGAGGATCAGCAGAGCCACGGACGCGGCCACCTGCCGGCGGTGCCGCTTGCGGTTCGCAGGCGAGGTCGTCCGCACGGGATGCGCCGCACCGCGCGACGCCACCGCGCCGCCCGGAGCGGCTGCCACATCGTCCGAGGACGCTGCCTCACCGGCCGAGGACGCTGCCGCCACACCGCCCGAGGGCCCCGCCGCCGCACCGTCCGGGGTCACCGGCCCGTTCGCCGCGGGCGTAGGCCCGTCGACCGCGTCATCCGCTGCGGGCGCGGGCCCCTCAGCGGCCCCCTGTGCCTGTCCGGTGTCCCCCATCCCGGGGATTGCCTCGGCCGGCGGCGCCGGATCGGCCGGATCGGCCGGCAGCGTCGGGTCGGCCGGCGCGGGGTCGGCCGTGACCGTGCCCGCCGGATCGGTCCCCGCGCCGGGTGCCGGATCGGCCGGGGCGCCGGTCGCGGCCTCGGCCAGTCGCGGCCACACCGAGTCGGCGACGACCAGGAACACCGGAGCCGTGTACGCCGACAGCAGCGCGGCCGGGCTGAGCTGTTCGCGCCGGAGCAGCCCGCACACCGCACAGCTCTCGATGTGCCGCGACACCCGCTTGCGCAGCGTCGGGGTGAGTCGGCCCTGCCAGCCGTCGATCAGGTCGGCGAGACCCGGGCAGTCCCGGGCTCCGGTGCGGGCCACCAGCAGCGCCCCCAGCGCCCGTTCGAGCTGCGAGCGGGCGCGCGACAGGCGGGCGTGCGCGTGGTTCGTGGGCACCCCGAGGGCCACGCCGATGTCGGCGGACGACAGGTCGTGGCGGATGGCCAGGTGCACCACCTCACGGTCGCCCGGGTTCAGCGCCGCCACCGCGGTGTGCACCAGGTCGCGTACCTGATCGGCGTTGACGCCCGTGCCGGGGTCGGCGATGTCGGCCGCCGGCTCGCCGGCCTCCTCCAGCGGCAGGGAGCGGGACCGCTCCCGCAGCTGCCGGAGGCACTCGTTGCGCACGATCGCGTACAGCCAGGAGCGCAGCCGGTCGGGCTCGCGGAGCTGGTCGATGCGCTGGCTGGCGGTGAGGAACGCGTCGTGGACGGCGTCCGCGGCGGCCTCCGGCTCGCGCAGCATGGTCCGGGCGTACGTGTAGAGCCGGTCGGCGTAGCGCCGGTACATGCCCTCCAGCCCGGCCCGCTCGCCGCGGCGCACCGCCTCGACCAGCGTGGAGTCGTCCTGTGCCGCCGTGTCCATCGTGTCCCTCGCTGCTCGTCGACGGGTCCAGTAAAGCGGCGGAATATTTTTCTTCGAAGTTTCTGTTGGCATCCCGACCCGCCCCGACTCCTACCGGTGTCATCGCGACGAAGAACCCGAAGGGAAGACACCATGCGAGAAGGATCGAAGCACATCCGGTGGGCGCGACGGACGGCCACCGTGGGCGGGGCCGCGCTGAGCGCGCTCGTCCTCGGCCAGCTGGCCCTCGCCGGGCCGGTGGCGGCGGTGCCCGGCCTGAGCGTCAAGACGACGACCGGCCCCAGCAACAGCAGCGCGAAGACGCAGAACGCGACCTGCCCGACCGGCACCAAGGTCATCGGCGGCGGCGGCGCGATCACCGGTTCCGGCCTCGGGCAGGTCGGCATGGACATCATGCGTCCGCTGATCGGCGGGGACGCGTACTCGGTCACCGGCCGCGAGGACGAGAACGGCGTCGGCGGCAACTGGGCGGTCACGGCGAACGCGATCTGCGCCACGCCGCCGGCCGGCCTGGTGATGGTGTCCGGCAGCTCGGCGCCCAGCTTCGGCACGTCGAACTGGTTCGAGAAGTCCTGCCCGGCCGGCAAGCACGCCATCGGGGTCGGTGGCGCGGTCGTCGGGGCGGCGAACAGCGAGGTCGTCCTGGAGGACCTGCGCATCCACCAGAACAGCGTCGTGGTGGCCGGCGCCGAGGACGGCACCGGCTTCGCCGACAGCTGGTGGCTGGACGCGGTCGCGATCTGCGCCGACCCGCTGCCCGGCGAGCAGCGCGTGATCGACGACAGCGTCTACAGCTCCGCCGCCACCCAGTCGGTCACCGCAACCTGCCCGCCCGGGACGCGGGTGCACGGGGTGGGCGGCGAGATCCTCGGCGGCGACGGGCAGGTGCGCCTGACCCAGATGCGGGCCACCACCTCGACCGTCGTCACCGTCTCCGCCGCCGAGGACGAGAACGGTTTCAGCAGCAACTGGAAGGTGCGCGCGTACGCCGTCTGCGCGAGCTGATCGCCCACGACAGCGGGCCGCCGGACCAGCCGGCGGCCCGCTTCGCGTACGGGTTCCGCGCGTTGCCGTCAGGCACCGACAATCGTCACGGGGGCCCGGTGAACAGCTCTAGAATGGGGCGACGGCCAACCGCCCCGACCTGCGAACAGTCCGCACGGCAAGGATGGGTGCTCATGGACTCGGATTCAGATGACGTGACCCTCAGCCCCGCGGAACAGGAAGTACAGAACAAGCTTCTGCGGGCTCTCGAAAAGGTGCAGACGATCTCGATGGCGCTCAACCATGTCGAGCATCTCCTGAATCCCGCCAACCCGTACACGCCAGCCATGAACACACCGCCGGTGAAGGCACTGTTGGCCGAGGTCGGCCCGGGCAGCACCGCCGATTCGCGGCGGGACGCCATGCTCAGCCTTCAGGAGAAACTCACCCTGGCCAGGAACGAGTACCAGAAGGTGATGCAGGAGGCGGCGAAGTTCTCGTCATGACCGGCGCGAGCCGACGGCGGTTCAGCACCGCACCACGTAGCTGGAGCTGTAGTTCCAGGTCAGGGTGGCGTAGGAGAACCACTCCCGGTGCCAGTACCGGATCGTGGCGGTCGGGGTGGTTCCCTGGGTGGGGACCCAGCGTTGCCCGACGTACCGCTCGGTGACCGACGAGGCCGGTGGCGTCATGTCGGCGCTACTGGTGCAGTGGGCGGTGCCGGAGGCACCGGTCGTCGCGAGCGTCGTGCTCAGGACCAGGGCGATGCCGTTGCACTTGGCCACCAGGCTGTTCCGGTAGTACAGGATGGACGACCCGCTCGGCTGCTGCGCCATCCAGTACCGGTAGGTGAAGCTTCCGTTGCTCCGGCTCCCGATGAACGTCCAGGTCGTACCGATCGACGGGTTGGCGGGGTTCGGCTCGAAGAAGCCGTTGGTGGAGCAGAACGCGTCGCCAGGCCCGGCGGAGGCGGGGGCCGCTACCACCGTGGGGGCGGCCAGGCCCAGGAGCAGCCCGAGGATCAGGAGCAGGGCCGGTGGACGACGGCGGGGGCGGGAAGCGAGCGGGACCTGGCGGGGGGACATGGGACCACCTCCAAGACGGGGTCGCCGGCTCGGCTTCGGCGGTGAGGTCGCCGGCTTCGCTTCGGCGCCGGGATCGCTCCCACGAGCGTAGGACTTTCGTGTCCTGGCGGGGCCCACTGACGGTGATCCGACAGCCGGCCGGACACCGTGAAACGAAGCGGGCCGCCGGTCATCCGGCGGCCCGTTCCCGTGCTGGTCAGAGTGTGGGCGCGGCAGGTTTCGAACCTGCGACCCCTCGCTTGTAAGGCGAGTGCTCTCCCACTGAGCTACGCGCCCGGAACGCCCGTACGGCGGGCCGGAGGGTGGCAAGCTTACCCTGCCCCCACCGGCCCGGTCGTGCGGCGTGCCCGGTCGGTCAGGCTGCGACGGCCTCGGCGAGGGCCTTGCGCCAGCCCTGCTGGTCGCGCGCCTCACCCGGCATGTTCATCTCGGCGAAGCGGACCACGCCCGCCTTGTCGATCACGAAGGTGCCCCGGTTGGCGATGCCGGCGACGTCGTTGAAGACGCCGTACGACTGGGCGACCGCGCCGTGCGGCCAGAAGTCGGCCAGCAGCGGGAACTGGTAGCCCTCCTTGTCGGCCCAGATCTTGTGGGCGTAGACCGAGTCGACGCTGACGGTCAGCACCTGGACGTCGTCGTTGACGTAGTCGTTGAGGTTGTCCCGCACCTCGCACAGCTCACCCTGGCAGATCCCGGTGAAGGCGAGCGGGTAGAAGACCAGCAGCACGGTGCGCTTGCCACGGAAGTCCGAGAGCCGGACCTCCTGGTTGTTCTGGTCCTTGAGCACGAAGTCCGGCGCCTCGGCGCCAACCTCGATCGGCATGCGAGCTCCTCAGGATGGGGTCGGATGGGCAACAGCCTGCCACACCCGGCAGCGGGCGCCGCCGGGTGATCGCCGACGTCGGCCTACTTCTTGCCCTTGGCCCCGCGGCGCAGGACGAGGCGGGCGCCGCTCCAGTCCCGGCCGGCGTTGACGGTGGAGGTCTGCTGGAGGCCGGCGGTGGGCGCGGACTCGGCGACCTCGCTCGGCTCGACGTGCCCCTCGCGCCCCGCCTTGGGCGTGAGCAGCCACACGACACCGTTGTCGGCCAGCGGGCCGAGGGCGTCGACGAGAAGCTCGAAGAGATCACCGTCGCCGTCGCGGTACCAGACCAGCACCGCGTCGACCACCTCGTCGGTGTCCTCGTCGACCAGATCTCCACAGCGGTCGGTCAGGGCGTCACGGAGATCCTGGTCGACGTCTTCGTCGTACCCCATCTCCATGACGACCATCCCCGGTTCGATCCCGAACCGGTCCGCCAGGCTGCGTACCCCGTCGGCGGCCTGACCAGCGGTCGCGCTCACTGTCGCGTGCCTCCTCATCTCATCCCTGCCCGCGGCGTCGCGTCGACGCCGTCAGGCAAAGTCCACACAGTTGTGGCTCCCCGCGCAAGTGGCGCACCGGGTGGAACGGAATTTACCGTGCCAGAAGCGTGCGGGCACCCTGGGTAATTGCTTCCTCGGAGACCAGAACCTGACGGGCCGCCGGACCTAATGGTACAAAAGAGTCAACTCCGGCCACCCGCCGCGCCGCTCCGACATAGCCGGCATCCACCAGGGCCGCGATGACCCCCTCGCCGACCCCGCCGGAACGCCGGGTCTCGTCCACGACCAGCACCCGGCCGGTCGCCGCCGCCTCCCGGATGACGTCGGCCACCGGCAGCGGGGAGAGCCAGCGCAGGTCCACCACCCGGGTGCCGACCCCCTCGTCGGCGAGTGTCGCCGCCGCGCGCAACGACATCGGCACCCCGTTACCGAACGTGATGATCGTGACATCCTCGGCGGAGCCGACGCCGTAGACGCGGGCCCGCCCGATCGGCACATGACCGCCGGTCCACGCGCCGGGCTCGGCGTAGTGGGACAGCCACTCACCGTCACCGTCGGCGTACAGGTCGCGGGTGTGGTAAAGCGCGATCGGCTCCAGGAAGACGCAGACGCTGCCGTCCACCGCCGCGCTGGCCAGGCAGGTGCGCAGCATGGGCGCGGCGTCGTCCGGCCGCGCCGGCACCGCGATCACCAGGCCCGGCACGTCCCGGAGTACGGCCACCGAGTTGTCGTTGTGGAAGTGCCCGCCGAAGCCCTCCTGGTACGCCAGCCCGGCCACCCGCACCACCATCGGGTTGCGGAACGCACCCTGCGAGAAGAACTGCATCGTGGCGGCCTCGCCACGCAGCTGGTCCTCGGCGTTGTGCAGGTACGCCAGGTACTGGATCTCGGGCACGGGCAGCATCCCGGCCAGCCCGGCGCCGAGCCCCAGCCCGAGGACCGAGGTCTCGTCGAGCAGCGTGTCGAAGACCCGGGCCACGCCGAAGCGGTCCCGCAGCCCCTTGGTCACCCCGTACACGCCGCCCTTGGCGCCGACGTCCTCGCCGAACACCGCCATCTGCGGATGGTCGAGCATCCCGTCGGCGAGCGCGGCGTTGATGCTCTGCGCCAGCGTCAGCGGGCCGGTCAGCTCCGGCGGCCTTCCGCCGAACGCCTCCGCCCGGGCACCGGCGCCGGGGCCGCCGGCACGCGCCGCCGCGTCCGCCACCGCCCGGGAGACCCGTGCCGGCCGGCGCGGGGCCAGCGGGGCGACCACGTCGGCCGGTGCGGTCAGCTTCGGCTCGTCCAGCACCTCCTCGGCGATCCGCCGCACCTGCCAGCCGATCTCGTCGTACCGGGCCAGCAGCTCCTCGCCGGTGGCGAGGCCCGCCCCCACCAGCAGCCGTGCCGTGGCGGTCAGCGGGTCCCGGGCGAGGTCGGCCGCGATCTCTCCGGGGCTCCGGTACGCGGTCTCGGCATCCGCGCCGGCGTGTCCCATCAGCCGTACGGTCGACAGGTGGAGCACGGCGGGGCGTCGGTGCCGGCGTACCCAGGCCGCCGCCGCGGCGGCCGCCTCGTACGCCCGCGGCAGGTCGCCGCCGTCGGCGGAGAAGTAACGGACCCCCGGCTTCGACCGCAGGGTGGTCTCCACCCAACCCTTCGGGGAGCGGACGCTGATGCCGAGGCCGTTGTCCTCGCAGACGAAGAGCACCGGGATGCGCAGGCCCGTGTGGTCGTACCAGCCGGCGGTGTTGAACGCGGCCGTGGCACTGGCGTGGTTGACCGACGCGTCGCCGAACGAGCAGACCACGATGGCGTCCGGCGGCCAGGAGGTGTGCGTGGCGCCCCCACCGCCGCTGGTCGGCACCCCGTCCCGCCGACCGGAGGTCTCCAGCCGGCGCAGCCGTTCCACGGCCAGCCCCATCCCGACGGCGCGGGGCAGGTGCGAGGCGATCGTGGAGGTGGTCGGGACGACGGCCAGGTCGGCCCGGCCGAAGACCTTGTGCCGGCCGCCGGCGAGCGGCTCGCTGCTGGAGGCGACCATGCCCCGCAGCACGTCGCGGGCCGCCTCGGCGTACCCCGGGTGGAGCGGCCGGTCCACGGCGGACCCGGCGCCGCCGGTCGGCTCCCCCGGGTCGGCGGCGTCCGGCGCGGAACCGTCGCCGGGGCCGTCCGCGTCGGCCGGCGCGGCCTCGACGGGCCCGTCGGCCGCCGCCGGCAAGTCGGTGCCGCCCCGCTCGGCGTCGAACCGCTGGGCGTCGAACCGCTCGGCATCGAACCGCCCGGCGTCGGACCGCTCGCCCGAGGGCTGGTCGGCCTCGTCCCGCTCGGCCTCGGGGCGGGCGGCCTCGGGGCGCTCGGTCGGCGTCCACCCGGCGGCCTGGGCGGCGCGGACGCAGTAGAAGGCGCCCGAGCGGTAGTGCAGTAGCGCCGGGTCGGTGGCGCGCAGCGCGGCGGCGACCGCGGCGTTGCCCTCGTGGCCGGCGGAGCCGATCGTGTAGTAGCCCTCGCCGAAGCTGCGCAGCCACCGGCCGGCCAGGTCGAGCTGGCGGCTGGTGGCCTGCGCGTCGAAGAGGTCCAGCGCCCGCGCGCCGGTCAGCGTCGTGTCGTCGGTGACCGGCCGTGCGGGGTCGCGCCGCTGCGACGGGGTGGCCAGCGCGGCCAGCGTCTCCCGGAACCGGTCGTCGAGATCTTGCGGGGTGGTCACGTCGGACAGCATTACCGACGAGCGGCCTGTGCGCCCACTCGGACACGAACGACGCGGTGTGGGTCAGTCGTCGTCGCACCGCTCGGGGCAGCCGCCGTCGGAGACCTTCCAGACCAGCTCGCGCAGGGTCGCCAGCTCCTCGACAGTGAGCCCGGCGAGCAGTCGGGAGTCCGACATGACCTGGTGCACGCGGGCCCGCACCCGCCGCCCGGGCCCGGTCACCACCAGCGTCTTCTGCCGCCGGTCGGCGGGGTCGGCATGCCGCTCGACCAGCCCGGCCCGCTCGAGCTTGTCGACCAGGGCGGTGACGTTGGAGCGGTCGCAGCCCAGCCCTTCGGCGAGGTCGCGGGCCGGCAGCGGCAGGTCGGGGTCCAGCTCGTGCAGCGCCCGCGCGGTCGCCGGGGTCAGCCCCAGCTCGGCGATCTCCCGGTCCTGGTGGTGGCGTAGCGCGGCGGCCACGTGCGTGATGCGGCGCACGACGTCGCCGGCCAGCGCCGCGCGGTCGGCGGGATCCGGCGGGACGGAGGGGACGGGCTGCGGCGCCATGCCTCATATCCTACGCGCGTCAAAAGTTGAGCAGCTCCACCATCGGCGGTTCGCGCGGAGCCCCGCCGTCAGCCGGGGAGGAACGAGAAGCGGACGGTCCGGGTGGGGTTGTCGCCGTTGGGGTCGACCAGGCAGACCGACTGCCAGGTGCCCAACGCCAGCCGGCCGTCGACGACCGGCAGCGTCGCGTACGGGGGGACGAACGCCGGCAGGACGTGGTCGCGCCCGTGGCCGGGCGAGCCGTGCCGGTGCCGCCACCGGTCGTCGGTGGGCAGCAGGTCGTCGAGCGCGGCGAGCAGGTCGTCGTCGGACCCCGAGCCGGTCTCGATGATCGCCAGCCCGGCGGTGGCGTGCGGCACGAAGACGTGCAGCAGGCCGTCGCCCTGCCCGGCGACGAACCGCTCGGCCTCCGCCGTGATGTCCCGGACGGTCGGCCGGGCCCCGGTCTGGACGGTGATGACCTCACTGCGCATACGACGCATTCTGCCCGAGGGGGTCAGCAACCACCGCCGGAGTCCCCGCCGCCGCCGGAATCCCCGCCGCTGGACCAGCCGCCGCCGGAATCCCCGCCACCCCACCAGCCGGAGCCCGAAGCGGCGTCGGAGCCGCAGTCGCGGTTGTCGTAGCTGGCCCCGATGTCCCCGGCGGGCCCGACCGGCGTGAAACCGACCCCCGCGTGCCGGCCGCCCGCTCCGCCGCGACGCCGGCCACGCCGGGCGCCGCGCAGCACCGCCACGCCGAACACCGCCAGCAGGCCCCCGCTCAGGACGATCGCCAGGAGGGCGGCGCGTCCCTCGCGCATCCCGATCCCGCCGGCGACCACCCCGGCCGTTCCGGCCGCCACCATGACCGCGCCGACGCGTGCCTTCCGCCTGTCCATGCCCGGCACCGTAGAGAGGCCGGGCAAGGGCCGCTCGTCCGCCGGTAACGGATGGGACGCGTTGCCGGTTGCGCAAAGTTACCGGCGGGTACCTGTGTCGCGCGTCGCGTCTCCGGGCGGTGGGCGTGACGACAGGTGCCACCAGGGGGCAGGATGGCGCTAGAGACCTATCCCACACAGAACCGAGGGAACGCCTGTGGCTACGGAACGCAAGCGCCCGGTGATCACCGCTGGTCTGCCGAGCCAGCTTCCGGACATCGACCCTGAAGAGACCAGCGAATGGGTCGAGTCGCTCGACGGTGTCATCGACGAGCGCGGGACAAAGCGCGCCCGCTACGTCATGCTGCGCCTGCTGGAGCGGGCCCGCGAGCGCCAGGTCGGGGTGCCGTCGCTGACCACCACCGACTACATCAACACCATCCCGCCGGAGCACGAGCCGTGGTTCCCGGGTGACGAGCACGTGGAACGGCGGATCCGGGCGTACGTCCGGTGGAACGCGGCCATGCTGGTGCACCGGGCGCAGCGCCCCGAGATCGGCGTCGGTGGGCACATCTCCACCTTCGCCAGCTCGGCCTCGCTCTACGAGGTGGGCTTCAACCACTTCTTCCGGGGCAAGAACCACCCGGGCGGCGGCGACCACATCTTCTACCAGGGCCACGCCTCGCCCGGCATGTACGCGCGGGCGTTCCTGGAGGGGCGGCTGACCGAGCACCAGCTCGACGGGTTCCGCCAGGAGCTGTCGCACCCGGGCGGCGGCCTGCCGTCGTACCCGCACCCGCGGCTCATGCCGGACTTCTGGGAGTTCCCCACGGTCTCGATGGGCCTGGGCGGGCTGAACGCGATCTACCAGGCGCGGTTCAACCGCTACCTGCACCACCGGGGCATCAAGGACACCTCGGACCAGCACGTGTGGGCCTACCTGGGCGACGGCGAGATGGACGAGCCGGAGACGCTCGGCGCGATCGGCGTGGCCGCCCGCGAGGAGCTGGACAACCTCACCTTCGTGATCAACTGCAACCTCCAGCGGCTCGACGGGCCGGTGCGCGGCAACGGCAAGGTCATGCAGGAGCTGGAGGCGTTCTTCCGGGGCGCCGGCTGGAACGTCATCAAGGTGGTCTGGGGCCGGGAGTGGGACCCGCTGCTCGCCGCGGACACCGACGGCGCGCTGGTCAACCTGATGAACACCACGCCCGACGGTGACTACCAGACCTACAAGGCGGAGTCCGGGGCGTACGTCCGGGAGCACTTCTTCGGCCGCGACCAGCGGACCCGCAAGATGGTCGAGGACCTCAGCGACGACGAGATCTGGAACCTCAAGCGGGGCGGGCACGACTACCGCAAGCTCTACGCGGCCTACAAGGCGGCGATGGAGCACACCGGTCAGCCGACCGTCATCCTGGCCAAGACGATCAAGGGCTGGACGCTGGGCTCGCACTTCGAGGGCCGCAACGCCACCCACCAGATGAAGAAGCTGACGCTGGAGGACCTCAAGACCTTCCGCGACCGGCTCTACCTGGACATCCCGGACAAGGCGCTGGAGGACAACCCCTACCTGCCGCCGTACTACACGCCGGGCGAGAAGTCCGACGAGATCGCGTACCTCAAGGAGCGGCGCCAGCAGCTCGGCGGCTACCTGCCGTCGCGGCGCTCGGGCCAGAAGCGGCTGGCCATCCCCGGCCCGGAGCGCTTCGCCGACGTCAAGCGCGGCTCGGGCAAGCAGAAGGTGGCCACCACGATGGCCTTCGTCCGCCTGCTCAAGGACGTGATGAAGGACAAGGAGTTCGGCAAGCGCTGGGTGCCGATCATCCCGGACGAGGCCCGCACCTTCGGCATGGACTCGCTCTTCCCCACGCAGAAGATCTACTCGCCGCACGGCCAGCGCTACACCTCGGTCGACCGGGAGCTGTTCCTGTCGTACAAGGAGTCCACCGGCGGGCAGATCCTGCACGAGGGGATCAACGAGGCCGGCTCGGTCGCCTCGTTCACGGCGGCGGGCTCGGCGTACGCCACGCACGACGAGCCGATGATCCCGATGTACATCTTCTACTCGATGTTCGGGTTCCAGCGCACCGCCGACGGGCTGTGGGCCGCCGCGGACCAGATGGCCCGGGGCTTCCTGCTCGGCGCCACCGCCGGCCGGACCACGCTCAACGGTGAGGGGCTCCAGCACGAGGACGGCCACTCGCTGTTGATCGCCGCCACCAACCCGGCGGTGGTCGCGTACGACCCGGCGTTCGCGTTCGAGATCGCGCACATCGTGGAGAACGGCCTGCACCGGATGTACGGCGAGGCGCAGGAGAACGTCTTCTACTACCTGACGATCTACAACGAGCCGATCCTCCAGCCTGCGGAGCCGGAGGGCGTGGACGTGGAGGGGCTGCTCAAGGGCATCTACCGCTACTCCCCCGCCCCGTCGGTGGGCGACGACGCGCCGAAGGCCAACGTGCTCGCCTCGGGCACGGGCATGCAGTGGGCGATCAAGGCGCAGCAGCTGCTGGCCCAGGACTGGGGCGTGGCCGCCGACGTCTGGTCGGTGACCTCCTGGACGGAGCTGCGCCGCGACGCGGTGCAGTGCGAGGAGCACAACCTGCTCAACCCGGGCGCGGAGCAGCGGGTGCCGTACATCCAGCAGAAGCTGGCCGACGCCGAGGGCCCGAAGGTCGCGGTCAGCGACTGGATGCGCGCGGTGCCGGACCTGATCGCCCGCTGGGTGCCCGGCGACTACACCTCGCTCGGCACGGACGGGTTCGGCATGTCCGACACCCGGCACGCCCTGCGCCGGCACTTCCACGTCGACGCCGAGTCGGTGGTGGTCGCGACGCTGCGGCAGCTCGCCCTGCGCGGCGCGGTACCGGCCAGCGTGCCGGCCGAGGCGGCCAAGAAGTACGCCATCGAGGACGTGAACGCGGCCCCGGTCGGCGAGACCGGCGGCGACAGCTAGGACGTACGAGACGAGGGCCCGGCGCTTCCCGCGCCGGGCCCTTCGTCGTCCGCCGACGAGCGAACCGGCGGTGGTCCGGAGTCCCTGGCGGGGACACCGGGCCACCGCCGTCGCGGGTGGCGCCAGGACGTGCCCGGCTCAGCCGACGGCGGCCAGATCGGTCAGCCGGGCGAGCGAGTCCTCCAGGTCGGCGCCGACCCTGCGCAGGCCGAGGCGGAGCAGGGCGGCCTTGACCGGACCGGCCGGCCAGCGTACGACGATGAGCCGCACGATCGTCCCGCCCTCCTCCTCGTCCACGGTGAGCTGGACGTAGATCTCGGTGCGCGCCTCCGCCCGGGCACCGGCGCCCTTGGCGCGTTCGCGCCAGCCGATCAGGGTCGGCGCCTGATAGGCGATCACCTCGGCCTCATGCGCGGCGCCACGTCCGGCCTGGACGAGTTGTCGGCGCCCGAAGCCCTCTCCCGAGAGCACCTCGGCCGCACGGACCCCCGCCAGCCAGGCCGGCAACTGCTCGGCCCGCTGCACGACG
Source organism: Micromonospora sp. NPDC007220 (assembly GCF_040634035.1). Taxonomy (NCBI): domain Bacteria; kingdom Bacillati; phylum Actinomycetota; class Actinomycetes; order Micromonosporales; family Micromonosporaceae; genus Micromonospora; species Micromonospora sp. NPDC007220. The sequence goes on along the minus strand of NZ_JBEYEU010000002.1, from coordinate 146,715 downwards.
TCCCAGACCGCTTCCACTGGCGCCATCACGTGCGCACTGCGTTCCACGAGGATCATTTCCGTCTTTCCTCCAGTGAGGACATCCCACGATATCGGCACTCTATGCGCAAATTCGGACGTATACGGACGGGTTCGGAAAAGACGCGCCGAAAACTCTTGCGCTGCGGCGACGTACGACCTATGGCGCAACGGCCGGCCGCCCCCTAGAGTCCCGAACACGATTCACGTACGACGGGAGGGCGCATGTCGACCGCAGCGATGCCCGAGTTCCCCGCCGGATTCCGCTGGGGAGTGTCCACCTCCGCCTACCAGATCGAGGGCGGCGTCGACGAGAACGGGCGGGGAGCGTCCATCTGGGACACCTTCGCCCACACCCCCGGCCGGGTCGCCGACGGCAGCAGCGGCGACGTGGCCTGCGACCACTACCACCGGCACGCCGAGGACGTCGCGCTGCTCGCCGGGCTGGGCGTCTCCGCGTACCGCTTCTCGATCGCCTGGCCCCGGGTGCGGCCCACCGGCGACGGCCCGGTCGACGCGCGCGGGCTGGACTTCTACGACCGGCTCGTCGACGACCTGCTCGCCCACGGCGTCGACCCGGTCGCCACGCTCTTCCACTGGGACCTGCCGCAGGCCCTCGAGGACGCGGGCGGCTGGCTGAACCGGGACACCGCCCACCGCTTCGCCGAGTACGCCGATGCGACCGCCGCCCGCCTCGGCGACCGGGTGAAGCTCTGGATCACCCTCAACGAGCCCTTCATCCACATGAGCCTCGGCCACGGCACGGGCGAGCACGCCCCCGGCCGGACGCTGCTCTTCGACGCCTTCCCGGTGGCCCACCACCAGCTGCTCGCCCACGGCCTCGCCGTCGCCGCGCTGCGGGCGCGCACCGCGAGCCCGGTCGCCATCGCGAACAACTACTCGCCCGTGCGGCCGGCCGGGGACACCGACGCCGACCGGGCGGCCGTCGCGGCGTACGAGGCGCTGCACAACCGCCTCTTCACGGACCCGCTGTTCGGCCGGGGCTACCCCGCCGAGCTGGGCTTCGACACCGCCGTGGTGCGCGCCGGCGATCTCGACGTGATCGCCGCGCCGATCGACGTGCTGGGCGTCAACTACTACAACCCGACCGGCGTACGCGCCCCGCAGGAGGACTCGCCGCTGCCGTTCGAGTTCGTGCCGCTGGACGGATACCCGCGTACCGCCTTCGACTGGCCGGTCGCCCCCGACGGGCTGCGCGAGCTGCTCGGCTGGCTGCACCGCACGTACGCCGACGACCTGCCCCCGATCCAGGTCACCGAGAGCGGCTGCGCGTACGACGACACGCCCGACGCCGACGGCCGGGTGCACGACCCGGAGCGCATCGCCTACCTCGACGGGCACCTGCGCGCGGTACGCGCCGCGATGGCCGAGGGCGTCGACGTGACCGGCTACTTCGTCTGGTCGCTGCTGGACAACTGGGAGTGGGCGGAGGGCTTCACCAAGCGCTTCGGCCTCGTGCACGTCGACTTCGACACCCAGCTCCGTACGCCCAAGTCCTCGTACGCCTGGTTCCGTGACCTGATCGCCCGGCCGTGACCACCGTCGACCCGACGCCCGCGTCGCTGCCGGCGGCGCTCGCCGAGCCGACCGCGCCGGTGCGGCGGGGCTGGATCGCGCTGATCTTCGCGGCCAACCTCGGGGTCTGGATGGCGTTCTTCACGCCGATCCAGGTGCTGCTGCCGCAGCAGCTGGAACAGATCGCCCCGGCCGACAAGGAGACGGCGCTGGCCGTGGTCACCGGCCTCGGCGCGCTCGCCGCCGTGCTCGCCAACCCCCTCGCCGGGGCGCTGTCGGACCGCACCTGCCTGCGGCTGGCCGGGCGGGAGTTCGGCCGGCGGCACGTCTGGACCGCCGGCGGCGCGCTGCTCGGCGCGGCGGCCCTGGTGCTGCTGGCGCAGCAGCGCACCGTCGCCGGGGTCGCGCTCGGCTGGGTGGCCGCCCAGGTCTGCTTCAACGCGATGCTGGCCAGCCTGACCGCCGCCGTGCCGGACCGGGTGCCGGTCGCCCAGCGGGGCGGCGTCTCCGGCTGGGTCGGCATCCCCCAGGCGCTGGGGTTGGTGCTCGGGGTGGTGCTGGTCACCGCCGTGGTGAGCGGCACCGCCGCCGGCTACCTGGCGATGGCCGCGGCGGTGCTGCTGCTGGCCCTGCCGTTCGCGCTGCTCACCGCCGACGACCCGCTGCCCCGGGCGCACCGGCCGGCGCTGCGGTGGCGCGCCCTGCTCGCGTCGATGTGGATCTCGCCGCGCCGCCACCCCGACTTCGGCTGGGCCTGGATCACCCGTTTCCTGGTGCAGCTCGGCAACGCGCTCGGCACGCTCTACCTGCTCTACTTCCTCACCGACGAGGTACGCCACCCCGACCCCGAGGGCGGCCTGCTGGTGCTGATCCTGCTCTACACGGCCGGCCTGGCGGCCACCGCCGTGGTGGCCGGGCGGCTGTCGGACCGCTCCGGCAAGCGGAAGGTCTTCGTCATCACCGCCGGCGGGATCATCGCGGTCGCCGCGCTGCTGCTGGCCGTCGCGCCGGTCTGGCCGGTGGCCGTGGCCGCCGCGCTGCTGCTCGGCGCCGGCTACGGCGTCTACCTGTCGGTGGACGCCGCGCTCATCACCCAGGTGCTGCCCGCCGCGACCGACCGGGCCAAGGACCTGGGCGTCATCAACATCGCGAACTCCGCCCCGCAGGTGCTCGGCCCGGCGCTCTCCGCCCCGCTCGTGGTGCACCTCGGCGGCTACCCGGTGCTCTACGCGGTCACCGCGGCGGTCACCGTGCTGGGCAGCGTCCTGGTGCTGAAGATCCGCTCGGTGCCCTGAGCCGCACCCCTGGCGGAACCCGGTCGCGCGCCGCCGTAGGCTGGAGACGTGACGGTACGTGTGCGCTTCGCCCCCTCCCCGACCGGTATGTTCCACGTCGGCGGTGCCCGCTCGGCGCTGCAGAACTGGATCTACGCCAAGCAGCAGGGCGGGGTGTTCGTGCTCCGCATCGAGGACACCGACGCGGCCCGCAACAAGCCGGAGTGGACCGAGGGCATCCTCTCCGCGCTGGACTGGATCGGCATCGAGCGCGGCGGCTACGAGGGCCCGTACTTCCAGTCGGAGTACGCCGGCGAGCACCGGGCCGCCGCCGCGCGGCTGCACGCGTCCGGCCGCGCCTACCACTGCGACTGCACCCGCGAGGCCGTGCAGGCCCGCACCGGCTCGCAGTACCAGGGCTACGACGGCTTCTGCCGGGACCGGGGCCTGCCGGCCGGCGAGGGGCGCGCCCTGCGCTTCCGTACGCCCGACGAGGGCGAGACCGTGGTGGTCGACCTGATCCGTGGCGAGCCGACCTTCGAGAACAAGCTGATCGAGGACTTCGTCATCGCCCGGGGCGACGGCTCGCCGGTCTTCCTGCTCGCCAACGTGGTCGACGACATGACCATGGGCATCACCCACGTGATCCGGGCCGAGGAGCACCTGCCCAACACCCCGAAGCAGCAGCTGCTCTGGGAGGCGCTCGGGGTCAAGCCGCCGATCTGGGCGCACGTGCCGGTGGTGGTCAACGAGAAGCGGCAGAAGCTCTCCAAGCGCCGCGACAAGGTGGCCCTGGAGGCGTTCCGGGACGAGGGTTACCTGGCCGCCGCGATGCGCAACTACCTGATGCTGCTCGGCTGGGCGCCGTCGGGCGACCGGGAGATCGTCGAGTGGTCGGTGATCGAGCAGGAGTACCGGCTGGAGGAGGTCAACCCCTCCCCGGCGTTCTTCGACGAGAAGAAGCTCCGCGCGTTCAACGGCGAGTACATCCGGGCGCTGCCCGTCGAGGAGTTCGTCGAGGCCTGCCGGCCGTGGCTGACGGGCACCGGCACCATCGCCCCGCCGCCGTGGCAGCCGGAGGAGTTCGACGCGGACGCCTTCGCGGCCGTGGCCCCGCTGGCGCAGACCCGGATCGCGCTGCTCAGCGAGATCGTGCCGAACGTCGACTTCCTCTTCCTCGCCGCGCCCCTGATCGACGAGGCCGCCTGGGCCAAGGCGATGAAGGAGGGCTCGGCGGAGCTGCTGGACGCCGCCACGGCGGCGTTCGAGGCGCTGGAGTCGTGGGACGCCGAGACGCTGAAGTCGACGTTGGAGGCGGTCGGCGCCGAGCGCGGGCTCAAGCTCGGCAAGGCCCAGGCGCCGGTCCGCGTCGCGGTCACCGGCCGTACCGTCGGACTGCCGCTGTTCGAGTCGCTGGAGGTGCTCGGCCGCGAGCGCACCCTGAGCCGGCTGCGCGCCGCCCGGGTCCGCCTGTTCTGAGCCGGGCCTGTTCCGACGGCCACGACCGCCCTGCCGGGACGGCCCACCCGCGCCGGAAGGCGGCCTGCGACACCACCGCCACGTCGATCCGTCGCCACGTCGGTCCGCGACCGCCGGCTCCGGCTCGGGGTGGTACCTGACGGCGGCGTACCCGCTCAGCGCCCGGACCCGTGGGTCCGGGCGCTGAGGCGTCCCGGGCTCGTGCCGGTCAGCGGCGGGCGGAGCGGCGACGCAGCAGCAGGCCGGCGGCGAGGGCGGCGAGGAGAAGCACGCCGCCGAGCGCCCACAGCCAGCCGCGCCCGGCCGCGTCGTCGCTCTCCTTCGCCGCGGGCACCGCGGACCCCGGCGTGCCCGCGCCCGTCGGACCGGGCGCGGCCGAGGTCGGCGCGGCGCCGGACGGAGGCGGTACGGCCGACGCCGGGGCGCTCGGGCCGGCGGTGCCCGCGCCGGTCGGCGACTCGGCGGGGGTGCCGGTGGTCAGGGTGAACCGCACCTCGCCGGAGACCGGGTGCCCGTCGCTGGACGCCAACTGATAGCCGACGATGTAGAGCCCCGCCCGGCCGGGCTTGAACGGGACGCTCACCCGCGAGCCGGAGAAGGCCGGCGCGCCGCCGAGCGCGACCACGTTGTCCGGACCGGTCACTGTGATCTTCGTCGTATTCGGGTCCGCCTTCGCCAGGAAACGCAGCTCGATCCGGGACGGCGCCTCGGCCACCCGCGCGCCGTTGCGCGGATCGCTGCCGGTCAGCGAGTTGTGGGCGGCCGCCGGCGCGGCCGGCAACACCAACGACACACCGATCGCCACGCCGACCACCACTGGCCAGGTGAGCGCCACACGTGGGAACCTGCCCCCCATGAACCCCTCCGTAAAGGTACGATCCGCCCGCTGATCCACGGCTACCGTTCATTGGTCGGGCCGGGATCACAGATAGTTCCAATTACTGTTCCACGAGCTGCAACCGATCGACGTTCTGCGCAGTCTTGAGGGTGGCACCCTGCACGGGTTCGGTCACCCCCGTCAGCCAACCAACGCGTGACCTGCAGCAAGCCATCCATCGAACGGGGCGAGGAGGCGGCGATGGTCCGAACGATGCGGCGGCTGGTCGCGGTGTTGGCAGGCGGGCTCGCGGCGGCGGTCCTGTCGCTCGGTTTCGCCGGGACGGCGACGGCGGCGCCGAAGACCCCACCGGCCGGAGTGGAGATCACCGGGCATGGGCTGGCGGAACCGCTGCGGCTGCGCGCGGAGGCCCAGCCCGCGCACGTGGTGGCGGTCATCGACCAGGTCAACTTCCTCGGCCGTACGGGGCAGCCCAAGGGCCCGAAGGCGGCCGATCTCGGTCCGAAGTACACCGTCGTGGTGTTCGCCGGTGACGTGCCGAAGCAGACGTACGACCTCTACCCGAAGGCGGTCGGCGGGCCGCGCGTCTTCCGTCCGGCCAAGCAGCCGGACGCCCGCAAGACCGCCGCAGGCTGGTTCCTCGGCCGGCTCAGCATGTCGGAGACCCTCCGCACGGCGGGCGTGCCGCTGGAGCGGCAGTTCGACACCGTCAGCGGGGGCGTCGGCGGCGGCGAGCGGGTCATCCCGGAGGACGCCCTCAACCCGGCGAAGGACATCGACGAGGCGCTCGGCGAGTTGCAGCGGCTGCTGCTGCTCAACGTCGCGGTGGTGCTGGTCATCACGTCGGGGCTCGCCGGGATCGCGCTGCTGGTCCGCCGCCGCACCCGCTGAGCCCATACCCGCCGAGCCCGCGCCCGCCGGTCCCACCGTCACCCGGCGCCCCGCCGCACGACCCCGCCCCGGGCGGGGGTCAGACCTCCAGGACCACCTTGCCGCGGACGTGCCCCGCCTCCACCAGGCGCTGCGCGTCCGCCGCCTGGGCCAGCGGGAACGTCCGTTCGACATGGACGGTCAACCGGCCGGCGTCCACCAGCCCGGCGAGCATGCCCAGGTCCACGGTCGACGGCTTGACGAACAGATAGCTGCCGCCCAGCCGGGTGACGTGCTCCGGGTCGGCCGTCGAGATCAGCCGCGCGGGACGGGTGATCAGCTCGGCCGACACGTCGAGCGCGTCGCCGCCGAACAGGTCGAGCACCACGTCCACCCCGTCGGGCGCGACCGCGCGGACCCGGTCGGCCAGCCCGTCGCCGTACGCGACCGGCTCGGCGCCCAGCGACCGGACGAAGTCGTGGTTGGCCGCGCCGGCCGTGCCGATCACGCGGTCGGCGCCGAACGCGCGGGCGATCTGCACCGCCAGGTGGCCCACCCCGCCGGACGCCCCGTGCACCAGCACCGTGTCGCCGGCGCCGGTGCGGGCCGACTGGAGCGCCTGGTACGCCGTGAGTCCCGCCAGGGGCAGGCCGCCCGCCTCGGCCCAGGACGCCCGCACCGGCTTGGCCGCCAGCGTCCGCTCGGGCGCCGGGACGAGTTCGGCGTACGTGCCGTACTGGACGTGGTCGCGTCGGACGTAGCCGACGACCTCGTCGCCGACGGCGAACCCGGTCACCGCCGGCCCGACCGCCTCGATCACCCCGGCCGCGTCCCAGCCGGGAACGAGCGGGAAGTGACCCGGGATCGCACCGGCCAGGTGCCCCTCGCGCACCTTCCAGTCGACCGGGTTCACCCCGGCCGCCCGCACCCGTACGAGCACCGTGTCCGGGCCGACCGGCGGGTCGGGCAGGTCCCGGACGGTCAGCAGGTCGGCCGGGCCGTACGTGTCGATCGCGATCGCCTTCACACCGGTCACGCTAGCCGCCGGGCGGCGCCGCCGTGGTCAGCACCAGCGGCGTGGCGGCCGCTCGCGGCGGGTGACGCGCTGCCGGGGGCGGACCGGGCCGTGCCGGTGCGCGCCGGCCCAGCCGGGCAGGTCGCTGCGGCAGCCCGGGAGCGCCGCCAACTCGGCCTCGCCGGCCGGAGCCGGTTCCGCGACGCGCTGCCGGGGCACCGTGACGTCGTCCTCGGGGCGCTCGGGCGCGCGGGTCGGGTGCTCCGGCGAGTGGGCCGGGAGCCCTCCGGGCAGCCGGCGGTGCTTTGCTGCCGCCTGCTGCTCGTGGTGGCCCGGCCGGCAGGGCTCGCCCTGGGCGCAGCCGTGCTCGGCCTCCCCGTGCGCCATCGGAGTCTCCTCACGCTCGCCCCGCCCGCCGGGGTCGCTCCGACGGGCCCTGTCACCGTACTGGCCGGCACCGACGCCCCACCCGACTCCCCCACCGCGCCCGCCTCCTCCCTCGCGATCATGCAGTCGTGGTGGGAATTTCGTACGCCGGTGCAGCTTTCGTCCCCCACCACGACTGCATGATCGGCGGAAACGGGCGGGGTGGGGGTGTGGTGGGATCGGGGGGTGGGGGCGGGTGGGTGGGTGAGGGTGGCTGGGTGGGTGGGGGCCGGGACGGGCGGGCGGGACGTCATGCTGGCGTGCGCCTCCCTGGTTGGCGGGGCGGTCCTGTACGGCCTGGGCACGCAGCCGCAACTGTCCTGGCACCCGGACCTGCCGGAACCGCTGTTCCTGCTGCCGCTTGCGGTGGTCTGCACGGCGGTGGGCCTGCGCCGGGTCGCCAGCCGGGCCAGCCTGGCGCTCGGCACGGTGGCGGTGGTGGCCGACCTCGCGATGGGCGGCTCGCTGGCCACCGTCCTCGTCTACACCCAGGTGCTCTACGACGCGTGCGTGTTCGGCTCGGCCCGGACCTGGCGCCGGCTGCTCCAGGTCACGATCGGATTGAGCGTCCTCGGCACGGCGGTGGGGGTGCTGCTGAGGGGCGACTGGCGGGGCGTGGGCATCGGGGCGCCCGTGGTGCTGGCCGGGGTGCTGCCGGTGCTCACCGGGGTCAGCGTGCGGCAGTACCGGGACCAGGCGGTCGCCGAACGGGCCCGAGCCGAGCAGACGGCCCGGCTGGTGGAGCTGGACCGCCGGCAGGCCGTCGGCGCGGAGCGGGCCCGGATGGCCCGGGAGCTGCACGACGTGATCGCCAACCACCTGAGCGCGGTGGCCATCCACGCCACGGCCGCGCTCTCCGTGCCCGGGCTCGACCGGTCGCAGGTCGAGTCGGCGCTGCGGGTGATCCGGGAGAGCAGCGTGCAGGGGCTGGGCGAGATGCGGCAGATGATCGGCCTGCTGCGGGAACCGGCGGAGGGCGGGGCGGCCGTCGACGCCACCGACGAGACGACCCGGGCGCGGCTCAGCGAGGTCGACGCCCTCGTGGACCGGGTGCGCGCCGCCGGGCTGACCGTCCGGGCGACCCGACGCGGCGAGCCCCGCGCGCTGCCGGTCGGGGTGGACCTGGCCGCGTACCGGATCGTGCAGGAGTCGCTGACCAACGCGCTCAAGCACGGCGCCGGCGAGGCCGACCTGCTGGTCGCGTACGAGCCGGCAGGGGTGGTGGTGGGCGTGGAGAACCCGGTCGGCGCCGGCCGGGGCACCCTGACCGGCGCGGGCGCCGGCCTGATCGGGATGCGGGAGCGGGCGGCGCTGCTGAACGGCCGGTTCGCCGCCGGCCCGGCGGAGGGCCGCTGGCGGGTACGGGTGGAGCTGCCGACGGAGGTGGCGTCGTGAGGGGACGGGGCGTGGCATGGCCGAGGTGATCCGGGTGCTGCTCGCCGACGACCAGCCGGCGGTGCGGGCCGGGCTGGCGCTGATCCTGGCCGGTGCGGCCGGCGTCGAGGTGGTGGGTGAGGCCGAGGACGGCGCCGAGGCGGTCCGGCTGTGCCGGGAGCTGCGCCCGGACGTCGCGGTGCTGGACGTGCGGATGCCCCGGCTGGACGGCATCTCGGCCACCCGGGAGATCGCCGCCGACCGGCTCGCCGACGTGCTCGTGCTCACCACCTTCGACGTCGACGAGTACGTCTTCGGGGCGCTGCGGGCCGGCGCGGCGGGCTTCGTCCTCAAGGACATCGACGCGGCGGGCCTGGTGGCGGCGGTGCGGACGGTCGCCCGGGGCGAGGGGTTCATCGCCCCGGCGGTCACCCGCCGCCTGATCACCGAGTTCGCGGCGACCGCCCCCACCACCTCCGCCGCGGCCCGGCAGGCGGTGGACGCGCTGACCCCCCGGGAGCGCGACGTGCTGGCCTGCCTCGGGCTCGGCCTGTCCAACCAGCAGGTCGCCGACCGGTTGGCGATGGCCGAGAGCACCACCAAGACCCACGTCAGCCGGATCCTCGCCAAGCTGGACCTGCGCAGCCGGGTGCAGGCCGCCATCCTGGCCCAGGAGCTGGGACTGCCCGTCCCGCCGCCGGCCTGACCCACCGCCGCAGGTCGGGGCGTGTCAGGCTGGGGCGGTGAGCGAGCCGGGCGGGACGGAACTGTCGGCCACGCTGCGCCGGATCGAGCGGGCGGCGGGGGCGCTGGCCAGCGCCAGCGTGGCCCGGATGGACGAGGCGTTGCCCTGGTTCCGCGACCTGCCGCCCGACCACCGCTCCTGGGTGATGCTGGTGGCCCAGGCCGGCGCCCGGTCGCTGGTGCAGTGGCTGCGCGACGGCGGCGGCACGGCGGACAGCACCCAGGAGGTCTCGGACGAGGTCTTCGCCACCGCGCCGCAGGCGCTCGCCCGATCGATCAGCCTCCAGCAGACCGTCGCGCTGGTGAAGGTGATGATCGACGTCGTCGAGGAGCAGGTCTCGCACCTGGCGGCGAAGGGCGAGGAACAGCAGTTGCGCGAGGCGGTGCTGCGGTTCTCCCGGGAGATCGCCTTCGCCGCCGCCCGGGTGTACGCCCGGGCCGCCGAGTCGCGCGGCTCCTGGGACGCCCGGTTGCAGGCGTTGCTGGTGGACGCGCTGCTGCGGGGCGACTCGCCGGACGTGCTGGCGAGCCGGGCGGCGGCGCTCGGCTGGGCGGACGCCCCGCCGGTGGCGGTGGCGGTCGGCCGCTCCCCCGGCGGGGAGGTCTCCGCCGTGCTGCACACCGTCCACCGGCAGGCCCGGCGCATCGGCACGGAGGTGATCGGCGGGGTGCACGGCGATCGGCTGGTCATCGTGCTGGGCGGCGCCGCCGACCCGGTCGCGGCCACCGGCAAGCTGCTCGGCGCCTTCGGGGACGGGCCGGTGGTGGTCGGTCCGGCCGTGCCGAGCCTGGACGAGGCGACCGAGTCGGCGCGCGCCGCGCTGGCCGGCTTCCGGGCCGCACCGGCCTGGCCGACCGCGCCCCGGCCGGTGCCGGCGGACGACCTGCTGCCGGAGCGGGCGCTGGCGGGGGACGCGGAGGCGCGCCGGCGGCTGCGGCACGACGTCTACGCCGCGCTGGTGCGGGCCGGCGGGGAACTGCTGGAGACCCTCGACGCCTTCTTCGCGGCCGGCGGCACGCTGGAGAGCGCCGCGCGCTCCCTCTTCGTGCACCCGAACACCGTGCGCTACCGGCTGCGGCGGATCTCGGACGTCACCGGCTTCTCGCCGCTCGCCGCGCGGGACGCCTTCGCGCTCCAGGTGGCCCTCACCGTCGGTCGGCTCGACCCGGTGGTCCCGGTGGTACCAACTCAGACAATGACTCCGAACGCCAGCAAAACGCCACACACAGGTGATGATCGCCGCCGATTTTTGTAGGAACCCTCCAAAGGTTCTAGTGCGGTTTGGTCGAGGGCGGCACAGCGCTACCCGCGCGTATCCGGGAGAGTCATAGGAGTGCTCGCCGTACTCTCGCCCGGCCAGGGTTCCCAGAAACCCGGCTTCCTGACTCCCTGGCTGGACCTCACCGGCGCCGAAGCACGTCTGCGCTGGTGGTCGGCGCTGGCCGGGGTCGACCTGGTGCACCTCGGCACCGCCGCCGACGCGGACGAGATCAGGGACACCGCGCGGACCCAGCCGCTGCTGGTCGCCGCCGCGCTGCTGGCCGCCGAGCACCTGCCGATGTACGACGTCACGCTCACCGTCGGCCACAGCGTCGGCGAGCTGGGCGCGGCGGCGCTCGCCGGGGTGCTCCCGGCGGAGGCGGCGATCACCCTGGCCGGCGTACGCGGGCGGGAGATGGCCGCGGCCTGCGCCCTGGAGCCGACCGGGATGGCCGCCGTGCTGGGCGGGGACCCCGACGAGGTGCTCGCCTCGATCGTCGCGCACGGGCTGCACCCGGCCAACCGCAACGGCGCCGGCCAGTTCGTCGCCGCCGGCTCCGTCGAGGGGCTGGAGAAGCTCGCCGCCGAGCCGCCGGCCAAGGCCCGGGTGATCCGCCTGAAGGTGGCCGGCGCCTTCCACACGCCGTACATGGCCCCCGCCGAGACTGCGCTGGCCGCCGTGGCCGCCGGGATCACCCCGAGCGACCCGGCCCGGATCCTGCTGTCGAATCTCGACGGGGCCGCGGTCAACCACGGGCGCGACATGGTGCAGCGCCTGGTCCGCCAGGTCACCGCGCCGGTGCGCTGGGACCTCTGCATGCGCACCCTGGCCGACCTCGGGGTGACCGGCGTGATCGAGCTGCCCCCGGCCGGCACCCTCGCGGGCCTGGTCAAGCGGGAGCTGAAGGGGGCCGGGGCCCCCGAGGTGGTCACCCTGAACACCCCGGACGACCTGCCCGCCGCCCGGGACCTGATCGCCCGGCACGGCATGGCGCCGGGCCACGAGCCGACCATGCACTTCCGCGTGGTGGTGGCCCCGTCGGCCGGCACCTTCGAGCCGGCACGGGAGCTCACCGAGGGCGACACGCTCCGCGCCGGCCAGGTCGTCGGCCACGTGGCCACCCGGCAGGGCCCGGTCGAGGTGACCGCCCACGGCAGCGGTGTGCTCACCGAGTGGCTCGCCCACCACGACGACCCGGTCGCGCCGGGCCAACCGCTCGTCCGCATCGGAGGTCACGTGTGAGCGCGAGGAATGAGCCGGTCCTGCGAGTCCCGCAGTCGCGAACGGAAGGACAGCTCTGATGACCGGCAGTCGGATCGTCGCGATGGGGCACTACCAGCCCTCCCGCGTGGTCACCAACGACGACATCGCCCAACTGGTCGAGACCAGCGACGAGTGGATCCGGGACCGGGTCGGCATCGTCACCCGGCGGATCGCCGACGGTGAGACGGTCGCCGACATGGCCGCCGCCGCCGCCGGCAAGGCACTGGCCAACTCCGGGCTCACCGCCGCCGACATCGACCTGGTCGTGGTGGCGACGTGCAGCTCCGCCGATCGCAGCCCGAACGTGGCCTGCCGGGTCGCCGCCAAGCTCGGCATCACCGCGCCCGGGGCGTTCGACCTCAACACGGCCTGCTCCGGCTTCGCGTACGCGCTGGGCACCGTGGACCACGCCATCCGGGCCGGCGCCTCGCGCAACGCCCTGGTCATCGGCGCGGAGAAGCTGTCCGACATCGTCGACTGGACGGACCGCTCCACCTGCATCATCTTCGCCGACGGCGCCGGGGCCGCCGTGGTGTCGGCCGTCGGCGAGGGCGAGCCCGCCGGCGTCGGCCCGGTGGTCTGGGGCTCGGTGCCGGAAAAGGGCGACGCGGTACGCATCGAGGGCTGGCGCCCGTCCATCCAGCAGGAGGGGCAGTCGGTCTTCCGCTGGGCCACGACGGAGCTGGCGCCGCTGGCCCGGCAGGCGTGCGAGCGCGCCGGGGTGGACCCGTCGGAGCTGGCGGCCTTCGTGCCGCACCAGGCCAACGCCCGGATCATCGACGGCATCGCGAAGCGGCTCGGCATCCCGAACGCGATCATCGCCAAGGACATCGTCGAGTCCGGCAACACCTCGGCGGCGAGCGTGCCGCTGGCCCTGTCCAAGCTGGTCGAGCGGCGGGAGGTGCCCTCCGGCGCCCCGGTGCTGCTCTTCGGCTTCGGCGGTGGCCTGACCTATGCCGGTCAGGTCGTCCGCTGCCCCTGAAAGCCCCTCCGGCCGCTGCGCCGGGGAGTGACGGTCGGCGTCGTCGGCCGTCGAATGATCCACGATGAGAGGAACCAACCGCAATGACCCGTGACGAGATCACCGCCGGCCTCGCCGAGATCCTCGAAGAGGTTGCCGGGGTGAACCCGGACGACGTGGCCGAGGGGAAGTCCTTCACCGACGACCTGGACGTCGACTCGCTCTCCATGGTGGAGGTCGTGGTGGCGGCCGAGGAGAAGTTCGGCGTCAAGATCCCGGACAACGAGGTGCAGAACCTGAAGACCGTCGGGGACGCCGTCAGCTACATCGAGGCGCAGTCCTGATCATGGCTCACACCGACGTCGTCGTCACCGGGCTCGGCGCGACCACCCCGCTGGGCGGGGACGTCGCGTCGACCTGGGACGCCATGCTCGCCGGCCGCTCCGGGGTGGGTCCGCTCACCCAGGAGTGGGCCGAGCAACTGCCGGTCCGGATCGCCGCCCGGCTCGCGGTCGAGCCGACCGGCCTGATCGACCGGGTCAAGCTCCGCCGGCTCGACCGGTCCGAGGCGATCGCGATCATCGCGGCGCAGCAGGCCTGGGCGGACTCCGGCCTGGCCGACTCCGGGCTGGACCCGGAGCGGCTGGGCGTCAGCGTCGGCTCCGGCATCGGCGGCGCGCTGACGCTGCTCGCCCAGGACGACATCCTGGAGGCGTCGGGCCCGCGGCGGGTCTCCCCGCACACGATCCCGATGCTGATGCCGAACGGCCCCGCCGCCTGGGTGGGGCTGGAGCTGGGCGCGAAGGCCGGGGTGCACTCGGTGGCCAGCGCCTGCGCGACCGGCGCCGAGGCGATCGCGCTCGGCATGGACATGATCCGTGCCGGCCGGGCCGACGTCGTGGTGGCCGGCGGCACCGAGGCGGTCATCCACCAGCTGCCGATCGCCGGGTTCAGTTCGATGCGGGCGATGTCGACCCGCAACGACGAGCCGGAGCGGGCCTCCCGGCCGTGGGACAAGGGCCGCGACGGCTTCGTGCTGGGTGAGGGCGCGGGCATCGTGGTGCTGGAGCGGGCGGAGCACGCCGCCGCCCGGGGCGCCCGGGTCTACGCCCGGCTGGCCGGCGCCGGACTCACCTCCGACGGCTACGACATCGTCCAGCCGCACCCGGAGGGCGAGGGCGCGATCCGGGCGATCGCGAAGGCGATCGCGGACGCGGGCGTCGCCAGGGCGGACATCGTGCACGTCAACGCGCACGCCACGTCGACCCCGGTCGGGGACGTCGCGGAGATCACCGCGCTGCGCGCGGCGCTGGGTGACCACCCGGTGCTGACCTCGACCAAGTCGATGTCCGGTCACCTGCTGGGCGCGGCGGGCGCGCTGGAGTCGATCGCCACCATCCTGGCGATCCGCGACAGTGTCGTACCGCCGACGATCAACCTGGAGGACCCCGACGACGGGCTCACCCTGGACGTGGCCGCCAACGAGGCGCGCCACATGGACATCCCCGCCGCGCTGAACAACTCGTTCGGCTTCGGCGGGCACAACGTGGCTCTCGTCTTCACGCGGGCCTGAGACCACAGCCATGGAGGCTCACGTGACCACCACCGCCGTTGGCGTGGACACCTCGTCCGTCGCGGACCATCGGGATCCGGAGGTTCGGCTCCGGGCGTTGTTCGACGCCGGTTCGTTGCGGCTGTCGGTGCCACGGGACACCTCGGGTGTGCTGTGGGCGCGCGGTGAGGTCGAGGGCTCGCCGGTCGTCGCGTACGCCACGGACGCGACGCGGATGGGCGGGGCGATGGGCACCGAGGGGTGCCGGCACGTCGTGGACGCGATCGACACCGCGGTGCGGGAGCGGGTGCCGGTGATCGGGTTGTGGCACTCGGGTGGTGCGCGGTTGGCCGAGGGCGTGGTCGCCCTGGACGCGGTGGGTCAGGTGTTCGCGGCGATGGTGCGGGCCTCGGGGCGGGTGCCGCAGATCTCCACGGTGCTGGGCCCGGCGGCCGGTGGCGCCGCGTACGGGCCGGCGCTGACCGACATCGTGGTGATGAGCGGTGCGGGTCGGATCTTCGTGACCGGCCCGGAGGTGGTCCGCAGCGTCACCGGAGAGCAGGTCGACATGGCCCGCCTCGGTGGGCCCGAGCCGCACGGCCGCCGCTCCGGGGTGGTCCACGTGACCTGCGCCGACGACGAGACGGCGCTGGCCGAGACGCGCAAGCTCGCCGCGCTGCTCGGCCGGCAGGGGCGCCTGTCGCCCGACGACGTGTCCGCCCAGGACGAGGGGGGACACGACCTGACGGCGAAGATGCCGGTCGAGACGAACCGGGCGTACGACGTGAAGCCGGTGGTGAAGGCGCTGCTGGACGCCCCCGGGGTGGAACTGCACGCCAAGTGGGCGCCGAACGTCGTGACCACCCTGGGTCGCTTCGCCGGGCGTACCGTCGGGGTGATCGCGAACAACCCGCTGCGCCTGGGCGGCTGTCTGGACGCCTCCAGCGCCGAGAAGGCCGCCCGGTTCGTGCGCATGTGCGACTCCCTCGGCGTACCGCTGATCGTCCTGGTCGACGTCCCCGGCTACCTGCCCGGTCTGGGTCAGGAGTGGGACGGCGTCGTCCGCCGGGGCGCGAAGCTCCTGCACGCCTTCGCCGAGGCCGTCGTGCCCCGGGTCACCCTGGTCACCCGCAAGGCCTACGGCGGGGCGTACATCGCGATGAACTCCCGCTCCCTGGGTGCCACCGCAGTGTTCGCCTGGCCCAACGCGGAGGTCGCGGTGATGGGCGCCGGCGCCGCCGTCAACATCCTGCACCGCAAGAAGCTCGCCGCCGCCCCGGCCGAGGAGCGCGAGGCGCTGCGCGCGCAGCTCGTCGAGGAGCAGACCCGTATCGCCGGCGGCGTCAACCGGGCCCTCGAGATCGGCGTCGTGGACGACGTGATCACCCCGGCCGAGACCCGCCGCCGCATCGCCGAAGCCCTCGCCGCCGCCCCGGCGGCCCGGGGCGCGCACGGCAACATCCCGCTGTAGCCGCACAGACCGCCGTGGGGCCCGCGCTCAGCACGAGCGCGGGCCCTTGCGCGTCGTTCAGCCCCGGTTGCGGGGGTGCTGGCGGGCGGTCCGCTCGTTGCCCCGGCGGTAGTTGCCGGTCCACCGGGCCATCACGAGCTGCGGGTCGCCGTCGACCTCGGCGAGGAACTCCGCCGCCCGGCCGCCGCGCAGGGTGCCCGCCGCCCGGCCGTGGTGGGTGATCACGACCGTGCCGTCCGGCCGCTCGACGTACGCGAAACCCTCTGCTGTCCCCATGGGCGCACAGGGTGCCAGGTGGGACGGCCGAGGGCGACCCGGTTTTCCCGCTTGACTCTCCAGCGGCTGGAGACAGGAGGCTCATCGACGTGGCCGACCGCACCGACCTGTTCACCATCGGGCAACTCGCCCGCCGGACCGGCCTGTCCGTCCGGACGATCCGCTTCTGGTCCGACCTCGACCTGCTCCCGCCCACCGCCCGGTCCACCGGCGGCTACCGCCTCTACGACGCGGCGGCCGTGGCCCGGCTGGACCTCGTCCGGAGCCTGCGGGAGCTGGGGATCGGCCTGGACGACGTCCGCCGGATCCTCCAGCGGCGGACGAGCGTCCGGGAGGTGGCCCTGGCACACAGCCGCGCCCTGGACGCGGAGATCCGCACCCTGCGGCTGCGCCGGGCGGTGTTGCGGTCGGTCGCCCGACGTGGCAGCACGACCGAGGAGTTGAGACTGATGAACGACCTGGCCCGCCTCTCCGCCCGCGAGCGGCAACGGATCATCGACGAGTTCGTCGCCGAGGTCTTCGGTGGCGTGGAGCCCGGTCCCGGCGGCGACGGGCTGGCCCGGGCGATGCGGACGCTCCCCGCCGACCTGCCCGACGAGCCCACCGACGAGGAGGTGGACGCCTGGGTCGAGCTGGCCGGGCTGGTCGCCGACCCCGCCTTCCGGCTACGGGTACGGGCGATGGCGGTGGCCGGGGCGGCGGCGACGTCCCCGCCGCCGGCGATGCCCTCCGTCGAGCCGGCACGCGCCGCGCTCGCCGCCGGGATCGCCCCGGACTCCGGGCGGGCGCGGGCGGTGCTCGACGAGATGGTGGACCCGGGGCTGTCCCGCGCCGAACGGCTCGCGCTCGCCGACGGCATCGCGACCTTCACCGACCGGCAGGTGGAGCGGTACTGGCAGCTGATCGGGGTGCTCAACCGGCGGCCCCCGTTCCCGCCCGCGGTGCCCGCCGTGGAGTGGCTGGTGGCCGCCCTGCGCGCGGCACCGTAGATCAACCGGATTGACGCCGCCGCCCCGCGCCGCTTTGATGAGCCGGCTCTCGTCGTCAACGGGGAATGGACACCATGCAACGTCGTACCCGCGCCGCCGTGCTCGCGGTGCTCACCATCGGACTGACCGGCGGCTGCGCCGACGGGAAGGAGGCGCCGTCGGCCGGTGGTTCCCCGTCGGCCTCGCCGAGCGTCACCGCCTCGCCGGTGACCCCCGGCCCGCCCTGGCACGACGAGGTGGTGGCGGCTCCCGCCGGGACCACGGTGGGCGGCAAGGGTACGCCCTGCGAGCTGCCGGTCACCTTCTCGGTGCCGGCGAGGTGGAAGGTCGAGGCGGTGAAGGGCTCGGCAAAGTTCGGCGAGCCCCGCCTCGGCAAGGCCCTCATGCTGTGCGAGATCAACGCCCGGCCGACCGGCTCCACCGGGTTCCTGCGGGTGTGGCGGGTCGACGGGGTCGCCGGCGGCGCACAGGAGCACCTCAAGTACTTCCTCGACGCCTACTCGCCGGAGGCCGCGGACGCGGAGTACCGGCGGGTGAAGGCCGGCACCGTCGACGCCGTCGAGGCGAGCTACCCCAAGGAGGACGGCGGCACGGTCCACGACCGGGCCATCGCGATCTCCTCCCTCTACGGTCCGATCGTGCTGAGCCTGGACACCTCGGACCCCGTGGAGCTGCTGCCGGCGTACCAGCTGGTCAAGCAGTCGGCCCGGATCAACCGGGACTGACGCGGCTCAGGCGCCGCAGGTCGTGGCGGACAGGCCGGTCACCGGCACCGGGGACCGGCCGCCCGGTCGGGTCTTGCCGGCCAGCACCCCGGCCAGGGCGGTCATCGACACCCGGCTGGAGGAGTAGGTCGCCAGGAGGGTCGGCGACTTGGCCTTCGCCAGCACGTACGGGGTGTCCATGGCGACCGTGACGGCGGCGTCGGCGCGCAGGTCGCCGGCGCCGTCGCCGTACCCGACGAGGTGCACCACCGTGCCGCCGCCGGCCACCACCTTGACCCCGGCCGCCTTGAGCGCCTCGGTCAGTGCCGCCCGCGTGTGCTCGCGCCCGCCGGAGGCGGTCACGGTCACCGGCCCCCGTACGCCGCCGCCGCAGGCGCCCCGCAGCACCGTCACCGCCGCCGCGGCCAGGTCCTCCGCCGCCTTGCGGTGCGCCGGGCCGGCCAGCGTGGACAGCTCGGGCGTGGGCCGGTCGGCCAGCTTGAACTTCATCGTCAGCACCCGGGTCGCGGCCTCGACGAGGCGGGTCCGGGGCAGCGACTTGTCGCGGAGCGCGGCGAGCAGCCCGTCGTACGCCTGACGGACGTTCGGCGGCATGAGGATGAGGTCGTTGCCCGCCTTCAGCGCGCGCACGGCGGCCTCACCCGGCGACCAGCGCTTGGCCGGCGGCATGTTCATCCCGTCGGTGATCACCACGCCCTGGAAGCCCAGCTGGCCACGGAGCACGTCGGTGAGCAGCTTGTGCGAGAAGGTCGCCGCGGTGCCCGGGTCCACCGACCGCGCGTCGAGGTGGGCGGACATCACGGCCATCGTGCCCGCGTCGATGGCGGCGGAGAAGGGCGGCCACGCCCCGGTCTCCAGCGTCCGGCGGGGCTGGTCGAGCACCGGCAGTCCCTCGTGGGAGTCGGCGGCGCTGTGCCCGTGCCCCGGGAAGTGCTTGACGGTGGCCGCGACGCCCGCGGCCTGCAGGCCCCGGACCGCGCCCGCGACCTGCCCCGCCGTCACCTTCGGGTCCGCACCGTACGACCGGGAACCGATCACGGTGCTGCGGGTGGCGAGCACGTCGGCGACGGGGGCGAAGTCGAGGTTGATCCCCATCGCGGCGAGTTCGGTGCCGGCCGCCCGCCAGGCGGCCTCGGTCAGCTCCGGTCGTCCGGCGGCGCCGGCGGCGAGGGCGCTGGGCAGCAGGGTCACGCCGTCGGTGATCCGGGTGACCACGCCGTGCTCCTGGTCGGTGCCGATCAGGAAGGGCGCCGGCCCGGCGGGCAGCCGACCGGCGGCCGCGCGCAGGCCGTCGGTGAGCGCGCGAACCTGCTTCGGGTTGTCGACGTTTGTCGTCTCCTGGTTGCCCTTGGTCGGGTCGTCGGCGCTGAAGCCGACCAGGATCAGCCCGCCGAGCCGGTACTTCTCGACCATCTGGGCGGGGGTGTCCACCCCGGCCAGTGCCTGGTTGCCGGCCGCCGAGCCGGGCGAGACCCTGGTGGCCGCGTCGCCGTAGGCGTACGGCATCAGCACCTGGCCGACGAGGTCCTCGTCGGCGAGCGAGGCCACGAGGGCGGCGGCGCGGGCGGCGGGGTCGGTGCCGGGGACGCTCGCGGCGGGTGTCGGGGTGGCCGTCGGGGCGGCGGCGCTCGTCGGTGCCGGGTCGGGGCGGCGGTCCGCCGGCCCGGAGCACCCGGAGACGAGCAGTGCGGTCAGAGCGGCGAACGCGACGCCGGCACGTCGCGGGGTAGTCGACACGCGGCCCATCCCACCAGTTCACCCCTTATCGGGGCAACTTGACCTTCACCCGCCAGGATGAGTCGGCCCCGGTCCGGGCCCCGGCGTCAGCCGACGCGGGTGAGCAGGGTCACCGGCGCGCCGTCGCCGGCGTACCGGTAGGGCTCCAGCTCGGCGTCCCACGCCGTGCCGAGCGCCTTGTCGAGGGCGTGCGCGAGGGCCTCGGGGGCCCGCGCGCCCGCCATGATGCTGCGCAGGCGGTCCTCGCCGAGCTGGATGTCGCCGGCCGCGCCGACGCTCGCCCGGAACAGGCCGCGTCCGGGCACGTACATGAAGCGCTCGCCGTCGGCGCCGGGGCTCGGTTCCTCGGTGACCTCGAAACGGATCATGGGCCACTGCCGGAGGGCAGCAGCCAGCTCGGCGCCCGTCCCCGGACGACCGGTCCACCCGCACTCGGCCCGGCGTGCGCCGGGGTCGACGGGCTGAGCCGTCCACTGCAGGTTGACCGGCGCGGCGAGGACGCGCGCGATCGCCCACTCGACGTGTGAGCACACGGCGAGCGGGGTCGAGTGGACGTATACGACGCCACGCGTTGGCACGGTGACCTCCCGGAGAGCGAGGTGCGTCTTCCCCTACGACCTCGACCACCCGAGTGGTTGCTGGAACACATGATGACTGGTGTGACGGATGATGCGCCAGGGAATCGGAAAATTCGCGGGTCGGAATAGTCGGACGGGCACCCCGGTTGACCCCTCACGACGCGGTGACCAGCCAGGGACCGCGGTCGTGTACAGTTCCATCGGCGGCCTGTGCCGCGCACATCTTCCGCGGGCCCACCCACCAGGGTGTCGTCCGCACAGCCCCCGGACGTTCCGTCCTCCCGTACGTCTTGCAAGGAGTACCTCCGTGGCGAGCAACACCTCTAAGACCGCGCGCGCGTCAGTCCGGGCCGGCCAGGCTGGCCAGGGTGGCGCCCTCAGCGTGCTGGGCGAGTTCAAGTACCTCATCCCGCTCAACGGCGGCAAGCACGCCTACGTGCGGAACCTGACCAACGGCAAGACCGCGCACCTGCGCACCGACTCCGACGCCTTCGTCGAGGAGATCCGGGTGCTGGCCGCCGCCGGCCACGCCGCGAAGATCCGCGCCGAGATCAACAACCTCAACACCACCCACCCGGGTGACGGCTGGGACGCCACCGAGAAGCGCCTCGTCGAGGCCGGCGTCTTCGAGGGCTGACCCTCCCCACCCACGCGACACCGGAACCGCCCGCCGGCACCCCCGGCGGGCGGTTCCGCGTTCCCGCCCTCCACCCCGTTGATCATGAAGTTGTTGCGCTCCGCCCCGGCGTGTCGCGACAACAACTTCATGATCAACGGGGTGGGGGGAGCTTCTACGGCTCCAGCAGGGTCACCTCGCCGGTGGTCAGGTCGTAGAGGGCGCCGACCACCGTCAGGCGGCCGGCGGCGACCGGGACGGCGAGCCGGTCGTCGGCGCGCAGGGCGGCGACCGTACGGAGCACGTGCCGGCGGACCGCCATCGGGTGCACCCGGGGGTCGTCGACGCCCACCTCGGTCACCGCCGGGGCGATCTGGTCGACGAGGTGGGCCAGCGCGCCGCCCGGCGACCGCCCGCCACGCAACGCGTCCACGGCGGAGGCCACCGCGCCGCACCGTTCGTGCCCGAGCACCATCACCAGCGGCACGCCCAGCTCACCGACCACGTACTCGATGGAGCCGAGCACCGCCCGGTCCAGTACGTGCCCACCGGTGCGGATCACGCAGATCGAGCCGAAGGTCTGGTCGAAGATCGCCTCCAGCGGCACCCGCGAGTCGATGCAGCCGAGCAGTACCGCGTACGGCTGCTGGTCGCCTGAGGCCGCCGCGGCGGCGGTGACGTCGTGGCCGTGCACCGGCTGGCCGCTGACGAAGCGGCGGTTGCCAGCGAGCAGCTCGGCCAGCGCGGCCCGGGGCGACCCCATGCCCTCAGCTTGGCGGGCCCGCCGGCCGCCCGGAGCGGGTTGCGAACCTTCTCACCGACACGGTTGCCGTGGTCTCATGACGGGTAGCCGGTGTTACCACCGGGTATCCCCGGTGTTGCGGATCCGTGCGGCCCTGGGGAGGTGACGATGCCGGAGCACGTCGAGGTACGTCTTCCTGATGACGTACGCCTGCACGTCGAGGCGGTTGGACCGGCCGACGCCGAGGTTACCGTCGTGCTGCTGCACGGCTGGACGCTGGACGGGCGGGCCTGGCACCGGCAGCTCGCCGACCTGCGGCAACGCTTCGGCGACGCGGTGCGGGTGGTGACCTACGACGCCCGCGGCCACGGCCGGTCGAGCTGCATGGCGCTGCCCACCGCCACCGTGGCCCAGCTCGGCGACGACCTCGCCGCGGTGCTGGACGAGGTGGCTCCGGCCGGCCGTGTCGTGCTGGTCGGCCACTCGATGGGCGGCATGACGATCATGGAGTACGCGCACCGCCACCCCGCGCACTTCGCCGCCCGGACGGCCGGGCTGGTCTTCGTCTCCACCACCGCCGAGGGCCACACGCACACCGCGTACGGCCTCTCGCCCCGGATCGCCCGACTGATCCGGCTCGCCGAGACCACCGGGGCCGGCGTGCTGGCCCGGTGCGGGGCCTGGCGACCGCCCCGGGCGCTGCTGCGCGCGCTGCGTCCCAGCATCCGCTGGATGCTCTTCGGCGACCGCTGCGACCCGCACGACATCCGCCTGGTCACCTCGGCGGTGGCCCGCGCCACCCTCCGCTCGATCGGCGGGTTCCGCGCGTCCATCGGGGCGCAGCACCGGCTGGACACCCTCGCCGGGCTGGCCCACCTGCCGGCCGCCGCCCTGGTCGGCGACCGGGACCGGCTCACCCCGCCGCCCTGCGCCGAGTCGATCGCCGGCGCGCTGCCGGCGACCGAGCTGACCGTCTGCCCGGGTGCCGGACACATGCTGATGATGGAACGCCCCGACGAGGTCAACGCGGCGCTCGGCGGCGTGCTCCGTCGCGTGCTCACCGCCCCCGGGGCCGGTGCCACCGCCGCCGCCCGGGCGGACTGAACCGGGCCCGGCGGAGAGCCCGGCACGGGCTGAACCGGGCCCGGCGGAGAGCGCGGCACGGGCTGGACCGGGCCCGGCGGAGAGCGCGGCACGGGCTGGACCGGGCCCGGTGGGGCCCCTGCGGGCGTGACGCGGGTTCCTTTCCCGCACCGGTGGCGCCGCTGGTTGCGTGCGGGCCGTACCCTCTTGCGGTTGGCCTGGCGCGGTTCGCACGGTTCGCGCCGCCCGCCGCCGACGTCAGGAGGAGCGAGCGGTGACCGACCAGACCACCCTGGAACAGGAGATCGCCGTCGAGCAGCGGCATCTCGACCGGGTGTACGCCCGACTGGCCGAGCTGCGCCGGTCGGCGGTCAGCGCCGAGAAGGAGGGCTACCGGCTCGCCCGGGTGGGCAACTTCGGGGCGCTGGTCGAACGGGACGCGATGGTGTTCCACGCCGCACGGCGGCGGCACATGCTGGACGCCGAGCACGAGGGCCTGGTCTTCGGCCGGCTGGACCTGCTCGACCGGCAGGTGCTGCACGTCGGTCGGCTCGGCATCCGCGACGACGACGCCTCCACCCTGGTGGTCGACTGGCGGGCCCCGGCCGCCGCCGCCTTCTACCAGGCCACTCCCGCGCAGCCGCTGGGCGTGGTGCGGCGACGCACGATCCAGTCCTCCGCCGAGCGGGTCACCCGGATCGAGGACGACCTGCTCGATCCGGTCGCCGCGCCCGCCGACATGGCGGTGGTCGGCGACGGCGCGCTGCTGGCCACGCTGTCGAAGGCCACCGGCAGGGGGATGCGGGACATCGTCGCCACCATCCAGCGGGAGCAGGACGAGGCCATCCGCTCCCCCGGCTCGGGCGTGACGATCGTGTCCGGCGGCCCGGGCACCGGGAAGACGGCCGTCGCCCTGCACCGGGCCGCGTACCTGCTCTATTCCGACCGCAGCCGGTTCGCCGGCGGCGGCATCCTGGTGGTGGGCCCGTCCTCGGTCTTCGTCGAGTACATCGCCTCGGTGCTGCCCTCGCTCGGCGAGGACACCGCCACCCTGCACTCGCTGGGCACGCTCTTCGCGGGCCTGACCGCCACCCGCACCGATCCGCCGGCGGTGGCGGCGGTGAAGGGTTCGCTGCGGATGCGGCGGGTGCTGGAGCGGGCGGTCCGGGACGCGGTGCCGGGCGGCCCGACCGAGCTGCGCCTGCTCTATCGGGGCGAGCTGCTCCGGCTGGAGCGCCGCGAGCTGGACGGCATCCGGGACCGGGCGATGCCCCGGGGCGCCCGCCGCAACGAGGTGCGCCGGGCCGGCTTCGACGGGGTCTTCGCGGCGCTGTGGGCGCAGGCCCGCAGGTTGGGCGTGGGCCGGCTGCCCGAGCAGCGCGCGTTCGAGGACGAGATCGCCGAGCGGCCGGAGTTCCGGGAGTTCCTGAAGGCGTGGTGGCCCCGGCTGCACCCCCGGCACGTGCTGGGCTGGCTGGCCCGTCCGGACCGGCTGCACCGCTACGCCGAGGGGATCCTCTCCCGCGCCGAGATCCGGCTGCTGACCGACGCGTACGGCAGCCTCGACGCCGCCGGGCTGACGATCGCCGACATCGCGCTGCTCGACGAGCTGGACGCGCTGCTCGGCAAGCCGATGAAGCCCGCCCGGGCGAAGCGGGACCCGTTCCAGCTGGCCGGCGGGGTCCGCGAGCTGAGCACCTTCGCCGACCGGCAGCGCGCCGCCCGCGAGGCGGCGCGGGAACGCCCGGACGACTACCGGGAGTACGCGCACGTGGTGGTCGACGAGTCGCAGGACGTCTCGCCGATGCAGTGGCGCATGATCGGCCGGCGGGGCCGGCTGGCCTCGTGGACGGTGGTGGGCGATCCGGCGCAGACGGCGTGGACGGGGGATCCGGAGGAGCTGAACCGGGCCCGGGACCAGGCGTTGGGCCGGCGCAAGCGGCACCACTTCACCCTCACCACGAACTACCGCAACTCGGCGGAGATCTTCGCGGTGGCGGCGGCCGAGATCCGCCGGCTGCACCCGGACCTGCCGCTGCCCCGGGCGGTGCGCTCCACCGGCGTCGACCCGGTCGCGCTGTCGGTGCCGCCGGCGGAGCTGGAGAGCGCCGTCGTGGCGGCGGCCGACGCGCTGCTCGCCGAGGTCGAGGGCACGGTCGGGGTGATCACGCCGGTGCCGCGCCGCGACGAGGTGGCCGGCTGGCTGGGCGGGCTCGGCACGCCGCGTTTGCAGGTGGTGACCAGCCTGGAGGCCAAGGGCATGGAGTACGACGGGGTCGTCCTCGTCGCTCCGGGCGAGATCCGGGCCGACCCGGGGTCGGGGGTGCGGACGCTCTACGTGGCGCTGTCCCGGGC
This sequence comes from Micromonospora sp. NPDC007220, assembly GCF_040634035.1. Classification (NCBI taxonomy): domain Bacteria; kingdom Bacillati; phylum Actinomycetota; class Actinomycetes; order Micromonosporales; family Micromonosporaceae; genus Micromonospora; species Micromonospora sp. NPDC007220. The sequence goes on along the minus strand of NZ_JBEYEU010000002.1, from coordinate 121,532 downwards.
CACCCAGCGGCTGACCACCGTCGACCCGATCGGCTGAGCCGCCGTTACTTGCATACATAGCGATGTGAGCATAGATTGAACGCGAATCCGGACGCCTGACGGAGGGTGGGCGCGTGGGCGCAGGTCATGACCACCATCACGGGTCGGTGGCGAATGCCGCGCACCGCCACCGGGGCCGGCTCTGGGCGGCGTTCGGGCTGCTCGCCGGCCTCATGGTGGTGGAGGCGGTGGCGGCCTTCCGCACGGGCTCGCTGGCCCTGCTGAGCGACGCCGGGCACATGTTCACCGACGTGCTCGGCATCGGCATGGCGCTCGCGGCGATCGCCGCCACCCGGCGGGCGGGCGCCGACCCGCAACGCACCTTCGGCCTCTACCGGCTGGAGGTGCTGGCCGCACTGGCCAACGCCATGCTGCTCTCCGGCGTCGCGGTCTACGTCGTGATCGAGGCGGTGCGCCGCTTCGGCGACCCGCCGGAGGTGCTGGCCGGCCCGATGCTGGTGGTCGCCGTGCTCGGCCTGCTCGCCAACATCGGCGCCTTCGCGCTGCTGCGCTCCGGGGCGAAGGAGAGCATCAACGTCCACGGCGCGTACCTGGAGGTGCTCGGCGACCTGCTGGGGTCACTCGGCGTGATCGGGGCCGCGCTGCTGATCGCCACCACCGGCTGGTGGTGGGCGGACCCGCTGGTGGCGGTCGCGATCGGGGTGTTCATCCTGCCGCGCACCTGGCGGCTCGGGCGGGCCGCGCTGCGCATCCTGGTGCAGGCCGCGCCGGAGCACCTCCAGGTGACCGCGGTGCACGACCGGCTGGCCGCCGTGCCCGGCGTCGCCGAGGTGCACGACCTGCACGTCTGGACGCTCACCTCCGGCATGGAGGTGGCCTCGGCGCACCTGACCATGGCACCCGGCGCGGAGGTCGGCGCGGTGCTGGGCGCCGCCCGGGCCGCGCTGCACGACGACTTCCACATCGAGCACGCCACGTTGCAGATCGAGCCCGGAGCGTCGCGCGGGGCCTGCGGGTCGGTTGAGTGGTAATGAGGACAACCTTAAATCTGGGAGAGTATTGTGCGCTTATGCCGGATTTGACTGCTAGTGGACGTACACCCTCCGTCACCTGCGCTGCATCAGTCACACCGGCACCGGTAGGCTCGGCTTCGGCCTCCGCCAGGCGGCACCCACCGGTGCCGGCGGTGGCCGCCGCCTAATCGCCCGGCGGGGCGAACCGGGGAACCATGTTCGTGGGGTGCATCCGCGTCAGCGGTAGGGATCTTCCGTCCCGAACCCGTCAGCTAACCCGGTCGGCGGCTGACGGAAGGACACGTGAATGCCAGTGATGGCACCTGTACGACGACCTGCCGCCCGGACGGCGGCCCTGATCGCCACGATGCTCGCCCTCGGCGCCGCGGTGGCCCCGGTCACCGCCGCCCCGGCGGCGGCCGCCACCCGGGCCGGCCTGCTCGCCGCGGCCCCCGGCCAGGACGAGGAGGGCGGCACCCCCGCCCTGCGGGCCCAGTTGGAGGCCGCCAGCAAGGGCTACCTCGACGCCAAGCGCGCCCTCGACACGTCGGCCAAGCGGCAACAGCAGCTCGCCGCGCAGCTCAAGACCACCGAGGTCGAGCTGGCCGCGCACACCGCCAAGGTCGGCGAGATCGCGGGGGCGGCCTACCGCACCGGCCGGCTCAGCGTGGCGTCCGCCCTGCTCAACAGCAGCTCGCCGGACGGCTTCATGGACCGCGCCGCCGCCCTCGACGCGGTGGCCGCCAAGGAGGACCGGGCCCTGCGCGAACTCCAGGAGACCCGAGACCAGGCCACCCGCACCAAGCTCGCCCTGGACGGCGAGATCCGGGAGCAGCGCAAGCAGGTCACCGTGATGGCCAAGCGCAAGGAGCAGGCCGAGCGGGCGTTGACGGTCGCCAACCGCGAGCAGCAGCAACAGCGGCAGCAGTCCACGGGGGCGGGCACCTCGCCGGGCGGCACCTCCAGCAAGACGGCGAAGGCGGCCCCGCGCAACTCCGACGGCTCCTGGCCGCGCGAGTCGTGCAGCGTCAACGACCCCACCCCCGCCAACGGCTGCATCACCCCGCGCACCCTGCACGCGCTCAACCAGGCCAAGGCGGCGGGCTTCACCCGCTACGTCTCCTGCTACCGCCCCGGCGGCTCGGGCGAACACCCGAAGGGCCGGGCCTGCGACTTCGCGGCCCAGAAGGGCGGCTTCGGCGGCGACGCCACCGGCGGCGACCGGACGTACGGCAACAACCTGTCGGCGTACTTCGTGCGCAACGCCGACCGGCTCGCCGTGCTCTACGTGATCTGGTACAGGCAGATCTGGCTGCCCAGCAGCGGATGGAAGTCGTACAGCGGGGCCAACGGCGACCCGTCCAGCGACCACACCAACCACGTGCACCTGTCGGTCTACTGACGTCCGCACCCCGGTGCCCCGCCCGTCGCGGGACACCGGGGGCGCGACGGCCACCCCGGCCGGGACCGTCCGGCGGTCAGTCGGCCGGCGACCCGGGCGGGATCGTGTCGAGGGCCACGGCGAGGCGGGCGGCCAGCCCGAGGTGGGCGGCGCGGGCCTGGCGGAACGCGTAGCCGAAGAGCGGCGCGGGCGCGGCGAGGGTGATCTCGACCTCGATGCGGACCACGCCGTCGGGCTCCGCCCGCAGCCGGGTGTGGTTGCGCACCGTGGTGGCAGGCCACTGCCGGGCCACGGTGACGATCTCGTCGGCATCGTCGACGAGGACGTCGGCCCGGTAGGTGATCGGCAGGCGCACCGGCCCGGCGGCCAGTCGATCGGTGATGTCGTAGCTGGCCCGCGCCCCAGGACGGGGCGGCACCCGACGGACCCGGACGATCAGCGGGTGCAGGTCCTCCTGCCGGGTGGGGTCGGCGAGCAGCGCCGCGGCCTCCGCGAGGGAGCAGCGCGCCTGGACGGTGTAGCTGAAGGAACTTCGCCTGAGCACGCCGTCTCCCCAGCGTCGGTGGTCGCCCGATCGTCGCGCATGCCGGGCGCCCTGGCAACGCCGCGCCGATCCCGCCCGGAGTCCGGACGCCCGGCCGCCGACCACACTACGGTCAGCTGGTGGATGGTCACGGCACGTGTCGACCGGCGGAGGATGGGCGCATGAACGGGTACGACGGATGAGCGGGCACGTGATGGTCTTCGCGCCCACGCCCCGGCTGACGGTGACCGTCGACCAGCCCAGCGAGGCGCCGGAGCTGCACCTGCACCCCGGCGGGCAGGGCGTCTGGCAGGCCCGGATGGTGATGTCGCTCGGGGTCGACGTGGTGCTCTGCGCCGCCCTCGGCGGCGAGATCGGCCAGGTGCTGGAGCCGCTGCTGGTCAGCGAGGGGGTGCACCTGAAGGTGGTGGTCCGCGACTCCGGCAGCGGCGGGTACGTGCACGATCGGCGCGAGGGCTCCCGGCAGGAGATCGTGGACGTGCCCGGCCAGCCGCTCAGCCGGCACGAGCTGGACGAGCTCTACAACCTGGCGCTCGGCGAGGGGCTGCGCGCCTCGGTCAGCGTGCTGAGCGGGCCGAACGAGCCGTCGCTGGTCCCGGCCGACCTCTACCGGCGGTTCGCCGCCGACCTGGGGGCCAACGGCAGCCGGGTGGTGGTCGACCTCTGCGGCGAGCACCTCGACGCCGTGCTGGACAGCGGCGTCTTCTTCCTCAAGGTCAGCCACGAGGAGCTGATCGCCGACGGCCGCGCCGACGGCGAGGACGAGGAGCAGCTCACCCGGGCCCTGTACGACCTGCACGCCGGCGGCGCCGAGAACGTGGTGGTGAGCCGGGCCGACAAGCCCGCCCTCGCCCTGGTCGACGGCGAGGTCTTCGAGGTCGAGATGCCCCGGCTGGAGGCGGCCGACCCGCGCGGGGCCGGCGACTCGATGACCGCCGGGGTGGCGGCCGTGGTGGCGCGCGGCGGCGACGTGCGCACCGCGATCCGTACCGGCGCGGCAGCCGGCGCGCTGAACGTGACCCGGCACGGCCTGGGCACCGGCCGGCTCGACTCGATCACCGGCCTGGTCGACCGGGTGCGTCTCGTACCGGCCGGCAGCCGGCCGCAGGAGCGGACCAGCCCCGACGAGCTGGCCGAACGGGCGGCCGAGCGATGACGCTGCGGGTACTGGTCACCAACGACGACGGCATCGCCGCGCCCGGCATCCAGGCGCTGGCGCGGGCGGCGGCGGACCGGGGCCTGGACGTGGTCGTCGCCGCGCCGCTGGAGGAGGCGAGCGGCACCAGCGCCGCGATGACCGCCGTGGAGCGCGACGGGCGCGTGGTGGTCCACGAGCACCCGCTGCCGGAGGTGCCGGGGGTGCCGGCGTTCGCGGTCGGCGGCTCCCCCGGCTTCATCGCGCTGATCGCCGTGCACGGCGCCTTCGGGCCGCCGCCGGCGGTGGTGCTGTCCGGCATCAACCGGGGCGCGAACGCGGGACGCGCGGTGCTGCACTCGGGCACGGTGGGTGCGGCCTTCACCGCCGCCGCGAACGGCTGCCGGGCGATGGCCGTCTCGCTCGACGTGCTCTCGGCCGGGGAGGCCACGGCTGCCAGCGGGGGTGCCGCGGTGGCCGCCGCCGCCCGGGTACGCGACGCCGAGCGGCACTGGCCGACCGCCGCCCGGGTCGCCCTGGACCTGCTGCCCCGGCTCACCGCCGGGCCGGTGGAGAGCGTGCTCAACGTGAACGCTCCGGACCTGCCGCACGGCCGGCTGCGCGGGGTGCGCCGGGGCACGCTGGCCACCTTCGGCCAGGTGCAGATGACGGTGGCGGAGGCCGGGCACGGCTTCGTCCGCACGTCGCTGGAGGAGCCGGGGCAGGCCGTGCAGCCCGGCACCGACCTGGCGCTGCTGGCCGAGGGGTACGCCTCGGTGACGGCGATCCGCGCGGTCACCGAGGTGGCGGACGTCGACCTGTCGGGCCTCGGCGGCACCTGAGCGGCCCGCCTCCGACCTAGCGGCCGGAGCGGAACCGTCGACGACGGCGGGGGCGGGGTCAGGCGCCCGGGAGGACCTCGGGGGTGGGTGCGCCGGCGTAGTAGGGCTCGGGGGCGCCGAAGAGGCCGAGCAGGCCGGTCACCCAGAGCTGCCGGTGCACGAAGCGGCTCGGCTCGGTGACGACGAGCTTGACGCCGCTCACCTCGGCGGTCTGGAAGCCGGCGACCATCGCGCTGATGCCGACCGAGTCGATGAAGGTGACGAGCCGCATGTTCAGCTCGATCCGACCGGGGCGCCCCTTGGTCAGGACCTCGGCGATCGCCTCGCGCACCTCGTACGCGGTGTCGACGTCGATCTCACCCCGTGGGGCGATCTCGATGACACCACCGGGCAGGACCGACTTCACGATCGACAGGCTCACGCGAGCACCTCCACTCGCCCGTCCGACGGGCGCCTCATCAGTACGCGGGCCGCGACCGAGAGTATTCCTCTGACGGCCTCGGTCGCCACCCCTCGGGATGAGCAATTCGCGGATCAGGGCACAGCAAGTCGCCCTTATCCGAACTATTGACGTTTTGTCCGACCGACGATCAGCTGCCGCTGACACGTCGCGCCCCAGGGTAGCCGGCTCCCGCCGGCACCGCCCAACAGCCGGTCCCCCGGCGTGGCCCGTACCGCTTCGGCCCCGGGCCTTGCCCGTTCTGCCTAGCATCGGCTCGGAGACACGACTGCGACCGGGAGGACGATCGATGCTCAGGAGACTTGCCGCACTGGCCGGCGTCAGCGCGCTGTTGGCCCTCGTACTGGCCTGCGGGTTCGGCGGTGGCGGGGGCGACGATGACGACGACGACGGCGACGACGACTTCGCGCGGGGCGTGACCGTGGCGGTCGCCGTCCGCTGACACCGAGCCCGCGCGCCGCCCGCCGGCGTCACCTGGGCCGCCGCACCCGCAGCACGGGGGTTTGCGGAGCAGCCCCACGGGGCACAGGCGGAAACGAGCGAACCGTCACACGCCGGTGCGACGCCGAAGTCGAAATGGCCGCCGGCTTCGGCCCCGAGGAGGTAACCACCATGTTCGGAAGCAACCTGCTGGACCGCCGCAGCAAGCCCGAGCGGATCACGGACCAGGCGTGGCAGCACCTGGTCTCGGCGGTCAGCTCCGCCAGCGACAGCGTCCGGGACACCGCCCGTTCGGCCCGCCGAGGCGGCTCCGGTCTCGCCGACGAGGCCGGCGACCTGGTGGGCTCGGCGGCGGACGAGGCCCGGCGCCGGGCCACCCAGGCCTTCGACGCGCTGGCCGGCCGCCGGCCGGCGCTGCCCTGGACGCTGCTGATCGGCGCCACGCTGGTCGGCGCGGCGATCGGCTGGGCCGCCGGCACCGCCGCGCGGGCCGCCGGCAGCCGGGGCGACCGGGCGATGGACGACATCGAGTTCGTCGACGTCGACCGACCCAACTCCCCCGTCGGCCTCGACGGCTGACCGGTCCGGCACACGCTCGCGACGAACGGGCCCCGGTCGACCATCGAGGTCGGCCGGGGCCCGCGCCTGTCTCAGGTGACGTGCCGCGACAGGCGGCCCGCCGTCGAGCGGCCCACCGTCCCGCGGCCAGTCGTCGAGCGGCCCACCGACCTGCGGCTCACAGCCCTGATCAGAGGCTCGCGGCTCAACGGCCCGCGGCCGGCGGCTCACGGCCCGCGGCGAGCGGCCCTGCTTTGAAGGCTCGCGGCCCTTCGAAGAGCGGCTTCAGAGGGCGGCGACGCTCGCCGGAGCCCGCTCCGCCCGGCTCAGGGCGCGCAGCACCGCCGGTTGCCCGTGCCGGCGTACGGCGAGACGGGCCAGCAGCGTCAGCACCGGGTCAACCGTCTCGGCCGGCAGTTCCGGGGTGGGCACGCCGACGCTGACCGCGAGGTCGTCCGCGTGCACGACGAGTTCCATCAGCCGGGTGGCCAGGTAGTCGTCCAGGGTGAGCGACCACGGGCCACGGGCGACGTGCACCACCCGATCGGACGGCTCCGCCGCCAGCACGTCCGTCAACTCGTGCAGCGTGGCGGCGCACCGGTCGACCAGAGCGGCCGGGCCGTCGGCGGCGAGGCCGTCACCGGCGCGGCGGATGGCGACGTTCACCGTGGCGTCGACCGGGGCGCCGAGCCAGGTGCCGCGCGCGTAGTGGTCGAGCAGCCCCACGGGGTCGCCAGCGGGGACGGTTGCGGCCAGCACGGCGGGGACGCCGAGCACCTGGCTGGCGAGGTGGCCGGCCAGGCCCCCCACGCCGAACGCGGGCAGGGCGCTCGGTTCGTTCCAGCGGGTTGCTACGGCGGGGTCGGCGAGCAGGTCCACCGCCGAGCGCGCGGCGGTGAGGTAGGCCGTCCTGATCGGACTCACGGAGGATCCCTCCTTCGACGGGCGAAGCTCCGAGCCTATGGCTTGCGGGGACACCGGCCCTCTCGGTGCGTGCCGGGTAGCCCGCCTCCCCTCCCGGCCACGAACCGGAGGCGGTGCCGACCGGACCCGGGCAGCCGGAGCCCGTCCGCGCCGGTAGGAGACCCGGGCCGCCGGCCGCTCCGCACGACCGCGCACGTCCCGCCCCTGGTGGGGACGGGGGTGCGCGGTCGGCGGAGCGCGGCGGTCAGCGGGCGGTGCAGGTGACGGTGGCCGGGGCGGTGTTCGCGCCGGTCGTACTGCCCAGGAAGCCGGCGGTGGCGGTGGCGCCCGCACCGAGGGCGCCGTTCCAGCCGGCGTCCCGGACGGAGACGGTCGCCCCGGTCTGGGTGTGGGTGCCGCCCCAGAGCTGGGTGATCTGCTGACCGTCGGGGAAGGTCCAGCCCACCGTCCAGCCGGTGATCGCCGCGCTGCCGGCGTTGCGGACCACCAGTTCGCCCTGGAAGCCGCCCTGCCAGGAGCTGGTGACCCGGTACGTCGCCGTGCAACCGCTGGTCGGCGGCGGCGTCGTGGGAGGCGGGGTCGTGGGCGGCGGCGTCGTGGGAGGCGGGGTGGTCGGGGGTGGGCTGGTCGGAGGCGGGGTCGTCGGGGGCGGGGTGGAGGTGGTCGGCGTCGGGTCGGGCGTGCCGCCGAGCCGGTCCGCCACCAGGATGCCGCGGCCGTTGGTGCCGAGGTAGACCCGGCCGTAGACCCGGGGGTCGCCGGTCAGTGCCTCGCCCGCGTTGCCGTACTGGTGCTGGTCGTCGTTGATCCGCACCCAGGTCGCGCCGGTGTCGTCCGAGCGGTGCACGCCGGGCCGGCCGTCGACGGTGCCGAACAGGTACAGCGCCGGGTACGTCCGGCCGGGCGCGGCCTTGCCGAAGCCGACGTTGCCGGCGGTGCTCACCCCGGCCTGCTTGGTGAAGGTGGCCCCGGAGTCGGTGGAGCGCCACAGCCCGCCCTCGCCGGACAGCCACAGCTCGCCCTCCCTGCCGGGCAGCGCCTTGAACTTGACGTTTCCGGTGCTGGGCAGGCCGGCGGCGGCCGAGGCGGTGAAGCTCGCCCCGCCGTTGGTGCTGACGTAGAGCCTGCCGCCGCTGAAGCCGTAGAACTTGTTGGGGTTGACGCGGTCGGACTCGATCGTCGCGTTGGCCGGGATGCCCGTCGACGCGGTCCACGAGTTGCCGAACCCGACCGAGTGCACCACCTGCTGGCCGGCGTCTCCCGGCGCCCAGACGAAGCGGCTGCCGTCGGCCGACGCGGCGACCGTGCCGCCGCTGTTGACGCCGGACGGCTCGCTGCCCTGGAACCAGTTGGCGCCGCCGTCGGTGGAGAACGCGACGTGGCTGTCGTTGGGGCGGTCCGCGTCGGTGAAGTTGCCGGCGCGCACCATCACGGCCGGCTTCGTTTCGGCGTAGTCCAGGCTGGTGGTGCTGGTGAAGGTGGGCTGGGTGAACAGCATCGGCGGCACGGCGTCCAGGTCGGTGTGCCGGAAGCCGCCGATGTCGCCGAGCGCGCTGACCAGCGGCGCCCCGGAGGGCGGGCTGACCAGGTCGAGCACCGCGGTCTCCTCCAGGCCCCTGACCATGGGCTTGATGGTGAACTGGCCGCCGGTGTCCCACTTGGTGAGGTCGGTGCTGCCGTAGATGGTGGCGCCGGTGCCGTACATGAAGCGGTTGCTGTCGTGCGGGTCGATCTCGACCGACTCGTTCATCCAGCCGAGCTTCGGGGTCTCCTCCGGCGGGGCGGGGTTGCTGCCGAAGGTCAGCCACGGCACCGAGCTGACGTACATGGTGTAGCGCTTGGACCTGTTGGGGTAGCTGGTGAAGTCCCAGATCCGGGTCCAGGTGGCTCCCCCGTCGGTGCTGCGCCAGAAGATCGCGTCCGGCCACCAGGAGATCTGGGTGGCCACCATGAGGGTGTTCGGCTTCTGCCGGTCGATGGTGAGGCCGCTGTAGCCGAAGTACGCGTCGGTGCTGGTGGACGGGACCGGGCTGATCCGCGTCCACGCGCCGGTGGCGCGGCTGAACTTCCAGACGTCGCCCTTACCGCCGTCGTACGGGCCGCCGGTGTCGCTGGTGGCGATGTAGAGGAAGCCGCCCACCGGGTCGACGACGCCCTTGTGCGCCAGGTAGCCGGTCGGCTGCCCCGCGATCCGCTCCCAGGTGGCGCCGCCGTTCGTGCTGCGGTAGACCGGGTTCTCCTTGTCGGCCACGCCGACGTAGATCGTCTGCGTGGCGGTGCCGGCCGTACCGGTGCTCTTGTCGAAGCTGACCCAGGTCAGGCCCTGGTTCTGGCCGTTGTAGCCGTTCGGGTCGCTCGGGTCGGCCCGGTAGTTGCCGACGTTGGGGAAGTTGGTCACCTTCGCCCAGGTCGCCCCGAAGTCGGTGCTGCGCCACAGGCCGTTGCCGCCCTCGGCGCCGTAGTACAGGATGCTGTTCCGGTTGGGGTCGACGGCGAGCCGCTCGCCCATGCCCCGGCCTGGCATGTTCCCGCCGTTCTTGAACGGCAGCTCGGTGACCTGCCAGGTGGCGCCCTTGTCGGCCGAGCGCAGGATGGCGCCGTTGTTCGGGTCCCAGTCGTTGGTGTACATCCCGACGGCCGCGTAGACGCGGTTGGTCTGCACCGGGTCCGTGGCGACGCTGACCACGCCGTTCCAGCCCCACTTGTCCTCGCCGACCCAGTCCAGCAGCGGCGTCCAGGACTGCGTGGCCTGCGTCCACCGGTACATCCCGCCGATGTCCGTGCGGGCGTAGATCAGGTTCTTCTCGGTGGGGTTGAAGACGATGCCGGGGACGAAGCCGCCGCCGTCGATCCGGACGTTCTTCCAGGTGTACGGCTCGGCGGCGGCTGCGGCGGTGGGCGCGCCGGCTGCGGTGAACGGTGCCGCCACGACGGCCGCGGCGACGACCAGCGCGGACACGACCGCGCCGGCGTAACTTCTGCGCATCTGCGGTTCCTTCCGGGTTCGGACGCCGGGAGCCGACGTGGAGACGGCCGGACCCGGCAACGGGTACGTGCGGAATCGCGCCGGAGCTGCCCTGGCTCCGGTCATCGGCGCGACGGCTCCCGCACCCGAGGAACGCGCTTACCCTAACCGATCCGACCGGCCGCCTGGAAGCGCTCCCAAGGGTCACCCGGGCGGGGTGAGGGGCCCTCACCCCGCCCGGTGCCAGGATCGGTCCCGGCGAACCCGCGCGCACCGGCAGCTATCCCGTGAGGAGTGACAGGTGGCCATCGAAACGATCAGCCGTACCGACCAGGACATCCAGTCGGCCGTCCTCGACGAGCTGACCTGGGAACCCCGGGTACGGCCGCACGAGATCGGCGTGACGGTCGCCGAGGGCGTGGTCACCCTGACCGGCCGGGTGGACAGCTACGCCAAGAAGTGGGCCGCCGAGCGGGCGGCGCACCGGGTGGCGCGCGTCCGGGCGGTCGCCAACGACCTGGCGGTACGCCTGGGCACCGGCGCGGAACGCGCCGACCCGGACATCGCCGCCGCGGCCGGGCACACGCTGGAGTGGGACGCGTTCGTGCCCCTGGAGCAGCTCGACGTGACCGTCTCGCACGGCTGGGTCACGCTGCACGGCGAGGTGGACTGGGAGTACCAGCGTCGCGCCGCCGAGCGCGCCGTGGCCCGGCTGACCGGCGTACGCGGGGTCAGCAACGGCATCACCGTCCGCCCGGACACCCGGCCGGACGGGCACGACCTGGCGGTACGGATCGTCGACGCGCTGGCCCGCAACGGGGCCACCGAGGCGGAGCGGATCACCGTCCGGGTGCATGGCGACACCGTGCTGCTCGGCGGGCTGGTCCACTCGATGCCGGAGCGGGCCGAGGTGGAACGGACCGTCTGGTGCGCGCCGGGCATCCGCGAGGTGCAGAACCACATCGCGGTCGCCCCGGTGCTGGGCTGAGCCGGGCGCCGGACCACCCGGGCGGGGTGAGCCACCCTCACCCCGTCATGGAGCAGGCTGGGAGACATGACTGAGGTGACCCGATGACCACTCCACTCCAGGTCACCGCCCGCCTGCGGACCCCGGTGACCGGGCACGACAACGTCCGCGGGCCGGTGGACGCGCCGGTGACCATCGTCGAGTACGCCGACTTCCAGTGCCGGTTCTGCGGAGCCGCGTACGCGAACCTGCGGGAGCTGCTGCGACAGCGGGCCGACACGGTGCGGCTGGTGTACCGGCACTTCCCCATCACCAACATGCACCCGTACGCGGAGCAGGCCGCCGAGGCGGCCGAGGCGGCCGGCCGGCGCGGGCAGTTCTGGGCGATGCACGACTGGCTCTACGAGCACCAGGACCAGCTCGACCCCGTGCACCTGTCGCTCGGCATGGAGCAGCTCGGCCTGCCCGCCGACGAGGTCGCCGCGGAGTTGGAGCGGCAGGCGCACGGCGACCGGGTGCGGCGGGACTTCGTGGGCGGCATCCGCAGCGGCGTCCACGCCACCCCGACCCTGTTCGTCAACGGCACCCGCCACGACGGCGACCACGACCTGGCGGACCTCCTGACGGCCGTCGACGCCGCCACCCCGTAACCCCCCTCCCCCGCCCGCTCCCGTCGATCATGCAGTTCTGGTGCCCCGCAAATGGGGCGGCAGAGGGCAGTTCGCCCACCACAACTGCATGATCGACGCGGTGGAGGGGCGGAGGGACGGGGCGAGGTGGGGTGGGTTAGATGAGGTGGAGGGCGCGGGCTCGGCGGACGGCCTCGCGGCGGCGGGTGGCGTCGAGCTTGCGGTAGATGTTGCGCACGTGGGTCTTGACCGTGTTGACCGACAGGGACAGCTCGGCCGCGATCTCCACGTTGGACAGGATGCTCTGCAGGTAGCGCAGGATCGTCAGTTCCCGCTCGGTCAGCGGCTCGTCCAGCGCCCCCGTGCCCCGCTCCGCCGGGGCCCGCTCGGCCGGCGCGTCGGCGCCCCGGACGAGGTCGCTGACCGTCGGCCAGTGCGCGGTACCGGCGTCCAGGTGCGCGGCGAGCAGGTCACGGACCCCGGGCTCGGCGCGGGTGAACGCCCGCCGGAACCCCTCCGGCCCGGCCAGGTCGAGAGCCCGCTCCAGCAGCCGTCCGGCCCGCCGGTCGTCGCCCGCGCGCCCGGCCAGCACCGCGTCGAGCACGGCGGCGTCCAGGCGTACGGGCAGCGGCCAGCCGGCCGCCTCCGGCGCCTCCCAGTCCGGCAGCGCGTACCCGGCGGCGCGCGGGTCGCCGGCACGCAACTCCACCCGGGCGAGGGCGACGGCCAGCGGCGGGGCGGCCGCGTCGGGTGCCCGCCCGAGCAGCTCCCGGGCGGCGCCCAGGTCACCTCGTGCCCCGCGTACGTCCGACTCGGCGGCCAGCAGCCAGTGCGTCAGCTCGCCGGCACGGGGGCGGTCGGCCAGCCGCTCCCGTGCCTCGGCCAGCACCCGGTGGCCCTCGGGCAGGTCACCGGCGTCCCGCAGCAGGTACGCCCGGCACAGCGCCGCCACCGCCCCCACCACGGGCTCGCCGGTGGCCGGCGCGGCCAGCGCCAGGTTCGCCTCCGCCTCCTCGGGCTGGTCCCGGTGCAGCGCGACCAGGGCCAGGGCCAGGTACGCGTGGGCGCAGTCCTCCCGGCAGGACCAGCCGTGGCAGGGCGGCATGGCGAGGGCGTCCCTGGCGAGGGTCTCGGCGGCCCGCAGCTCGCCCCGGACGGCGTGCAACAGGGCCGCCCGGCTGGCGCAGACCAGCTCCGTACGCGGTCGCCCCGCCTCTCGGGCCGCCGACAGCGACCGGGCGAAGGCGAGGCCGGCGGCGGGCAGGTCCCCGTCCGCGAGGTCGGCCAGACCCAGCGCGGTGCCGGCCACCGCCCGCACGTCGGCGTCCTCGGCGGCGGCGCCGCGCGGCTCGGCGGGCATCGGCTCAGCGGGCATCGGCGCGGCGAGCAGCCCGTCGACGGCGCTCCCCGACGGCGCCGCGTCCCCCGCTGGCCCATCGGTCGCCGGGGACACGGACGGGTCGGGCGACGCCGGGGACACGGACGGGTCGGGGGACGCCGGGGACGGTGCGGGGCGGGTGGCGAGCAGCCGGGCTGCGGCGGCGCGTACCGCTTCGGGGTCGTCGGCCAGCCGGGCCAGGGTGAGTTCCAGCGCGGTGACCAGCCGCCGGAACCGGTCCCGGCGCGGCGCCGGCAGCGTCCGGGCGGCCTCGACGGCGTCGCGCAGGTGCCCGGCGGCGGCGGTGGCGTCGCCGGCCCGGGCCCGCTCGGCGGCGCAGGCCAGCCCGAGCTCCGGATCGCGGCGCACGGCCTCCGGCGGCGGGGGCGCGGGCGGACGGCCGGCGGGCGTCTCCCGGTCGTACGGGACCAGCTCCGGCCAGCGGGCCACGAAGAGCGCGGCGGCCCGGTCGTGGTCGCCGCCGGCGAGCGCGTGCCGCAGCGCCTCGGCGGGCCGCCCGTTGTCGGCGTACCAGCCGGCCGCGCGCAGGTGCAGGTCGCGCAGTTCGTCGGCGGGCAGCCGGCCCAGCTCGGCGTGCAGCAGGTCGGCCAGCAGCGCGGGGCAGCGGTACCAGGGCGGGCGGCTGTCGTCGCGGCGCAGCAGCCCGCCGTCGCCGGCCAGGCCGGCCAGCGCCTGCTCGGCGTCGGTCCGGCCGGTCAGCGCGTCGGCGAGGCCGGCGCAGACCGCGTCGGCGACGGCGGAGCGGCGCAGCACGTCCCGCGCGTCCGGGTCGAGCCCCGCGAGCACCTCCTCGCGCAGGTAGCCGGCCACGTCCGGCTGATCGCCGCCGAACTGCTCGGCCCAGCGGGCCGGGTCCGGCTGCCCGCGTAGCGCCAGCGCGGCGAAGCGGAGGGCCGCCGGCCAGCCGCCGGTGCGTTCCCGCAGCCGGCGTACCCCGGCCGCCGGCAGCGCCACCCCGTGCGCGGTCAGCAGGTCGGCGACCTCGTCGTCGCCGAAGGCCAGTTCGTCGGGGCCGACCTCGGTCAGCTCGCCGGCCAGCCGCAGCCGGTGCACGGCCAGCGGCAGCCCGGCGCGGGCGCCGACCACCAGCCGCAGCCGCTGCTCGGCGTGGCGGAGCAGGAACTCCAGTCCGGCCAGTGCCTCGGGGTCGGTGATCCGGTGCAGGTCGTCCAGGACCAGCAGCACCGGCCGTTCCCGGGCGGCGAGGGCCGCGGCCAGCACCTCCAACTGGTCGGGGCGGGGCGGCCGGTCGGGCACGGGGCCCGGTACGTCGTCGGCGGGATCCGTGGCCGTGCGCAGCGCCGCCGCGAGGTAGGACCAGAGCCGGTCCCCGTCGTCGCCGGTCTCCACCGAGACCCAGGCCGCCCGGAACCGGCCGGGTTCCGCCGGTACGCCCGCCGCCGCGCCGAAGTCGCCCGGCGCGGCACCGGTCGGCCCGTCGTCCCGGCGCCCCCGGGCGGCGTCGGTCACCGGCCCCTGCCCCACCCGGCCCCCGGGCGCGCCGGCCTCCCCGGCGGCCCGGAACCAGGAGGCGAGCAGCGTCGTCTTGCCCCACCCCGCGGGGGCGCGGACCAGGGTGACCGGCCCGGCGGTCCCCTCGTCGAGCGCCCGCAGCAGCCGGGGCCGCAGCACCAGCGGCTCCGGCGGCGGGGCGGGGCACAGCCGCGACGCCAGCAGCGGTGTGCCGGCCGGCCCGGGTGCGACCGCGACGACTCCCGTGTCCCGTACGTCCTCCGGCATCCGGCCCCGCCCTCCACCGACGCGTCCACTCCCCCAGGTCCCGCCGGCCGCGGTTACCCGGCGCGGGCCCGTTCACCCCTTCGGGGGGAGCCGGCTTCACCCCGCCCCGGCCGACCCTGGTCCTACGCGGGCAACCGGCCGCGCGCGCCGGTGCGCGTCCGGCGTGGGAGGGGACCGGGAGGCGGGGCCGAGGTGGATCGGAGACGACGGCTGGCGGGCGCGACCGCGGTGGCGCTCGCCGTCGCGGTGGCGGGCCGGGCGCTGGCCGTACGGCGGCGCGGGTCGGCCTGGCCCCGCGCGGCCGGCGCCGACCCGCGACCCGCGCGCTGGCAGGTGGTGACCGTCGACCGCCCGCCCGGCGAGGTGCTGCCCGGCGGCCGCTGGCCGGAGCCCCTGCGCCGGCTCGGCGGCGCGGTGCAGGTCGAGCTGCGGCCGGCCCCCGGCTGCCGGGGCACGGAGCTGGCGGCCCGGCCGGTGCCCGGCGCGGCGGCCCCGGCGGGGCTCGCCGCCCACCTGGTCGGCGACGATCCCGGCCTGCTGGTCCGGCGGGCGTTGTGGGAGGTCAAGCAGCTCGCCGAGACCGGCGAGGTGCTCCGCGCGGACCGCTGGCCGGCCGACCGTCCGCCGGGACCGCCGCGGTGAGGGCGCTGTGCTGGGTGGGCGCGGGCGAGCTGGCGGTACGGCAGGTGCCCGACCCGGAGCTGCGCAACGGCCACGACGTCATCGTCCGGGTCCGGCAGAGCGCCACCTGCGGCGGGGACCTGCCGCTGCTGGCCGGTCGGGTGCCGTTCCTCGCCGTCGGGGACGTGCTCGGGCACGAGTTCCTCGGCGAGGTGGTGGAGGCCGGGCCGGAGGTACGCCGGCACCGGGTCGGCGACCGGGTGGTGGTCTGCTCGTCGGTGGCCTGCGGCAGCTGCTGGTACTGCCGGCGTGACCTGCCCTCCTGCTGCGACAACGGCAGCGCCGACCCGGCCGTCACCGAGGCGGCCTGGGGCCATCCCACCGGCGGGGCGTTCGGCCAGCCCCGGGCGATGGGCGGCTTCGCCGGCAGCCACGCGGAGTACGTCCGGGTGCCGTACGCGGACGTCGGCGCGTTCACCGTGCCGGAGGCGGTCAGCGACGACCGCGCCCTGTTCGCCTCCGACGCCGCGCCGGCCGGCTGGATGGGCGCGGACCTCGGCCAGGTGCGCCCCGGCGACGTGGTGGCGGTCTGGGGCGCGGGCGCGGTCGGGCAGCTCGCGGCCCGGGCGGCGTGGCTGCTCGGCGCGGAACGGGTGGTCGTCGTCGACGCGGAGGAGGAGCGGCTGCGGATGGCCGAACGGCACGCCGGCGCGGAGACGATCGACCACCGGCTCGCCGACGTCGTCGCCGAGCTGCGCGAGCGCACCGGCGGGCGGGGCCCGGACGTGTGCGTCGAGGCGGTCGGGGCGGCCTGGAACGGGCACGGCCCCCGGTCGCTGGCCGAGCGGTTCACCGGCGGCGCCGAGCGACCGGCCGCCGTCCGCGAGGCCGTGCACGCCTGCCGCAAGGGCGGCTCGGTCTTCCTGCTCGGCGAGTTCACCGGCTTCGTCGACACCTTCCCGCTCGGGGCGGTCACCCAGAAGGGGCTGACGGTGCGGGGTGCGCGGCAGCACGGGCAGCGCTACATCCCGATGCTGCTGGAGCGGATGGCCCGCGACGAGCTGCGTACCGAGCATCTGGCCACCCACCGGCTGCCGTTGGAGCGGGGAGCGCAGGGGTACGCGCTGTTCCGGGACCGGGCCGACGGCTGCGTCCGCGCCGTACTCAGCCCCGATCTTCCGGCCGCCGCCGGCTGAGGCGCAACGCTGCGGCCCGCCGTGCAGGGTGGCAGACTCGGCGGATGCGTGAGCAGCGGACGTACGACGTCGTCCTCTTCGGGGCCACCGGCTTCACCGGGGGGCTGACCGCCGAGTACCTGGCCCGCAACGCCCCGCCGGGGCTGCGTTGGGCGCTCGCGGGGCGCAATCCCGGCAGGCTGGCCGCCGTACGGGACCGGCTGGCCGCCATCGACCCGGCGCTGGCCGGGCTGCCCCTGCTCACCGCCGACGTCACCGATGCGGAGTCGCTGCGGGCGGTCGCCGAGAGCGCCCGGGTGGTGGCCACCACCGTCGGCCCGTACGTGCACCACGGGGAGCCGCTGGTCGCCGCCTGCGCCCGCGCCGGCACCGACTACCTCGACATCACCGGCGAGCCCGAGTTCGTCGACCTGATGTACGTGCGCCACCACGCCGAGGCGGAGCGCACCGGGGCGCGGCTCGTGCACGCCTGCGGGTTCGACTCGATCCCCCACGACCTGGGCGTCTGGTTCACGCTCAAGCACCTCCCGGACGACGTGCCGATCACCGTCGACGGCTTCGTCCGGGCCGGCGGGCGGTTCTCCGCCGGCACGTACCACTCGGCGCTCACCGCCTTCTCCCGTACCGCCGAGGCGTCCCGGGCGGCCCGCGAGCGGCGGCAGGTCGAGCCGCGACCGACCGGGCGGCGGGTACGCGCGGTGCCCGGCCGCCTCGCCCGCTCGAAGGAGCTGGGCATGTGGATCGTGCCGCTGCCGACCATCGACCCGCAGGTGGTTCGCCGCTCGGCCGCCGCCCGCCCGGAGTACGGGCCGGACTTCCGCTACCGGCACTTCGCGGCCGTGAAGCGGCTGCCCACGGTGCTGGCCGGCGGCGTCGGGCTGGGCGGGCTGGTGGTGCTGGTGAAGCTGCCGCCGACCCGGCGCTGGCTGCTCGGCCGGCTCGCCTCCGGGCAGGGGCCGACGCCGCAGCAGCGGGCGAAGTCCTGGTTCCGGGTCCGGTTCGTCGCCACGGGCGGCGGACGGCGGGTGCTGACCGAGGTGGCCGGCGGCGACCCCGGCTACGACGAGACGGCGAAGATGCTCGGCGAGTCGGCGCTCTGCCTGGCCGGCGACGAACTGCCGGCCACGGCGGGGCAGGTCACCCCGGTGGCGGCGATGGGCGACGCGCTGCTGGACCGGCTGGTGCGGGCGGGGATGACCTTCCGGGTGCTGGACCGGCCACGCTGAGCGCAGGGCCCGACCGTCGGGCCGCCCGGCCCGGCGCGGGTTGACCCTCGACCAGGTTGAGACGACAGGATCGGCGCCGTGGAGAGCGACCTGCGCAGCATCGGCGAGCTGGCCCGCGCCAGCGGGTTGACCGTGAGCGCCCTGCGGTTCTACGACTCGGCCGGGGTGCTGGCCCCGGCCCTGGTCGACCCGGTGACCGGCTACCGCTGGTACACGGGCGACCAGGTGGCCCCCGCCCGGCTGGTGGCCGGGCTGCGCCGGGTCGGCATGCCGGTCGCCGAGATCGCCGCCGCGCTGCGGTCCGAGCCGGCCCAGATCCACCGCCTGCTCGACGCGCACCTGCGCCGGTTGGAGGACGGTCTCGCCGACGCCCGTAGGGAGCTCTCCCGGATCCGTACGCTGATCGATCCCGGGGAGCCCGCCATGATCACCCGTCTCGTCCTGTCCCGCGCCGACCTGGCCGCCGCCGTGGACGCGGTCCGCTTCGCCGTCGGCGCCGACCCCGACCTGCCGGTGCTGGCCGGCGTGCTGTTCGAGTCCGACGTCGACGGCGTACGGCTGGTGGCGACCGACCGGCACCGGCTGGCAGTCGCGCGGGCGGACGCCCGGGTCGACGGGCCGGCGGTGCGGGTGCTCGCCCCGGTCGCCTTCGTCGACGAGGTGCGGGCCCTGCTCGACACCGGCGCGGGGAGCACCCCCGAGGCCCGGCTGACGGTGGCCGCCGGCACGATCTCCGTCTCCGTCGCCGGCCGCACGGTCGACGCCGCCGTCCTGCCGTACGACTTCCCGGACCACCGCCGGCTGCTCCGCCCGACGCCCGACGACGGGCCGGCGCACCGGCTGGCGGTCGACGCCGACGCCCTGCGGGCGGCCCTGACCAGCGCCGACGCCCCCGTCGTCACCCGGCGGCACGACGGCCTCCCGCTCGCGGTGACCGTGCTCGGCCCGGACGGCCGGGGCGGGGTGCGGCTGCTCGGGGCGGACGAGCTGGCCGGGGAGTCCGACGCGTTCCGCGTCGGGGTGAACGGCGGTTACCTGCTGGAGGCCCTCGACGCGGCCGGCCGGGGCCAGTTGCTGCTGGAGCTGGACGGGCCGATCGCTCCGCTGGCCGTGCGCCGGGCGGACGACGTCGAGGCGTTCTCCATCCTGATGCCCATCCGGCTCTGACCCGCCGGCCGGCTCCGACCCGCCGGCCGGCTCTGACCGCCGCGCCGGCCGTGGGCCGAGTGCCCGGCGTCGCGGGGGCGCGACGCCGGCCGGGCGGGGTCGTCGAGACCGGGCCGGGCGCGACCGGGCCGCGACGGTAGCATCGGTGGGTCCACCCGACGTCCGGACGGAGCGTACGGAGCAGCATGCTCGACATGGAGTTGATCCGGAAGGATCGCGAGGCGGTGGCGACCGCGCTGGCGAAGCGACTGGATCCCGCCGAGGTCAACCGCGCCCTGGACGAGATCCAGCGGCTCGACCAGGAACGCCGCGCCCTGATCAGTGGCATCGACGGCGAGCGGCAGCGCCGCAAGGCCGAGGCGCGCGCCTACGCGGCGGCGAAGCGCGCCGGCACCGAGCCGGAGGTCTCCACGCCGGAGGCGGGGCGCAAGCAGCTCGCCGAGCTGGAGTCCGAGCTGGACGAGGTGCAGGCGCGGCTGCGCACCGCGATGAGCGAGCTGCCCAACCTGCCGGCCGACGACGTGCTGCCGGGCGGCAAGGAGGCCAACCGGGTCGTCCGGGCCTTCGGCGAGCCGCCGGCGATCGAGAAGGTCCGCGACCACATCGAGCTGAGCCGGATGCTGGGCCTGGTCGACCACGAGCGCGGGGTCAAGCTCGGCGGCTCGGGCTTCTGGATGTACACGGGCATGGGCGCCCGGCTGGAGTGGGCGCTGCTCAACTTCTTCGTCGACGAGCACATCAGCGCCGGCTACGAGTTCCTGCTCCCGCCGCACCTGCTGCTGGACACCGCAGGCTTCGCCGCCGGGCAGTTCCCGAAGTTCTACGACGACGTCTACCACCTGGACCGGGAGTCCGCCCCGCGCGGGCAGTTCCTGCTGCCCACCTCGGAGACGGCGATCCTCGGGGCGTACCAGGACGAGATCCTGGAGACGGCGAAGCTGCCGCTGAAGGCGTTCGCGTACACCCCCTGCTACCGCCGCGAGGCGGCCGGGTCGCACTCCGACGAGCGGGGCACCGTCCGGGGCCACCAGTTCAACAAGGTGGAGATCTTCCAGTTCTGCCTGCCGGAGCAGGCCGACGCCGCGCTGGAGGAGATGCTCCTGCACGCGGAGAGCCTGGTCGAGAAGCTGGGCCTGCACTACCAGCGCACCCTGCTGTCGGCGGGCGACGCCAGCGCGTCGATGAAGAAGACCCTCGACATCGAGGTGTGGATGCCGAGCACCGGCAAGTACAAGGAGGTGTCGTCGGTCTCCTGGGCCGGCGACTACCAGGCGCGCCGGGCGGCCATCCGCTACCGCGAGCCGGGCGGCAAGCAGACCCGCTTCGTGCACACCCTCAACGGGTCGGCGCTGGCCACCAGCCGGCTCTTCCCGGCCATCCTGGAGCAGTTCCAGCAGCCCGACGGCTCGGTGCTGGTCCCCGAGGTCCTCCAGGCCCGCCTGGGTACCGACCGCCTCACCCCCCGCTGACCCGCCGGCCTCCCCCGCCCCCTCAGGGGGCGGGGGTGAGTCGCAGCGCGAGTTCGGGGCAGACCTTGACCGCCTTGCGCGCGCCCTCGCGCAGCCAGGTCGGCACGGGGGTGGGCGGAAAGGCGGGGTAGCCGTTCCCGTCGAGCCGGATGAAGTCCGGCACCACGTGCGCGCACAGCCCGTGCCCGTCGCAGCGGGACCAGTCGAGCGTGAGCCGCTGCGGGTTCGGGTCGGGGGCGCCCGGCAGGCCCATCACCGCCCGGACCCGCCGGCCACACCCCTCGCCGGTGGTGTGCAGCCGCAGGTCCTCGGCGAACACCTCCATCGCGGAGAGCGCGAACCGGGCCGTACCGTCGGGGTGGCTGCACGCCCCGCGGCCCTTCACGTCGCCGGCGGCGGCGCGGACCACCTCCACCGGGGCGCTGCCGGAGACCGCCAGGTCGACGGCGCGGGCCAGGTCGGGCAGGCCCATCCGGCACGGGCCGCACTGCCCCGCGGACTCGCCGGCCAGGTAGCGCACCACCTGGGCGGCCTCGCCGAGCGGGCAGGTGTCCGCGCCGAGCGGGACGAGGATGCCCGCGCCGAGGGTGCCGCCCACTGCGGCCAGCCCCTTGCGGGAGATCTCCGCCCGGTCGGCCGCCTCCCGGGTGATCCACCTGCCGTGGTAGCCGCCCGTCAGGATGCCCGGCCCGTCCGGCGCCTCGCACAGGTCGAGGATCTCGCGCAGCGCGGTGCCGGCCGCGCACTCCACCACCGCCGGGCGTCCCGCCGCGCCGGTGACGGTGAGCAGCACGGTGCCCGGCTCGTCGTCGGTGCCGAGCGCCGCGTACTCGTACGGGCCGAGCCGGGCGGCGACCGCGAGCTGGGCGTACGTCTCGGCGTTGGAGAGCAGGGTGGGCAGGCCGCCGACGCCGGAGTCGCTGGAGCGGCGCTTGGTGCCCGGTGGGATGTGCGGCAGGCCGTTGATGCCGTTGACCAGGGCTCCGCCCTCGCCGGAGATGAACCGGTGCGGCACGGTGACGATGCTGGTCGGCGCCGGCATCCGGCGTTCCTCCAGCGCCTCGGTCAGGGAGTCGCGGCCCACCCCGTCGTCGGCCACCCCGACGACGATCTCCTCGGCGTCCAGCGCGTACGCGGCCAGCGCGGCGCCGTCGAGGACCAGGTGCGGGGCCCGGGTGAGCAGCACCTTGTCCTTCCAACTCGCCGGCTCCCCCTCGGTGGCGTTGACCACCACCGCCGCCGGGAGGTCCCGCCGCTCGCAGGACTCCAGCACCGCGCGGAGCTTCCTCGCGAACGGGAAGCCCGCGCCGCCCTTGCCCTTGAGCTGTACGCCCTCGGCGAGCCGGAGCAGGGTGGCCGGTTCCATCGGCCCGACCGGCCCGTGCACCTCCTCGTGGGCGGGCAGGTCGAGCCGGCCGAACTCGGCGAAGCCGGCGGTGAGCCGGGGCTCGCCGACGCAGGCCACCGGGGGCACGGTCGTCCGGATCACTTCGCCTCACCCCGCAGCCCGGCCCAGTACGCCCCGTCGACGGCGTCGGCGTTGACCCGGCGGCGGCGCACGGACCTGCTCTCGCCGGCGGCCCGGCGTGCCCGCCGGGACGCGAGGTCGACCAGGGTCGGCGTGTCGTCGGCCGGCAGCGGGACCTCCTCGGGGACGTACCGGACCGGGGGCCGCCAGTAGTCCGGTTCGAGGTCCCGGTCGTCCTCGACGCTGTGCCGACCGCCGCCGCTGCGCGGCCCCGCGGACACCGGACCCGCGGACACGGGCCCGGCGGAGATCGGGTCGCTCGGCTCCCAGCGGCGCGGGCTGTCCCAGGGTTCCTCGGCCTCCTCCCGGCGGCGGGGCGGCGCGGAGGGGCGCCGCACCCCGTCCCGCTCCGCCCGGTCCCGTCGAGGGGTCTCGCCGGCGCGGCGGCGGCCGGTGGGGACGGGTTCCTCCTCACGCCGGCGGCCGGTCGGCGCGGGCGCCTCCTCGCGGCGGCGGCCGGTGGGCGCGGGCGCTTCCTCACGGCGGCGGCCAGTGGTCGCGGGCGCCTCCTCGCCTCGGCGCCGACCGGCCGGGGCGAGTTCCGCCGCACGTCGGCGCGGGCGTGCCGGGTCGTGGAGCGTGCCGGGCTCGGGCACGGCCGGCACGGTGAACCGCTCCGGGTCGCGGCGCCGCGCGGCGGGGGCGGACCAGGTGCCGGTGACCGTGGTACCGGCGATCGTGGTGCCGGCCCAGGTCCCCGCGCGCCTTTCCGGCTCCGCCGCCCGGTCGGCGCTTCGGGTCCGGCCCCGCAACAGCGACCGGCGCGGGGCGTCCTCGGCCGGCCGCCCGGCCAGGGCCTGGTTCATCGCGGCGGCCTGGTGCTGCTCCCGGCGGCGCCGTCCGAGGCTGACGGAGAGGCGGACCAGCAGCGCCAGCACGACCAGCAGGACGCAGGCGAGGTAGCTCAGCAGCACCCAGGGCTTCGCGGGCCGCCCGGCGTTGAGCCCGTGCACGATGGCGAACGGCCAGGAGAGGTACGCGGCCGAGTGCAGGGTCCGCCAGAGCCACTTCGGACCGACCCCGGCGAAGCGGGCCCGGACGACACCGGTCCAGAGCACGCTCACCATCAGCAGGGCGGCCACCGTGCCGAGGCCGACGTAGAGGCCCCGTCCACCGACGAAGGGGACCACCGCGTCGGTGCTCGCCGCCCGGCCGGTGGCGATCTTCGTGAGCACGTGGAAGACCAGCCCGGCGACGCCGAGGATGCCGGTGGCCCGGTGCGCGGACTGGAGCAGCACCCGGTGCCGGATCAGCAGCACCAGCCGGTCGGTGGCGAGCAGCCCCATCATCACGGTGAGGCTCAACGCCACGAGGGCGACGACCCCGGCGAAGAACTCGGTGAAGAAGAAGCCGTACGCGTACGCGGCCGAGCCGGCGCCGGTCAGCATGGTGGCGGCCCACAGCGCGGCGAGCGCCGAGAGGGTCAGCAGGGCCACCGCGGGCCGGGACCGGGTGCGGGCCCCCCGGCTGGTGCTGGTGGTCCGGACGGTGGGCGGCTTCTGGTTCCGTTGTGCCCGGGCCATCTGCTCCTCGATCGTCTCGCGGCGGCGCACCACCGGCCGGCCCTGTTCCCCATCGAGTACGGACGGGCAGGGCGGGCGGATCACCGGCGCGCGGAAATTCCGCGTACCGGCGCCGAAGCGGGGGCCCGCGTGTGATCTTCAGAGGGTCCGGTCGTGGTCAGGCTCGATGCTCGCCAAGGACCTTGCTGAACAAGGCGAGGTAACTGTCATGAGCCAGGGACAGTTCTCCGAGCGCGTCCCCGGTGAACCACGCGATGGCGTCGTGTTCGTCCGGCGCGGCGTTGACCGGAGACCCCGTCCACGCTTCGATCAGCCAGATCTGCATGTCGAACGTGTCGGCATGAACTTCGTGCACGGGCGGACCCGACGGCGCCGCGATGTCGATGCCCAGCTCCTCTCGAAGCTCCCGGGCAAGTGCCGCGCCGGGCAGTTCCCCGGGATCCACGTGCCCACCGGGCATGTCCCAGACGTCGGGATACCAACGGCGCCGGGGAGACCGGTGGCACAACAGCACCCGGTTGCCGTCCCGCAGCAACGCCGTGACGATGCGGGCCTTGGGAGAGCCTTCCGCGGAGATCGACACAGGCGCATTGTGCCACCCGATCCTGCTGCGACGAGGCAGGCGAGAAGGTCATTGCGAGTGCGGCCCGCTTTCCTTCTCAGCGCTGACGGAGGCTGCGGTACGGTGCCGCCTGAGATCTGTCGGTCAGCGTGACAGCCCGCCGACGACAACGGGAAGGGGCCGGTCCTTGGGCATGGTGTTCATCGGGCGCCGGTTGTCGGTCGAAGAGATGGCTGCGGTGCTCGCCGACCCGACGGCGGTCGACGAACTGATCTACGGCGACCTCGACGACGAGGCCGAAATGCCCGAGCCGGAACTCGATCTGGACAAGTCGTGGCACGGCATCCATTACCTGCTCACCGGCACCGCCTGGAAGATCGGCGAGGGTGCCGGCGCGGCGATTCTCGGCGGCGACGAGATCGGTCAGGATGGCGGCTACGGTCCGGCCCGGTTGCTTGACCCGAACACCGTCCGGGTCATCGCCACCGGGCTCGACGCCATGGACGTGGAGACGCTGCGCGCCCGCTTCGATCCGGACGCCATGGCAGCCGCCGACATCTACCCGGCCATCTGGGCCAACGGCAGTGACGAGTTCGACCACCTCATGTCGCACTTCACCGAAGTGCGCCGCTTCTATCGCGCCGCGGCCGGGAACGGCCAGGCCGTGCTGTTGGCCATCACCTGACGCAGCCGCCCGGCTGTCTCCGGTTGCCAGCGTTCCAGGGACGAGGTGCCTCCTACCGCTGACGGCCAGCCGGTGCGAGTCAGGCGCTGCCGACGGACGGTAGGGGGCACTATCGTTCTGGCGTGCACATCCGTTTCGACGTCCCAGCTGATCCCGCCTACCCGGGCCGCGTGGCCGCTGCGCTCGGCAGTGTCCGGTTGCGCAAGTTCGGCTACATCGGTGCGGTACTGGCGGTGGTCGGGGCGATCGGGTTTGCCGTCTCGCGGGGGTTCTCGTGGGGTGACCGGGTCTCGTCGCTGTGCATGGCGATGGTCCTGGGTGGCCTGCTGTCGATGTTGTACTCGCCGTGGGTGCAGTGGCGGGCCCGTCGGCGCTCCGGTCAATACGCAGTCGAGGGCGCCTACGACATCACCGACGACAACATCATGATGCGCAGCGGCTCGGAGTCCGGCGGTATCGCCTGGGACGGGGTGGCTCGGGTGCGGGACACCCCTGAGTTCTGGATCGTGTACGTCGGCCGGATGCCGGCGACCGTGATTCCACGCCGCTTGATGTCCGCTGAGGACGCGGAGACGTTGCGAGCCTTCATGGCCGATCGCGGGCTGCTCGTCGGCTCCACCTGACGAGTTCTCTGGCGGAGCCGACACCTCTGCTGACGCCTGTCGGTGCCGCTGCTTCCTGGTTGGGCGGGGATGGCAAGCTGCCATGGTGTCTGCGGCGCCGCGCGGCGACTACTCCTGGCTGTTCGACCTGGTGGCGGTCGATCCGGTCGTACGTCACCATGCGCTTGCTCGGCATCAGGCACTGCTCGCCGCGGCGAGTGAAGCGTTGCACCTGTCGAACGGTCTGTGGGCAGCGCACCACCGGTCGAGGTCCGGTCAGGCTCGACTCGCCGCGAGGTTGGACCAGGCGCGCGCCGACTTCCGGTGGCATCAGGCGCAGACGATCCACGGACCTCTCGATGCCTTCCGGGACGCTTCGGACGACGACCGCGCACGGTGGGCGCCGATCGTGGCCCTCTACCTGCGGTGGGAGGCGGAGCATCCCGACGAGTGGGGAGCGCCGGAGTCGTGGATGTGGTCCCGCTGGGGAACGAAGGAGATGCTCCTTCGCCGGCTCGGTCGGGGCGGTCTCCCGGCGGCCATCAGGCCACAGATCGCTGAGCTGATCCTCGCGGCACTGAGGCGACCGTACCGGTGCAAGGACTGGCTGTACGCAAGCCTGGTCCGTCAGCTCCACGACTCGCCGTTCCTCCATGAGGTGGAGACGCTGACGTCCGCCGACGATCCCCTGGTCCGGCTCCGGGCACAGTTCGTCCTCCATGTGGCCGCGCATCCCGAGCAGACTCCCACCCGCACGAGCTGGCGACGCTGGCTCGACGCGGCCACCTGACCGCTCGATCGCAGGCGCCTGTCCGTCGCACGAGGCCGGCAGCGCGAAGACATCCATACATGGCCATGCATTGACAGCGCTTGCAATGCGCTTGTAACCTTTCGGAAATTTTCAAGCCGTACTGCAAGATCCCGGCACCACCGGGGCCTCCCGGCCTCGCCACCGTCCCGTCCCCCATCCCCCGTCAGGAGTCCTCCATGCAGAGACGTCGACGGTTGTCGGCGATCGTCGCCCTCGGCGTGATCGCCGGCCTGATCGTCCCCACCGCCGCGACCACTCCCCCGGCCGGCGCGGCCCCGGCAGGTGGCAAGAAGGTCATCGCCAACCTCTTCGAGTGGAACTGGTCGTCGGTGGCCACCGAGTGCCGCACCAATCTCGGCCCGAAAGGCTACGGCTGGGTGCAGGTCTCGCCGCCCCAGGAACACGTGCGGGGCTCGCAGTGGTGGCTGGCGTACCAGCCGGTCAGCTACCGGATCGAGTCCCGCAAGGGCACCCGCGCGCAGTTCAAGTCCATGGTCGACACCTGCCACGCCGCCGGGGTGAAGGTGGTCGTCGACGCGGTCGTCAACCACATGTCCGGGCAGGACAACGGCGGCACCGGCTGGGCCGGCTCGTCGTACGGGCACTACGACTACCCGGGGATCTACCAGACGCAGGACTTCCACCACTGCGGCCGCAACGGCGGCGACGACATCGCCAACTACAACGACCGGTGGGAGGTGCAGAACTGCGAGCTGGTCAACCTCGCCGACCTGAAGACCGAGTCGGACTACGTCCGGACGAAGATCGCCGGCTACCTCAACGACCTGCTCTCGCTGGGCGTCGACGGCTTCCGGATGGACGCCAGCAAGCACATGCCGGCCGCCGACATCGCCGCCATCAGGGGCAAGCTGTCCCGCTCGGCGTACATCGTGCAGGAGGTGATCCACGGCGCCGGCGAGCCCATCCAGCCGGGTGAGTACACCGGCAACGGCGACGTGCACGAGTTCCGCTACGGCAAGGACCTGGCCCGGGTCTTCCGCTCCGAGAAGCTGGCCTACCTGCGCAACTTCGGCGAGGGCTGGGGGCACCTGCCCAGCGGGTCGGCGGCCGTCTTCGTGGACAACCACGACACCCAGCGCGACGTCGGCGGGGTGCTGACCTACCGCGACCGCGGCATCTACGCGCTGGCCAACGCGTTCATGCTCGCCTGGCCGTACGGCTCCCCGACGGTGATGTCGAGCTACACGTTCAGCCAGCGCGACCAGGGCCCGCCCTCGGACAGCTCGGGACGGACCCTGAACGCCACCTGCTACTCCGGCTGGGAGTGCGAGCACCGCTGGCCGGTCATCGCCAACATGGTCGGCTTCCGCAACGCCACCGAGGGCGCCGGCGTCGTCAACTGGTACGACAACGGCAACAACCACATCGCCTTCGGCCGGTCCGGCAAGGGCTTCGTCACGATCAACGACGAGGACTCCGCGGTCAACGGCCGGTCGTACCAGAGCGGGCTGCCGGCCGGTCGCTACTGCGACGTCGTCCACGGCACCTTCAGCAACGGCACGTGCAGCGGGCCGGTGATCACCGTGGACGGCGGCGGCTGGTTCGCCGCGAACGTGCCCGCCCACGACGCGATCGCCATCCACGTGGGCGCGCGGCTGAGCTGAGGCTCCACCCCTGCGGACCCCGTCCCGGCCGGCATTCCGGCCGGGACGGGGTTTCGCCGCTGTTCACCCGTTACAGTTAGTTTGTGCGTTTTGACCGAATGAACCGGCGACACGTCCGAGCGCTGGCCGCCGCCGTCGGCGTACCCCTGCTCCTGCTGGTCGGCGGGGCCACCGGCTGGGTGCTGACCCCCGGAGCCGAGCCCACCGCGCCGCCGGTCGTCGTCGGGCCGCCCGCGCCGACCGGCGCGGCCCCGACCAGCGCCGCGCCGGAGCGGGTGCCCGTCGCCGCGCCCGCGCCGGACGACCTGCCGGTGGTCGACTACGGCCCGGCGCCCACCGGCTTCCCGGCCGACCCGGACACGATGGACACCACGCCGCTGACCGAGGGCCTGCACCCGACCCGCCGCATCGCCGCCTACACCGCCCCCGGCGGCCGGCCGCTGGCGTTCCTCGACCCCACCATCAGCGGCGTCGAGCTGACCATGCCGATCGCCCAGCGGCGGGCCGGCTGGACGGCGGTGCTGCTCCCGTCGGCCAACCGCACGCTCGCCTGGCTGCCGCCCGGCGGCCACACCACCGTGGCGCTGACCGACCAGATCGTGATCGAACGCAAGCACCACCGCCTCACCTGGTACCGCGCCGGCCGGGCCGTGCGCAGCTGGGAGGTCAGCCTCGGCCAGCGCGGCCAGGAGACCCCGCTGGGCCGGACCTTCATCCTGGGCCGCACCCCGCCGCCGCAGAGCGTGTACGGGGGCGTCGACATCTACGCCCTCGGCTCGGTGCCCGACGACCCCGACTCGGTGCCGGCCGGCCTGCGCGGGGCGCACATCGGCATCCACAGCTGGTACCACGACGGCGAGCTGGGCCGGAACACCACCAACGGCTGCATCCGGCTGACGAAGAGCGGGCAGCGGGAACTGCTGGCGAAGGTCCGCCCCGGCACCGAGGTCGTGGTGGTCGACGAGCTACCCGCCCCGCCCCCGACGGCCTGAACGCCGGCGCCGCTCGCGCACGTCGGCTCCCGGTGGCACGCCCAGCGAGGTGATAGCAAGGCACCGTCAGATTGATATCATCGGCGGTACCGCCTACCGAGGAGTCAACCGTGAGCCGGACGATTCTCGACGTCGATGACGAGCTGCTCGCCGAGGCCGGCAAGATCCTCGGCACCACGACCAAGAAGGCCACCGTCAACGCAGCCCTCAAGGCGATCGTCGACCGCGAGAAGCGGCGACAGTTCGCCGACTGGCTCAAGAGCGGAGGGCTGCCCGATCTCACCGGCCCCGTCGAGGCGACCAAGCCGGACGCGGCGTGAATCACGAGCACTACCTGCTGGACAAGTCAGCGCTCGCCCGCTGGCCCAAGCCACGCGTGGCCCCGGTACTCGAAGAGCTCTCCGAGCGGGGGCTACTCGCGGTATGCGGGGCGGTGGAGATCGAGGTCATCCACAGTGCTCGCACCGCCAAGGACGCACAGCGTGCCCGGTGGCTGCTGAGCGGCTTCCGATGGCTGTTCACGCCCGACGACGTCTGGGACCGAGCGATCGACATCCAGGTGCAGGCGCTGCACAAGGGCAACCACCGTGCACTCTCGATGGCGGATCTGCTCATCGCGGCCACCGCCGAGCGACACGGAGTCACCGTCCTCCACTACGACGGCGACTTCGACATGATCACCTCAATCACCGGACAGCCCACGACCTGGGTCGTTCCGGCCGGCACCGCCGACTGACATCCCAGTAGCCGCCACCCACTCTGTGATCATCGGAGCCGGTCGGATGCCCGGTCGGTGGACTCGCCGTCGACCGGCACAAGCTGGCGCGGCAAGGGCTGGTGTGGCCGTCCGGCCAGCTTCCGCCACAGGAACTCCAGCGTCAGCGCCCAGACGAACGCGCGCTGCGCGTTGTTGGCCGCCGCGCCGTGCCCGCCCTCGACGTTCTCGTAGTAGGCCACGTCGTGGCCGTGCTCGCGCAGCCGGGCCGCCATCTTGCGGGCGTGCCCGGGATGCACCCGGTCGTCGCGGGTCGAGGTGACGAGCAGGACCGGCGGGTACGCCCGGTCGCCGTCGACGTTGTGGTACGGCGAGTAGCCGCGCAGGAACTCCCAGTCGGCCGCCACGTCCGGGTCGCCGTACTCGGCCATCCACGAGGCGCCGGCCAGCATCCGGTGGTAGCGCCGCATGTCCAGCAGCGGCACGTGCGCGACGACCGCCCCGAAGAGCGACGGGTGGCGGGTGAGCATCACCCCCGTCAGGAGGCCGCCGTTGCTGCCGCCCTCGACCCCGAGCCGCTGCGGCGTGGTGACACCCCGGCTCACCAGGTCCGCCGCCACCGCCGCGAAGTCCTCGTACGCGCGGGGCCGGTCCTCCCGCAGCGCGGCGCGGTGCCACCCGGGGCCGTACTCCCCGCCGCCCCGGATGTTCGCCACCACGTAGGTGCCGCCCCGGGCCAGCCACCCCCGGCCGATCACCCCGCTGTAGTGCGGGGTCAGGGGGATCTCGAACCCGCCGTAGCCGGTGAGCAGCGTCGGACCGGCGGGCGCGTCCGCGTCCCCGACCACGAAGTACGGCACCCGCGTGCCGTCGGCCGAGGTGGCGAAGAACTGGCGTACCGCCAGGCCGTCCGCGTCGAAGGACGCCGGTGCCCGCTTGAGCGTCTCGACCGCGCCGCCGACCTGCCCGAGACGCAGCGTCGCCGGCTGGAGGAACCCCTCCGAGGCGAGCAGGTAGGCGTCGTCGTTGTCCGGGTCGGTGTCCACGACCTCGCTGTGGTCGAACTCCGGCACCCCGGGCAGCGCCTCCCGCCGCCAACCCTCCCCGTCGGGCGTCAGCACCTCCAGCCGGCTCTTCACGTCGACGAGGGTGGCCAGCATCAGCCGGTTACGGGTCCAGGACCAGCCGCTGAGCGCCGTACGGTCGTCGGGGCGGAAGAGCACCGTCATCTCCCGCTCCCCGGCGAGGAACGCGTCGAACCGGGTAGCCAGCAGGGCGCCCGCGGGGTGGGTCACCCCGCCGACCGCCCACGGCGAGCGCGGCCGGACGAGCAGCCACTCCCGGTGCACGTCCCACCCGGCGTCCTCCGGCACGGCCACGGGGATCCGCTCCCCCGTCGCGGTCAGCAGGTGCTGCTCCGAGCGGAAGAAGTCCAGCCGGCGGCCCACGAAGTCGCGCTCGAAGCCGGGCGTCGGGTCGTGCGAGGCCCAGACGGCGACGTCGTCGGCGTGCCCCTCGTGGACGGTCTCGGCCTCGGCCAGCGGCGTGCCCCGCCGCCACCGCTTGACCACCCGGGGATAGCCGGAGGAGGTCAGCGAGCCCGGCCCGAAGTCGGTGGCGACGTAGATCTGGTCGGCGTCGATCCAGCCCACGTCGCTCTTCGCCTCGGGCAGCGTGAAGCCGTCCTCGACGAAGACGCGGCGGTCGAGGTCGAACTCCCGCACCACGACCGCGTCGCCCCCGCCCCGGGAGAGGCTCAACAGGGCGCGCCCGTAGCCGGGCCGCAGCACTGTCGCCCCGCCCCAGACCCAGTTCTCGCCCTCCTCGGCGGCCAGCGCGTCCAGGTCGAGCAGCACGTCCCACTCCGGCTCCGGCCGGCGGTACTGCTCGAGCGTCGTCCGTCGCCAGACCCCGCGCGGGCGCGCCGCGTCGGTCCAGAAGTTGTAGTAGAGGTGGTCGCCGCGCCACCCGGGGTAGGGGATGCGGTCGTCCGCGTCGAGCACCTGGCGGAGCTCGGCGCGCAGGGCCTCGAATGCCTCTCCGCCGGTCAGGGCGGCCACGGTCTCCGCGTTGCGGTCCCGCACCCACCGCGCGGCGTCCGCGCCATCAAGATCTTCCAGCCAGAGGTACGCGTCGTCGCTCTCCACGGTCAACCCAGCCACCTCGCCACTATCCCCGACGGGGCGGACAGACTCGGACCCGGCCGGCTGTCGGCATGGCGACGAGAAGCGGCGGCAGTTCGCCGACTGGCTCAAGAGCGGAGGACCACCCGACCTGTGCGCGTCAGTCCCAGGTCTCGCCGATGTCGAAGACGTCCAAGCCGGGTGGCGCCGCCGCTTCGATGGCCTTCCGGTCCCGGGTCACCAGATAACACCGGTAGAGGATCGCCGTGGCGATCGCGTGCGCGACGTCCAGTGACACGGTGAACGCGGCCGCGATGCGGGCCACCCGCCGACTCGTCGCAGCGTCGTAGACCGCCACCTGGATGTCGCGGTCCTCCGTGAACAGCAGATCAAGCATGGCGGCGGCGGACGTGCCCGCGAGTTCGAGTTGCGCCTGCCCGAGACAGAGCGCCGGAATCCACACCTGCTGGTCGGGATCCTCCTCGGCCAGGGTCAGCATGGCACCGGGCTCGACGCTCGTGCCCGACGCGTACGCCAGCAGGGCGGAGGTGTCGAGGACGAGACCGTTCACGCGGCGGCGGTCCCCTCGTTGTCGAACTGGCTGAGCCACTCGACGTTGCGGGCGTGCTGCTCGTCGCTGACGGGCGCGAGGGCCGCCAGGCGGTCGCGGGTCTGCTCGACGTCCTCGTCGGTGACCACGTAGCCGAGCTGCGCCCACTTCGCACGAAGACTGTCGGCACGCATCTTCCGCCGAAGGATCCCGGCGATGAAACCGGACGTGGTGCCCTGCGTGCGCTCGACGTACGCGGCCACGTCGTCGGGCAGGCTGATCGTGATGCGGCGAGTCATACTCCGACCATACCCGCTGCATACTGACGGAATGCCATCAGCCCGTCACGCCACACCGGTCGCGCTCGAGTCCACCACCGGCGGCGACCGGCTGGTCACTTTCGGCCATTATGCCCAGAAATTGCCTTACGATGAGATCTCTTCGTGGAGGTGGAGGGCCATGCCGACGTATGTCGCGTTGCTGAACTGGACCGATCAGGGGATCCAAGGCTTCAAGGACACCGCGAAGCGCGCCGAGGCCTTCGCCGCAGCGACACAGAAGCTCGGGGCGAATCTCCTGAACATCTGGTGGACCGCCGGTCCGTACGACCTCGTGGCCATCGTCGAGGCGCCGGACGACGAAACCGCCTCCGCGGCGCTCCTGCGGCTCGGCGGGGCGGGCAACGTCCGTACCACGACCATGCGGGCCTTCGGTCAGGAGGAGATCAGTCGCATCGTCGCCAAAGCCGCTGGCTGACTCCGTCACGGCCAGACATGGGGTGGCTGCCGACCTGAACGAGCAGCCACCCCCGTACGTACGGCCAGGACCACGGACGGGCGTCCTCGCCGGACCCGCCGCGGCGGGCAGGCGATTCAGCGACGCAGCACCCTAGAGGCCGAGGTAGGCGGCGATGCCGTTGGCGTGCCCTCGGGCGGTGGCGGTGATGAAGGCGGCGCGCTTGAGCAGGTTCGCGTCGGCCACGGTGTCGATGAACAGGTTCTCGGTCAGGACGGCGGGCATGGCGGTCTCGCGCAGCACATGGAAGTTGGCGGTCTTCAGGCCGCGGTCGGTGACCGAGCCGACGGTGCGCATGCCCGACAGGACCCGGGAGTGCACCGGACTGTGCAGGGCGCTGGAGGTGCCCGGGTACCGGTAGCTCTCGAAACCCGTACCGCCGCCGGAGTTGATGTGGATGCTGACGAAGATCGTGGCGCCCCACGCGTTGGCGTCGCTCGTACGGTACGTGAGACTGCGGGTGATGTCCGAGGTGCGGGACATCCGTACGTCGACGCTGTAATTGGCCTTGAGGATGTCGCGGGTCTGAAGCGCGATGCTCAGGGTCAGGGCCTTCTCGGTCAGGCCGTTGCCGACGGCGCCGGGGTCGGTGCCGCCATGCCCGGGGTCGAGGTAGACCTTCGGGACCGCCGCGTGCGCGACGCCGGTCGCCGCCCACGGAGCCACGACGAAACCAGCGGCGGCAGCCAGCAGGGTGCGGCGGCGCGCTGAGGAGTTACTGATCACGAGCACCTCTCCACGGAAAGTAGGGGGTGCCGGGAGGCCGTCGTGGGCCGCCTGTACCCGTACGGGCTGGCACGGCGTCACTGTAATGCATGGAAATACGTAGATGGAAAGACCCGCTGCTCGAAGACGTCCAACGGGGTCGAGCGGGCCGGTCAGAACTGCGCGACCCAGTACGGGGTGACGTCCATCCAGCCGTTGGCGCCCGCGCCGTGCTTCCGGCCGCTGCTGGCGGTGCTCAGGGTGTACCAGGCGTCCACGAAGTCCGGGTCGTCGGTGTACCAGGAGGTGGGGATGGCGTCAAGGATCGCGTTGACCACCGGGGTGTACACGCCACCGTCCACGATCACCAGCAGGGCGCCCGCGATGGCCTTGACCAGGGCCGCGTAGTTGGTGTCCCCGTCGTCCTCCATCATCACCACGTCGGCCAGGTTGTACTTGTACGACGAGAAGTGCACCAGCAGCTGGTTCGGGTAGTAGGTGGTGCCGTCGTGATCCAGGTACGGCATCTGCACGAGGTCGACCTTCACCTTGCCGTCCAACCCGAACCCGGCCACGAGGTTGTAGATCTCGGCGTCGCCCTTGATCCAGGGCTCCTCGTCGTCGCTCAGCCGGACGGCGTCGACCTTGGTGGCCCAGTAACCGGCCGACGCGGTCACCCCGGAGGCGCGGGTCGCGGGACGCGCCGGAGCCGCCCGGCCGATGCCCCTCTCGCCCAGCTCCTGGCGCATCATCGCCAGCCCCGCGGTGAGCGCCCGCTCGGTGTCCACGTCCACCACGAGCACCGGCTGCCGCGGCACCCGCGTGGCATCCAGCACCACCGTGCCGCCGGAGCGGTCGTAGGCGGTCACGCTCGTCGCCGAGTCGTCGGGCGGGGTGGCGGCCACCAGCGGCGCTTCGCCGCGGGTCAGCGCCGCGCGCATGTCCGGGTGAGCCAGCCGCAGCCGCAGCAGCGAGCCGGTGCCGCCCGGCAGGCCCTTGGCGACCAGCAGCCGCTGGTTGGCGGCGCGGAGGTCACCGGCGAGCCGGGCGTCGACGCCAGCGGCGAGCAGGTCGACCGGGCCGTTCACGGCGGAGCCGCCCAACCGGGTCAGCTCGGACCGACCGGTGAGGGCCACCTGACGGGCCACGCCGTCGGTGATGGCGAACACCGGGCTGGCGACCGCCGGGGCCGGTGCGGGGTGGTCGGGCCGGGCGTACGCCGGGGTGCCGACCGCTGCGACCAGGGTGGTCGTCGCGATGCCGAGTGACAGGACGGCGCGGCGGAAGGTACGTCGGTTCACATGGACTCCTCTGCGTCTCCCGGCCATCGGCTCGTGGCGGCGACCGGGAAATTGACGACGATGACTACATAGGTATACGTCCACGGGGAAGCCGTCAACGTCGCCGTAAGCGGTTGATTACGTACCGCAGCTCAGACAGCCACGAACCGGACCGGCCCGCCGAGCACTGTGGCGGCCCGGCCCAGACCCGCCAGGCGAGCGGCGAGTGTGGCCGATGCCAGACGCCCCCAGCAGGACCTCGCGTACCGCGCGGGTCACCTTGAAGCGCTGGCTGACCTGCGCGTCGCCGGGCGCACATCGCCACGGGCCGGCGGCACGGTGGGGAAACCCGCGATCAGCGGCCGAGAAAATCTGGTCTCCCGAGACTAGACATTCTTGGTGGGGCTGGGTAATGTTGCCTCCGTTGACGACAGAGATCGGTTAAAGACGCTGACGAGAGCAGGAGCGTCGAAGCAGGGCCCGGAACTTCTCGCGGCTCGCTCGGCAACTGCGGTGAAACCACATCACCGCACGCAACACGGCAAGTGCAGGACAAGACCTTGACGTAACTCCAGGTCAGGGCAGACCGCAGGCAGGGCCGATGCAAGGTTCGGGGCTCCGCCTGATGCAGCAAGGATCCGCCGCACATGTGCGGGGCCATGAAGTCGCGTGGGGCTCCGGCATCGGCGGATAGCAACCGTAGGCAATGCAAGAAGAGGAAAGGGAGGGCTGGACGCCGTTGGATCGCCCGCCGTCAGGACGTAGTGCAAGTTCTGAGGCGGACGCCGTAGTCCCATCGAACGTGAGGTGGTCTCCGGTCACGCTTATGCGATCCTCGCACCGCCTGCTGATAGCGGCACGGTGCGGAAACGAGAACCCGACGAACCTGTCGGTAGATGGTGTATTCAACCCGTAACCCTGGGCCCCGGCGCAACACGCGCCGGGGCCCTCGTTCACGAAGAGGAATGCATGGCCCAACCCGACGACATGCTCAACGACGACGACTACCCCGCCTACACCATGGGCCGCGCCGCCGAGATCGTGGGCGCCTCGCAGGATTTCCTGCGCCGCCTCGACGAGGCGAAGCTGATCATCCCGTTCCGCTCCGCCGGCGGACATCGCCGCTACTCCCGCTACCAGCTGCGCCTGGCCGCACGGGCCCGGGAGATGGTCGACCAGGGCACCGCCCTCGAAGCCGCCTGCCGGATCATCATTCTCGAAGACCAGCTGGAAGAAGCCCTCCAGCACAACCGCGACCACCAGTGCCGCCAGCAGGCCGGCGCTACCTGACCCCGCGCCGCACGGTCCTTCTCCACCACGAGAAGGACCGTCTGCCGCACCCCGAAGAACCTGCGGATGTCGCGCCGCCAGGACAGGGACACACGCAGGGAGACGAAGGGCTGTTACCCGCCTGTGCTACGGTCTCCTTGTTGCAGTTTTGATTTCCGTAGACGTTTCCGGCGCCTGATGGGGTTATCTGAAACCTCATCCAGGCGCTCTTTTCGTTTGTCGTGTCGGTTCGGCGCGGGCGATCAACGCGGCGGCGTAAGAGTCCGCACACCGTGCGGTCTCCAACAGCCTGCGAAGGAGCAGACATGGCTACAGGTACCGTGAAGTGGTTCAACGCCGACAAGGGCTTCGGCTTCATCGCCCAGGACGGCGGCGGCCCCGACGTCTTCGCCCACTTCTCCGCGATCGCATCGAGCGGCTTCCGCAGCCTCGATGAGAACCAGCGGGTGGAGTTCGACATCACCCAGGGCCAGAAGGGCCCGCAGGCGGAGAACATCCGCCCGCTCTGATCTCCATTCTGCGAACGGCGGCCCGACTGGTTCAGCGGGTCGCCGTCCGTCATTTCCGCTGGCGGTGGGCCTGAGCGCCGACCACGCCGGGTCCCGGCGCGGCTACCGGCCAGAACCTCGTCATCGACGGTCCGCCCGTCGCGGCATCGGCCAGCATGCCCCGCCGAACTGGCATGGGCGCGACGATCGCGGGTAGTACCCGAAACATGAGGGCGAGTTTCCGGCTCGGCCGGATCGCGGGCGTGCCGGTCGGGGTCAACTGGAGCGTCCTGGTCATCTTCGCGCTGATCGCCTGGGGGCTGTCGGCCAACCAGTTCCCCCGGGCCTACCCGGACCGGCCCGTCGCCGCGTACGTCCTGGCGGGGCTCGCGGCGGCGGTGGTCTTCTTCCTCGGCCTGCTCGCCCACGAGGTGTCGCACGCGATCGTCGCCAAGCGCAACGGGCTGGAGGTCGGCGGGATCACCCTCTGGCTCTTCGGCGGGGTGGCCGAGCTGCGCGGCGAGGCGCGCGACCCGGGCGCGGAGCTGCGCATCGCCGGCGTCGGCCCGCTGGTGAGCCTGCTGATCGGGCTCTTCTTCGGCGCGATCGCGGTGGTGCTCGCCGTGGCCGGGGTGGAGGGGCTACTGCTGGGCTCGCTGGCCTGGCTGGCCGGCATCAACGTGCTGCTGGCGGTCTTCAACGCGCTGCCGGCCGCCCCGCTCGACGGCGGGCGGCTGCTGCGCGCCGCCGTGTGGAAGGCGACCGGCGACCGGACGAAGGCGTCGGTCGTCGCCGCCCGGGCCGGCTGGGTGCTCGGCGCGGTGCTGATCGGGCTGGGACTGTGGCAGTTCCTGGCCGGCGTCGGCTTCGGCGGGCTGTGGCTTGCCCTGATCGGTTGGTTCCTGATCGGCGCCGCCGGCATGGAGGAGCGGCAGGCCCGGATGGGCAGCGCGCTTCAGGGCATCCGGGTGGCCGACGTGATGACGCCGCAGCCGCAGACCGCGTCGGGACAGATGACGGTGGGCGACTTCGTCGACCACTACCTCTTCGCGTACCGGCACACGGCGCTGCCGCTGACCGAGGACGACCGGCCCGTCGGCCTGGTCACCCTCGACCGGGTGCGCGGCATCCCGGCGGACCGTCGGGCCGGCACCACGCTGGCCGAGGTGGCCTGCCGCGCCGACGAGCTGGTGCTCGCCCGGCCGGACGAGCCGCTGAACGAGCTGCTCCCCCGGCTCAGCGAGTGCGCCGACGGCCGTGCGCTGGTGGTGGCCGACGGCCGCCTCGTCGGGATCGTCTCGCCGAGCGACATCAGCCGGGCGGTGCAGCGCGGCAGCCTCCGCGATCAGATGCAGGGCAGCCGGCCCGGTCGCTAGTCGCGGGGAAGGTAGTGGTCGAGCAGGTCGGTGCGGAACGTGCCGGCCGGGTCGAGCCGGCGCGCCAGGTCGAGGAAGTCGGCGTACCGGGGCAGGGCCGCGGCGACCGCCGCCGGGGCGAGGCCGAAGACCTTCCCCCAGTGCGGGCGCGGCGCGAACGGCGCGAGCCGCTCCTCCACCGCCGCCACCACCGGCAGCACCGCCGCCGCGTCGGCGGTCCAGGTGAAGTGGATGGCCAGGCTGTCCCGCCCGTGGTTCGGGCTGAGCCACAGCCCGTCGGCGGCCACCGTCCGCAGCTCGCAGACCTGGAGCACCGGCGCGATCAGGTGCGCCACCGGATCGAGCGCGGCCAGCGCCGCCGACGCCGAGCCGCGCGGCACGTGGTACTCCGACTGCAACTCCGCCCCGCTGCTGGGCGTGAACTCCAGCCGGAAGTGCGGCAGCCGTTCGTGCCACGGGCCCGGCTCGCCGAGTTGCGGGGTGCAGTTCCGCGCGGGCATGCCCGGCACCGGGTGCCGCGGCGCGTCGGCCGCCGTCGTGCCGAGCCAGTCCGCCGGGAGCGGGGCCGCGTCCGCGCGCTGCTTGACCCACACCTCCCGCAGCCGCGGCGACCGCCAGTCGGTGAAGACGCTGACGCTGTACGCCGAGGCGAACGCCGCGTCCAGCGCCGCGCGGGACAGGCCGAGGCGGACGTGCTGGCGGATCTCGAAGGTCGGCACCACGTCCAGGGTGACCCGGGTGACGACGCCCAGCGCGCCCAGCGACACGACCATCCCGGCGAAGGTGTCCCCGTCGGCCGCCCGGTCCACGGTCAGCAGGTCGCCGCCGGCGGTGACCAGTTCCAGCCCGGCGACCGCGCTGGCCAGGTTGCCGATCGTCTCCCCCGAGCCGTGGGTGCCGGTGGCGACCGCCCCGGCGACCGAGATGTGCGGCAGCGAGGCGAGGTTGGCCAGGGCGTACCCGCGCGCGTGCAGCCAGGACGCGAGGTCTCCGTACCGCATGGCGGCCGGCACGGTGACGGCCCGGCGGTCCGGGTCGAGCACGACGGTCGCGGGCAGCCCGGCCAGCGAGACCAGGTCGCCGGTGGTGTCGCCGAGGCGGTTGAACGAGTGCCCCGTGCCCACCACCCGGAGCCGGTCGCTGCCCGCCACCAGCCGGCGCAGCTCGTCGAGCGAGGAGGGGCGGTGGTGGCGGCGGGCGGCGTAGCGGACGTTGCCCGCCCAGTTGTGCCGCGGCCCGGCCCCGGCGGTGGTCACGGGGTGCGGTGGCGGTCGGCGGCAGGAGCCCCGCCGAGCGCGTCGACGAAACGGTCCCCGGCGTGCCGGGTCAGCGCCGCCGCCACCTCGGCGGGCCTCTCCCGGACCCGCGCCAGGTCCAGCAGTTCCACCGCGGCCCGGCCGTCGACCGGGTGGTGCGCGTCGGCCGGCAGGTCGGCCAGCGCGCCCGGCGCGGGGACCAGCAGCAGTCGCGGCGTCGACGGCAGCCCCTGCCGGGCGGGCGGCCGGGCCAGCGCCAGCGCCGCGACCTCCGCCCACGCGATCGTGCGGCGCAGCCCGGGGCGGCGGACGCTCAGGCCGTCGGCGCCGATGACGAACCGGAACGGGCGCAGCAGGCCGACCAGCACGCCCCCGCCCAGCAGCACGGCGCCGACGGCGACCAGCCGGCGCAGCAGCACGTGCTCCCCCGGCAGCGCCAGCAGCACCCCGCCCCCGATCACGCAGGCCAGGGGCAGCACCAACGCCCCCCGGTTGCGGTGCAGTTCCATGTCGTACCCCCGTTCGACACCGTGGTCGTCGGGACGCATCATCCGACGAGCAGGGCGGGACGGAAACCGGTCGATCGGGCACGGTTACGGCGCCCTCGTCGGGGAACCCTACGCCGATGAGCAGCTACCGCGATCCCGCCCCGCGGGGCGACGTGTTCCCCTCCGAGGAGGAGATCGACCCGACCGGCATCGGAGCGGTGTCGCCGGCCGGGGCGTACCCGGCGGGCACCACGCCCCGCCCCAAGCCGGCGCCGCCGCCGACGCCCCCGCCGCACCCGGTGCCCCATCCGGGGCCGGCGCCCCGGGTGGGCCGCGCCTGACGGCCGGCACGACGGGGCCGCCGCCCCGCGCGCGACTTGCCGCCGTCGCCGGCGCAGGACGTCGACGCGGTGCTGGGGCGGCGGTTGCCCGCCGGCTCAGAGCTGGGGCTTCACCTCGGCGGCGACCAGCTCCAGGTGGTCGAGGTCGGCCAGGTCGAGCACCTGGAGGTAGAGCCGCTCGCTGCCGATCTCGGCGTACCGGCCGATCTTGTCGACCACCTCGGCGGGGGTGCCCGCGAGGCCGTTCTCGCGCAGCTCGTCCGGCTCCCGGCCGATCGCGGCGGCCCGCCGGGCCACCTCGGCGTCGTCCCGCCCGCAGCAGAGCACCAGGGCGTTGGACCAGCGCAGCTCGCCCGGGTCGCGGCCGGTCTCGGCGCAGGCGGCCCGGACCCGGTCGAACTGGGCGGCGGAGTCCTCGACCGAGGCGAACGGCAGGTTGAACTCGTCGGCGTAGCGGGCGGCCAGGCGGGGCGTGCGCTTCGGGCCCATGCCG
The DNA here is from genome assembly GCF_040634035.1 of Micromonospora sp. NPDC007220. Lineage (NCBI taxonomy): Bacteria > Bacillati > Actinomycetota > Actinomycetes > Micromonosporales > Micromonosporaceae > Micromonospora > Micromonospora sp. NPDC007220. The sequence continues at coordinate 80,606 of NZ_JBEYEU010000002.1, read as the reverse complement.
CCGAGCAGGATCGGCGGGCGCGGGTCCTGCACCGGCTTCGGCAGGGCGGGCGAGTCGCTGACCGGGTAGTACGTCCCGGCAAAGTCGAAGGTCGCGCCGGGCGGCGTCGCCCAGAGCCCCGTGACGACCGCGAGCTGTTCCTCCAGCCGGTCGAAGCGCTCCCCCAGCGACGGGAAGGGAATCCCGTACGCGGTGTGCTCCTCGGCGTACCAGCCGGTGCCGATGCCCAGCTCGACCCGGCCGCCGCTCATCTGGTCGACCTGCGCGACGGTGATGGCCAGCGGGCCGGGCAGCCGGAAGGTGGCAGCGGTCATCAGCGTGCCCAGCCGGATCCGCCGGGTGTCCCGGGCCAGGCCGGCGAGGGTCGTCCACGCGTCCGTCGGGCCGGGGTCACCGCTCACCGCGCCCATCTTCAGGTAGTGGTCGGAGCGGAAGAAGGCGCCGTAGCCGGTTTCCTCCGCGCAGCGGGCCACGGCGAGCAGGTCGTCGTACGTCGCGCCCTGCTGGGGTTCGGTGAAGATCCGCAGTTCCATGCTTCGAGCATAGGGAGCGGGCCGGGTCGGCGTGCCGTTCCGGCCCCTCCCCGGGCGGCGGCTCGGGCGGGCGCCCACCGCGCGAAGTGGCGGGCATCCGATAGCGGCGAGCCTGGCCCCGGGTCGTCCGCCGGTCCAGAGTGGAGGCCGAGCGACGAGGCGAGGAGGAACCCATGGAGGACCAGCACCGGGACGGGCTGACGGGGGCGGTGGACGCGCTGCTCCCGGAGGTGTCCCGCCGGGCCGGGGAGATCGAGGCGGCCCGGGGGCTGCCCGCCGATCTGCTCGACTCGCTGCGGGCGGCCGGCTGCTTCCGGATGTTCGTCCCCCGCAGCCACGGCGGGTACGAGGCGGACCTGCACACCGGGCTGCGGGTGCTGGAGTCGCTGGCCCGGGCCGACGGCTCCACCGGGTGGACGGTGATGATCGGCGCCGAGACGCCGCACCTGGTGGCGATGCTCTCCCGCGACCGGTTCGACAAGTTCTACGCCGACGGGCCGGACGTGGTCGTCGGGGGCGGGTTCGCCCCGCAGGGGCGCGCCGAGCCCGTCGACGGCGGCTTCCGGGTCACCGGCCGGTGGGCGTTCGCGAGCGGCGCCCGGCACGCCGACTGGATCTTCGGCAACTGCGTGCTGACCGGGGACGGCGGGCCGGCGGGGGCACCGCCGGCGATGCGCTCCATGCTCTTCCCGGCCTCCCGGGTCACCGTGCACGACACCTGGCACGTGCTCGGCCTGCGGGGCACCGGCAGCCACGACATCGAGGTGGCGGACGCCTTCTGCCCCACGGAGGAGAGCTTCGACCTGTTCACCGGCGTGCCCTGCGTACCGGGGCCGGGCTTCGTGGCGCCGCTGGTCCACTTCGTCCTGCACCTCGGCGCGGTGGCGGTCGGCATCGCGCAGGGCGCGCTGGACGACATGGTCGCGCTGCTCGAGGGCGGCCGGCAGCGGCTCTACGCCCGGCAGTCGCTCGCCGACTCGCCGGCCTTCCGCCTCCAGCTCGGCCGTGCCGACCTGGACGTACGGGCCGCCCGGGCGCTGCTGCGGGACCTGGCCGACGAGCTCTGGTCGGCCTGCGCCACCGATCCGGCGGCGATCCCCGCGCTGCACCCACGGATCTCCGCCGCGCTGCCCTGGGTGACGGAGCGGGCAGCCGCCGCGGTCGACACCTGCTACCGGGCGGCCGGCGGCGGGGCGGCCCGGGACTCGTCGCCGTTGCAGCGCCGGTTCCGCGACATCCACACGTTCAGCCAGCACGCGGCGGCGGCCGAGGGCTGGCTCGCCAACAACGGCGCGCGGGTGCTCGGCCGGCCGGTGGAACTGGCCTACTGACCCCGGGGTGAAGCAGCGCGCGGGCGCCCTACCCGGGCGGGTGTCCCGGCTTCCGACCGGAGCCGGGGCACCCGCCCGCCGTCCATCGACGGATCAGCAGCGCTGCCGCTGGCCCGTGTGGTGCACGCCGACCTTGCCCACCACGGTCAGGTCGGTCAGGGCGGTGTTCGCACCGCGGGACACGTAGCACGAGTAGCGGTGCTGGTTGATCACTTCGAGGTGGATGTGGGCCCCGCTGTCACCGTTGACCTGGTAGCAGCTGGACCAGCGGAAGCGGCCCGTCTCGCCGAGCTTGGTCCAGGGACCGACCGAGGCGCCGACGACGATGCCACCGGGCTTGTTGTTCACGTGCATCACGTCCGCGCGGCCGAGGATCTGCCCGGTCGTGGTGTCCCGGGCCTCGAGCCCGATGCGGTAGCCGCCGTCGGCGAGATTGCGGGTCGCGCAGCCGGCCTGGACGGTGACCACCTTGACGGCGACCGGGTGCCCGGAAGCGGTCTTGGTGCCGAACGGCGAGACGATCGTGGCACCCGGATTGCGGTAGATGTCGACGGCCCAGTCGTTCGGGTAGCCCCAGTGGCCGAAGACGATGTGGTGCGAGGTCGGCCCGGAGAGACCGAAGCGGTCCCACGTGGACGACCCCTGGATCGGCGGATAGACGTTTACCGTGTCCGCTGCCGGATGCGCCTGCGCGGCGCCGGCCGGGGCGACCACGGCGCCGACCGCGAGCACGAGGGCGGCCATCGCAGGGGCGAGACGACTGAACTTCACATGATCTCCATGGCTGTCCTGGCGCAGCGGGGCTCGGTGGACGTCGCACCGGGAGGCGCACGAGCGGGCCTGCGCACGATCCGGCGGATCTTATACCACCATCGATGGATCTCATGATCGACGTCTATCAGACGTACGGCCGGGTGGCGTACGCCGACTTCAGCGCGGCCAGCCCCGTCGACTTCGGCGACAGCGTGCCCCAGCCCGAGTTGAAGTAGTTGGTCCGCACGATCCGGGGTCCCCGCTCGGCGTTGAGCTGGGCGATGGCGGCCGGGACGGTGGCGATCCAGCCCGCCTGGTCCGGCACCTCCGCCACCCGTACGCCCCACTCGGCGATGATCACCGGGCGGGAGAGGGCGACCGGGCCGAGGTCGGCCACCGCCCAGTCCTTCGCCCGACGGAACCGGGCCAGCGCCGTGTGGGTGGGGCTGGTGGCGTAGGCGTTCCACTGGAGGAAGTCGAGCCTGGCCATCAGCGCCTCCGGATGGGTGCGCTGGAAACAGGCCCGGTCGAAGCCGCCCACCCCGACCGAGAACGTCGTGCCGGCTGGCAGCTGACGGGCCTTGAACCAGTTCACGATGTACGTCACCGCCTGCACCGCGCGGGCGTCGGACTGCCCCCAGTTGTAGCTGACGCCGGACTCCGTGGTGCCGAACTCGTGGTCCGTGTCGAGTTCCGAGGCGAGCTGGATGTTCACCCCGAATCCCATGGTCCGGTACTGGGACAGGGCGCGGGCGAAGAGCCCGTCGCAGTGCCCGGCCAGGACCTGGCTGTAGCCGTACGCCCGGGGCCAGGTCGTGCCCGGACGCTGCTGGATGGTCATCGCGGGCGCCGGGACGGTGTAGGTCACGCCGTCCACGGTGAAGGTCTGCGGCCCGGCGTCGGGCGCGCCGTAGTGCTTCAGCTCCAGCACCATGTTCATCTGCACCCCGGCCCTGCCGAGCGTGATCAGCCACGGCCGTTGGTAGCCGGGGAAGATGTAGCCGTCGGCGAAGCTGCGGTACTGGGTCAGCGAGCGGAAGTTGCCGCCGGCCATGTCGGCCGTCGGGTCGGCGCCGCCGGAGAGGTAGTAGCCGCCCAGCACCGGCGGCGCGATCGTGTAGTCGGCGGTCGCGGTGGCGGTACGCCCGCCGTTGTCGCGCACCGTGACGGTGACCCGGGGCATCACGCCACCGCCCGGTAGACGGCGACGGACCCGTTGTCCGACGCCCTGGCCCAGGTGCGGCCGGAGTCGTCGGTGACGGTGAGGGTGAGCGGGTCGATGACGGCGGTGACCTGGACCGGCGCGCTGCTGTTGCCCTGCGCGTCGGTCACCACGATCGTGACGGTCACCGGCTTGGTGTCGGCGTCGCCGTAGGTGACCGTCAGGATCATCTGGTCGCCGGGTGAGTAGGTGGAGGCGTTCAGGGAGGCGGTGGCGGTGGGAGCGGCCATTGCCGGCTCCTCTCGTGCTCGGTGACCGGACCGACCGGCGCGTGGCCAGGGCCGGTTCCGGTGGGCAGGGTGGGACGGGCGACGACCGGCCGCCGGGCACGCGCCTGCGCGTGCCCGGGACGGCTCGTGGGTACGGCTCGCCGGCCGCGCTCGTCCCGGGGATGGCGCGCGGCTCCGGTGGCTGCCGGAATGGGGACGTCTGTGTCGGTGCGGCGGCTTCCGCCCGGGTACCCGGGACGTGACTGCCGGAGCGCGACCTCGCGCTGCGTGGGCGGCCGGCGCTGCGCTACGCCGTGGCCGTCGCGGGGTCGGGTTCGGTGATGGCGGTGTCGGCGGGGACGATGCTGTCCCCGCCGGGCCCGAGGAATGGGTTGTGGCCCGCCATCCTCACGCCTCTGACCTGCTACAACAGTGCGCCGGAAAGGCGATCGGCGTCCTGTCCGCTATCGGACGGCCGGCGCGTCCGGCAGGTGACTGCGCTCCGGCCGGAATTGTGCCGAAGCTGCCCTGGCGACGACCTCCTCCGGGCTGAGCGGCGCCTTCGGGTGGTGGGACAGGCAGATCGGCGTGTCCACCTTGACGAACGCGAAGCCCTCCCCGGCCACGTAGAACTGGCCGCTCTGCATGAGGCCGATGTCGGGCAGCCGCCCGCCCTTGGCCTCCGCCAACTGACGGGCCGCGTCGATCTGCGCGGGAGCGTTGAGCAGCCCGAAGAACTGCGTGGTGGCGTTGCCGGAGATCTGGTTGTGCAGCCCCTTCGGCGCCTGGGTGGCGAAGACCAACCCGAGCCCGTACTTGCGGGCCTGAGAGGCGAGGGCGATCGTGCTGGCCGTGCAGGCCGTCTGCCCGGACGACGGGGCGAGAGTCTGCGCCTCGTCCATCACGAAGAGCCCGCCCAGCGGTCGCTCGCCCGCCGGGTGCCGCTTGATCCAGGCGAACAGGGCCATCTGGAGCTGATTGACGAAGCCCTGCCGTTCCTGGTCCGACGTGAGCCCCACAAAGCTGATCACCGAAATGCGTGCGCGCCGGCCCGGCGAGGGGGTGAGCAGCAGGCCCGGATCGGCCGGGGCGCCGACGCCGCCGAACAACGGATCGGTGACCATGGCGGCCTTCAGAGTCTCGGCCAGATCCTGGGCCAGCTTGTCCGCCCGGCTCAGCCGGCTCACCCCGTCGGGCAGTTCGGCGAGGAACTCGGTGAAGCCGGGCAGGCCCACCATTCCGCTCCTCGCGTACGCCTGGAGGGCCTCGGTCAGCACGGCCTTGCCCTGCTGGGCCACCTTCGTCGGCCGGTCCACACCGGCGCGCGGGGCGAGTGCCTCCACCGCCGAGCGGATCGCCTGGTCGAACTCGTCCGGCGAGTCGCGTACGGGGGTGAAGTCCGGCAGCGGCTGGAAGCTCAGCGGTCGACCGGCGTTGACCCGGGGCGTCCAGACCACCACCTCGGTGTGTTCGAGGTGGTCGCGGGCCCGCTCGGCGTCACCGGGGCCCCATCCGGCCGGCGGCTGCGGCCAGGGATCGCCCAGGCGGGCGAGGTCGTTGTTGGGATCGAGCACGATCGCGGAGACGCCCTCTCGAGCGCACTCCTCGACCAGCCGCCGGATCAGCACGGTCTTGCCGGAGCCGGAGCCGGCGAAGATCACCGTGTGACGGCGCAGCGACTCCAGGTCCACCGCGAACGGCCGCGCCCCGTCGGTGGTCCGCCCCAACAGGATCGAAGTTCCGTCGACGGTGGCCCTCCCGCCGCCGACCCGCGCGTCGTCCTCGCCGCCCACCTCGGCGGTCGGCCCGACTGACCGGGCGACCGGTCCGGCCTCCGCATTGGCCGCCCCGGCGGAGTCGCCGAGGATCGTGGCGAACAGCTGCGTGGAGCCGGCCGGTCGGCGCGCGACCAGCCACTCCTGGAGAACCGAGGCCGGTTCGCCACTCAGCTCACGAAGCGCGGCGAACACCCGCAGGTCCGCCTCCGGGACGCCGCAGCGGACTCCGCCGGCCGCGTCGAAGGCCGCCAACACCTCGGCCGTACGCTTCCCGGTCGGCCACGGGCCGTTGCGCAACAGCACCAGCCGCCGCTGCGGCAGCGCACGGTCGAGGCCCGCCATGGTGCAGGCCGCCTTCACCCTGGCGGTCGCCGCGATCGCGTTCGGATGGGAGATCCCGCGGAAGCACCAGTGCGCCTCGTTCTCGGTGGCCTCGTCCAGCACCTCGATCAGCCGCCCGTGCAGCGCCGGTTTGCGGCCCGGCAGCGGGTCGTACCTGTAGCTGGCGCCGGTCGGGGACCGCTCGGCGATCCAGGCCGCCAGACCGGCGGCGAGGAGCGCCGGCATGTGCTCGTCCTCGGTCCGCGGATCAAGCGCACCCGCCACGTCCGCCCCCGCCACCAGCCCGGCGAAGCGGGCGTCGAGCTGCCGCAGGCGCACGTCGTCACCGGTGTCCGTGTCGCGGCACGACTTCGGGCCGACGGCGGCACTCCGGTCCGGTGGCTCGGACCCGCCGACGACGTGGTCGACGACCTCGATGAGACGGTCGAGCTCGGTCACCTCGTCCCGGTCCCGGCACCAGGCGACGTGTCGATCCACTCGGCGCAGCAGCGCCCGGGGCGTCAACGCCGGGGCGTCCACGAACGCCTCGGGGCTGATCGGCCAGGTCGGGTACGGCGGTGCGAAACGCGGCCCGGCGAAGGCGGCGGTGAACCGCTTCGCGACGATGGCCCGGCCGATCTCGGGGGTGGGAATCCGGTCGGGGAGGATCGCCTGCCGGAACCGGTCGCCGACCGGAGTGGGCGCACTCCTGGTCAACAGCTCCCAGGTGTCCGGCAGGCACGACACCACGATCAGCGTCCGGCGGGTGACGTCACGCAGCTTCAGCAGGCCGTCGGCGATGGGCCCGATGACCTTCGCCTGGGCGTCCTCCAGCCCGGCGTACTGGTCGAACATGGCGGTGCTGGTCTGGGCGAAGAGCGTGTCGAGCTGGTCGACGGCTATCACCGTGGGGTCGAGCGTCAGCGCCATCAGCCGCGAGACGTCCTGGACGATCTGCTGCGGGGTACGGATCGCCGGGGTCAGCCCCCACGCCGCGCGACCGTCCGGGTCACCCGGCTCGGAGATCAGATGGGCGTAGCCGACGTCCTGTGCCTCGAAGTCCAGCGCGCCGTGCAGGACGAGCGCCCGGGCGGTGTCCTGGCAGTCCCGGCCGATCTCGCGATGGCGCGTCCGCAGGGCCCGCACGAAGGTGTCCAGGTGCTCCCGGGTGACCGGCTTCGTCCCGGCGACCGCGTCGCGTACCTCCGCCGGGATGCCGAGCTGGGCGGTGAGCCGACGCAGGAACGTGCGCAGCTGGGTGCCCCAGCCGATCGCGTCCCGTCCCATGCCTTCGACCAGGGCCAGCGCCACGCTCTCCCAGAACGTCTTCCCGCTGACCATGTCGACCAGGAAGAAGTAGCCGCCCTCACGCTGGATCCGATCCCGCACCGCCCCGAGCAGGTGGGTCTTGCCGGCGCCGGCCCGCCCCTGCATGGCCACGCCGAGGGGCACCGTGGTGTCGTCGGTGCGGGCCCTGCCCACGCCGCGCAGGATCTCCGCGACCACCTTCTCGTGCAGCTCCGGCACGTCGTGCGGGCTGGGCCGCCACACGTCGTCGGGAGTGACCGCAGGGTTGAGACTGACCGCCTCGAGCGCGGCCCGTACGTCCTCCGGGATCATGCCGAGCCGATCGCCAGGGTGTGGTTCTCCTCGTCCCCGATGCGCACCGCGGCCGCCCGGTCCCGCGCGGTCAACGACTTGGTGTTGGCGACCGGGATGATTCGGACGCCGTCCCGCTGGACCATCGCGCGCAACGTCGCGTCGACGGTAGCGCGGTCCTGCCTGCCGAGGCGTTCGCGCAGGTCGGCGAGCCCCACCCAGGCTCCCGGCTCCCGGGCCAGCTCGTGATAGGCGGCGCGGATCAGGGCCTCCACGGCGTCCGGCTCGGTGGCCGCCGGCGCTGGCGCGGCGCCGGGAGGCGTCGGGCCGGCCGCCGGACCTGAGGTGGCCGACGGCGGCGTGAAGAAGTCGGCGTGGCTGAGCCCCAACCGGCTCAGCGAGCGGTGCAGGTTGGCCAGCAGGGTGAAGAGCGAACGGGTGGCTGAGCCACTACGTGCGGGCGGGGCGCCGACGTGCAGCTGCCGCACCACCCGCCACCCCTCGTCGGTCAGCTCGTGGGAGAAGGGCCGGTGGGACCGGTCGGTCTCGACCAGGCCGAGCTTGACGAGTTTGGCGTTGTCGACGCCGGTGAGGCTGAACCCGGCCAACTCCTTCAGCTCGTTGTTGGTCAGTTCGCGGGCCTCGACCATGAGCACCACAAGCGCGTTGATCTGGTTGGGCGTCAGGTGGGGAAGGTCCGCCGTGCTCGTCATGGTGCCTCTTCTTCGTGGGGGTGCGCGCCGGCCAGGCGACGACGGGTCAGCAGTTGCCGGATCATGCCGACCACGGCCTGGACGTCGGACAGCACCTGCTCGTTGGTGAACCGGAGCACGTCCAGCCCGAGGAGTTGCAGCCGCACGTCACGCCGCCGGTCGTTGGCGAATCTGATTCGTCCCCGATGTTCCGGGCCGTCCACCTCGACCGCAAGTCCCTCGGCCGGCCAGAAGAGGTCCAGGCGGTAGGTCTCGCCGAGCAGGTGCCAGTCGTACGTGTGGTTCCAGCGCCTCCCCCGGGCCCACTCGTGTGGCGTCAGTGCCAGCTCCAGTGCCTGCTCGGCGGCGCTGTCGCCGCGTGGGACACCGGACAGCGGCGGAAACGTCAGTGCCGGCGGAGGCTCGCGGACGGTGTCGGGAACCCGACCCGCCTGCACCGCCAACTCGGTCAGGCTCGACGGCAGCGAAACCTGAACCGACCGGATCCGGTCGACCGTCCGCAGTTCCCGCCCGGCCAGCCAGACGGTGAGGCGGCCGTGCCGCACCAGCCATTCGGCGACGGCGACCAACGCGCGCTCGGTCTCCGTGGGCAGCTCGTCGGTCAGGCCGACCAGCAGGACGCACCCGTCACGGTCGTACGCGGAGGCCATGACCCGGGCCAGGCCGGCAGCCCGTACCTCTGCCGGAAAGCGCGGCCGGTGCTGCCGGTCCTCTCCGCGCAGCGCGCGCTCGGCGAGGTCGGCCAGGAACGGGCCGAAGTGCTCGGAGTGCGCAGCGGCCCGCATGGCAAGGGACCGCACCGCAGCGACGCCCAGCGTGCCGGAACCGTCGAGCCGTTCGGCACCGGGCAACCAGCGGGGGAACAGCGTGAGGGCTGCGCCGTCCAACTCGTCGAGGACGGCGGCGAGCAACTCGGTGAAGCCCCGTCGGGCCGGCACGCGGTACCGAACGACGACCGGGGCGGCGGCCGGTGCCGGATCGAGTCCCACATGGAGCAACTCGGCGTCGATGCCGGGCAGGTGGCTGACCTGCTGCGGAGGAAGGGCCTCCCACCACTCGGCGGGAGGTACGCCACTGGCCACGGCCGAGCACGTTACCGAGGATCGATCGAGCGCGCCGCCCGCCCGATCCGCTGGCCCGTGCCTGCACCGCTGTGACCGGGTACGGCCATCCGGCTGCGGCTGTCCAGCCCTTCTGCCGGTGTCGGGGGCGGCGGCGGGCCCGGAGTCGGCCGTACAGTGTGCCGACCGTTCTAACGAGGAGGGGTTCCTTGACCCAGCCACCACCGGTGTCGGGCCCCCCGGGTTCCGGCGAGGCGCCCGGCAGCACCGCCGGTGACGACCCCGGAAACGCGCCGCCGCACCTGCTCGTCATGCCGTCCATCGAGGGCGCGCCGCCCCCGATGGTGTGGCCCGGGGCGGAGGGCGCACCCGCCTGGGCGATCCCCGTCAGCATCCCGCCCGGGACGCGCGGTTACGCCGTGTTCATCCCGCTGGTGCCAACCACCGCCGCGGCGGCTCCGGTCGCCGCGGGCCCGCCGGCCCCGGCCTCGGTTGTCCCCGCCCCCAGGCCGGCCGAGGCGACCGCCGCGCCAGCCCCGACGGCCGTCGTCGAGCCGGGAGAGAGCATCCCGACGCAGACCGCCGCGGTGACGGCGGCGGACTCCGCGGCACCGGCTGCCGCGCCGTCACCGGACGCCGTCGGCGCGCCGCCGCGCGGCACCGACGCGGCACCTACCGCCTCCGCCCCCGCTACGCCCACCACGAGCGGACCCGCCACCGAGACGGCGCCCACCACCGGGACGGCGCCCAGCACCGAGGCGCCGCCCAGCACCGGGACGCCCGCGACCGCCGCGCCGGCCACCGCTGGTGCGCCGGCCGCCCCGTCGGCGGGCACCGGCGCATCCGCTGCCCGCCCGCCGGCGTCCACCGTCCAACAGCCCGCCGCCGCGCCACTGCCGGCGCCGTACCGGATCGGGGTGCCGTCCGGCGCGCCAGCGCCGTACCGCGGCTACCAGCCGGTCCCGCGCCCGCCGTCGTTCCTCGACACGCGCTGGCCGGGGCCGGCGCCCGCCCAGGATCGGGCCGTACCGCTCGCGGTCCTCGCCGGAGCGCTGGGCCTGGCGTTCTTCGTACCGCTCACCCGCACCGGCATCGGCTGGTTCCTCGGCTGGCTCGCCCTGACCGTCGCGGTGGTCCTCGCGGTCCGGCGGACGGGCGCGGAACTGCCACGCGCCGACCGGCGGATCCGCGCCGGCTGGGCGGTGGCGGCCCTGGCGCTGCTGTCGGTCCTGGCCTTCCGCAACGCCTGGTGGCTGGTGACGTTCTGCGTGCTCGGCGCGCTCTGCTGCGCGACCCTCGCGATCGTGGGCGGCCGGCTCGTCCGCTCCATCCTGTTCAGCCTGGTGGCGGCCCCCTTCGCGGCGTTCCGGGGGCAGCCGTGGGTGCGTGGGCACCTGCGCGCCCCGGCGAACCCGCACCTGGCCCGCCGGGTCGTCGGGTCGGCCGCGGCCACCGTGGCCGCGCTGATCGTCTTCGGCGCGCTCCTGTCCTCGGCCGACGGCGCCTTCTCCGTGATGCTCGGCGAGCTGGTTCCCGAGGTCAACGGCGGCGCGACGTTCCGCTGGATCCTCCTCGCCGCCGTGGGCGGGCTCTGCGCCGTCGCCGCCCTCTACACGCTGGCCGCGCCGCCCGACCTGTCGACGATGGACCGGCCCGGCACGCGCCGCTTCGGCCTCGTGGAGTGGGCGCCGGTCATCAGCGCCCTGACGCTGCTCTTCGGCGGCTTCGTGGCGGTGCAGTTCACCGTCCTGTTCGGTGGGCAGCGGCACGTGCTGCGCACTGCCGGCCTCAGCTACGCGGAGTACGCGCGCAGCGGGTTCTGGCAGCTCGTCGTCGTCACCATGCTGACGCTGGCGGTGCTCGGCGGGGTGGCCCGCTGGGCGCGACGGGACCGGGCCGTCGAGCGCCACCTGCTGCGGGTCCTGCTGGGCCTGCTCAGCGTGCTCAGCTTCGTCATCGTGGGGTCGGCGCTGTCCCGGATGTACACGTACCAGAAGGCGTACAGCTTCACCGGCGAGCGGCTCTTCGTGATGGCGTTCGAGCTGCTGCTCGGCACCGTGTTCCTGATGATCCTGGTGGCCGGGCTCCGCTGGCGCGGTGCCTGGATCCCCGGCACGACGGTGGCGCTCGCCGTGGTGATGCTGCTGGGCCTGGCCGTGCTCAACCCGGAGGACTACGCCGCCCGCCGCAACATCGCCCGGTACGAGCAGACGGGGAAGATCGACGCCTGGTACCTGCGGGCGCTCTCCGCAGACGCGACGCCGGCGCTGGCGGGCCTGCCCGATCCGGTGCGCCGCTGCACGCTGAGCTGGGTCGCCAAGGACCTCGACGAGTCGGACCCCTGGTACGCCTGGAACCTGGGCCGGATCCGGGCGCGCGCGGCGCTCGACCGGGCCGGGCCGGGCGCGGTCGGCGGTCCACGCGACTGCCGGGCCGCCGACCAGTTCGACCTGCCGAAGCGCCGCCGCTGACGGATCCGCCGTCCCCGGGTCGGTCCGGGGACGGCGGGACCGCCGGGTCGGCGGGCCGGTGCGTCCAGCGGGTGCCGGTCGGGTCACCAGGGCTCGGGGATGCCCACCGCGAGGCAGCGCCGGGTGCCGGGGACCGGCTGGTAGCAGGCGGACGCCTCCAGGTTGTTGGTCAGGTCGGCGCGGGAGAAGGACGTGCTGCCGCCGTTGACGCAGGTGCCGCCGCTGGTGGACACACCGCCGGTGACCTTGGCCGTGGCGCAGCCGACCGTGGCGGCGGTCTTCTCCACCGTGTTCAGCGAGGAGCGCTGGTCCGCGTACTGGTGTGCGCCGTAGCCGGTCAGCCGCACGCCGGGACGGGTGACCGTGTACTGGAACGCCGCCGACGTGTAGTACGACCAGCTGGCGCCCGTACCCACGGTGCGCAGCTCCGGATCGGCGGACGAACCGGGAACGAACATGGCGAAGCCCTTGTCGTGGGTGCTCGTGCCCGCGACCATCCGGTAGACGATCACCAGCAGCCCCTGGCTGTAGCTGCCGGTGGAGTAGGTCAGGTAGCTGCCGCTGCCGCAGGTGGTCCGGTCGGCGACGTAGCCGACGCCGTTGGCGTAGAGCATCACCCTGGCGCAGCGGCCGTCGTCGGCGGTGTCCTCGATCGTGCCGACCGTGGTGCTGGTGCCGGAGTTGTCGGTGGCGTAGCCGGTCAGCCGGACGCCCGGCAGCGTGCCGGCGTACTGGTAGGCGGTGGGATGGTAGTAGCTCCACGAAGCCGACCAGCCGCTACCGGAGGGCAGCGCGAGCGCCGGCGAGGCGGGCAGCAGTGCGGCGACCAGCGCGGCGGCCAGGGCCGCGAACAGCGTCGTCCGGGTCGACCGCCGTCGGAAACGGGCCTTCATCGGTCCTCCGATCTCCACGACGGGCGGGACACCCGGCGTCACGGATCAGGTTGACCGAGGACGTCGGCGGCGGGTACCGCTGGGTCTCGAAGCGGACAGCCGGACGGCCTCACCCGGCTGCGCGCCTCCGACCGCGAAGGCCCGGCGGGCGCCTGCGGGCGGTCAGGCCGGCGCCGCGCCCCGGACGGCCCAGGCCCGGGCGGTGAGCCGGATCGAGCCGTCCGGCGCCACGGGCAGGCGGGCCGCGAGCAGGTCGCGCAGGCGGGCGCGCTGCGGCGCCGTCAGGGAGGCGACGTACGAGGGGGCGGGGCCCTGCCCGCCCAGGAACGGCGTCCAGTAGTCGTCGACGTCCGCGAACACCATGGGCACGTCGACGGGCCGGAGCGCCACCGCCGTCAGGCCCGCGTCGGTCCACATCCCGCGCAGGGAGTCCGGGTCGCACCCCGCGAACCGGCGCCCCTCGTCCCGTTCGGCCACGGCCGGGTCGAGCAGGGCGGCGGCGTCCCAGAAGTGCCGCAGCAGCGCCATGCCGCCGGCGTAGTCCCAGACGTAGGCGGCGGCCACCCCGCCGGGGCGGACGACCCGGGCGAACTCGGCGACGGCGCGCGCCGGCTCGGGCACGAAGTTGACCGCGAGTCCGCTGACGACGACGTCGACGCAGCGGTCGGGCAGCGGCAGCGCCCGGGCGTCGCCGACCTGGAAGGCCGCCCGTCCGTCGCGGACGGCCGCGCGGGCGTACGCGACGAAGCCCGGCGAGCTGTCGACGCCCGAGACGTGCCTCGGGTCCCCGAGTGCCAGCACGGTCGACGTGAGCGCGCCCGTGCCGCAGCCCACGTCGAGCCAGCGGCGGCCCGGTGGCACGGCCAGCCACCGCAGGAACTCCCCCGCGACGGGGCGGCTCCACCGGCCCACGTACGCCTCGTAGGCCCTGCCGTCCGCCCAGACCGGGTGCGCCATGCGGAGACGATACGACGCCCCGGCGTGCCGGGCCGACCGCAGGCCAGGGCCGGTGAGGGCTGGTGCGCACCGATTCGCCTCGATGAGCCAGACTCGGTCGTACCCCTGCCTGCCCCGACAGCTCCCGAGCGCACCCCCGTACCCCTCGCCCGATGGTTGGAGCGCATGTCCCACACCCTCCTCGCCTGGTTGGTCGGCGGCGTCCTGCTCGTGGGCGCGGGCTTCGCGACGACCCTGCTGCCCCGGTGGCGGGCGCGGGGGCGGGAGCGCCGGACCGCCTGGTCCGCCGCCCGCGCGGCCATCGACAGCGCGGCCGTCAGCCGGGACGCGGCGGTGACCCAGGTGCCGCAGGCCGAGCAGTTGCTGGCCCGCGCCGAATCCATCGCCGCCGGGCGCGGCGGGGCGTCCGCCGCCCGGCAGGCGGCGCAACACGCGAGAGAGGCCGACCGGCTGTGGCGCACGCACCAGTGAAATCGCGCAGGCGATACCGGTACGAGCTGCTGCGCTGGGCGCTGCTCGGCGTCGCCGTGGTCGTCCTGGTCGTCTTCCTGCTCGCCCAGCGGCAGAGCGTCGACGTCAGCTACGGCCGGTCGCCGGCCGCCCCGGCGAAGATCGACGAGGGCTCGGCGGGTGAGCTGAGCGACGCGAGCGTGCCCTCGGTGGACGAGATGACCGCGCTGATGGCCGCCGAACCCGTGGTGCGGCTCCCCGGCGCGACCGCACGCTGGAACGAGCAGCGGGTCCGCGAGGCCGCCGGCGCCGAACCCGTCCGCATCCTGGTCGCGCCGCCCGGGCTCGACGAGGACGAACGCAAACGGGTACGGGACGTGAAGAACGCGACCGTCCGGGTGATCGGCACCGAGGTCAGCGGCGGCATCTACCAGGCCGTACCCGACACCCTGCCCGGCTGGCGCGCCCAGTTCGCCACCGCCGACGTGACAGGCCTGCTGGTGGCGTTGATCGCCGCGCTGCGGGAGGCGCCCGACCCGCCCGAGCACGACGAGCTGCGGTGGCGTGACCCGACCGACCGGGAGCTGGCCGCCGTCGCCGCCGACCTGCGGGCCACCGGCCTGCACCTCGGGGCCGGGGCCACACTGACCGGCATCCCCGACAAGGCCGCGCGCAACGCCTTCCCGGACGGCGCCCGGTACGTGGCGCTGCCCGCGCAGCCGTTCGGCGAGCCGGTGCCCCGGTACGGTCCGGCGCTGGCCGAGCTGTTCCCGGGCACGCCGATCGTCGTGATGTACGGCCTCTGGATCGAGTACCACGGCCCGGCGGCCGACGACTTCGCGGAGCTGGCCGGGGCGAGTTTCTACGGCCAGTTCGGCGGCCGGCTGAGCCGGTACGACTACCCCCAGGGCAACATCCTGACGGCGTACCTGAACCGGGTCACCGACCTGCGCTACTCGGGGCTGTTCGACCGCCCGCTGCCGTACCAGCCGGTCGACCCGCTGCGGGTGGCGCTGCCCGCCCTGCCGTGGCTCTTCGCGGGCTGCGTGGCGACGTTCCTGATCCTCTCGGTCCGGTCGCTGCGCCGGTCGGACGCCCTGGTGGTCCGGCGGGGCGACCCCGGGCGGGGTGGCACGCCCGCCCGGTTGGCCGGTCTCACCGCGCTCGCCGTCGAGATGTCCCTGCTCACCGACGCCCGCAGCGATCCGGCGCTGACCCGGGGCATCGTCAAGCTCCAGGCCGCCCGCGCCGCGCTGGACGAGGGGCTGCCGGACCGCCACGTGCGGACGTTGCTGGACGAGGCGGCCGACGAGCTGGACGACGGCGCCCGGACGTTGGGAGTCGCCAGCTACCGCCCGCACCTCTACCTCCGGGGCAGGTTGTCGTGAGCCAGTCCGTACGACGTCGGCTCGCCGACCTGTTCGGCACGCCCTTCGGCGTCGCCGTCCTGGCCTGCCTGGCGCTGGCCGGCTGGGCGTTGTGGACCGGCGGGGCGCTGGACGGCCCGGTCGCCCGCCACGTGCGCGCCTCCTCCGTGTACGTCGCGCCGGGCGTCGAGCTGGACCGCGCGGCGGCCGAACGGATCATCGGCAACCGCCGGCTGGTCGTGTTGATGCTGGCGCCGGGTGCCGACCTCAGGCAGGGCTGCCGCCAGGTCGAGCGCGCCGCCGACGGGACCGTCGTGCTGGTGATGAGCCGCGACGGCGACGAGTACGACACCTACGGGTGCGCGCTGCTGCCCGGGCGCGACGACGGGAACTTCGGCCGGGCCTTCGTGGCGGAGATGGCCGTCAGCCGGGGCGTCGACACCTTCGCCGACCGCCCCCTGGAGGCGCTGAAGGTCGTCACCGTCAACTACGACCTGCTGGTGAAGGCCGGCACCGTTCCCGACGGCGCGCGGACGATCAGCCCGTCGCTGCCCCGCTTCCTGCTCGCGGCCGCGGCCATCGTGGCCGTCGTCGCCGGGGCGACGGTGCTCTACGTCGGTGGCCGCCGCGCGGGCCGGCTCGCGGACGCCCGTCGCCGCCGCCGCGACGACAGCGCCGACGCCCGCAGCGCGCTCAGCGCCGCCGCCGCCGTGCTCGCCCAGCAGATCATCGACCTCGACCGGTGGTACGCCATGGCGGAGCGCCAGGCCTACGTCGACGGCGCCAAGGAGACGTTCGGCAGGAAGTACCTGGCGCTGACGTCGGACTACGCCGCGCTGCTCGAACGCGTGACGGCCGTGGACGCGGACGACGAGGACGCCGTACGCCGACTCGTCGAACGCGTCGACGCGTTGAGCGGGCGCGCGTCGGCGCTCACCGGGTCGGCGGCCGAAAACGGGGCACGCCGCCCGAAGTCCGCCCGGGGCGCCGGCGCACGGCCCTCCGGCGACTGACGACGCTGCGCCGAACCGCGTCGGAGGTACGCCGGCCCGGTCGGCCGGCACCGTGCCCCGTTCACGGAGGTGCCCGGTCTCGCCTGGCCGCGCGGGCGGCCCCTGCGGCACGTACGGGGCAACGCCCCGTCGGCGAACAGATCACCCCCCGCACCCACCGCACCGGACCCGCCGATACGGACCGGGGGCCCTCACATCCGGACCTGCCTCGCGGCCCGTGGAACCGGGGCGGCGGCGTGACCGACCACCGGGACATGCGCAAGCTCAGCTCGACCGAAGGGGGCAATCGATGTTCAGCATGGACGTGAACCGGCGGACGGTGTTGCGGGCGGCGGTGGCCGGCGGGGCCGGCGTCGGCCTGGCCGCCACCGGCCTGGGCGATCCGGCCCGGGCGGAGCGGCCCAGCGACCCGGACGGGCCCGCCCGGGGACCACGCATCGCGATCCTGCTCTTCGACGGGATCGCCCCGATCGACGCGATCGGCCCGTACGAGGTGCTGTCCCGGATCCCCGGTGCTTCCGTGGTGACCGTCGGCAAGCGGACCGGCCCGGTCCGGACGGACAACGGCGTGCTCACCCTCGGGGTGGAGCGCACGCTCAGCCAGGTGCGCCGCGCCGACGTGCTGCTGGTGCCCGGAGGCAACGTCCGCGGCGTCCAGAACGATCCCGACACGATCCGCTGGGTCCAGCGGATCCACCGGCACACGACGTGGACCGTCTCGGTCTGCACCGGCGCCCTCGTCCTGGGCACGGCCGGCCTGCTGCGTGGGCTGCGGGCGACCACGTACTGGAGCCTGAGGGACCAGCTCGCCCAGTACGGCGCGACGTTCGTCCCGGGCCGTTACGTCGAGGCGGGCCGGATCATGACCGCCGCCGGCATGTCCGCCGGAATCGACATGTCCCTGCACCTCGCCGCGAAGATCGCCGGTGAACGGATCGCGCAGGCACTCCAACTGGTCGTCGAGTACGACCCCGACCCGCCGTTCGACACGGGCAGCCCCGAGAAGGCCGGCCCGGAACTGATGCGCCTGGCGCTGGAGTTGCTGGGGCAGCCCGCTCCCCGCTGACGGCAGCACGAGCGTGGCCCGTACCCGTCGACCCGGGGCGTCGATCGCGCCGCCCCGGGTCGACGTACCGCCTCCCGCTCGCGTCCCGCGGCGAATCGTCAGTTGCTTCGGTCCGGCCGGCGATCCTGAACCGGGCCGTCCTCCCGGTGCCGCCCACTCGACAGTGACGAGTAGTAGGCCGGGACAGGGGGACGTCGCTGGTAGTCGTCCGCCAGGATCGCGACGAGAGGCGGAATGGCGGGCCGCATGACCTCGATGGACAGATTCGACAGGCCCTTGATCGGCTGGATGGCGACCTCCCTCCAGCGGCCCCGTTGCCGGGCGACGAGGTGACCGACGATCTCCTTGAACGCCTCGGCGTCATCGCCCTGCCACACGGCAAGTCCGACGCGCATCGCGGCGAAGACCTCGGCGATCTCGCGGGCGTCCGTGAGACCCCGTTCGTAGATGCTGAGGAGCCGCGGGTACTCGATGAACAGCCTCGGGTGCTGCGCCACCACCGGGGCGATGCGCACGGCCGCCTGGGTGCTGTTCATCCAGAGTGCGGTCTGGGCCAGCTTCCGTACGTCCTTGTAGCTGAGCCGACCGGCATGGCGGACCAGGTACTCGACGAAGAGGTTTCCCGTCTCCGGCGAGGCGGACGAGGCCGCCGCGTCCATGATGGCCTCGTGGTCGCCGGACCGTTCGTCGCGGTGCACCAGGGACGACACGATCTTCATGCACACGTCGCCGGTCCCGTCACCCCAGTGGGCGAGGCGACGCCCGTGCAGGGCCGTGGCGCCGAGCAGGAGCTGCAACTCACGCTCTGGATCTCCGGCGAGTCGCGCCTCGTACGGGTGGATGAGCAACCTGTCTATCGGAGCCCGCCGTTTGCCGATGGCCGGCACCTCGTCAGTGACGGACAGATCGATGCTGGACAGCAGCATCGACCACCCGTTGTCGTCGAGTCCGGCGTGCAGGAAGCGCACGGTGGACCGCCACCAGGTCAGCTGGTCGTCCCCCTCGGGCGCGAGTTCGTCGAGCGGGACAGGCCCGTCGCAGAGCTCGGTCAAGAGCGTGAGCAGGTTGCCGAGGTACGCGGCGACGCGGCCGAGCAGGAAACGGCTCGACGGGTTGTAGCCCTCGAAGCGACCCACTCCCTCCCGTTCCTGGCTGAACCGGACGAGGGCCTTCAGCTCCGCGACGATCGCCCGCCGTTGAGCCGTCGGCGTGGCCTCGAAGAGTTCCCGCAGGAACGGCATGATGGCGCCGCCGACCGACAGTTGCTGGTGGGACAGCAGCGCGAAGAACTGGTCGTCGGTCCACTCCTGGCCCACCGGCAGCCGACGGCGCGCGTCGGCGAGACCTTTCAGCTGCTCCAGCACGTGGTAGGCGATCAGGTATTCGCCGAACGTCGCGTGCAGGAACTCGTAACTGCTCCCGGAGACCACACCACTGACGTCGGCCGCGTGGATGAAGAAGAACCGGGCGATGGTGCGGATGGCGGGATCCAGCGGTTGGGCCAGGCGCTTCCGGTGGCTCCCCTGCGCCGCGCCCGCACGCAACATCGGAGCCAGGTCGCTGTTGAGGTCCTGGCCGGTGACGGATTGCTGGCCGCGGTTGAACATCGCGAAGGCCGCGATCGCGAGCTGCCAGAGTTCGTGGTCCGCGCGCGCTGCGATCTCCTCGTCCTCGGAGAGGAGGTTCGTGGCCGTCCCGGGCGTCTTCGCGACCTCGCGCGCGATGTAGCCGTTGAGCAACCACTGGTACACCTGGGCCTGCGTGACCTGACCGTCGCCGCCGGTCGGCGGATCCTCCGTGGCGCCGAAGACGGCCAACATGAGGAGCAGGAGCGGCTGGCGCGCGAGTTCGCCCATCGCCCAGACGCTGTCCACCGCGAGCGGCTTCACGGTGCCGTTCCCGATCGGCTCCTGGTTGACCTTGTTCCACATGTCGACCCAGTGATCGACCTGGTTCCGATCGAAGTCTTCGAGCTTGACGACCAGGGAGCCCGCCGGAATGTTCGCGATGTCGGCCACGACGGTACGGGAGGTCACCACCACCGAGACCGGCGAACCGAGCTTGGCCTCCTTCTCCTGGAATTCCCGGACCTCGTGCAGGAATCCCGACTCGGTCGTCCGGGTGGCCTGCATCAGCTCGTCCAGGCCGTCGAGGATCACCACCCTCGTGGCCTCCCGGCTGGCCTCGGACAGGTCCCGCCATCGCACGCCGAGGTGCGTGTCGTCGTCGAGGAAGTCCTGGATCTGTTCGTAGATCTTGGCTGCGGGGTTCCGCACCTGGCGCAACGGCACGCGGACCGTGGTGAAGTGCTCGGGCGGCAGCCGAGCCGCCATGATCTTGGTCAGGAGGGACTTCCCGGCGCCCGGGTGGCCCAGGATGACCAGCGGAAGTTCGGCGCTGCGCGCGGAGGTGAAGTACGCGGCCAGGAAGTGGTCCAGGCGGTGCCCGCGCCGCTGCTGCCCCCACCACTCCTCGTCCCAGGCGCGGGAACTGCCGCTCATCACCGCCCACTGGAAGCGTGGGTTGACGTAGCCGGTCTCGGTGTCCGGCATGCTGAGGCCGGACTCCAGGTCGATCTTCGTGACGTGCGCGAGCGGCTCGGACAGGAGCTGACGATTGCGCTGCGCCATGATCGTCCGGCTACGTTCGGTCGGCAGGTCCCTCTCCCGCATCCGGGAGAGGCCGGCGAGGAGTTGCTCCATCAGCGAGAGGGAACGCCGCTGGAACTCCTCGGACCGCTGACGAGCCGACTTCCGGGCCGCCGTCGCGTGTTCGAACTGGTCCAGCAGTGCCCACATGCCGAACTCCGGCACCTCGGCCGCCAGCCGCCGGTAGTCGTTCCGGTAGCGCGTGATCGCCCTGCTCACGACGACCGACGCCAGCGTCCTGCCGTCGTCGGAGTCCCGGATCTCGGGCTCGATCCGCTGCCAGGCGTCAAGCCCCCGGAAGAAGCGCAGGCAGCGCCCCGTCAGGTTTTCGTAGAAGGGAGCCACCGAAGCCGCGAGGTTCGTCTCGAATCCGCAGGCGGCCCACGGCATCGGCATCGGCACGTTCAGCAGGTAGGACACCATGCTCTCGTGGTCGCCGTCGACGCTGCCGGAAACCAGTTGCTGCTTCTCGGCCTCGGTCAGGCCGAGCCGTGCGTACTTCTTACCCACCACCTCGCTGAGGGCGGCGAAGAACGCGCCGGTGACCACGGCGGTGTGTGCCGCCGCGATGAGTTCGTGTCGCTCGCGGCCCCTGGCGCCCAGGCACCGGTCGCGTACGCGGTCGACGGCCGAGGTGAGCTGGCTGACCAGTTCGTTCTTCTGGTCGATCCAACCCCACCCGGCTTTGATCGCCGGCACAGCGAAACCGACGGCCCCGCTGCCGAGGGCCGCCAACCCGAGCAGGGCACTCAGCTTGTTGCTCCACTCGGGGTCTCGCTGGCCGAGGATCCGACGCGCGGTGTCGAAGGACATTGACGAACTGCTCATCGGAATCCCTTCCGCCGCGTACGCGCCGAGGTCGGTGGCCCCTGCCGGGGGTGAAGCAGAGATCACCGTAATCCGCCTCTTCGTGGCAGAAGCAGGATCGGACAGTCGGCTATCCGCCAGTTCCGTTACGTCTCCTGGAGTGATCGCCAACCTGTCCGGGCTACTACCGGGCGATGAGCAGCAGCAGTGCCCGCCCGCCCAGCACGTACGTGGTGGAGGCGCCACCGATCAGGGCCTCGCTGCCGGGGCTGGCCACCTGGTCGGGTCCTTCAGCCCAGGTGGAGGTGTCGGTGACCCGGTACCACTGCTTGCCCGGGGGCGGAGCGGGCAGGGTGAATGTCACGTTGCCGGACCAGCCGTTGTAGGCGGTGTAGAGACCTGAGTCGCCGAACTCGCTGCCGTCGATGCGCCAGGCCAGCGCGTGGTTGTTCGCGTTGCCCCAATACGCGCCATCCGGTGACGTGCCTGCCGGGGTGAACCACTCGAGCTGGCCCAGTCCGTTGCCGTTGGTGTCGGCGGCGGTGTAGAAGTTCGCCGGTCGCAGGGCGGGATGTGCCTTGCGGAAGGCGAGCAGCCGGCTGGTGAAGGCGGCAAAGGTCGTCTGGTCGGCGTCCGGGGTCCAGTCCAGCCAGTTCGCGCTGGAGTCCAGGTTGTAGGGGTTGTTGTTGCAGTTGGTGGTGCGCAGGTACTCGTCGCCGCCGGTCATCATCGGGGTGCCCGCCGACAGCATGAGGAACGCGTGGCCGTTGCGGGCCGCCCTGCGTTGGTCGGCGGCCGCGCCGCCCTGGTCCCAGGAGATGTTGTCGTCGGAGCCGCCGTCGGACGGACCGTACGGCCACGGTTGGTTGTTGTTCTTGCTGTTGCAGGCGTAGAGGTCCCGCAGGGTGAACCCGTCGTGGGCGACCACGAAGTTGACCGAGTTCCACGGGCGCCTGCCGTCGTCGCCGTAGAGGTCGGACGACCCGGCGAACCGGTCGGCGAGGTTGGCCGGGGTGACCGCGTCGACGCCCAGCTTGTTCTGGTCGCGGCGCAGAATGTCACGGTAGCTGCCGTTCCATTCCGACCAGCCGCTCGGAAAGTTGCCGACCTGGTAGCTGTTGCCGCCGATGGCCCACGGTTCGGCGATCCAGTCGACGCCGGCCCCACCGCCGGCCGGGCGCGCGGGCATCTCGGCGACCAGACGGTTCAGGGCGGTGCCGGAATTGGTCCGGCTGTAGTTGAAGCAGCCGTGCTGGCAGGTGTTGCCCAGCACGGACGCCAGGTCGAACCGGAAGCCGTCGACGCCGAGCGTGTCCTTCCAGTAGGCGACGGAGTCGACGATGAGGTCCTGCGCGGCGGGGTTGAAGGTGTTGTAGTTGCCGCCGACGCCGGTGTTGTCCCAGGGGCTCTGCCGGTCGCCGGTCAGCGAGTAGTAGGTGGAGTTGTCCAGGCCGCGCCAGGAGAACACGTTGTAGGTGTTCTTGTCGCCCTGTGGCCCGTCCTCGCCGGTGTGGTTGTAGACCACGTCCACGAGCACCTTGATCCCGGCGTCGTGGAACGCCTTCACCATCGCCTTGAACTCGGCGGTGGGACCGCCGGGGGACTTGTCGTAGGCGTAGCGCCGGTCGGGGGCGAAGTAGTTGAGGGTCATGTAACCCCAGTAGTTGTCGCCGGCGGTGCTGGTGGGGTCGACGTCGTGGGTGTCGTTCTGCGTTTCCTGAAGGGGCAGGAACTCCACCGCCGTCACGCCCAGCGACGCGAGGTAGGGGGCCTTGAGTCCGGCGCCCCGGTAGGTGCCGCGGTACGCCGACGCGATCGTGGGGTCGTTCCTGGTCAGTCCGCGCACGTGCACCTCGTACACGATGTCGTCCTTGAATGCCCGGGTGGGTTTGGTGCCGACTCCGCCGGCCGCCGGCTTGAGGACGATGCCCTTGGGGGCGAACGTGCCGGTGTCGACCGCGCGGTTAGCGCCGCTGCGATAGCCGGCCACGTCGGGACGGCTCGGGGTCTGCGGGTCGTGACTGATCTCCCGCGCGTACGGGTCGATCAACAGCTTGTTGGGGTTGAACCGGTTGCCGGCGGCGTCGACGTCGGAGACGAATCCCGCCGTCGATCCCTTCGTCCAGCCGGCGTGCCACGGCCAGTTCGGACCCCAGGCGCGGTAGCCGTAGTAGACCGTGCCGGTGATGCCGAGGCGGTTCAGTTCGGCGACGCTTACCGTCTTGGCGAAGATGCCGCTGTTGCCGGTCAGCACGTAGCTGACCCGTTCCTGCGCGCCGGTGGCGGCGCTGTAGAGGTAGAGCGCGATCCGGGTGGCCGTCGCCGAGCGGACGCGGAAGGTGATGTCGCTGGCGGCCCCGTTGTAGCGCGCGCCCAGCGCCTGCCCGTCGATCGTGGCCTGGGCCGCCGGTGCGGTGATCAGGCCCGAGGACAGTACGCCGGTCAGGCCGACCAGCATCGCGACGAGCAGGGCGAGACGTCGTGGTGCGGGTCGGGTGGTCGTCCTCGGCTCCGTGGCCATGGTGGGCGGCTCGGAGCGCCACTGGGGATTCATGCGAAAGACCTCCTCGCGGGGGCGGGGGTGTGGGGCGAGGAGGTCGGCAGCGGGCCCGTCCACCGACCATCGATCAATGCAAGTCCTTGCAATGTTTCCAGGACGCTACCATTCAGGAACATCAAAGTGAACGGATTCGATGCCCGACGTGTGGGCGGAGCGGGCGGACAAGCGGGGTGCCGTGCCGCCTGCAAGGCGTTGCAGGGCCAGCAAGAAGTCGACCTACCGGGGACGCCCGACCCGATGCTTCAGTCCCACTCGCTGACCGTGATGCCACGCGCCCGCAGCTGTGCGATCTGGTGCTCAGGCAGCAGGGCGAGCGGGGTGACCTTCAGCTCGCGTAGGTTGCGCAGCGCCTCCACGCCCGCCAGCGACCGGATGCGGAACTCGTCAGATTCGCCGTCCCACTGCTGCCACACCATGTGCGCCGTGGCGTGCCCACCCCCGAGCCAGCTGAGAGACTCGACGGTGTCAAGCTCCGCCTGGGGTATCGCGACCGTCATCAGCCGGGCCAGGTTGCCCTCGTCGAACGCGAACTCGTCGAAGAAGTACGTCGGCGGCAGCTCAACCGAGTTCCGCAGCCTGTCGAGCACCGCCAGCTTCAGGATCGGATCACCGAACGGCGCCGCCGCCTCGACCGGGTCGGGCAGGAAGTTGTCCACCTGGACACCGCGCCCAGCCAGCGCCGCGAGCACTTCGTGGCCCGCCGGGTGCAGCACGCCCGCACAGCCGATGCGCACCCGCTTGAGTCGATGGCACGCCAGCAGCGGGGCCAGGTCCGCGTCCGGCGGCACACCGAGCCACAGCAGCTCCAGCTCGGGCAGCGCGGTGAACGGTCCGAGATCACCGACCTCGGACTCGCGCAGGTACAGGTTGCGCAGCCCCGGGAAACCCTCGATGCCCGCCAGCGACCGGATCGTGCCGTCGGCACCGTCCGGCAGCGCGTCCCACAGATCCGCCTCATCGGTCCAACAGGCCCCATCGGCGTCGGCCGAGACCTCCAGCGTGAGCACCTCGGCATAGCGGGCCTTGAGCTCCTCGACCGGACGTTCGCGAATCTCGGCGACCGCGTCGTTGAGGTAGTCGGCCTCAAGCAGGGCCAGGCGCAGGCAGGGATCCACGCGGGCAACCTACCTGACGACCACTCGACACGGGGTGGTGCCCGATACCACGCACCGCCGGTACGTGTCCCCCAAACGCTCCGGGGATTGGCGTCAACCGGTCCTCGATGCACCACGTCAGCGGCACGGTGCGCTACCGCGATACCGGTGGGGCGGGCGGGACTCGAACCCGCGACCGAGGGATTATGAGATCAAGATGGGCGACCCGGCGGCCTGCCCGGTTGGCCTTCTAGCAGCGGAAACGCCTCTCGACATCTCTCACCACTCCCCCGCTGTCCGTCGCCCTCTTGCGGACTAGATGCGGACTGCGCCGCTGGGACTCCACTCCCGGCGATCTAGGCTCGTTTCGTGGTGTCAGTGATCGAGACGGTGAGGCTTGTTGTTGTTGTCGCGATCCTGCTGCCCCTCCTGGTACTCATGGTGATCGCTCTGTTGAAGCTACGAAACTCCCGGTCCGACGACGGGCCTCCTGATTTGCTTCACCCTCCGCCGGACGGGGGCGGTGGCGGCGATGCAGGTGGCGGTGGGAACTAACTTCCAGCGGCCAGCAGAGGCAGCTCGTCAGCTTGGAAGATCGTTCCTGGCCGCTGTTGGTACTGCTTCTGGCCCGTGAATGGCCCCGGCGTTCGGGAGCAGCACCCTACTCACCACGAGCGCCGGCAAGGAGCACGCTCGGCACTTTGACCGCAAGGTCGACGCTGATCGGTGGCACGCGTCAATGAAGACGGCACTCGCTCGCGGTGAGTGGGTCGATCCGGCTCTCCGGCGGGTCACCGTTGGCGACTGGGCTGCCCGGTGGTTCGCCAATCAGGTGCAGCTCAAGCCGTCGACTCGCCATCGGTACGCCAGTCTCTTGCGGAGGCAGGTGCTCCCGGTGTGGGAACGCGTCCCGCTCTCGGCAATCACGCACGCGGACGTTGGCGAGTGGGTGCGCCGCATGACGCAGGCCGGTCTTGCGCCGTCCACCGTTCGGCAAGCTCACCGGGTGTTCTCGCTGCTGCTGGCTCTGGCGGTTCGGGATGGTCGGTTGACCCGTAACGTCGCGGCAGGTGTGCGGCTGCCACGGGTCGGACGCTCCGAGAAGGTGTTCCTGACGCACGGCCAGGTGGGCGAGCTGGCGGCAGCGGCATAGCCGCACGGGCTGATCATCCGGGTGCTGGCCTACACCGGGCTGCGCTGGGGCGAACTAGGGCGCGTCTCGTAAGTGGGTGTTGGCTGGGTGGGGTCACGGCGTGGCGGTGATCGATAACTGAAGAGGTCTCCGGTAAGTGGGTTAGCGACCAAG
Source organism: Micromonospora sp. NPDC007220 (assembly GCF_040634035.1). NCBI lineage: Bacteria > Bacillati > Actinomycetota > Actinomycetes > Micromonosporales > Micromonosporaceae > Micromonospora > Micromonospora sp. NPDC007220. The sequence continues at coordinate 54,454 of NZ_JBEYEU010000002.1, read as the reverse complement.
CAAACCTGAATACCGGAGACCTCGTGGCCAGCCTAGCGGCGGCGGCGCGGCATGACCTGAGCGACATCTAGTGGCAGCACCTGCACCCGCTGCTGCCTGCGGAATCGTCGCGGGGAAGACCGTGCAAGTGGACCAGACGACAGATCATCGACGGCATACGGTGGCGGGTACGCACCGGTGCGCCATGGCGTGACGTGCCCGGGAACTACGCCCCGTGGCAGACGCTGTATCGATGGTTCCGCCGCTGGCAGCGTGATGGCACGTGGGCTCGTGTCCTGGCTGGGCTGCAGGCCGCCGCCGATGCGGCCGGACGCATCGACTGGAGCGTCAGCGTCGACTCCACGATCAGCCGCGCCCATCAACACGCAGCTGGCGCCCGTCGTGACGGCGACCGGCAGAAAGAACCACCCGGCGGAATCCATGCCGAGCCCGCCGATCACGCGCTGGGCCGATCGCGGGGCGGGTGGACCACCAAGACCCATCTTGCCTGTGAACAGGGCCGCAAGGTCCTGGCCACCGTCGTCACGGCCGGACACCGCGGTGACAGCCCGCAATTCATCACGGTCCTCGACCGCATCCGGATCACCCGCTGCGGACCCGGCCGGCCCCGGACCCGCCCGCAGCAAGTCCTCGCGGACCGGGCCTACACGTCCAGGGCCAACCGCGCCTACCTGCGCCGACGAGGAATCAAAGCCTGCATCCCGAGCAAGAGCGACCAAGACGCCCACCGCCTCGCCAAAGGCTCCCGCGGCGGCCGGCCACCTGCCTTCAGTCCTGAAACCTACCGCCAGCGTCACGCCGTGGAGTGCGGCATCAACCAGCTCAAGCAACACCGCGCCATGGCCACCCGCTACGACAAACTAGCCGTGCGCTACGAAGCCACCCTGACCATCGCCGCCATCAACCAGTACCTCCGGGACATATGAAACACGGGCTAGCCGCGCTTCGGGTGCGACGGGTGGACCTGGTGAAGCGCCGGCTGTTGGTCGCGGAGTCGGTGACGGAGGTCAACGGTCGGGCGGTGTTCGGTACGCCGAAGACGCACCAACGGCGGTCGGTGCCGCTCCCCCGGTTCCTGGTCGAGCCGATCGCCGCGCAGATCGCCGGCCGGGCTGGTGACGAGCTGGTGTTCACCTCCCCGGCGGGCGAGGTGTTGCGCAACAACAACTTCCGTCGCCGCGTCTTCGACCGGGCTGCGGAGTCGGTCGGACTTACGGGCCTGACACCCCACGAGCTGCGACACACGGCGGCCAGTCTCGCGGTGGCCGAGGGCGCCAACGTCAAGGCGGTGCAGCGGATGCTCGGGCACGCTTCGGCGGCCATAACGCTGGATGTGTACGCGGACCTCTTCGAGGACGACCTGGACCAGGTGGCGGACCGCCTCGACCGGGCGGCGGGTCGTGCTGCTGCGGACTCAGTGCGGGCTGAGGGTGCGGTCCGGACCTCGACGCGGTGCGTCCGGGTCATCGACAGCATGTCTGACCTGGGAGAATGGCTGGTGGGGCGGGCGGGACTCGAACCCGCGACCGAGGGATTATGAGTCCCCTGCTCTAACCGGCTGAGCTACCGCCCCAATACCGCGCCGGATCTTATCCCGCCCGGTGGATCACCGGCCAGCACGAAACGGCGCCGTCGCTCATCGGCGTCGCCGGCGTAGCAGCACGATGGGCAACGCGAGGATAACAGTGAGCAGCCATCCCACCGCGATGACGCCCCACAGCCAGCCCTCGTCGCTCTCGGCCGTCTCGGTGATGAACATGCCGAGGGTCAGCAGGAAGGTCCCCCCGCCGATCGCCAGCGCGGCGAGGCCGCTGACGACCATCAGCGGGATCTCCCACCAGGAGCGCTTGGCCGGCTCCCGCCGTTCGGTGCCGGCAGCGGCCTGCGGCTGCGGGATGCGGTCCGGGTCGCGGGCCGGCATGGCCACCTGCCGGTCGGCCGGCACCTGGGAGTCGATCACCCGGATCGCCCCGGGGTGCAGGTCGAACATGGTCGGTTCGATCCGCATCGAGATGGCGTCGTCGCCGATGAGCTGCCGGGCGCCGTCGGGCCAGGCGAGCATGAGGGCGCATTCGGCGTACCGCACGGTGAGCGGGCCACCGCGGCCGAGCCAGCTCACCCCGTCCACGCCGACGTGCAGCTCGCCGTCGCCTTCCTTCTCCCGGTAGGGGGTGCCGGCGACCGTGTCGGCCGAGCGGGTGGGCGCTGCGACGAAGCCGGCCCAGTCGGCCCGGTGCCCCTCGGGGACCATCAGCAGCGCCCCGGCCAGCACCTCGCGGGCCACCTCGTGCACGTCGTCCGTGCTGACGTCCTTCAGCTCGGCACGGTGCTCGTCGACCGTGAGGTTGCGCTCCCCGGTGAGCACGTTGAAGGCGTACGACGGCAGCCGCGCCGCGTCCACCTCGGCGGTGCCGAGGAAGTCCTGCCGCTTCGCCACGACGGCGTCGAGGTCGGCCTGTTCGATCCGGCCGACCCGGAGCTTGGCGAGCGTGTCGACGAAGCCGCCGAGCACGGCGTCCTGCTTCTCCGGCAGCGCGTCGGCCAGCGCCCGCAGCGTCGCGTGGCCGTCGCCGCGCGGCTCGTAGCCCGCCGTCGTCTGGTAGGAGAGCCCGGCGTCCTGGCGCAGCGCCCGGTACAGCTCGCGCTCCAGCACCCCGGCGAAGACGCTCGCGGCGGTCCGGCGCCGCACGACGGCGTCCAGCACCACCGCCCGCGAGCCGCCGACGAAGTACGCGGGGGTCTGCGGCAGCGCCGACGACGCCGCCGGCACCGGCTGCCGTACGCCCTGGGGCAGCGTCAGGCGCAGCCCGGCGGGGACGGCCTTCCCCGCGATCCAGAGCACCGCGTTCTCCCGGGTGAACCAGCGGGCCGCCCACTGCCGCAGGTCGTCGGCGGTGAGCGCGGAGAGCCCCCACTCCGGGTAGCTGGTGATGCCGAAGTCGCGGGCGCCGTGGCGCCACAGCGGGATGTCGTCGACGGCGGCCGTGCCCCGGCTGCTGTACTCGGTGCGCAGGATCTCCTTCTCCACGTCGAGCCGACCGGTCGGCAGCTCGGTCAGGTTGGCGCAGACCGAGGTGAGGAAGGTGGCGATGTCCTGCGCGGAGCCCTGCATGTGGAACGTGGTGAACACCGGCGCGGTGGCACCGTTGACGTGGTAGTCGGCCAGCCCGAGGGGGGCCAGCGCGAGGTGTTCCAGCAGGTGGGTGATGCCGCTGCGGGCGAGCGTCTCGTCGGCGGTGCCGACCCGGAAGGTCAGCCCGGCGCGCATCGGCCCGCCGGTGGGGGCGAGCAGCGTGGGCACCCCGTCCACGTCCAGTTCCTGGATCATGACCGCCCACCCTTCGCGTACGCCTTGTCGCGGAACCGCTGGAACTGCTTGGTCGCGTCGCCGTCGATGTAGCCGAACATCGCCTCGTCGCCGAGCGGCCCCATGGCCGCGAACTGCTGTGCCGCCGCCTGGTACTCGTCCAGCAGGCAGAAGGCCATCGCGAAGACGCTGCGCACCCAGACCCAGCCCCAGTCGTTGCGGAACTCGGGGTGCCAGACCGACTGCTGCGCCGCCTGGTGGATCTCGCGCTGCACGTGCGCGCCGCGCAGGTGGGCGCTCGCCTCGCGGAGGTCGTCGTGGTCGAGCGCCTCCTCCAGGTGGGCCTCGACCACCAGCACCGCGTTCGGGGCGCCGGGCGGGGCGGCGTCGGCGCACTCCCGGGCGAAGCCGTGCGCCCGCTCCCAGGTGCCACTCCACTTGGGACAGAACTGTTGCAGCAGCGAGGCCTGGGCCGGCAGGTGGTGCGGGTGGTGCTTGGCGAGCTGGTCGTAGCGGCGGCGGGCCTCCGCCTGGCCGAGCTCCAGCCCGCGCGCGTTGGTGATCCGCTGCGTCCAGGCCGCCGCGTCGTCCGGGTGCCGGGCGGTGACGTCGATCAGCACCTGCTCGGCGCGCCGCAGGTGGGCGTGGAACTGGGCGAACTGCTCCCGGCTGACGTGCTGCGCCCGGTAGGACGAGCGGATCCGCCAGCCGGCGCGGATCAGGTGCGACCCCAGCAGGGCGCCGGCGAGCGCGTCGTCGGGCCGCTGCGCCAGCACCTCACGCAGGAACTCCTCGATGTCCTCGGCCTCGCCGGCCTCGCCGACGAGGAAGGTCCGGCCGTGCGGGTCCTGCCCGTCGACGAGCGCGCGCAGGGTCGGCCAGTCGCGCGCCGCGAGGGCCGCGCGCACCTGACCGACCTGGGGGTACGCCGCCGCGGCGTCGAGGTTGGGCGGCGGAAGGGGTGCGGGCATGGCGAGGAGCATAAGTGATCTTCAACGGGACGTGACCCTCCGTTCAGCCGGTACGCAGCTCCGACAGGACGGCCCCGGCGGCCCGCCAGCCGCTGGCGAGGGCACCCTGGATGGAGGGGCTGTCCCGGTGGTCCCCGGCCACGAACAGGCCCTCCCCCAGCGCCACCGGCTTGCGCAGCCGCCCCTGCGGCGGGGGCGCGGCGGGCAGCGCGTCGGGGATGGACACCGTGGTCAGGTGGGTCCAGTCCGCCGTGGACCGGCCGTAGAGCCGGGTGAGTTCCGCCCGTACCGTCGGCTCGGGCGGGGCCGACGGGCCGACCACCGAGGTGGCGACCAGGTGCCGCCCTGCCGGCGCGTACGTGGGCGCGGCCCTGCTGACCACCACCGTGTTGGCGACGATCTCGCGCCGGTCGCCGTCGAGGAGCAGGATCGGCTCGTCCAGCGGCGGCTCCGGCGCGCTGTGGTAGTAGGTCGTGTAGGCGTGCGTGCGTACCGCCGGCAGACCCGGCAGCAGCGTGGCCGCCGCCGGCGGGTCCACGGCGACCACGACGGCGCGGCAGCGGAGGTCGCCGGCCTGGGTGCGGACCCGGCCGGGCGCGACCTCGGCGACCGGGGTGTCGAGGTCGATCAGCTCCGCCGGGAGCGGGTCGGCGACGGCGCGGGGCAGCGCGGCCATCCCCTCGGCGGGCAGGCCGATCCGGCCCCGGGCGAAGGAGCGCAGCACCATGGCGAGCACGTGGCTGGAGGTCTCCAGTTCGCGGTCGATGAGGACCCCGGACAGGAACGGCCGCAGCAGCTCCTCGACGATCGTGTCGGAGAGGCCGGCGCGGCGCAGCGCGGCCTCGGTGGTGGTCTCCGGGGCGGCGAGCAGCCGTTCCTTCGGCAGGGTGGCGCAGCCCGTGGCGAGCGCGGCGAACCGTAGCCGGTCGAGCAGGGAGCCCACGCCGGCCAGCGCGGTGCCGGGCGCGCCGGTGGGTTCGCGCAGCGGGTTCACCAGACGGGCCAACCGGTCGCCCCTGCGCACCAGCACGCCGGACGTGAAGTGTCCGAGGCGCAGCCGGTCGACGTCGAGCAGGGCGCCGATCCGGGGGTACGCGGTGTTGAGCACCTGGAAGCCCCGGTCCAGCAGGTAGCCGTCTACGGCGTCGGTGGCGACCCGGCCGCCGAGCCGGCCGCCGGCCTCCAGCAGCCGCCACGGCACACCCGCGCGGTGCAGCCGCCGGGCCGCGGCGAGCCCGGCCAGGCCGCCGCCGACCACGACGACATCGGTCTCGGCGAGCATCGCGCACCTCCCGCTCTCCGCCAGTCCGGGACAGCCGGCCCGGCCACTCACCTACCCACGAGTCGACGCACCGATCGACGCAGCGGGAGTCCAGGTCGACAGCGACCATCCTGCCGGGCGAGCGGCCCGGGGGTGGGCGAAACAGGTCGTCCCGCACCTGGCGGGCACGATCTTCGCCACGACGGATCCGGGCGACGGCCGGCAGGCGCGCGACGACCGGCAGACACGGGGCGGGAACGGCGAACGCCCGCCGGCGTGGCCGACGGGCGTCTGGTGTGGAAGCTCCCCCGTTTGGACTCGAACCAAAAACCTGCCGGTTAACAGCCGGCTGCTCTGCCAATTGAGCTACGGGGGACCGCTGTGTCGTCCGGTGCCGATCTCGCTGCGCCGTGCGACGGCACAAGAGTACAGGATTCCGGGGGGTGTTGGTCCAGGGGGTTACCGCTTCGATCGGCGCCCGCGCACACGACAATAAACCCGGACAAATCGTCATCCCGGCACAAGGAGGTATGAGCGGAGAGCAGGATGGGTAGTTAGCTGCAGACAGAGAAGGCAGGCGCGATTTGGTCGCCTCCGGCGGGGTAACCGTCGGTCGACGGCGCGTCAGGTACGGAAGGAGCCGCCATGCGCGGAAAGATGATGTTCCTTGGCGGGCTGGCTGCGGGATTCGTCCTGGGCGCCCGTGCCGGTCGGGAGAAGTACGAGGAGCTGGTGATCCGGGGCCGCAAGGTGCTCGACCACCCGACCGTCCAGGAGGCGGCCGGTGTCGCGCAGGCCCAGGCGACCCGCCTCTACAGCGAGGGCAAGGACAAGCTCGGCCAGTCGAAGCTGGGCGAGAAGCTCAACAGCAACGGCCACAAGCAGGAGCTGACCGCCGCCGACGACGCGTTCGCCGGCACGCCGGCCACGGTCGGCGCGAAGAGCTCCACCGGGTCGTCGAGCACGGCCTCGGCCTCCGGGTCGACGTCGACCACCGCCACGCCCCGTAGCAAGCCGTCCAGCTCGGGCACCAACGGCAGCACCCTCTGATCGCACCTTCGCGCGGGCCGGTCGCCTCCGGGCGACCGGCCCGTTCGTGTGCGGGCCCCGACTTCGGCCCGCCCGGGTGCTACCCCGGGGCGGTCAGTCCTTGCTGGTGAACGCGGCGTCGAAGGCCGCGGCCGGGGCGTCGAAGGCGAGCCGGCGGACGAACTGCAACGCCTCCGGGGCGCCGACGAGGCGGTCCATCCCGGCGTCCTCCCACTCGATCGAGATCGGGCCGGCGTAGCCGATCGCGTTCAGGGCCCGGAAGCAGTCCTCCCAGGGCACGTCGCCGTGGCCGGTGGAGACGAAGTCCCAGCCGCGCCGCATGTCCGCCCACGGCAGGTGCGAGGCGAGCCGGCCCCGCCGCCCGTCCCCGGTGCGCACCTTCGCGTCCTTGCAGTCGACGTGGTAGATCCGGTCGGCGAAGTCGAAGATGAAGTTCACCGGGTCCAGCTCCTGCCAGACGAAGTGCGACGGGTCCCAGTTCAGCCCGAACGCGGGCCGGTGCCCGACCGCCTCCAGCGCCCGCTTCGTCGTCCAGTAGTCGTACGCGATCTCGCTCGGGTGCACCTCGTGGGCGAAGCGCACGCCCACCTCGTCGAAGACGTCCAGGATCGGGTTCCACCGGTCGGCGAAGTCCTGGTAGCCGCGCTCGATCATCGACGGCGGCACCGGCGGGAACATCGCCAGCGTGTGCCAGATCGACGAGCCGGTGAAGCCGACGACGGTGTCCACCCCGAGCTTCGCCGCCGCCCGCGCGGTGTCCTTGATCTCCTCGGCGGCACGGCGGCGTACGCCCTCGGGCTCGCCGTCGCCCCAGATCCGGGCGGGCAGGATGCCCTGGTGCCGCTCGTCGATCGGGTGGTCGCAGACGGCCTGGCCGACCAGGTGGTTGGAGATCGCGAAGACCTTCAGGTTGTGCTTCGCCAGGATCTCGCGCTTCCGCTCGACGTACGAGTCGTCCGCGAGTGCCCTGTCGACCTCGAAGTGGTCGCCCCAGCAGGCGATCTCCAGCCCGTCGTAGCCCCACTCGGAGGCGAGGCGGCAGACCTCGTCGAACGGAAGATCGGCCCACTGGCCGGTGAAGAGCGTGATGGGTCGCGCCATGGTGCTTCTCCCCTGTGGTGATGGGGGATTCCGTGGGTATGTGACCGGGGCGAGGGTGACCGGGCAGGGCCGGTGCGCGGCGGGCCACGGCGGGACACCGGTGGGTACGCGTGCGCACCTGGACCCGCCGGGTTGCGCCTCCCGCCGGTCACCGGCAACCGCCACGGTCGCCGCCCCCCACTCTAGTGCCTCGTCACGCAGCCTTGAACGGGTGATCCATGGCTCCGTGGGGCGGTGGTGGCCGCCGGCGGTCCGCGGGCGAAGGAGTCGTAGGGACGCTGTCGAGCTGAGTCGTCTGTGACATCAGGTGGGGTGACGTCCGGGCCGCGCTGTGCACCGGACGGCGATGAATCGTCTACGACATCAGCTCGACAGCGTTCCGCGTGTGGATCCTCCGCTCGTCAGCGGATGCGGGTGCCGACGGGCGGCAGGGTCCACTTCTGATTGGCGTTGGTGTGACAGGTCCACAGGTGCACGGCCTGACCGTCCGCCGGGTTGTTGCCCGAAACGTCCAGGCACTTGCCGGTCTGCGGGTTCTTCAGGGTGCCGTCCGCCTGGGCCGACCAGTTCTGCGCCCCCGTGCCGTTGCACGTCCACAACTGGATCTTCGTACCGTCGGCCGACGCGCCGCCGGAGACGTCCAGGCACTTGCCCAGCGCCTTCACCGTCGAGTTCGGCGTCACCGTCCACGTCTGCGCGGCGGACCCGTTGCAGCCGTGGATCTGGATCTGGGTGCCGTCGGCCGTGGCGCCGTTGCGCACGTCCAGGCACTTGCCGCCCAGGCCACGGATCGGGCCGGTGCCGGTGCCGCCGCTCCCCTTGACCAGGGTGAAGTCGTCCACGTCGAAGAGCCCCGTGCCCGAGCCGGTGAAGGTCAGGTAGAGCGTGCCGGTGCCGGACGGCACACCGGAGAGGGCGGCCGTGACGTCGGCGAAGGTGTTCCAGCCGCCGGTGTTCGGCACCGCCACCGAGCCGAGGACGGTGCCGGTCGCGGAGCCCGTACGCACCTGGATGGTGCCGCCCGGCCCGCCGGAGACGACCCGCGCCCGCAGCGACGTCGTGCCGGTCAGGTCGAGCCCGGCGTACGCGGCCCAGTCCCCGGGGTCGATGTGGCCGAGGGTCTGCCCGCCGTTCGCGCCGGCCTTGGTGAACGGCGAGACCCCGGAGGCGGAGCTGAACGCCTCGGCCTGGACGGTGTTCCCGACCGGCGGGTTGACGCCGAGTTCCTTGATCCGGATGTTGCGGAACGAGGCGTCGTCGCCGGTGCCGTGGTTCTGGAGCCCGATGTGGCCGGCGAGCGAGCGGACCGGGTCGGTGTTGGTGAAGTCGTTGATCTTCACGCCGTTCAGGAAGACCTGGAGGCGCTCGCCCTCGACGAGCAGCTCGTAGGTGTTCCACTCCCCCGGCGGGTTCAGCGCCGCGTCCCGGGCGGCGATGTCGGCGGACTTGAAGGTGTAGACGGCGCCGGTCGTGCGGTCGGCCGCGTCCGTGGCGTCGATCTGCACCTCGTAGCCGTTGTTCACGGCCGACCAGGGGTCGCTCGACGGCGGAAAGCCGATGAAGACGCCGGAGTTGTCGTCGCCGGCGAGCCGCCAGTCCAGCTTCAGCGAGTAGTTGGTGAACTGCTTCGCGCTGTACCAGTACAGGCCCATCCCGCCGACCGAGGTGAGGGTGGCGTCGGCGTTGCTGAAGCTGCCCGGCCCGGCCTGGGACCAGCCGGTGGTGGAGCCGTTGTAGAGCGGCGTGTAGCCGGTCTCGGGCCGGCAGTCGGCCTTGGCCCGGCCGGCCGCGTACCGGATGCCGCCGAGCAGGTGGGCACGGAAGGCCGGCTCGGCGTACGACGCCTGGGTGTGCCCGCCGCCCGTGTAGAAGGACCGGCCGCCGCTGTAGGTCTTGCACCAGGAGTGCGGGTGGTCGGCGCCCATCGAGCCGCCCGAGTAGGAGGACTCGTCGAGGGTGGCCAGCACCCGGGCCGTGGACCGGGCGTTGGTCTGGTAGTTGTACCACTCGTCGGTGCGGGGCCAGGTCTGCGGCAGGTGCGCGGTCGCCGGGTGCGCCCGGTTCTCCGCCTTCACGTTGGCCTGCTGGATGGCCGGGTGCGAGGCGAAGTACGCCCCGACGAGGTTGCCGTAGAAGGACCAGCCGTACTCGGTGTCGGCGGCGGCGTGCACGCCGACGTACCCGCCGCCGGCGCCGATGTAGGACTCGAAGGCGCTCTGCTGCGTGCCGTCGAGCACGTCGCCGGTGGTGTTGAGGAAGACCACCGCCTCGAAGCGGGACAGGTTGGCGGTCGTGAACTGGGCGGCGTCCTCGGTGGCGGTGACAGTGAAGTTGTTGGCCGCGCCGAGGTCGCGGATCGCCTGGGTGCCGACCGCGATGGAGTCGTGCCGGAAGCCGGCCGTCTTGGAGAAGACCAGCACGTCGTACGGGGCGTCGGCGGCGCTGGCCGGCGTGGCCGGGGTGGTGCAGGCGAGGACGGCGAGGACGGCGGTGGCCGCGCCGAGGAGGGGTCGGAGGAGTCTGCGCATGTCGCTCTCCAATGCCGGGGCTGTCAAGGGCCTGCCGGGGCGGGGAGGGGCGTCGTGCCCCTCCCCGCCTCAGGTCAGGGCAGGGTCCACTTCTGGTTGGCGCCGGTGTGGCAGGTCCACAGGTGCACGGCCTGGCCGTCGGTCGGGGTGTTGCCCGAGACGTCCAGGCACTTGCCGGTCTGCGGGTTCTTCAGGGTGCCGTCCGCCTGGGCCGACCAGTTCTGGGCGCCGGTGCCGTTGCAGCCGTACAGCTGGATCTTCGTGCCGTCGGCGGACCCGCCGCCGGAGATGTCCAGGCACTTGCCCAGCGCCTTCACCGTCGAGTTCGGCGTCACCGTCCACGTCTGCGCGGCGCTGCCGTTGCAGCCGTAGATCTGGATCTGGGTGCCGTCGGCGGTGGCCGCGTTGCGTACGTCCAGGCACTTGCCGCCGAGCCCGACGACCGGGCCGGTGCGGGCCCCCGCCGAGCCGGTGGTGAAGGCGAACGTGTCCACGTCGTAGAGCGCGCCGGTGCCCGTGCCGGCGAACGTGAGGTAGAGCGTGCCGGTGCTGGCCGGCGCCCCGGAGATGCTGCCGCTGACCGTGGTGAACGCGTCCCAGGCGCCGGTGACCGGCACGGTCGCGGAGCCGAGCACGGTGCCCGTCGGCGAGCCGAGCCGCACCTGGAGGGTGCCGCCGGCGCCGGCCGAGGAGACCCGGGCGCTGAACGAGGTCGCGTTGTCGATCCGGTACGGCTCGAACGCGATCCAGTCGCCGTTGTTGATGTCGCCGACGGTCCTGCCGCCCTCGGCGGTGCCCTTGTCGAAGGTGCCGACGCCGGAGGAGGTCTTGAAGTGCTCCGCCTGGCGCTTGCGCGGCTGGAGGGTGTGCTGCTTGTGCGTGGTCAGCCCGCCCGCGTCGGTGTACTCGGCGTCGAAGACGGCGAAGATGTTCGCCGCGTCGTCGTGTTCACCGTCGACGGGGATGGTGATCGAGCCGGAGCAGCCGTTCTTCGAGGTGATCTGGTGGCCGTGGTTGTCGTGGCCCAGCACGTACGTCATCTTGACCTTGGTGCAGTCGATGGCGGCGTCCTCGGGGTCGGTCACCGTGATGCTGAACGGCACGGTGTCGCCGTAGCTGAACAGCTTGCCGTTGGCCGGGCTGTTGATGGTGACCGTGGGCGCGGTGTTGCCGACGCCGATCTGCACGTTCGCCGTGCCGGTGGCGCCCTGGGGGTCGCGTACGGTCAGGGTGACCTGGTAGGTGCCGTTGGCGGTGTACGTCTTGCTGGGGTTGGCCGCCGTCGAGCTGGTGCCGTCGCCGAACGCCCAGGAGTAGGTGAGCGCCCCGCCCTCCGGGTCGCTGGACCCGGCCGAGGAGAAGTTCACGGTCAGCGGGGCCGCTCCGGAGGTCTTGTCGGCCGCGGCGACGGCGGTCGGCGCCCGGTTGCCGCCGGCAATGTAGTCGTAGCGGTAGAGCGCCGAGTTGGCGTCGCCGTTGAAGTACCCGGTGCCGTAGTCGAGGATGTAGAGCGCGCCCTCGGGCCCGAACGCCATGTCCATGATCTGCTTGCCGTTCCACGGGAACGTGTCGATGCCGCCCGGGCTGCCGTCGGCGTTGAGGTGGATCGGCTTGACCCAGCCCCGGCCGAGTTCGCCGGCGAAGAACTGCCCGTCGAAGGACTGCGGGAACTTGGTGGTGGAGTTCAGCGCGGCGTCGTAGCGGTAGACGGGGCCGCCCATCGGCGACTCGGAGCCGCCGCCGAACTCGGGCGGGGTGCCGGCGTCGCCGGCGTACCGGATCCAGGCCGGCTTCGCGCCGGGCAGGGTGGGCAGGCCGGTGTTGCGGAAGGAGTTGTTGGTCGGCCCGCCGGAGCAGTTGTACTTCGCCCCGGCGGTCCCGGCGGCGAAGTCCCACTCGGCGTACGTCTCGGTGGCGGTGTTGGTGCCGGTGCAGTACGGCCAGCCGTAGTTGCCGGGCCCGGTGACCCGGTTGAACTCCACCTGGCCGCTCGGCCCCCGGGCGCTGGTGGTGCCGGCGTCCGGGCCGTAGTCGCCCACGTAGACGATGCCGGTGGCCCGGTCCACGCTCATCCGGAACGGGTTGCGGAAGCCCATGGCGTAGATCTCGGGGCGGGTCCGCGCGTCCGAGTCGACGAACATGTTGCCCGCCGGGATCGAGTACGTGCCGTTGGCGTTCACCTTGATCCGCAGGATCTTGCCGCGCAGGTCGTTGGTGTTGGCCGCGCTGCGCTGCGCGTCGTACGCGGGGTTGCGGTTGGTGCGCTCGTCGATGGGCGCGTACCCGGCCGAGTCGAACGGGTTGGTGTCGTCGCCGGTGGAGAGGTAGAGGTTGCCGGCGGCGTCGAAGTCGATGTCGCCACCGACGTGGCAGCACATGCCCCGGTCGGCGGGCACGTCGAGGATGTCGACCTTGCTGCCGGTGTTGATCGTGAAGTCGGCGTTGAGGGTGAACCGGGAGAGGCGGTTGACGCCCTGCCAGGCCGAGAAGTCGGTGCCGGTCGCCGGCGCGTCGCCGGCCGGGGTGGACAGCGGCGGGGCGTAGTAGAGGTAGATGTGCCGGTTGCTGGCAAAGTTCGGGTCGGCCCCGACGCCCTGCAACCCCTCCTCGTCGTGGGTGTAGACCGGCAGCGTGCCGATCACGGAGGTGGTACCGGCGGAGTCCGTACGCCGGACGGTGCCGTTGCGGGCGGTGTGCAGGACCGACCGGTCCGGCAGCACCGCGATCGTCATGGGCTCGCCCACCTCGGCGACGCCCTTGGCGAGGGTGACCTGCTGGAAGTCGGTGCCGACGATGGGGTGGGCCTGGGCCGGGCCGGGGCCGCCCAGCGTGGCCGGGCCGGCGCCGAGGGCGACCGTGCCGGCGGTGGCGACCAGCAGCAGCGCCGAGGCGGCGGAGAACCGTCGTCGGAGCCGTGGGATGGGGGCGTCCTGGGTGGACATGGGTGTGCCGTCCCTTCCTGACGAGTGACTGCCAGGGCGGGCGCGCGCCGTCGCGCCGGATGCCGTAGCGGGGGATGCGGTCGGCCCGCCGGGGTGCCGTGCCCGGCCAGCCGCGACCCACGAGGGATGGAGTGGACCCCATCGATCGGAGGTCACCAGTCGATGGGTTCCCGCGCCGCCGGTTCACCTCGACGAAACAGATTCGTGATGGCCCGACATTAAATGGCGAGCATCGATGTGTCCATACCTTCCGCCGATTCGGCACCAACTTTCGTCGATCCCGTCAAAAGTCGCCGCCTGCCGGAGCCTCGACTCAGTGGGGACGGTCGACGGCCTGGGCGGCGAGGGCGGTCAGGGCGGCACGGGCCTCGGCGGTCACCGGGGTGGACCCCAGGGCCGCCAGGGCGGCCTCCGCGCGTACCCGGATCATCTCCTCGATCCGCTCGCGGGCCCCGGTGCCTTCGATGATCTTCCGCAGCTCGCCGGCGCCGTCACTGTCGAGCGCCGGGTTGCCGAACAGCTCCCGCAGCCGCGCGGCCTGCGCCCGGTCGGCGGCGCCCCGGGCCAGCGCCATCATCACCGTCGGCTTGCCCTCCCGCAGGTCGTCCAGGATCGACTTGCCGGTGACCGTCGGGTCGCCGAAGACCCCCAGCACGTCGTCGCGCAGTTGGAACGCGTCGCCCAGCGGGTCGCCGAACTCGGCCAGCGCGGCCAGCAGCTCCGGCCCGGCCCCGGCCAGCGTCGCCCCGATCTGCAACGGCCGGGTGACCGTGTAGCGGGCCGCCTTCATCCGGACGACGGTCAGCGCGCTCGCCACCGACCCGTCGCCCACCCCGGAGACCAGGTCCAGGTACTCCCCCGCGATCACCTCGGTGCGCATCAGCGCGTAGACCGCGTACCCCCGGTGCACCCGCCCCGCGTCCAGGCCGCACTCGTGGAACATCTGGTCGGACCAGGCGGCGCAGAGGTCGCCGCAGAGCAGCGCGGTGTTGCGCCCGTACGCCTCGGGGTCGCCGCGCCAGGACGAGCGGGCGTGCAGGTCGGCGAAGAGCCGGTGCACCGACGGCCCGCCCCGGCGGCGGTCGCTGCCGTCCAGGATGTCGTCGTGGATCAGCGCGAACGCGTGGAACAGCTCCAACGCGGCGGCGGCCGTCACGATCGGGGCGCCGTCGGGGCCACCCGCGCCCCGCCATCCCCAGTAGCAGAAGAGCGGGCGCAGCCGCTTGCCGCCGGCCAGCACGAACCGGTGCAGCGCGGTGAAGACGCCCCGGGGCGCGCCGTCCGGCCAGTCCCGGCCCTGCCGATCGAGGAAGGCGGCGAGCGCGGCGTCGAACCGGGCCCGCAGCCCGCTCGTGTCGGTCGGGGCGACGACGGCGGTCACGGCTCCTCCCCGGACGGTCCCGCCGACGCCGGGGTGGGCGACCCGGCCGACGCCGGTGCCAGCCCCGCCAGCTCCAGCAGGAGTGCCTTGACCTCGGTCGCGGCGATTCGGTTCCGGGCGGCGGACGGATCGGAGCAGAGCAGCACCGGCCCGTCCGCCGGGTCGGCCGGGAGCCGGCCGTGCGACCCGCGCACCGCCCGGGCGCCGGCGTCCAGCCCCACCACGCTCATCAGGTAACGCATCCCGAGCTTCTTGCGCGCCAGCGCCACGGCGGCCCGCCGCTTCGCCGCCAACGGTGCGGCCGGGTCGAGAAACAGCTCCGCCGGGTCGTAACCCGGCTTGCGATGAATGTCCACCAGCCGGGCGAAGTCGGGCGCGCGGGCGTCGTCGAGCCAGTAGTAGTAGGTGAACCAGGCGTCCGGCTCGGCGACGAGCACCAGCTCCCCGGCGCGCGGGTGATCCAGCCCGTGCGCGGCCCGGCCGTCGGCGTCGAGCACCTCGGCCACCCCGGGCAGCCCCGCGCAGAGCGCCGCCACCGCCGGCACGTCGGCCGGGTCGCGGACGTGGACGTGCGCCACCTGGTGGTCGGCCACCGCGAAGGCCCGCGAGGTCCACGGGTCGAGGTACTCCATGCCGGCCTGGGTGTGCACCCGCAGCAGCCCCTCGGCGCGCAGCAGCCGGTTGACGTCGACCGGCCGGGAGACGTCGGTGATGCCGTACTCGGAGAGCACCACCACGGTCGCGTCCCGGGCGCGGGCGGCGTCCAGCAGCGGCCCGAGCACCCCGTCCAGCTCGGCCGCCGCCGCGGCGGCCCGGGGCGACGACGGGCCAAAGCGTTGCAGGTCGTAGTCGAGGTGCGGGACGTAGACCAGGGTCAGGTCCGGCGCGTGGTCGGCGAGGATCCGCTCGGCGGCCCGGCAGATCCACGCCGACGACGCCAGCCCCGCGCCCGGCCCCCAGTAGCTGAACAGCGGGAAGGTGCCGAGCCGGTCGGTGAGGGCGTCGTGCAGCTCCGGCGGGTCGGTGTAGCAGTCCGGCTCCTTGCGCCCGTCCGCCCGGTAGACGGGGCGAGGGGTGACCGTCCAGTCCACGTCGGCGCCCATGGCGTACCACCAGCAGACGTTGGCCACAGTGAAGCCCGGCTCGACCCGGCGGGCCGCCTGCCACAGCTTCTCGCCGCCGACCAGGGCGTGGTGCTGGCGCCAGAGCAGCACCTCGCCGAGGTCCCGGAAGTACCAGCCGTTGCCGACGATCCCGTGCCCGGCCGGGAGCTCCCCGGTGAGGAACGTCGACTGCACCGGGCAGGTCAGCGCGGGCAGCACGGTGCCCAGCTCCGCGCGGAAGCCGGCGTCGGCGACCGCGCGCAGCCGGGGCATGTGCGCCAGCAGGCGCGGGGTCAGCCCCACCACGTCCAGCACCACCAGCCGCCGACTCATGCCGGCACCCCCGCGCCGTGTCGACGGTTCGCTCGCTGGCGCCCGCTCATCGCCGTACCTCCGCCGTCGCCGGGGCCGCCCGGCCCGCCGGCGCCAGGCCCAGGGCGACCAGCTCGGCGCGGGCGAAGGCCAGCTCCGCGGCGATGCCGGCGGCCAGCTCCGCGTCGGTGCGCGGGCGCCGCGCGGCCGGCAGCACCCCCCAGGTGTACGTCTCGACGTCGAGGTGGTCGCAGCCCGCCTCCGGCCCGGCGTAGAGCGTGGCCAGCGCGGCGCGCAGCACCGGCAGGGTCGAGCCCAGCGGCGGCTCGGGCGGGGCGTGCAGCGGCACGTGGTAGTGCACCCGCCACGGGCCGGGCAGCCGCGCGGCCAGGGCGGCGTCCAGGTCGTCGGCGGCGTGGGCGGGGTCGGCAGGGTCGGCCGCCCCCGCGCAGCCTGCCGCCCGGGTCTGGTGCAGGAAGCGCGGCTCCACCCAGCGTCGCAGCGCCGGCGTCGCCTCGGCGGGCGCCTCGATGGCGGCCGAGACCTGCACCTTCACCACCGGCAGCCCGGCCGTGCGCAGCCGGCCCAGCGCCTCGGCCGGCGCCTCCCAGGCGCAGGCGAGGTGGGCGAGGTCCAGGCAGACGCCGAGCCGGTCGGTGTCCACGCCGGCCAGGGCCGCGACGGCCTGCCCGGTGCTCTCCACCACGCAGCCCGGCTCCGGCTCGAACCCGACCCGCACGCTCCGGCCGGTCGCCCGCTCGACGGCCGCGAGACCGGCCGCGAGCTGGTCGAGCCGGTGGCGGGCGGCGTCCACGCGGGCGGCGTCCCAGGGCCGCCGCCAGGCCAGCGGCAGGGTGGAGACCGAGCCCCGGGCCGCGTCGTCGGGCAGCAGGTCGGCGAGCACCCGCGCCAGATCCAGGGTGTACGCGAGCCGCGCGGGCGTGGTCCAGTCCGGGTGGTAGACGTCGCCCTTGACCACGGGCGCCTGGAAGGCCGCGTACGGGAAGCCGTTGAGCGTGACCACCTCCAGCCCCCGGGCGGTCAGCGCGGCCCGCAGCCGGCGACGGGCGGCCGGGTCGGCGGCCAGCTCGGCGGCGACCGGGGCGGCCAGCCACAGCCCGAGGCCGAGCAGGTCGGCGCCGAGCGCCTCGCGTACGGGCACGGCGTGGGTGTCCAGCTGGCGCAGGATGCCGGCGAGGTCCTCGGCGGGGTGCACGTTGGTGCAGTAGCCGAGGTGGACGGTGTCGCCGCCGGCGTGCCGCAGCCGCATCAGCTGCCGCCGCGCAGGATCGAGTTGCCCGCCCAGGTGCCGATCGGCGGGTCGGCGGCGGCGTGCTCCAGGTCCGTCAGGTCGAGCCGACCGGACCGGCCGTAGAACTCGACCGGGTTGCGCCACAGCACCCGGTCCACGTCGTCGTCGGTGAAGCCGGCCAGCAGCATCGCCTCCCCGGTGGCCCGGGTGAGCAGCGGATCCGAGCGCCCCCAGTCGGCCGCCGAGTTGACCAGCACCCGCTCCGTCCCGTACGCCCGCAGCAGCTCCACCATGCGCGGCGGCGACATCTTGGTGTCGGGATAGATGGAGAAGCCCAGCCAGCAGCCGGTGTCCCGGACCAGCCCCACCGTCACCTCGTTGAGGTGGTCGAGCACCACCCGGCCCGGCTCGACGCCGGACTCGGCGACCACGGCGAGGCTGCGTTCGACGCCCCGCGCCTTGTCCCGGTGCGGGGTGTGCACCAGGGCCGGCAGGTCGTGGGCCACGGCCAGGGCGAGCTGGGCGGCGAACGCCTCGTCCTCCGCCGGCGTCATCGAGTCGTAGCCGATCTCGCCGACCGCCACCACGGCGTCCTTGTCGAGATAGCGCGGCAGCAGGTCGAGCACCGGGCGGCAGCGCGGGTCGTTGGCCTCCTTCGGGTTCAGCGCGACCGTGGCGTGGTGGCGGATCCCGAACTGCCCGGCCCGGAACGGCTCCCAGCCGACCAGCGAGTCGAAGTAGTCGGCGAAGGAGGCGGGGCTGGTGCGGGGCTGGCCGAGCCAGAACGCCGGCTCCACCACCGCCCGGACCCCGGCGGCGGCCATCCGCTCGTAGTCGTCGGTGGTCCGCGAGGTCATGTGGATGTGCGGGTCGAAGATGCGCATCAGGCCTCCTGGATTTCGCGCAGCCGGGTGAGCAGGTCGGTCGCGTCCGCCGGCATGGCGCGCCCGGCGGCCTGCCGCTCGGCGGCCAGCGACGCGAGCATCGCGGCGAGTTCGCCGTCGGCGCGGGCGTCGAGGTCGTGCACCACGGCCAGCGGCACGCCGGTGAAGACGCACTTGAGCACCGCCTGCCGCCAGGCGTCCGGGTCGAGGTGCCGGGCGTACGGGCCGAGGGCGGCGGCCAGCAGCCGGGTGTCGTTGGTGCGGATCGCGTCGTGCAGCAGTGGCGTCCCGGCCGCACCGACCGGCAGCAGCGGCAGCGCCTTGAGCACGGCCCGCTTCTCGGCGGCGTCGCCCTGCCGGTAGCGGGTCTCGGCGTGGGTCGCGTGGTCGGTCGGCAGCGCGGCCAGCAGCAGGGCCCGGGCCGCCTCGTCGGCGCTCCAGCCGGGTGCCCCGGGCAGCGGTGCCCGGCCGCAGCGCCGCCCGGCGGCAGCGAAGAACCGGTCGATCGTCGCCGGTTCGGCCGCCACCCGCCGCAGCGCCGTGTCGAGCCAGTCGGGTTCGGGTACGCCCCGCAGCGCGGCCCGCAGTGAATCCGGTGTCATCCCGTCTCCTCCCTCGTGCTGCCGACGTGGCCCCGTCACCGTTGCTGGCGTGCCGCCTCCTTCGCGGTGGCACCCGGTCCCGGGCGTGCCGCCTCCTTCGCGGCGGCACTCGTTTCGGGGCGTGCCGCCTCCTTCGCGGCGGCGCGCAGGAAGTCGAGCGAGCGGGCCGCGACGGCGGGGGCGGCGTGCGAGTGCCGGGGCAGCTCCACGGCGACCAGGCCCCGGTAGCCGGCGTCGCCCAGGGCCCGCAGCACGGGCGGGAAGTCGATCTCCCCCGCGCCGAACTCCAGGTGCTCGTGCACGCCCCGGCGCATGTCGTCGATCTGCACGTTGACCAGGTACGCGCCGACCTCGCGTACGCACTCGGGGACCGGCCGCGGCTCCAGGCAGCGGCAGTGCCCGATGTCGAGGGTGATGCCGAAGCGGTCCGGATCGCCGAGCGCGCCGCGCAGCCGGCGCCAGCCGGCGATGTCCTCGACCAGCATGCCCGGCTCCGGCTCGAAGCCGAGCGTCGTGCCGGCCGCCTCGGCGGCGTCGACCACCGTCGCGCAGCCGGCGACCAGCCGGTCCCAGGCGGTCTCCGGTGCGACAGCGTCGGGGCGTACGCCGGACCAGAGGGAGACGGCCTCCGCGCCCAGGTCGGCGCCGATCCGCACGGCCCGGCGCAGGAACTCGACGCGCCGCGCCGGGTCGTCGTGCAGCAGCGTCGGGGCGTGCTTGTGCCACGGGTCGAGCAGGTAACGGGCGCCGGTCTCGACGACCACGGCGAGGTCGAGCGCCGCGAGCCGGCGGGCCACGGCGGCCACCCGGCGGGCCAGCGCG
This sequence comes from Micromonospora sp. NPDC007220, assembly GCF_040634035.1. Taxonomy (NCBI): domain Bacteria; kingdom Bacillati; phylum Actinomycetota; class Actinomycetes; order Micromonosporales; family Micromonosporaceae; genus Micromonospora; species Micromonospora sp. NPDC007220. The sequence goes on along the minus strand of NZ_JBEYEU010000002.1, from coordinate 34,938 downwards.
GGCGCGAACGGGTCGAGGTGGTCGTGGTCCAGGGTGAGCGCGACGCCCCGGTAACCCAGGTCGGCGACGACGGCGAGCGCGTCGGTCAGCCGGTGGTTGGCGAACCCGTTGGTGCCGTAGCCGAACCGGAGCCCGCCGTCGGCCGCGCCGGCCACCACCGTGCCCCGGGGGCCCGGCGCGGGGCGGGTCGGGGCGGTCATGTCGGGGAGATCCTTCGGGCGAGCCGGCCGCCGAGCGGCGCGGCCGCCGCCACCGCCAGCCCCAGCAGCCCGGCCCCGGCGCGCGCGGTGAGGGCGCCCTGCAACGCGGGCAGCCCGGTGATGCCGGCTCCCACCGCCGCCCGCACCCGGCCGGCGCGGGGGTCGGCTACCGCCCGGGCCTGGGCCGCGCCGTAGCGGGCCACGTACCAGCCGGCCAGCAGCGCCGGCAGCGCGGCCCGCTCGGGGCGGGGTCGGACGACGGCGCCCGCCGCGACCAGGGCGGTGCCGGCGAGGGTACGCAGCGGCAGCGCGGCGTCGGCGCCGGTGACCTCGCGGCGGGAGAGCGCGGTGACCGTCCACGTGTGCGCGGCCACGGTGACCGCCGCCGGCACCGCCCGCAGCGCCCGTCCGCCGGTGGCGCCGAGCAGCACGTCCAGCCCTCGGCAGGCGGCCATCACGGCCGGCCCGGCGGCCGTCGACTTCGCCGCCAGGTCGTACCCCCAGACGGCGGCGGCGAGCGGGACCGCGACCGTCGCGGCGCGCCGGCCACCGGCGGCGGTGGCCAGCGCGACCCCGGCGGCGGTGAGCCCGGCGGCGAGGCCGAGCGCGGCCCCGGGGGCCACCCGGCCGCTGGGGATGGGCCGCTCGGGGCGTTCGACGGCGTCCAGCCGGCGGTCGGCCCAGTCGTTGGCGGCCATCCCCGCCCAGTAGAGCAGGACGGACGCGGCGGCCAGCGCGGGCGTACGCCGCCCGAGCGTGCCGGCGGCCGCCGCCCCGGCGACGACGTCCCCGGGCACCGAGAGCGCGGCCGGCGCCCGGACCAGTTCGGCGAGGTCAGCGAGGCGCGGCATCGGTGCCTCCCGCGTGCAGCCGGTGGGCGAAGCCGCACAGTCGGGTCCACTGGTCGGCCAGCGAGTGGGTGGGCGTGCCGAGCGGGTCCTTGAAGAAGAAGGCGAGGTCGGTCAGGGGGCCGGCGTGGCCGGCGGCGTGCGCGGCGGCGGTGAGCCGGGCCAGGTCGAGCACGAGGGGCGCGGCCAGGGCGGAGTCGCAGCCGTGCCAGGTGAACTCCATCCGCATCCCGGTGCCGAGGAACCCGGCGAACGTGATCAGGTCCCAGGCGGTCTTGAAGTCGCCCAGCGCCTCGACGTACTCGATGCGGGTGCCGCCCTGCGGCAGGTGGCCGAGGGTCTCGCCGAGCACGCGCTGCTTGCTCTCCACCTTGGCCGCGTTGGCCGCCGGGTCGGCGAGGGTGGCGCCGTCGCCGCCGCCGAGCAGGTTGACCCCGGACCAGGAGCGCACCGCCAGGTGCCGCATCGCGAACATCGGCGCGAGCACGGACTTGACCAGCGTCTCCCCCGTCTTGCCGTCGTGCCCGGCGTACGGGATCCCGCGCTCGGCGGCCAGCGCCACCAGGGCCGGCAGCCGCAGCCCGGTGGACGGGGTGAAGTCGACGTACGGGCAGCCCGCCCGCACCGCCGCGTACGCGTAGAGGGAGCTGGGTGGCAGCACCTCGTCGGGGCCGGCGAGCGCGGCGGCCAGCGCGCCCGGGTCGGCGTGGCCCGGGTGCGGGCGGGCGGCGGGTTCGGTGGCCGAGACGTTGACCACCACCACCCGGTCCAGCCCGTGCCGGCGGCGGAAGTCGGTGAGGTCGCGTACGGTCGCGGCGGCCCGGTCCGCCTGGCTGCCGCCGGCGGGGGCCGGACGCAGCTCGCGTTCGACGGCGGCCAGCTCGTCGGGGAGGGCGGCGACCAGCCGGCCGGGCAGCACGCCGGCGGCGGCCAGGGTCTCGGCCCGCTTCGCCAGCGGAGTGGTGACGACGTCGTGCCCGCCGAGGACCAGGTCGGTGAAGGCCGGCAGGGCGGGCCCGCGCAGGTCGGGCAGCTCGGTGACGCAGCCGGTCGGGCCGGTGAGCCCGGACCGCAGGGCGAGCGCCCCCACGATGCTGGTGGTCGCGACCGAGCCGCGTGCTCCCACCAGCCAAACACCCGTACGCATGGTGCTCCTTCCCGATCAGGAGGAACCAGCCGTGCATTGAGGTATATAGATATCAGAAGTTTGTTCAGAAAGATACGCATCTATGCGGATGGGCCCCGTCCGCCGGCCGCCCCGGGAGGAGCCCACCGGTCCGGTGTCGACGTCGGCGGCGACGACCCCGGTCCGGTTCCCGGCGCGGACACGGACGGACGGGGCTGGCAGGCAGGGCCGGTCGGCGTCCCGTCCCTGCCTCCCCCGCATCCGCCGGTCGGGACGACGGCGCGCGCCGACCGGACGTCGTGGGGGTGACACGGCCCCGGCAACGGTCGCCGGGTGGTGACGGTCCTCCGGTGCGACCGGGGAATCCCGGTCCGGCCGCACCGGACGACCGTTCTGCTCGTGCGTCACCGGGCCACGCCGGCCCGGCCGCACGTCCTCCGGCTCCGACCTCGTCCCGGCCGCGGGGCGCAACCGCGGCCGGTCCCTCGCCGGTCGGCGCCGGAGTCGGCTCAGGCGGCGACCGTGGCCAGGGCCGGCTCCACCTCGGTCCACGAGGAGCCGAGCTCCGCCGACCGGGTCACCGCGTCCAGCACCAACTGGACCTGCAACCCGTCGACGAAGGAGGGCGCCGGGTCGACTCCGGTGGCGACCGCCTCGACGAAGTCCCGCGCCTGGTGGGTGAAGGAGTGCTCGTATCCGATGAGGTGGCCGGGCGGCCACCACGCGGACATGTACGGGTGCTCCCCCTCGGTCACCAGGATGCGGCTGAAACCCTGCTCGGCGGCGGGTCGCGTCGCGTCGTAGAACTCCAACTCGTTGAGGCGCTCCAGGTCGAAGGCCACCGTGCCCAGCGAGCCGTTGATCTCCACCCGGAGGGCGTTCTTGCGTCCCGTGGCGAAGCGGCTCGCCTCGTACGTCGCCAGCACGCCGCCGTCGAGGCGGGCCACGAAGACCGCCGCGTCGTCGACGGTGACCGCCCCGGTGGCCGGGCGGTGGCCGTCGGCGCCGTTGCCGTCGGCCGCCGCCCCGTCCACCGTCGCCGCCAGCCCGCTCGACCCGGCCGGCAGCGGCCGTTCCTTGACGAACGTCTCGGTGACCGCGCTGACCCCGGTGATCCGCCGGCCGGTGACGTACTGGGTCAGGTCGATGATGTGCGCGCCGATGTCGCCGAGCGCGCCGGAGCCGGCCTTGTCCCGCTGCAACCGCCACACCAGGGGGAACTGCGGGTCCACGATCCAGTCCTGCAGGTACGTCGCCCGGACGTGCCGGATCACCCCGAGCCGCCCGTCGGCGACGAGCTGGCGCATCATCGCGACCGCCGGCACCCGCCGGTAGTTGAACCCGCACATCGACCGCACCCCGGCGGCCTGCGCGGTGACCGCCGCGGCGGCCATCGCCCGGGCCTCGGAGACCGTGTTGGCCAACGGCTTCTCGCACAGCACGTGCTTGCCGGCGGCCAGCGCGGCGAGGGCGATCTCGGCGTGGCTGTCCCCGGGCGTGCAGACGTCGACCACGTCGATGTCGTCCCGGGCGATCAGGTCGCGCCAGTCGGTCGTGTGCGCGTCCCAGCCGAGCCGGTCGGCGGCGTCGGCCACCTTCCCGGCGTCCCGGCCGCAGATCAGCGACATCCGGGCCCGCGCCGGCAGGTCGAACACCCGGTTCACGGTGCGCCACGCCTGCGAGTGCGCGGCGCCCATGAACGCGTAGCCGACCATGCCGACCCGCAGTTCTCTGTCTGTCGTGGACAAGGTGGGTCTCCCCCCGTGTATCAGAACCCGAGCTTGAGGTAGCTGCCCGCGTTCTCCTTGGTGATCGTCTCGGAGGCGAGGATGATCTCCTTGGGCACCTGGAGTTCCACCAGGTCGGACATGCCCTTGCCCTGGCCGATCAGCCGGGCCAGGGAGATGGCCGAGGAGGCCATCGAGGGGCTGTAGGTCACCGTCGCCTTCAGCACCGTGTTGTCCGCCTGGATGTCCTCCATCGCCTTCTTCGAGCCGGCGCCGCCGACCATGAAGAACTCCTTGCGGCCGCTCTGGTTGACCGCGGCCAGCACGCCGATGCCCTGGTCGTCGTCGTGGTTCCAGAGCGCGTCGATCTTCGGCAGGGCCTGGAGCAGCTGCGCCGCCTCCTGCTGCCCCGAGTCGGCCGTGAACCGGGCCGCCCGGCGGTTGGCGACCTTGAAGCCGCTCGCCGTCAGGGTGTCGACGAAGCCCTTCGACCGCTCCTGGGTCAGCTCCAGCTCGTCCATGCCGGCGATCTCGCCGATCACCGGGTTGCTGACGCCCTTGGCCTTGAACTGCTCGATCATGTAGGTGGCGGCGGCCACGCCCATGCCGTAGTTGTCGCCCTTGATCTGGAGCCGGTAGGCCCGCGCGTCGGGGAACGCCCGGTCCAGGTTGACCACCGGGACGCCGGCCTTCATCGCCTCCAGCCCGAACGCGTTGAGCTCCTTGCCGTCGTGCGGCAGCAGCACGATCACGTCCGGCTTCTGCGAGATCAGCGTGGACAGCGCCGCCCGCTGGGCCGCCGCGTCCGCGCCGGCCTCGACCGACTTGAACTCCACGTCGGAGTACGCCCCGGCCTGCGCCTTGGCGTTGTTGGTGATGGCGGCGATCCAGCCGTGGTCGGCGGCCGGCGCGGAGAAGCCGATGACGACCCGCTTGCCGGGCTCGTTGTTGCCGCCCGGCGCGGCCGCCGCCTTGGTCTGCGCCTCGGTCGGCTTGGTCTCGTTGCTGGTGCAGCCGGCGAGCAGCACGCCGGCGCCGACGGCGGCCCCGCCGAAGAGCAGCCGGCGGCGCGACATGTCGCGACTGTGCTGGGTCATGACGACCTCCTGGGTTGACGGTGGTGGAGGAAATCTCGCGGTGCGGGACGGAAGAGCGCGTGCGGTGCCCGGCCACCCTCGCTCAGGTGGCCCGGATGCCGCGCGGTCGGTGCGGTGCGGGTCAGGTGGTGGTGAGCCGGTTGCGGCTCAGGAACTGGGTGAGGCTGCGGAACTGGACCTGCTGGACCAGGACGGCTGCGACGATGATGCCGCCCTTGACCATGTTCTGGGCCTCCGTGGAGAGGCCGTTGATGGCGAAGAGGTTGGTGATGGTGGCGAAGATGACCACGCCGAGCAGGGAGCCGATGATGGTGCCCCGCCCGCCGCTGAGCAGCGTGCCGCCGATGATCGCGGCGGCGATCGCGTCCAGCTCGTAGAGGTTCGCCATCGCCGCCTGCGCCGAGTTGGCCTGGGCGGTGAGCATGATGGCGGCGATCCCGCAGCAGAGCCCGGAGAGCGCGTAGAGCAGCACGGTGTGCCGCCGGACGTTGATGCCGGCGAGCCGGGCGGCCTCCGGGTTGCCGCCGACGGCGACCGTACGCCGGCCGAAGGTGGTGCGGTTGAGCAGCACCCAGCCGGCGGCCACCACGGCGGCGAGGATGTAGACCAGCAGCGGGATGCCCAGCAGGCTGTTGCTGGCGAGGCCGTTGATGAAGCCGTTGTCCGACACCTGGGTCTGCTTGTCGGAGATCTCGGCGGCCAGGCCCCGGGCCGCCACCAGCATGGCGAGGGTCGCGATGAACGGCACCAGCCGGCCGTACGAGATGAGCAGCCCGTTGACCAGGCCGACCGCCAGCCCGACGGTGAGCGCGCTGAAGATCATGCCGCCGGCGCCGTAGCTCTGGGTGGCCACCGTGGTGCACCAGACACCGGCCAGCGCGACGATCGCGCCGACGGAGAGGTCGATGCCGCCGCCGATGATCACGAAGGTCATGCCGACGGTGACCACGCCGACCACGGCCGCCAGCTTGAGGATGCTCAGGACGTTGTCCCACACCCAGTCGGGGTTGGAGTAGAGGTCGGAGCGGGTGAGGGCGCCGATCACGACGAGCACGGCCAGCACCCCGATCAGGCCGAGGTTGCGGCGGGCGCCCTCGCCGCCGTCCCCCCGCCACCAGGAGATCCGGCCCGGTGCCGCCACCTTGTCGACGGCCGCCGCGGTCTGCGCCGGGTCCACCGGCGGCGACTGCGCCGGCAGTTGCGCCGCCCGCTCCGGCGCCACGGTGGGAGTAGGACCCTCGGTCATGCCGGTGCGCCTTCCATCAGGGACCCCGCCATGACGAGGTCGAGCACGGTGTTCTCGTCGAGTTCGCGGGCCGGGGCCTCGTGGACGACCCGCCCCTCCCGCATCACCAGCACCCGGTCGGCCAGGCCGAGCACCTCGGGGACCTCGCTGGAGACCAACAGCACCCCGACGCCGCGCGCGGCCAGCCCCCGGATCACCTGGTAGAGCTCCGCCCGGGCGCCGACGTCGACGCCCCGGGTCGGCTCGTCGAGCAGCAGCAGCCGGGTGTCGCCGAGCAGCCAGCGGCCGACCACCACCTTCTGCTGGTTGCCGCCGGAGAGGGTGCGCACCGGCCGGCGTACGTCGCGGGGGCGCAGCTCCAGGCTCTCGGCGATCCGGTCCGCCTCGGCCCGTTCCCGCCCAGCGTCGGTGAATCCGGCGCGGGCGTAGCGGGCGAAGGTCGCCAGGGTCACGTTGCGGTAGATCGGCTCGCCCAGCAGCAGCGCCTGGCTCTTGCGCTCCTCGGGGGCCATCCCCATCCCGGCCCGCACCGCCGCGCCGACGCTGCCGGGGCGCAGCGCCCGGCCGGCCATCCGCACCGAGCCGGCATCGGCACGGCGCGCGCCGTAGATGGTCTCCAGCAGCTCGGAACGACCCGAGCCGACCAGCCCGGCGATGCCGACGATCTCACCGGCCCGGACGCCGAGCGAGACGTCGGCGAACTCGCCGGCCCGGGTCAGCCCCTCGACCGTGAGCAGCTCCGCGCCGCTGGCCACGCCGGCCGGGCGGTCCGGGAAGACGTACTCGATGGTGCGGCCGGTCATGCGGCTGACCAGGTCGCGGGTCGGGGTGTCGCGGGCCGACAGGTTCGCCGCGGTGGTCCGGCCGTCCTTGAGTACGGTGACCCGGTCGCCGATCTCGCGGATCTCCTCCAGCCGGTGCGAGATGTAGATGACGGCGATGCCCTGCGCGGTCAACTCCCGGATGATCCGGAACAGGTTGCCCACCTCGTCGTGGGCCAGTACGGCGCTCGGCTCGTCCATGATGATCAGCCGTGCCTCGTGGGAGAGCGCGCGGGCCATGCTGACGATCTGCTTGCCGGCGGCGGGCAACGCGCGCACCATCCGCCCGGGCGGGATCTCGGCGTGGCCGAGCCGGCCGAGGATCTGCCGGGTGTGCCGGGCCATGGCGCCCCGCCGGACGAAGCCGAGCCGGCGCGGCTCGTGGCCGAGGAAGGCGTTCTCCGCGACCGAGAGGTCCTCGACCAGGTCGAGTTCCTGGTAGATGGTGGCGATGCCGGCGCGCATGGCGGCCTGCGGGTTGGCGAAGGTGGTCGGCTCGCCCCGCCACTCGACGAGCCCCGAGTCGGGCCGGTGCACCCCTGCCAGGACCTTGATCAGGGTGGACTTGCCGGCGCCGTTCTGCCCGAGCAGGCAGTGCACCTCGCCAGCGCGCACCTCCAGCTGCACCCCGTCCAGGGCCCGTACGCCCGGGAAGGTCTTGACCACGTCGGTGAGGCGCAGCACCACCTCGCCCGCGACGGCGTCGGCGGGTGTCCCGACCAGTTGCTCACTCATGATGCCTCCGCGAAGGCCACGTCGCTGGCCAGCACGGCGGCACCGGCGACGCCGGCGCGCGGGCCCAGCTCGGACAGGACGACGGGCAGGTTGCCGGTGGCCAGCGGCAGCGACCGGCGGTAGACGACGCTGCGGATCTCGGCGAGGAGGATGTGCCCGAGCTGGGCGAGCCCGCCGCCGATCACGATCATCGACGGATTGGTGAAGCTGACCAGCCCGGCCAGGACCCCACCCACCCGCCGACCCCCGTCGCGGATCAGCTGGATGCACGTCACGTCCCCCTCGACGGCGCCCCCGGCGACGTCCAGCGCGGTCACCGCGCCGCGTGCGGCGAGCCGTTCGGCCAGCGCCGGCGACACCCCGCTGCGCGCGGCGGCGGTCGCGTCCTTGGCCAGCGCGGCCCCGCTGAACAGGGCCTCCAGGCAGCCGATGTTGCCGCAGGAACACATCGGGCCCTGCGCGTCGACCTGGATGTGGCCGATGTCCCCGGCGCAGCCGTCGGTGCCCCGGTAGACCTCGCCGCTGAGGTAGATCCCGCACCCTATTCCGGTGCCGATCTTCACGAAGAGGAAGTCGTCCACGGAGTGGGCGACCCCGCCGTGCCGCTCCCCGATGGCCATGATGTTGACGTCGTTGTCGACCACCGCCGGGCAGCCGTGCTCGCGGGTGAGCAGCTCGCGCACCGGGAACCGGTCCCACCCGGGCATGATCGGCGGGGAGACCGGCACGCCGTCGCGGAAGCTGACCGGGCCGGGCACCCCGATGCCGACGGCGTCGAGCCGCTCGTAGGCGCCGTCCACCCGGGCCTTGTGCAGCAGCTCGTTGACCCGCTGGAGGATCACCTTCGGGCCGGTGCGGATGTCGGCCGCCTCGGCGTACGCGGCGACCGGCTCCAGCCGGCCGTTGACCACCTCGACGTCGATGGAGCTGGCGCCGAGGTCGACGGCGGCGAAGCGCAGGCGCGGGCTCAGCTCGACCAGGGTGGAACGGCGACCGCCCCGGGAGGCCGCCAGCCCCGCCTCGGCGACGTAGCCGAGGGCGACGAGCCGTTCCAGCTCCGCCAGCAGCCGGGGACGGGGCATCTGCAACCGGTCGCCCAGCTCGGCCCGGGACACCGCGCCCTCGTCACGGAGCAGCCGCAGCAGCCGTACGTGCAGGGGGTCGACCGTCCGCACCGGACTCACCTCTTCGCGGGCTCGTTCACATCGACGTGATGCCGAGGTGTCGTGCCGACACAGTAGGAGTGTTCCGTGTCACGTGTCCAGAGCTTCGGCCGATTTGACGCGAACTTTTGTCCGATCGAACAAAAGCATCGGAAGGATCAGGAAAAGCGCGGGGCCCTGAGCTGGCGGGAGCACGCCGCCGCCCCGCCACCGGGGACGGTGGCGGGGCGGCGGGTGCGGACGGGCGACCCGGTCAGCTGCGGTTGGCGGCGTTGCGCTTCTTCTTGAGCTTGCGGTCGTCGCGCAGCTCGACGTACGGCTCCTCGTCCGGGGAGTGGCCCGCCTCGATGGCGCGGCTGCGCTCCAGCTCGGCGTCGAACTCCGCGCCGAGGAGGATCGCGATGTTGCTCAGCCACAGCCAGATCAGGAAGACGATCACACCGGCGAGCGCCCCGTACGTCTTGTTGTACGAGCCGAAGTTGCTGACGTAGAGCGCGAACAGGCCCGAGATCACCAACCAGATGACCACCGCCAGCACGCCTCCGGGGCTGACCCAGCGGAAGCCGCCGTGCCGCGCGTTCGGCGACGCCCAGTAGAGGATCGCGAACATCAGGCTCACCAGGAGCAGCAGCACCGGCCACTTGGCGATGTTCCACACGGTCACCGCCGTGGAGCCCAGCCCGATCGCCTCCCCGACCTGCTCGGCGAGGCCGCCGGTGAAGACCACGATCACCGCGCTGGCCAGCAGCATCACGCCGATCACCGCGGTCACCCCGACGCGGATCGGCAGCGTCTTCCAGATCGGCCGCCCCTCCGGCACGTCGTAGATGGTGTTGGAGGCGCGCATGAACGCGGCGACGTAACCCGACGCCGACCAGAACGCGGCGAGCAGACCGAGGATCGCGGCGAAGCCGGCGAAGCCGCCGCTCTGCTGCGCCTGGTCGATCGCCCCCTCGACGATCTGCCGGATGCTGTCCTGCGGGACGACGTCGTTGACCGTCTCCTTGACGCCCTCCGTGGCCCGTGGGCCGAGCAGGCCGAGGATCGAGACCAGCACCAGCAGGCCGGGGAAGATGGAGAGCACCCCGTAGTACGTCAGCGCCGCCGCCCAGTCGGTCAGGCTGTCGTCCTGGAACTCCCGCACCGTGCGACGCAGCGCGGCCTTCCAACCGGCGCCCGGCAGCCCGGTCGGGCTGTCGGGACCCTCGTCGGGCCCGACCGGGCCGCGACCCGGGCGGTGCCGCTCGGCACGAACGGGGTCGGATCCCCGGTCCGCGCGGCCCGTCCGGCGGTCGCCCACCCGGCCGGCCGCCCCGGAATCGTCGCGGTCGCGTCCGCTGCGGGTGGAGGACTCGTCGGAGGCCATCGCCCCTCCTCGTGGTCGGTGTCAGTCCCCCTCGACATGCCCAGGCAGCGGCCACCGTTAACCACTAGCCGTAGAGCAACCTGCCCATCCGGCGCGAGGCGACCAGCAGCCCCAGGACCATCGCCGCGACCAGGTAGAGCACGTCGAGCACCCACTCCCAGCCGGCCGCGCCCACCGAGACGCCGCGGATGAGGTGCACCGCGCGGTAGAGCGGCGTCACCTCCACCGCCCAGCGCAGCGCGGCCGGGTAGGCCTCGGCGGGGACGAACGTGCCGGAGAAGAGGAAGAGGGTGAACTGGGCCGCCGACATCAGGTCGAAGTCGTGCCAGCTGCGCATGAAGGTGGTGATCGCCATGCCCAGCGCGCCGAAGGCGAAGCCGACCAGCACGGCCGCCGGGAAGGCGACCAGCGCCCGCGCCGCGGTGGTCAACTCCATCACCACCATCACCACCAGGAAGGCGGCCGAGTATGCGCTGCCGCGCAGCATCGCCCAGAGCAGCTCCCCCAGCGCGATCTCGAACGGCTGCACCGGGGTGGCGATCACCCCGTCGTACAGCTTCATCTGCTTCATCTTGCCGAAGAAGTTGAAGGTCGTCTCCGACAGCGCGCCGGACATGGCCGACGACGCGAGCATGGCCGGCGCGACGAACGCCGCGTAGGTGACGACCTCGCCGCCGGGCAGCGTGAGGTCGCCGACCAGCGTGCCGACCCCGACGCCGATGGAGAGCAGGTAGAGCAGCGGCTCCACGAACCCGGAGACGAGCAGCAGCCAGTAGACGGCCTTCAGGGCCGCGACGTTGCGCTCGGCCACGGAGACCGACCGGCGGGACGCGGCGGCCAGCCGGGGCAGGACGAGAGCGACCACTGCGACTCCTCCTAGACGACCAGCCTGCGACGGAACGCGCGCCGGGCCAGCAGCCAGCCGCCGACCGCCCAGGCCGCGAGGTAGAGCAGGTGGCCGGCGACCGACCACTGCGGAGCGACGCCGAGCGCCGCCGCCCGGCACAGGTCGACGCCGTGCCAGAGCGGGGTCGCGTACGCCAGCCAGCGCAGCGCCAGGGGCAGCGACTCGACGGGGAAGAACACGCCGGCGAAGAGCGTCATCGGGATCACCGCGAAGCGGAGCAGCATCGCGAGCCAACTGTCGACGGAGACCACCGACGCGTACGCGAAGGTCGGCGCGGCGACCGCCAGCCCGAGCAGCGCCGTCGCCGGCAGCGCGGCGAGCGCCCACGGAGAGCTCAGCGCCCCGAACAGGGCCGTCACCAGCAGGAACGCCGCGACGGTGGTGACCACCCGGAACACCACGAAGGCCAGGTGCCCGCCGAGGATGTCGCCCACCCGCAGCGGCGCCGCGCTCTGCGCGAAATAGGTCCTGACCCACTGGAAGTTACCGAACACGGGCCACGTCGACTCGCTGACGGCCGTCTGCAACGCGGTCGACGCGATCAGGCCGGGCACGATCCAGTCGAGGTAGCTCACCCCGTCGATGCCCTGGTCGATGTAGGAGCCGACGCCGACGCCGAAGCCGAGGACGGTCAGCACCGGCAACAGGAACGACGAGAAGATCCCCGCCCGCCAGGTGCGCCGGTAGCCGACGAGGTGGTGCGCCAGCACCGCGAGCGCCGGCACCCGCGGCAACCTCGGGCGCGCGCGTTCCCGCGCCGACTGCGCCACGCTCACGCGACCACCCCCGTCTCGCTCCGCGTCCACCACGGCCTTCCTACCTCGCGGGTACGACAGGCCGGCGACTCCGTCGCCCCGTCAGCGCTTACGGGCCGCGCGCAGCAGCGCCTGCACCGCGTAGGCGAGCAGCAGCAGCCCGGTGCCGGTGCCGACGACGAGCCCCGCCGGCACCGCCGAGACGAGCGCGGTGACCAGCCCGGCCACGGCGACGGCGCACACCGCCACCCCGAGCGGCCACAGCAGCGGGTCGCGCAGCACCGGGACGAGGGGGAAGAAGTGCAGCCCCACGACGGCGCCGACCAGCACCGGGATGAACTCCGACCAGCCGACGAGGGCGAGCACGACGGCGCCGAGCCCGGCGGCGGCGAACTCGGCCAGGACGATCAGGAGGTAGCGGCGGTCGGCGGCAGGGTCGTGGGTGACGCCCCCGGCTACCCGGCTGCGGGCCACGACGACGGCGCCGATCACCGCCGTGACCAGGGCCGCGCCGCTCGCGACCACCAGCAGGGCGCGCAGCGGCTGCTCGGCGGCCGGCACGCTGAACCAGATCGTCGCGAAGACGCCCAGGTAGAGCGCGGCGAGCCCGGCCTGGCGGCGGGACTGGAACTCCAACTCCGACATGACACCCCCGTGTGCGTCGCCGGGCGGTCGACGTGGCGCCGGCCCGCCGATGCTACGTAACGGCCGGCCCGCCGCACCCACCCGGTCGCGCCGGACGACCGGCACCGGATCGCGAACCACCGACGACGAGCGACCGGACGCCCCTGTCAGTCGACCAGGGTGCGGCCGGTGAGGTGGAGGAAGACGTCCTCCAGGCTGCTGCGCCGGACCAGCACGTTGGCCGGGTGCAGCCCCCGCTCGCCGACCTCGGCGACGGCCGCGTCGCCGTCGGGCACGTAGAGCAGGATCCGGTCGGGCAGCACCTCGACCCGCTCCCCCAGCCCGTCGAGCTTGCCGGCGAACGCCTCCTGTGACTCGGCGGCGAACCGCAGCTCGACGACCTCCCGGGTGGAGTGCCGGTCGATCAGCGCCCGGGGCGAGCCCTCGGCGACGATCCGCCCGCCGTCCATGACGACCAGGCGGTCGCAGAGCTGCTCCGCCTCGTCCATGTAGTGCGTGGTGAGGACCAACGTGACGCCCTGCTGCTTGAGCCGGAACAGCCGCTCCCACACCAGGTGCCGGGCCTGCGGGTCGAGGCCGGTCGTCGGCTCGTCGAGCAGGACGATCTCGGGCTCGTTGACCAGCGCGCGGGCGATGGTCAGCCGCCGCTTCATGCCGCCGGAGAGCGGCTCCACCCTGCTGTCGGCCCGCTCGGTGAGCTGGACGAAGTCGAGCAGCTCGGCGGCGCGCGCCCGGGCCACCCGGCGGGAGATGCCGAAGTAGCGCGCGTAGGTGGTCAGGTTCTCCTGGACGGTCAGCTCGGGATCCAGGTTGTCGAGCTGCGGGCAGACGCCGAGGCGGGCCCGGATCGCCGGCCCGTCGCGCACCGGGTCCATGCCGAGGATGCGCAGCTCGCCGCCGCTGGGCGGGGAGGTGCAGCCGATCATCCGCATGGTGGAGGACTTGCCGGCGCCATTGGGCCCGAGGAAGCCGAACGCCTCGCCGGCCCGCACCTCGACGTCGATGCCGTCGACGGCGGTGAAGTCGCCGAACCGCTTCACCAGCGCCCGCGCCTGGATGAGTGGTGGAGCCGTGGTCATCGCCCGACCCTAACCTCCGGATCCGACACCTCCCACCGAGCGGTTCCGACACCCCACCGGGTCCGGGCGGGTCCGTCGCCGGGGTGATAGGGGCCGGGGCGGTAGGGGTACAGGCGCCCTGGTCAGGGCCCATCCGGCAACGGAGAGCGACGAAAACTACCCTGCGTCATGGCCTGGTGCGGTGCCGACGGCACGGCGACGGCCACGCGAGGGCGGGACGGAAACGCGTTGCTACCGGACCAGAGTGGACGCATCGGATACGACCCGCTCCCGGCTTGCCGCATTCTTACCAATCAGGGCGCGCATCCTTCCGCATATCCGGACCCAATTACAGTCTCTCTGCGTAATCGCGAGTCCCAATTAATTACTGGCTGCAATCATGATCAGCAATGTTCCGCCCGGTATCTAATTCGCGTATCGTGCCCCCTCGTGCCACCAGTGCGTTCCTCCGGCGAACCCGCCCCGCAGCCGTCCACCGTGGGCCCCGAGTCCACCCCGGATGGCGGTCCGGTCCCGTTGCCGCCCGAGACCGACAATCGGTCCGATCCGGACGGTGCCGCGCCCGATCCACGGGAACTCGCCGCGCAGTTCGAGGACGAAAAGCCCGGGCGGGAACTCTCCGGGCCGATCGGCGTGCTGGTCACCGGAACGACGTTGGCGATCGCGCTGCTCGCCCTCTGGCAGGTGTTCTACCCGCTGCCGCAGGGGAGCAAGTTCTACCTGGTCATCTTCCTGGCCGGCATCCTGCCGATGGTCTTCCTGGCGTACCCGGCGGATCTGCGCCTGCCCCGGCGGCTGCGCCGCACCGGCGCGACCGGGCCGGACGACGCGGTTCCGGCGGAGCGCCCCGGGCGCCGGCGCCCCACCCTGCCGGACTGGATCCTGGCCGGCGCGGCGCTGGTCAGCTGCCTCTACCCGGTGCTGCCCGTCGACCTGGGCGACGGCGGCGGCGGGTACGACGCCTTCCTCGACCGGCAGGGCCTGCTCGTCGGCATGGACGTGGCGATGGGCACCGTCCTGCTGCTCCTGCTGCTGGAGGCGTGCCGGCGCACCACCGGCTGGATCCTGCCGGCCGTCTGCGTGGTCTTCCTCGGCTACGGCTACTACGGCGGGCTGCTGCCCCAGTCCTGGCCGGTGGCCCACGCCGGCCTCGACTTCGGGCAGATCGTCGACGGCCTCTACAACTCCGACAGCGGCTTCTACGGCACCCCGCTCGACGTCGCGGCGACGTACATCGTGCTGTTCACCATCTACGGCGCGGTGCTGGACCTCTCCGGGGCCGGCCGGTTCTTCGTGGAGCTCTCCGCCGCCGCCTTCCGGCGCTCGCGCACGGCCGCCGGGCGCACCGCCGTCGCCTCCGGGTTCCTGCTCGGCACCGTCTCCGGCTCCGGCGCGGCGACGACCGTCAGCATCGGCGCGGTCACCTGGCCCGTGCTGCGCCGCGCCGGCTACCCGCCGGAGCGGGCGGGCGGCATGCTCGCCGCGGCCGGCGTCGGGGCGATCCTCTCCCCGCCCACCCTCGGCGCGGCGGCCTTCATCATCGCCGAGTACCTCGGCGTGTCGTACCTCCAGGTGCTCGGCTGGGCGACCGTCCCGACGGTGCTCTACTACCTCGGCATCCTCCTCGCGGTCGAGATCGACGCCCGCCGCTCGGGCGTGCGGCCGGTGGTCATCGACACGACCTCCGCCGGCCGGCTGCTGGCCCGGTTCGGCTACCACTTCCTCTCGCTCTTCGCGATCGTCGGGCTGCTGGCCGTCGGCTTCTCCGCGACGAAGGCCGTGGTGCTGGCCACCATCCTGGCCGCCGTGCTGTCCTTCCTCGACCGTCGGCACCGGCTCACCCCGGCCCGCCTGCTCGCCGCGCTCAGCGCCGGGGTACGCGGGGTCCTCGCGGTGAGCGCGGTCTGCGCCGCCGCGGGCATCATCACCGCCACCACCACCAAGACCGGCCTCGGCCCCCAGGCGGCGGCGCTGCTGGTCAGCGGGGCCCAGGCCGTCAGCTCCGAGCCGGCCGTGGTGCTGGCGCTCACCGCGCTGCTCGCCGCCGTCGCCCTCACCCTGCTCGGGCTGGCCGTGCCGGTCACCGCGTCGTTCGTGATCGGCTGGGTGATCATCGGCCCGGCCCTGCTGGACCTGGGCGTCACCGCGCCCGCCGCGGCGATGTTCGTCTTCTACTTCGCGGTGCTGTCCGAGGCGTCCCCGCCGACCGCGCTCGCCGCGGTCGCCGCCGCCGCGGTGACCGGCGGCCGGCTGGTGCCGACCATGTGGCAGACCCTGCGGTACGCCCTGCCGGCCTACCTCATCCCGCTCGCCTTCGTGGTCACCCCGACCGGCCTCGGGCTGCTCGGCATCGGGGGCCCGCAGCGGATAGCCGTCGCCGCGACGGTCGCCGCCCTCAGCGTCGCCGTGCTCGCGGTCGCGGCGGGCGGCTGGCTGCCCGGCGTCGGCCCGGCTGGCGCGCCGGAGCGGATCGTCGGCGCGCTCGCCGGGCTCACGCTGCTCTGGCTCGAACCCGTGCCCGTCGCGATCGGCGCCGCCCTGGCTGCCGTCATGGTGGCGGGCGTGCTCGTCAGACGCGGATCCGCCGGCCGGAACGGCGGGCCGTCAGCAGTACCAACGGTGAACCATGGGGAGGAAAAACAGTGAGACGGATCAACATGCGGCTCGCCGCGGGGGTTGGCGCGCTGGCCCTCGTCGCCGCGGGCACCGCCGGCTGCGGAGGCCGTCAGGACGGCGCGACCAAGGACGACGCCGCCAGTGAGATCACCTGCAAGGTCACCGACAGCACCCGCGTCGGCATCGCCACCGGCAACGCCACCGGGGTCTACTACGTGGTCGGCAACGCCCTGGCCGGTCAGCTCTCCGGGGCGACCGAGGGCAAGCTGACCGGCACCGCCGCCGAGACCGGCGCCTCGGTGCAGAACATCGAACAGCTCGTCGGCGGGCAGTACGACGTCGCCTTCTCGCTGTTCGACACGGCGGTCAACGCGGTGCAGGGCAAGGGCAGCTTCACGGCCCCGCAGCCCGTCGAGGCGCTCGCCCGGATCTACGACAACTACACGCAGGTCGTCGTCCGGGCCGACTCGGGGATCAACTCGGTCGCCGACATGAAGGGCAAGAAGATCTCCACCGGCTCCCCGAAGTCCGGCACCGAGGTCATCGCCAACCGGCTGCTGGAGGCCGCCGGCCTCGACGCGGCCAAGGACGTCCAGGCGCAGCGGCTCGACCTGACCAAGAGCGTCGAGGGCGTCAAGGACGGCAGCGTCGACGGCCTGTTCTGGTCGGGCGGGGTGCCCACGGGCGGGCTGACCGACCTGTTCACCACCGCCGGGGACAAGGTGAAGTTCATCGACATCACCCCGCTGCTGCCCAAGATGACCGAGCTCAACCCGGCGTACCAGGCCGGGACCATCGGCGCGGACGTCTACAAGACCGCCGCGGACACCCCGACCATCGTGGTGCCGAACGTGCTGCTGGTCCGCAAGGACCTCAACGCGAACGTGGCCTGCGCGATCACCCGGACGGTGTTCGACAAGAAGGACGCCCTGGCCCAGGCGAACCCGGCCGCCAAGGGCATCAGCCTGGACAACGCCCGCAAGACCGACCCCGTACCGCTGCACCGCGGCGCGGACAAGGCGTTGCAGGACCTCGGCGCACGCTGATCCCCGGCGCCGGGTCCGGGCCTCGCGCCCGGGCCCGGCGCCCCCGACCCTGAGCCCGGAGGGCCCGAGTGTCGCTCCCCACCCCCGGCCGCGTACGCCGGCACCACCGGCCCGCCGACCACACCGACCGGCTGTGGTCGGTACGCACCCAGCTGCTCGCGCCCATCCTGGTGGCCACGGTCGGCCTGGTGGTGCTGGGGGCGGCCCAGACCGCCACCGCCCTGGACGCCTCCGACGACGCGGACCGCGCCCGGGTGCTGGCCGGCACCGCGACGGCCACCGTGCGCCTGGTGCACGAGCTGGAACGGGAACTCGGCGAGACGGCGGCCCTGCGCCAGCGGGGCGGCAGCAGCGGACGGCCCCTCGTCGACGCGCAGCGACGACGGGTCGACGCGTCCGTCGAGCGCTACCGCGGCGCCAGCCGGGACGCCCGCCGCGCCGCCCCCGACCTGCGCCAGGTGCTCGACGGCGCGGACGCGCAGCTCGGCCAGCTCGAACCGGCCCGCGGGTCCGCGCTGGGCGGCACCACCGCCGACCCGGCCTACCTCTCGCTTGTCGAGTCGCTGCTCGCCGTCGCCGACGCGCTGCCGGCCCAGCTGCGCGACCGCGAGCTGGCCAACGGGGCCCGGGAGGTGGCGGCCGTGGCCGCCCAGGAACACCTCGCCGCCGTGGAACGCGACCTGCTCCGCGCCGTCTTCGTGCGGGGCACGCTGGTGAACGGGGAACTGGTCCGCCTCGGCCAGTTGCGGGGCGCGCAGGAGCAGCGTCAGGCCGAGTTCTCCCGGATCGCCGGCCGGCCGGCGGCGGACGCGTACACCCGGCTGGTGGCCGGGACCGACGTCTCCACCGCCCGCCGGATGCGCGACAGCGCGCTCAACGTGGAGTCCGAGCCCGCCGGGCTGAGGACCGACGGCGACGCCTGGTACGTGGCCCAGAGCGGGGCCATCCGGCGGTACAACCTGCTCGGCCGGGAACTCTCCGAGGAGCTCGACCGCAAGGCCGCCGGGCTGGCCCGCGACGCCCAGCGGCGGGCCCTGGTCACCGGAGGCGCGACCACCGCCGTCGCGCTGGCGTCGTTGACCGCCGCCGTGCTGCTCGCCGTCCGCACCAGCCGTCGCCTGCGCCGGCTGCGGGTCGCGGCGCTCGCCATGGCGCACCGCGAGCTGCCGGAGCGGATCACCGCCATCGCCTCCGGTGACGGCGCGCCGACCGACGGCGCGGCCACCCGGCTGACCGCCGGCATCGGGCAGGGCCGGGACGAGATCGCGCAGGTCGCCCAGGCCTTCGACACGGTGAACCGGGCCGCCCTGCGTCTGGCCGGTGAACAGGCCGAGGTGCGGATGGACGTGACCCGGATGGCCGAGGCCCTGGCCCGGCGCATCCGTACCCTGATCACCCGCCAGCTGCGGCTGCTCGACGAGTTCGAACGCGAGGAGACCGACCCGGACGCGCTGGCCCGGCTCTTCGCGCTGGACCACCTCGCCGCCCGCATGCGGCGCAACGGCGAGAACCTCCTCGTCCTCGCCGGCGGGGAGCCCGGCCGTACGCACGACGGCGCCCACCTCCTCGCCGACGTGGTGCGGGCGGCCGCCTCGGAGATCGAGGACTACCCGCGGGTGGAGGTCGACGTGCCGACCGCCGCGGTGCACGGGGCCGCCGTGGGCAACCTGGTCCACCTCCTCGCCGAGCTGCTGGAGAACGCCACCGTCTACTCCCCGCCGAACTCCCCGGTGCACGTCGACGGCCGGCGCACGATCGACGGCCTCACGTTGCGCGTACACGACCAGGGCATCGGCATCAGCGACAGCCGCCTCGCCTCGATCAACGAGCGGCTGCTCGCCCCCGCGATGCTCTCCAGCGCCTCCGCCGGCAGCATGGGCCTGCACGTGGTGGCCCACCTGGCGGCCCGGCACGGGGTGCGGGTGCAGCTGCACAACAGCGGCGCGGGCACCGTCGCGCAGGTGGAGATCCCCGAGTCGGCGCTGACCCGCGTCGAGGACGTCGCCCCGCGCTCCGCCCCGGAGGGACGCGCTCCCGCGCAGGCCGCCCCGCAGGTGCGCGCACCTGCGGGGCCCGTCCGGACGGTGCCCGCGCAGGCGCCGCCGCCCGTGCGTACGCACGCGCCGGTCGTTCCCGCCCAGACCGCCTGGTTCCGGCCCCGGACCGGGGCCGGTGGTCCCGCCACCCTGCCGGACCTGACCAGCGTCCACCACGCGCCGACGATCACGCTCCCGGTGCTCGGCGCGCGCCCGACCGGGTCGGGTGGCGGCGCCGCGATGCCGCCGTCCCGTCCCGCGTCGGCCCCGCCCGCACCGCCTCCGCTCACCGGGGCCGGGCTGCCGCGCCGCACCCGGGGCGGCCAACTGCCGGCCGCGCTGCACGAGGCCCCGACGGCGCGGCCGGCGGGCGACCTGCTCGACCCCGAGGTCGTGCGGTCCCGGCTGTCCTCGCTCGCCGAGGGAGTGGCCGCGGCGACCCGACGTACCCAGACGACACCCCCCAGGAGAATCCCATGACCCCATCCGAGAGCGCCGGCCTGGACTGGCTCCTGGCCAACTTCGCCGAACAGGTGCCGGACGTGTCGCACGCCCTCGCGGTCTCCGGCGACGGGCTGCGGCTGGCGGCCTCGCCCCACCTCGCGCCCGACCAGGTGGACCAGCTCTCCGCCGTGATCAGCGGCCTGGCCAGCCTGACCGTCGGTGCCGCCCGGCTGATGTCGGCCGGCCGCGTACGCCAGCAGATCGTCGACATGGACGGCGGGGTGATGCTGGTGATGGCGGTCGGCGAGCGCGCGCTCGTCGGGGTGCTCGCCGCGCCCGGCTGCGACCTCGGCCAGATCGGCTACGAGACCGCCATGCTGGTCCAGCGGGTGGCGGAGGCCCTGGAGCCGGCGGTCCGGGCGTGATCGGACGGTCCTCCCGGTTGCTGGCGGCCCTGCTGGCGGCCGTGCTCGCCACCGGTTGCGGCGCGGCCGAGGCCGGGCCGCAACCCTGGCACGGTGGCCGGATCTTCCTCGCCACCGGCAACACCACAGGCGTCTACTACCAGCTCGGCGGCGGCTACGCGGACGTGATCAGCCGGCACCTGCCCGGCTACGAGGCACGGGCCGAGCCGACCGGCGCGTCGGTGGAGAACGTCAACCGGCTGGCCAGCGGCGACATGGAGATCGCCTTCAGCCTCGCCGACACGGCGGCCGACGCCGTCGCGGGGCGCGGGGCCTTCGAGGGCCAGCCGCAGCCGGTGCGGGCGTTGGCCCGGGTCTACAGCAACTACACCCACGTCATCGTCCGCGCCGACGCGAAGGTCACCAAGCTGTCGGGCCTGCGCGGGAAGCGGGTCTCCACCGGCTCGCCGAGGTCCGGCACGGACATCATCGCCGGGCGTCTGCTGACCGCCGCCGGCCTAGACCCGGACCGGGACGTCGTCCGGGCCACGCTCTCCCTGCCGGAGACCGTGAAGCGGATGCGGGCCGGCACGCTCGACGCGATGTTCTTCTCCGGCGGCCTGCCCACGCCGGGCATCGCCGACCTGCTGGCCAGCGCGCCCGGCAGGTACGCGCTGCTGCCGATCGTCGACCTGATGGAGCCGCTCACCGCGCGCCACGGCTCGGTCTACACCACGGCGGAGCTGCCGAAGGAGGCCTACAAGACGAGGAGCGGCACGCCGACGGTCACGGTGGCGAACGTCATCCTGGTCAGCGCCGACATGCCCGACCAGCTGGCGTACGACCTGACCCGGCTGCTCTTCGCCTACCAGGCCGACCTGGTGAAGGTGCACCCCGAGGCCGGCAACTTCACCCAGCAGAGCGCCTCGGGCACCGACCCGATCCCGCTGCACCCCGGGGCCGCGCGGTTCTACCAGCGCGGGTGACCCGCGCCGGTCAGACGTCCGCCGGGGCGGTGGCGGCGCGGGCCTCCGCCACGAGGCGGTCGGTCTCGGCGAGCACCTCGGGGTCGTCGGCCGGGGTGCCGGGGTCGAGACGGACCGTCCACGTGAGGCCGTCCACCCCCGGCACCCGGCGCGCCGCGACCCGGCCGGCGCCGCCGGGCACCGGGCGGTGCTGCGTGTACGCCACCGACCGGGTGACCCGCTCCCGCACCTGGTGCGGCAGCTCACCCGGGTCGAGCAGCAGGTGGCTCTCGGTTGGGCCGTCGGCCACCACCAGGTAACCGTCGCGCTCGGCGGACAACTCGGCCGGGGTCACCGTGAGCTGCCGGCCGGACCAGACCGCCTTGAGGATGTCGTGCCAGCCCAGCCTCTCCGCCCGGCCGGGCAGCCAGAGGCCGAGGTTGCTGGCCACGACGACCCCGTCGCCCTGGCCGTCGCCGACGGCGGCCCAGGCGAGCACCCGCTCCTCGGCGGCGAGCGGCGGCCGCTGGGCCGCGGGCAGCTTCGGCTTGCGGCGGAACAGTCCCATCTACAGCCCTCCCGCGGCCTGCTCGCGCAACGCCCGGGCGTGCTGTTCCAGCGACAGCAGCTCCCCGAAGGCGGCGAAGTACTCGTCCTTGTTGTTGACCGGGTTGATCCGCTGGATCCGGGACTTGAGATCCCTGATCCGGCTGGTCACCGAGCCAAACTGCAACCGGGCCATGGTGACCGAGACGTAGCGCGGGTCGGGCTCGCCGTCGATGCGCAGCGGCTCCACCGCCAGTTCGCCGACGAGCGCCCGGGCGGCCAGGTCCTCGCAGGCGTCGCGGACCGACTCGATCCAGACCGCGCCGCCGGTGGCCGTGGCGATCCCGCCGACCGCCGCGACGGCCGCCCGCACCGCCACGTGCACGGGGTGCCGGTACTCCGACGCCTCGACCGCGTCGAACATCGGCCCGGCCAGCACCGGCTCCTGGAGGGCGAGCTTCAGCGCCTCCCGCTCGACCATCGACTGCGGGTTGTCGACGATCGGCTCCGCCGGGGCGGGCCGGGGCGCGGGCGGGGCGTCCCGGCCGGGTGCGGCCGAGGCGGCGGCGAGCACGGCCCGCTGCACCGGCTCGATCTCCATGCCGAGGTCGCCGGCGAGCTTGCGCACGTACTCCGGGCGCTTCTCCCGGTCCTTGAGCTTGGCGACCAGCGGCGCGGCCCGGCGCATCGCCTCGACCCGGCCGTCGACGGTGTCGAGGTCGAAGCGGTTGATCACGTGCCGCAGCGCGAAGTCGACAAGCGGCTCGCGGCGGGCGACCAGGTCGCGGACGGCCAGGTCGCCCTTGGCCAGGCGCAGGTCGCAGGGGTCCATGTTGTCGGGGCTGACCGCGATGAACGTACGCCCGACGAAGCGCTGGTCGTCCTCGAAGGCACGCAGGGCGGCCTTCTGGCCGGCGGCGTCTCCGTCGAAGGTGAAGATGATCTCGCCGGCCACGTCGTCGGTGTCCATCAGCAGCCGGCGCAGCACCCCGATGTGGTCCCCGCCGAACGCCGTGCCGCAGGTCGCCACGGCCGTCGGGACCCCGGCCAGGTGGCAGGCCATCACGTCGGTGTAGCCCTCGACCACGACCACCTTGCCCTGTTTGGCGATCTCCCGCTTGGCCTGGTCGATCCCGTAGAGGACGTGCGACTTCTTGTAGATCGGCGTCTCGGGGGTGTTCAGGTACTTCGGGCCGTCGTCGTCGTCGAAGAGCTTGCGGGCGCCGAAGCCGATCACGTCGCCGGTCAGGTCGCGGATCGGCCACATCAGCCGGCGGCGGAACCGGTCGATCAGCGTGCCGGAACGCGACGGGCGGGACAGCCCGGCGGTGACCAGCTCGTCGTGGCTGAAGCCCTGCTGGCGCAGGTGCTTGGTGAGCAGGTCCCAGGCGTCGGGTGCGAAGCCGCAGCCGTAGCGCTCGGCGGCGGCCCGGTCGAAGCCGCGCCGGGCCAGGAACTCCCGGGCGGGACGCGCGCCGGCGGTGGTGAGCTGGCCGCGGTAGAACTCGACGGCGGCGGCGTGCGCGGCGACGAGGCGCTGCCGCTGCCCCTGCTGCGGGCGCGGGCGCGGCGCGGCCGAGTCGTTCTCGACGTAGCGCAGCTGGAGGCCGGCGCGGTCGGCGAGCCGCTCGACCGACTCGACGAAGCTGAGGTGCTCGGCGTCCATCAGGAACTTGATCGCGTCGCCGCCGGCGCCGCAGCCGAAGCAGTACCAGACGTTGCGGGCGGGCGAGACGTTGAACGACGGGCTCTTCTCGTCGTGGAACGGGCACAGCCCCTTGAGGTTGCCGCTGCCGGCCGACCTCAGGGTCACCGTCTCGGAGATGACGTCGGCGATCGAGCTGCGTTCCCGGACCAGCGCGATGTCCTCGTCCCGGATCCGCCCAGCCATGTCCGCCACCCCCTCGGCGTACATCCTGCCCTGCCGCACCGACGCCGCGCCGCCGGGGGACGCCGCGTGTGGCGACCACCGCCGTCACCTCGGCGCCCGCGCCCGCGACGGCCGCCCCCGCCCGGCCGGGTCACGGCCACCCGGCGCGGTGCCACGCCGGGTCAGCGCGGGCGCCGCAGGTAGCGCCGCACCGGCGGCGGGTCCTCCTCGTCGTACGACCGGGCGGCCCGGACGGCGGCGGCCAGGCCGGAGCGGCGGACCCGCGGCGGCGGGTTGACCGCCGGGTCCCGGGCCATGTCCCGGACCAGCGCGACGGCCAGGCCGAGCATCACCACGACGAAGGGCAGGGCGACGAGGATGGTCGCCTGTTGCAGCGCGTCCAGCCCGCCCACCAGCAGCAGTACGGCGGCGACCGCGCCGATCAGCACGCCCCAGACCACCACCAGCGCGCGGTGCGGGCGCAGCGCGCCCCGGGAGGTCAGCGAGCCGAGCACCAGCGACGCCGAGTCGGCGCTGGTGACGAAGTAGAGGGCGATCAGCACCATGGCCAGCACGCTGGTCAGCGTCGCCAGCGGCAGTGCCCCCAGCAGGCCGAAGAGGGCCTGCTCGGTGCCCGCCCCGACGTCGGCGACCAGGTCCCGGGCGCCGGTGGCCTGCGCCCGCAGCCCGCTCCCGCCCATCACCGCGAACCAGACCGCGCTGGCTCCGCTCGGCACCAGCAGCACCCCGACGACGAACTGCCGGACCGTACGGCCTCGGGAGATGCGGGCGATGAAGGTGCCCACGAAGGGCGCCCAGGAGATCCACCACGCCCAGTAGAAGATCGTCCAGGAGCCGAGCCACGACGGATCGGAGAAGGCGCCCGTGCGGGTCGACATGAAGACCAGGTTGCTGAGATAGTCGCCCACTGCGGCCGGCAGGACCTCCAGCGTGTAGATGGTCGGCCCGACCACGAAGACGAAGAGCATCAGCAGCACCGCCAGCAGCACGTTGGTGGTGGAGAGCCACTTGATGCCCCGGTGCAGCCCGGAGAAGGCGGAGATGACGAACGCCAGGGTGAGCGCGCCGATCACCACCAGTTCCACCGCGGTCGTGTCCGGAACACCCGCCACCAGGTCGAGACCGGCGGCGACCTGGAGCGCGCCGAGGCCGAGGCTCGTCGCCGAGCCGAACACGGTGGCGAAGACGGCCAGCAGGTCGATCGCCCGCCCGGCCGCGCCGTCGGCACGGTCCCCGAGCAGGGGGTGGAAGGCCGCCGAGATCCGGTTCTCCCGGCCCCTGCGGAAGGTCGAGTACGCCAGCGCGAGCGCGACGACGGCGTAGATCCCCCAGGGGTGCAGCGTCCAGTGGAAGAGGGTGTACTGCATCGCCGTGGCACCGGCCGCGCCGGTCTGCGGTGCGACGCCGGTGGCCGGCGGAGGCATGGCGTAGTGCTGGATGGGCTCGGCGACGGCGAAGAAGACCAGGCCGATCCCCATCCCGGCGCTGAACATCATGGCCACCCAGGCCAGCGTGCTGAACTCCGGTTCGTCGTCGTCGGCACCGAGCCGGATCCGGCCGAACCTCGTCGTCGCGATGATCACCGAGAGCACCAGGAAGGCGTCGGCGGCCACCACGAAGAACCAGCCGAAGGTGTCGATGACCCAGGCCAGGCCCGACTCGCCGAAGCCGGCCAGGGAGCCCCGGGCCAGCACGCCCCACGTCACCACGGCCAGTACGCCGCCGACGCTGAGCGCCAACACCGTCCGGTCGATCCGGCCCACGGCCTGCGCCCGGTCCCGTACCTGCCCGCTCATGGCCACCCCCTGCCCATCCTGCTGGGCAGGGAGGCGGCACACGGCGATATCGGGCGAACCTGCCCGGCAGTGGTTGGTCAGGCGGGGACGGCGGCGGCCTCCTCGGCCTCCACCTGCCGCTTCCAGTCGGACTTGCTGGCCCGCCAACCCTCGTCGTCCATGCCCCGGCGCCAGTAGCCGGAGATGGAGAGCCGCTCGCGGGGAACGGCGTGCTCGACGCGGAGCAGGCGCCGCAGCTCCTTGACGAAGGTGGCCTCGCCGTGCACGAAGGCCTGCACGTCCCCGGGCGGGAACTCCAGGGCGCGGACGGCCGCGACCAGGGCCTCCCCGACCGGGCGGTCGCCCCGGTGCAGCCAGGTCAGGCGCACCGCGCCCGGGCTGGCCAGCGGCTGCTCCTCGGTCGGGTCGGCGACCTCGACGAAGACGGTGGCCGGGGCGCCGGCGGGCAGCCGCTCCAGGGCGGCGGCGATGGCCGGCAGCGCGCTCTCGTCGCCCACCAGCAGGTGCCAGTCGGCGTCGGGGCTGGGGGCGTACTCCCCGCCGGGGCCGACGAAGGGCACCGGGTCGCCGGGGCGCAGCGCGGCCGCCCACGGCCCGCCCAGCCCCACGTCACCGTGGTGCACGATGTCGACGGTCAGCTCGCCGGCCGACGCGTCCCAGGCCCGCACGGTGTACGCGCGCAGCCGGGGCCACTGCTCCCGGGGCAGGTCGCGGCGGAGCGCGTTGAGATCCGCCGGGATCGGGTACCGCGTCCCCGGCGCCGGGAAGACGATCTTGATGTAGTGGTCGGTGAACTCGCCCACCGGCAGGCCGGTCAGCTCCTCACCCCCGAGCACCAGCCGGACGACGTGGGGGGTGGGCCGCTCGGTGCGCAGTACCCGGGCGGTGGTGACCTTGATGGGGCGCTCCGTCATGCCGGTTAGGCTAGCCTAAGTTCGCGCGCCTGCCCATCCCTGATCTCCCGCCGGCGGGTGCCCGCGCCCACCGCGCACCACCCGCGCGTGCCAGGCGACAGCCGCCGGGTCGGTCAGCGAGGCCACCTGGTCGACCACCACCCGGAGCCGGGCCGCGTCGTCCGGCGCGGCCGACCAGAGCGGGGCGAAGACGGGATCCAGCCCGTCCGGCGCCCGGTCGGCCAGGGCGTGCACCAACTCGGCCAGCACCTCCCGCTGCCGCCGGTAGCGGTCCCCCGCGCCGGGGCGACGCATCACGTACCGCAGGGCGATGCCCTTGAGCAGCGCGCACTGCGCCCCGATCCGCCGGGGCACCACCAGGTCGGCGGCGTAGCGGCGGTGCGGGCCGTGGCCGTACCGCTCCTGCGTGGCCGCCACCACCGTCGAGACGAAGCGGCCGGTCAGCACGCTGGTGGTGGCCTTCAGCGCCGCCTGCGCGCGGTGGCTGCCGTCGTAACCGGCCAGCGGGGCGAGCACCGGGTCGCCGAGCAGCTCCAGCAGCACGTCGCCGAGGTCGGCCGGGGACTCGCCCGAGTAGGTGGCGGCGACGTCGGCGCAGAGCGCGGCCCGCTCGTCGGGGTCGCGCAGCAGCGTGCGCAGCGCCACGTACCCGCCGTGGATGCCGTCCTCGACGTCGTGCACCGAGTACGCGACGTCGTCGGCCCAGTCCATCACCTGCGCCTCCAGGCAGCGCCGGTCGTCACCCGGGCCGCCCGTACGCAGCCAGGCGAAGAGCGGGAGGTCGTCGTCGTACACCCCGAACTTGCGCTGCTCTTGGCGGCGGGGCCACGGGTACTTGCTGACCGCGTCGAGCGATGCCCGGGTCAGGTTGAGGCCGGCGGACCGCCCGTCCGGGGCCACCACCTTGGCCTCCAGGCGGGTCAGCACCCGCAGCGTCTGCGCGTTGCCCTCGAAGCCGCCGCACCCGGCCGCGAGGTCGTCCAGCGCGTCCTCGCCGTTGTGCCCGAACGGCGGGTGACCGAGATCGTGGGCGAGCCCCGCGGTGTCGACCACGTCCGGGTCGCAGCCCAGCCGGGCCCCCATCTCGCGGGCGATCTGCGCGACCTCCAGCGAGTGGGTCAGCCGGGTACGCAGGAAGTCGTCGGTGCCGGCCGTGTGCACCTGGGTCTTCGCGGCCAGCCGCCGGAACGCCGCCGAGTGCAGCACCCGGGCGCGGTCCCGCTCGTACGCCGACCGCCCGTGACCGGTGTCCTTCGGCGGCTCGGCGACCCAGCGGGCGACGTTCGGATCGTCCGGCCCGGGAGGCTCAGTCCTCACGCTGCCGCAGCACGCAGAACTCGTTGCCCTCCGGATCGGCCAGCACGGTCCACCCGCCGTCGCCCTGCCCCACGTCGACGTGCCGGGCCCCCATGTCGACCAGCCGCTCGACCTCGGCCTCCTGGTCGTCGGGACGCAGGTCGATGTGCAGCCGGTTCTTGGTCGTCTTGTCGTCGGTCACCGGCACGAAGACGATGCCCGGCAGCCGGTCGGCGGACCGGCGGATCTCCACCTCGTCCGGCTGCTCGGTGACCACCTGGTAGCCCAGCGCCTCGGCCCACCAGCGGGCGAGCCGGGCGGGGTCCCGGGCGTCGACGGTCAGGCTCTCCCAGGCGCTGCTCATGTCGATCAGGTTACGCCCGCGCGCCGCGAACGGCGCGCCGCCGGCGCGCGCCCGACGGCTACGCAACCTCCGAACAGTCGAGAGTTGTCGACCGATCGCCGTCGGTTACGGGATCGCGGTCCGGCATGGCCGCCGGTAGCGTTCCCAGCGCGGAACGTGACCAGACTGAGGGCCCGACGGTGGGGAGACGCCCGTGAACGCGGACACGATGATGGGAACGGAACTGTCGGAGCTGCGCCGGCGCCGCCCGGAGGTGGCGGGCACGGTGCTGGCCGGGACCGACGGCCTGCTGATCTCCAGCGACCTGCCGACGACGGACGCCACCCACCTGGCGGCGCTCGCGGCGGCGAGCTTCGGCCTCGGTCACCGGGTGGCCGACACCGTGCGGCACGGCGAGTTCCGGGAATCGGTGGTCCGCACCTCGACCGGCGCCGTCGTCACCTATCCCGCCGGGCGCAACGCCCTGTTGACGCTGGTCGCCGACGCCAGCGCCGACCTGGACGAGCTGCACGCCGACGCGCGGGCGGTGGCCCGGCGCACCGGCTCGGTGCTGGACACCAGCCGCCTGATCGGGGCGGCGACGGTGCCCGAGGCACACGCCCGGCTCGCGGCCCGCACCTCGGGCGGCAGGCTGCCCCGGCGCGTCACCCCCCACGCCTGGCGCCGCCCGCCGGTCTGAGCAACCCCCGGGAGTCGGTCCGCGACCGACTCCCGACCCACGGTGCGGTCGCGCCGGCACGGGCCGCCCGCACGGCAGCGGCGGCGGACCCGCTCCCCCGGGTCCGCCGCCGGCCTGTCGTCCTCGCGCGTCAGCGGCTGTCGGAGCCGTCCGTCTCCACCGCCGCGCGGCCGGCCTCCAGCCGGGCGACGGGCACCCGGAAGGGGGAGCAGGACACGTAGTCCAGGCCGACCTCGTGGAAGAAGTGCACCGACTCCGGGTCGCCCCCGTGCTCGCCGCAGACGCCGAGCTTCAGCTCCGGCCGGGCCGCCCGGCCCTCCTCCGCGGCGATGCGCACCAGCCGGCCCACGCCGTCGCGGTCGATCGACTCGAACGGCGAGATGCCGAAGATGCCCAGCTCCAGGTAGCGCCAGAAGAACGCGCCCTCGACGTCGTCGCGGGAGAACCCCCAGCCCATCTGGGTCAGGTCGTTGGTGCCGAAGGAGAAGAACTGCGCCGCCTCGGCGATCTGGCCGGCGGTCAGCGCCGCCCGGGGCACCTCGATCATCGTGCCGATCAGCACCTCGACGCCGCTGTCCCCGACCACCTCGGCGATGATCTTCTCGGCCTCGGCGCGGACCGTCTCCAGCTCCTGCACCGCGCCGACCAGGGGGACCATGATCTCCGGCCTGGCCACCGCGCCGCTGCGGGTGACGGTGACCGCGGCCTCCGCGATCGCCCGGACCTGCATGGCGAACAGACCGGGGATGACCAGGCCGAGGCGGACGCCACGCAGGCCCAGCATCGGGTTCTCCTCGTGCATCCGCCGGACGGCGGCGAGCAGCGCCTCCTCCTGCGCCACGTCCTCGCCGCGCTCCTGGGCGACCGCCACGTTGACCGCGAGCTGCTCCAGCGGGGGCAGGAACTCGTGCAGCGGCGGGTCGATCAGCCGGACGGTGACGGGCATCCCGTCCATCTCCCGGAAGATCTCCTCGAAGTCGGCCCGCTGCAACGGGAGCAGCGCCGCCAGCGCGGCCTCGCGCTCGGTGTTGTCGCGGGCCAGGATCAGCCGCTCGACCAGCTCGCGCCGGTCGCCGAGGAACATGTGCTCGGTGCGGCACAGCCCGATGCCCTCCGCGCCGAAGCGCCGGGCCCGGGCGGCGTCCGCGCCGGTGTCGGCGTTCGTGCGGACGGCCAGCCGCCGCCTGGCGTCGGCGTGCGACATGATCCGGTGTACGGCCCGGACCAGCGGATTGTCGACGTGCTCGGGGTCGAGGCTGCCCTCGAAGTACTGCACCACCTCCGACGGCATGACCGGCACCTCGCCGAGGTAGACCTTGCCGGTGGTGCCGTCGATGGAGACGACGTCGCCCTCGACGACGGTCTGCCCGCCGACGACGAACCGGCGCTGCGGGACGTTGACCTCGATCTCGTCGGCGCCGGAGACGCAGGTCTTGCCCATCCCCCGCGCCACCACGGCGGCGTGGCTGGTCTTGCCGCCGCGCGAGGTGAGGATGCCCTGGGCGGCGATCATGCCGTTGAGGTCGTCGGGGTTGGTCTCGCGCCGGACCAGGATCACCGACTCCCCCTCGGCGGCCAGTTCGACCGCGCGGGCGGAGGTGAAGACCACCTTGCCCGACGCCGCGCCCGGCGACGCCCCGATGCCCTTCGCCACCGGCTGGAACTCGTGGTCGAGCCGGAACCGGGGGAACATCAGCTGGGCGAGCTGCGCGCCGTTGACCCGGTGCAGCGCCTCGTCGAGGTCGATCAGGCCCTCGTCGACGAGCTGCCCGGCGATGACGAACGCCGCGGCGGCGGTGCGCTTGCCGACGCGCGTCTGGAGCATCCAGAGCTTGCCGCGCTCGATGGTGAACTCGATGTCGCAGAGGTCCCTGTAGTGACCCTCCAGCCGGGCCATGATGCCGAGCAGTTCGTCGTAGGACTTCTTGTCCAGCCGCTCCAGCTCCTGCAACGGCACGGTGTTGCGGATGCCCGCGACCACGTCCTCGCCCTGGGCGTTGGCCAGGTAGTCGCCGTAGATGCCCTGGGCGCCGCTGGCGGGGTCGCGGGTGAACGCGACGCCGGTGCCGGAGTCCGGGCCGAGGTTGCCGAAGACCATCGCCACCACGTTGACCGCCGTGCCCAGGTCGGCCGGGATCCGCTCCTGGCGGCGGTAGAGCACCGCGCGCTCGGCGTTCCACGACTCGAAGACCGCGCGGATGGCCAGGTCGAGCTGCTCGCGCGGCTCCTGCGGGAACTCCCGGCCGGTGTGCTTGAAGAAGATCTTCTTGTACGCGTCGACCAGCCCCCGCAGGTCGTCGGCGTCGAGGTCGAGGTCGTCGTGGGTGCCCTTGGCCCGCTTGGCGTCGTCGAGCGCGTGCTCGAACTCCTCGCCCGGCACCTCGCACACCGTCTTGCCGAACATCTGGATCAGGCGGCGGTAGGAGTCCCAGGCGAACCGGTCCGCGCCGCCGGAGGTCTGCGCGTGCGCGCCGCTGGCCTGTCGCGCGAGCCCCTGGACGCTGCGGTCGTTGAGGCCGACGTTGAGGACGGTCTCCATCATGCCGGGCATGGAGAACTTGGCGCCGGAACGGACGGACACCAGCAGCGGGTCCTCCGGGTCACCGAGGCGCTTGCCCATCGCCTGCTCCAGCGACGCGAGGTGCGCGGCGATCTGGTCGGCCAGGCCGTCCGGCTCCTCCCTGGTGGCGAGATACGCCTTGCAGGCCTCCGTGGTGATCGTGAAGCCCGGTGGGACCGGCAGGCCGAGATTGGTCATCTCGGCCAGGTTGGCCCCCTTGCCACCGAGCAGTTCCTTGAGATCCTTGTTGCCCTCGGCGAAGGCGTACACGTACTTGTGTTCCACCGTCTCCTGCTTTGCCACCAGAGCCCTCCCACGCGCGCCGGTCCGACACTTAACGAAGGTTCAGTCGCTCTCATACCCCGGGACGGACCACCGGCAATCCCGGTGCCGAGCCGGCCGGTGGGCGAAGGCTAAGCGAACTTCGCGTGGCCCGGGACCGTTCGGTGACAATAGGCACAGCTATCACGACTATCCGCGTTCGTACCGGTTTTTGGGAACGCTTCCACGCGCACGATCACGCATTTCCGGCTCCGCCTCGTATTCTTGGCCGCACGCTTTTCGGTGAACCTCACCTTTGCCATAACCGCCGCAAATACACCCCTCGGAGCCGACGCCGTGCCAGCCGTTCCCACCGCCGCCCCGGAGCCGCTCGACCCGTCCCGCGCCGCCGGGGTGGACGAGCGGGAGCCCGGCCACCGCGCCCTACCGATCCACGAACCGGCCGCCGCCGAGCTGGCCCGGGCGGCGACCCGGGCCGCCGACGACCTGCTCACCCCGCCGCCCGGGACCGCCGACGACCTGCCCGTCACGCCGGCCCGGGTCCGGCTGGGCGACGTCGTGCCCGCCCCGGAGCGGGTCGCGCCGGCGCTGGGCGCCGACTTCGTCCTCACTCCCGACGCGGCGATCCGGGTGAACGGCGACGACGACGCCCGCGCCGTCGCCGGTCAGCTGGCCGCCCTGCTCCGGCCGGCCACCGGCTACCCGCTGCCGGTGACCGACGCCACCCGACCGGAGCCGGCCGGCGGCATCACCCTGACGCTGGCCGCCTCCGCCGACCTCGGCCCGGAGGGCTACCGGCTCGACGTGACGCCCGACGGCGTACGGATCGAGGCCGCCACCCCGGCCGGGCTCTTCCACGGCGTGCAGACGCTGCGGCAGCTCCTGCCCGCCGCCATCGAGAGCCCGGTGCCGGTAGCCGAGCACTGGGCGCTGCCCGGCGGTTCGATCACCGACCGGCCCCGCTTCCCCTACCGGGGGGCGATGCTCGACGTGGCCCGGCACTTCTTCGGCGTACCGGACGTGCTGCGGGTGATCGACCACCTGGCCCGCTACAAGCTCAACCACCTGCACCTGCACCTCACCGACGACCAGGGCTGGCGGATCGCGATCGACTCCTGGCCCCGGCTCGCGGAGGTCGGCGGGGCGGTCGAGGTGGGCGGCGGCCCGGGCGGGCACTACACGCGCGACGACTACCGGCGGATCGTCGCCTACGCCGCCGAGCGGCACGTCACCGTGGTGCCGGAGATCGACCTGCCGGGGCACACCAACGCCGCGCTGACCGCGTACGGCGAGCTGGCCCCGGACGGCACCGCGCCGCCGCCGTACACCGGCACCGAGGTCGGCTTCAGCTACGTCGACCCCACCAACGAGCGGACGTACGAGTTCGTCGCCGACGTGCTGGGCGAGATCGCGGCGCTCACCGCCGGGCCGTGGCTGCACATCGGGGGCGACGAGGCGTTCAAGGTACGTCCCGACGCGTACGCGGCCTTCGTCGAGCGGACCCAGCGCATCGTCGCCGCAACCGGCAAGACGGTGGTGGGCTGGCACCAGATCGCGCCCGTCGCGCACGCCGAGGGACGGGTGCTCCAGTGGTGGGGCACCAAGGGCGAGGACCCGGTCACGGCGGACGCCGTCCACCGGGGCGCGCGACTCGTCCTCTCCCCCGGCAACCACGCCTACCTCGACATGAAGTACGCCCCGGACACCCCCATCGGGCACGACTGGGCCGGCCTGATCGACGTGCGGCGGGCGTACGACTGGGATCCCGGCACCCACGTGGCCGGCGTGCCGGCCGACGCGGTGCTGGGCGTGGAGGCGCCGCTGTGGACCGAGTCGGTCACCTCGCGGGCCGAGGTCGAGTTCATGCTCTTCCCGCGCCTGCCCGCGATCGCCGAGCTGGGCTGGTCGCCCCGCGCGACGCACGACTGGGCCGGGTTCCGCGACCGGCTGGCAGGGCACGGCCCGCGCTGGGCCGAGGCCGGCATGGCCTTCCACCGCTCACCCGAGATCCCCTGGCCCGCCGAGCGGCCAGCTCCCGCCAAGCGGCAGGCGGCGATCCCCACCCAGGCCGCTCACCCGACTCCCACCGCGCCACACACGACGATCCCCACCCAGACCGACCAACCAACTCCCACCGGGCCGCGCACGGCGGCCCCCATCCAAACCAACCCCGAGGAGGCCTCCGCGCCAGGCCCGTCCGCCTGACGCCCGCGCCCGACGCCCCCATCCCCGCCGCGGTGGCGGTCGCCGCCGCCATCGCGGTCGTCACCGGGTCACCTGGCTCACCCCGGTTACCGGATCACCCGGGTTCACGGGTCACCCAGGTCCACGGATCAACGGATCAACGGATCAACGGATCAACGGATCAACGGTGGAGATCTTGGTACGAGATGGCCCCTGGAGGGGCGGTTTCTAACCAAGATCTCCGGTAGAAGCCCAGCGGACGGACGCGAGAGTGGGCACCGACGGGGTGTGGCCCGCCGTGCCCGGCGCAGGGACGGGGCGGTGGCGGTCGCCGCTGCCGTCGCGGTCGCGGTCACCGTGGCGGTCACGGGTGCCGTGACGGTCACGGGTGCCGTCGCCATCGCCGTCGCGGATGCCTCTCGATCTCGGGGTCAGGGCGGTTTCGCCTGACGCGTCACGCAGGGCACGTACCGCCGGTTGCCGGGGTGCCCGTTGCTGGCGGGCACGCGGACAGGCGGCACGGATGCGCTCCTCGGGGCGCTGTCGAGCTGATGTCGTAGACGATTCAGCGGTGCCGTCAGTCCCGGGCCGGAGAGGCGTGGGGATTGGGCGCGGAAAGAAGTCGCGGTTCGTGCCGTCGGGGCAGCGTGAGTCGTTTACGACATCAGCTCGACAGCGCGCTCGCCGCCCCATGCTGCACCCGACGACCGACGGCGGCGGACTGCAACGGGCTGCGGCGGGCTGCGGCGGGCTGCGGCGGGCTGCGGAGTCGTGGGAGTTTTGTCCGCTTCGCGGTGTCGGAGTCCGTGCCTGGATGTCCGTCGCCGTCCGGTGCGTCCCGTGGCCGGCGCCACCTCAGCGGCGGAATCGTGGGCCGGTGCGGGTCGTTGAACATGGCATACCCACGGCGCCTCCCCCGCGCCACGGTGGCCCGACCGGCCGGCGGAATGACTGGCCGACCCGGGTCGTTGAGACATCCCGGACGCCCGAGCAGGTCCCCCACCGCCGGAGCGATCCGTTCTGACTTCCCCCTCGCGGCACGCCGCTCCCCCGCGCGTCCGCGTACCCCCGATCGAAAGGTGCTGCCATCATGCGTACCGACATCCTGCGTAAGACCGCTCTGACCGCTGCCGGGCTCGCCTTCACCGGCGGCGCCATCGCCGGCCCCGTCACCACCGCCCTCGCCGCCCCCACCACCCC